>CAYPWF010000054.1:0-25047 GCA_964414345.1 uncultured Desulfarculaceae bacterium
TCAAGGCCCCCAAGCTGCGCTACGCCCTCATCTAATGTCCTGAAGACAATGACCTCCTTAATAAAAAAACTTCTCTCAGCCTTCCCACGACCGCTTCCTCCTTCTTCTCTCTAGTGTCCGGTCTCATTAGCTTTCTCATAAGATAGATCCTTAAATCGTCAAGGGTTTATAGTTTAAATCCGAGACAAGAGCCCCGCCCCGGACCCAGCAACCCCCATCGCATCTGCAGCTAACCTGCCCTCCGGGACCCCTCCCTCCGCTGGTCGGAGGAAGTTTTCCTATCACAAAAGCACCAACAACTTCAAGGGAACTAGATGGTGGCAAAACAATCGGGGCTGGATGCCAAGGGAAATAAGGATTATCACTTTACATCCCGGATGCCTGTTGGAACCTCTCCCAGGAGCTCTCCAGCTCCTTTAGGAGCTCATGGGCCCTCTCCAAGGCCCCTGCTTTGGCCTTCTCTTCCAAGCACAAGGCTTTCTCTCTTAGGAGCATGGCTCCCACATTCCCAGCAGCCCCTTTGATGGTGTGGGCCCATCTGCAAACAGCCTGGGCATCCCCTTGGCTGAGGGCCGAGCGAAGGGCATGGATTTGTCGAGGGGTCTCCTGGATGAAGCCCGAGAGGATCACCGTGGCCAGCTCCTGGTCCCCCATGAGCCTCTCCAAGAGCGCCTCTCGGTCGAACACAGGGGGTGTCTTCTCCTCATTTGGGACCAAGGCTTCTAAGCTGGGAGAGGAAGCAACAAAGGGTTGCTCCTGAGCCTCCTTTGGGGAATCCTTTCCGGCTTTGGTCCACTTGGCAATAACAGCCTGAAGATCCTGTGCCCTCACAGGCTTTGTCACATAGTCGTCCATGCCGGCTTCCATGCACCTGGCCCTGTCGCCTGCCATGGCATTGGCGGTCATGGCTATGACCGGCACCTTAGGATTCAGCACCCCTGTGGAGGGCTCCCTTATGAGGCGTGTGGCCTCATACCCGTCCATCTCAGGCATCTGGCAGTCCATGAGAACAAGATCGTAGGGTTCTCTTTGCAATGAGGCCAAGGCCTCTTTCCCGTTGGCCACCGCCTCTGCCCTGTAGCCCAGTTTTTGGAGGATCCCCAAGGCCACCTTCTGATTGGTTATATTGTCTTCTGCAAGAAGGATCCGAAGGCTCCTCTTGCGCTTGTCATCGAGGCTTTGGGGGGTCAGAAGTTCTGGGTGTGAGTCCGGGAAATGGGCCTCTCCAAAGCCCAAGACAGTCTCCAGGCATCTTCGCAACTGGCTGGCACGCACGGGCTTTGTGAGATAACCTGCAAAGCCTATCTCGCGTAACCTCCTGGCATCTCCTCTTCGCCCCAGGGAAGTCAGCATGATTAGACAGATCTCCTTCAGCCTGGGATCCTTTTTTATGGCTTTGCCCAGACGATCCCCGTCCATCTCAGGCATCAGCATGTCCAAAATGGCTGCATGAAAAGGATTGCCGCTTTCGTAGGCCTCCCTAAGCATCAGCAAGGCCTCCTGTGCCCTTTGGGCCTCCTGACAGAAGCATCCCCATCCCTCCAGGAGCACCTTTAGAAGAAGCCTGTTGGAAGCATGATCATCTACCACCAAGACCCTCTTGCCTTGAAGCTGGGGCGCTCCAGGTTGACTGGAAACCTCCCCCTCTAAGGGCTGCTTTTCCAAGACAGCCGTAAAAGAGAAAACAGAACCTTTCCCAGGCCAGCTCTCAACCCACACGTTTCCTCCCATAAGTTCCACCAGCCGCTTGGAGATGGAAAGCCCAAGTCCTGTGCCCCCGAACTTCCTGGTAGTGGAGCCGTCCACCTGGGTGAAAGGACGGAACAAGAGTCTTTGCTTATCTCTGGGGATCCCGATCCCAGTGTCTCTTACCTGGAAGCGCAAGGTGACCTTCTCCTCGGTTTCGGCCTCCAGGCTTACCCGCACCAGAACCTCTCCCTTGATGGTGAACTTGATGGCATTCCCCACAAGGTTCAACAAGACCTGGCGAAGCCTTCCGGGATCCCCCCTCAGAAGGGAAGGCACATCAGGCTCCACAAGGCAGACAAACTCCAGACCCTTTTCAGCGGCCTTGAAGGCCAGCACCTCCACCACCTCCTCAAGGGCTAGCCGGAGGTCGAAATCCAGGATTTCCAGATCCAATTTGCCAGCCTCTATCTTTGAGAAATCCAGTATGTCGTTGATCAGAGAAAGAAGAGACTCGGCGCAGTTTCTTATTACTTGGGCATACTCCCTTTGTTCGGGTGTGAGATCGGTGTCCAGAAGCAAGCCGGTCATTCCTATTATGCCGTTCATGGGAGTGCGGATCTCGTGGCTCATGTTGGCCAGAAAAGAGCTTTTGGCCGCGTTGGCCAGTTCAGCCTCCATGGCCATGCAGTTGGCCCTCTCTATGGCCTGTTCCAGCTCCCGGTTAAAGCTTTCCGCCTCTTCCTTGGCCCTGAGAAGCTCGTTTTCGCTTTGGCGCCTTTGGGTGACGTCCCTAAGGATCACCAGGTCATGAGGTTCCCCCCCGAGGCTTGTCCCGAAGATGGAAAGCTCTATGGGTATCTCATTCCCTCCCAAGGAGGTACAAACCATCTGCACCACTTTTGGTGATTCTGCACCTTTGCATTTCTCCAGGTCCCGGCATTGCAGGATCTCTTCAAGTTTTCTTCCCAGGACCTGCTTTTCCGACCAGCCCAGAACAGACTGAGCGGTCTTGCTCCAAAGCGCCACCCTGCCCTGGGAGTCCAGGACAACTATGGCGTCCCTGGAGCAGCTCATGAGAGCCTCAAGAAGCTCCTCTGCCTCCCTCAGGCTTCTCCCTGAAGATTCTTTGGCCTGTTCTTGACCTACAGCCATTGCTCTCAGACCAAGCACCAAGCAGGAAAGAATTCCCAGGAGCATGATCCAGGACTCCATCGAGATCACCTCCACTTTGCAACCTGTCCCAGATCTGGTTCGGCTGAAACGGCTTCTTCCCCGGGCTCCTGAACAGCCAAGGCTTCCACTCGGTTCCTGCCCTTGGCTTTTGCCATATAAAGAGCCCGGTCAGCCCTTTCTATCAAAGAATCAACCCCCTCGCGGCCTGTCCAGACCGTCACCCCCAAGCTGGCCGTGACCCTTGCGAGGCCCTTGTGGGTGCTCACAGGGGACTGAGAGATGGCTTTTCTGAGCCTCTCAGCCACCCCTTTGGCACCGCTTAGGGGAGTGCCCGGAAGCACCACAAGAAACTCCTCTCCTCCCACCCGCCCGAAAACATCGTAAGCTCGAAGAGACCCGCGAACCCTTCTCACGCTCTCTTTCAAGACATCATCCCCGGCCAGATGCCCAAAGGTGTCGTTGACCTGTTTGAAATGGTCCAGGTCCACAATCCCCAGGCCTAGGGAGGTGTTTTCCCTGCCTGCTCTGGAGATTTCAGCCTCCAATCTCTCCAGCACGGCCCTGCGGTTCAGGATTCCGGTCAAAGGATCTGTCATGGATTGCCGCCTGAGTTCCTCTTGGACTGCCTGAAGTTGAGCCTCCAGCTCCACTATTCGCTGGCCCGCCCTTATCCTGACCTTAAGCTCTTGGGGATCAAAGGGCTTCACCAGGTAGTCATCAGCCCCTGCTTCCATGCCCTGAACCAGGTCCTCTTTGGCCCCCCTGGCCGTAAGAAGCAAGATGTAAGTGTAATGGGACCTTCCCTCTTTCTCCTGCCTGAGCCGCCTGCAAAGCTCAGGGCCGTCCATCTCAGGCATCATCCAGTCCAAGATGGCTAACCTTGGGGCCTCGGCTCCCTGCAGGGCCTCCCAAGCCTGGGCCCCATCGCAAGTCGCCAGCACCTTGTAGCCCCACTTGCTTAGCAAAGCGACCAAGATCTGCCTGGAAGTCGGGTCGTCTTCTGCTATAAGTATCTCCATCCGGCCCCCCCCGGCTGGGCGTGGACTTATCAAAAAGATCTTTATTGTTTATCGGCAGCCAGGTTCAAAACATTAGCTGGAGTGTGGATAATTCCATAGGGCTCTGGTGTGCGTTTTTCAAAGGAAGCTGGATGATTGGGGTCTCATAGGAATGGGGCTTGGGGTTGGGAATCAGTATTCACCGATCTTGGGAGGCGATCCCAGCTGGAGCGGATTTCTCCATAATTTCTAATGCCTTTGGAGCCCCTTTTCCGCTGATTTAAGCAGAGGGAAGTTGAAGCTTGCAGAGGCTTAATTTTCGATTTAAGATTTGCTACCCGGCTTGTCTGGTTTTGGTTTTTTTGTTGAGAGGTCAGGAGCGTCTTGAGGCTCCGGGAAGGGGAAAGGAGGGAGTGAGATGAAGCGCATGGTGTTTTGGAGTTTCTTGATCCTGTTTTTGGCTGGGTTCTCTGTGGGGGGCTGGGCTGCCGAGGCTGTGAAGATCGGCGTGGTGGGGCCCCGCACAGGACCTGCAGCCGCCACTGGCAAGGCCTTTGAGGAAGGGATCTCCCTTGCCTTGGATCACATCAACGCAGCGGGAGGAGTCTTGGGAAAACCCTTGGAGGTGATCTTCGAGGACACAGGCGGAGTCCCTGAAAAGGCGGCCTCCGGTTTCGAGAAGCTGGTCACCAGGGACCAGGTCCCTATCGTGGTGGGGGAAAGTCACTCTTCCTCTGCTCTGGCGGAAATAGAGGTGGCCAACAGGTACCAGGTCCCCTTTATCATTTGCGAGGCCTGGCACGACGACATCACCAAGAAGAATTACAAGTGGGTTTTTAGGGCTGGCCCGGCCAACAGCGGAGTGGTGGACTTCTATGTGGCCCCCTTTGTAAAGGACATGGGATTTAAAAAGGTGGCTATTGTAAGGGAGAACTCCGACTGGGGCGTGGGTATAGCCGAGCGCACCGAGTTGAATCTCAAGAAAATGAACGTGCCTTTTTTCACATTGAAAGTGGAAAGGGAGGCCAAGGATTTCTACACTGAATTGACAAAACTAAAAGGGGAGAGTCCGGACATAGTCCTGGCCTATATTTACGGGACAGGGCTGCATTTCTTCTTGGCTCAGGCCCATGAGGTGGGGCTTGCGCCCAAGGCTCTGGTCCTGGACGGGGCGGGTCCCCCCAGTCTCTGGGACAGCTTCTGGAAGAATGTGGGGGAGGCAGGGGAGCTTGAACTCTTCATGTCCAGCATGCACGAGGCAGTGCATCTCACCCCCACCAGCCGCAAGTTCTGGGAGGACTACAAGAAGAAGTTCGGCAAGGACCCCACCGATTATAAGACCCGTTCCATCTACAATGTGATTTTGATAGCAGCCGACGCCATCAACAGGGCAAAATCCACCAAGAACCAGGCCCTGGTGGAAGCCCTTGAAAAGACCGAGTTGGAGGTCACAACCGGTGTGGTGAAGTTCGGGCTGAATCAGGGCTCATACGAGTACCACCAGTGGATGCCCCCCATGTTGGTGGTACAGTGGCAAAACAAAAAGCAGGTGGTTGTCTACCCTAAGGAGGCCGCCACAGGGGCCCTGGTCAGAGGTAAGTAGGCTGTTGGGTGTCTTCAAATACCAGAAGGCGCCGGGGCAGGTTATCCGGCGCCTTCTGGTACATAAGGCCAGCTTTTTTGATCTTGAACACATAAGGGTGAGAAGGGCAAAGCCGTGACAGAGTTTCTCATGTACATGACCAACGGCCTGGTGATAGGGGTTATAAACGCCATCTCCGCCATCGGGGTCTCTCTTGTGGTGGGTATAATGAGGGTGGTGAACTTTGCCCATGGGGAACTTTACATCTTTGCCGGCTATTTCAGCTACCAGCTCAGCGTCATTTTGGGCCTGCCCCCCGTACTTTCCATGGCCTTGGCTGTGGTGATTGTGTTTTTGGCTGGTCTGGCTATAGAGAGAGCCCTCATACGCCCCACATACGGGGACGAAATGTATTCCCTCATAATCACGTTCATTCTCTCCATAATCCTGCAAAACGCAGCTCTTTTGCTTTTCGGGCCTTATCCTACAAAGCCCCCTTCCTTGGTATCGGGAGCCTCTAACCTTCTGGGCCTTTTCCACTATGGGAACCAGCGGCTTGTCTCCTTTTTCCTGGCCCTGGCCGTACTTGGCTTGGTGATGTATATCATTCGCACCACTTGGTTCGGCAAGAGTATCAGGGCAGTCTCTCAGGACCGCGGGATGGCCGCCATGGTGGGGGTGGACCATCTCAAGGTGAACATGCTCTCCTTCGGGCTTGGATCAGCTTTGGCAGCCGCAGCCGGAGTAATAATAGCACCCATATTCCCGGTGACGCCCTCAGGAAGCTCGGGCGTGAGCCTAACGGCTTTTGTGGTGGTGGTCTTGGGAGGCATGGGTTCTTTGAAGGGCTGTGTGGTGGGAGGACTTGTCCTTGGAATCTTGGAAAACCTGGGAGCTGCCTACATCTCAACAGACTATAGGCAGGTCTTCGGATTCTTGATCCTCATAGGGGTCTTGGTTCTTAGGCCCTGGGGGCTTTTCGGACAGCGCACATGAGAAGCTTGGGGTTTGCACTCATACTTGTCTTGGCTCTACTGCCTCCCTTTCTCCTGAACCAGTACTGGCTTCATGTGGCCATCATAGGTTTGTTTTATGTGATGCTGGCCTCTTCCTGGAACCTGATAGCAGGTTATACCGGGCAGGTATCCTTCGCCCATGCTGCTTTTGCCGGAGTTGGGGCCTATGCCTCGGGAATGCTGGCCCTTTATGCAGGAGTTCATCCTGCTGTCGGAATCATTCTGGGTAGCCTGACAGCGGGGCTTCTGGGGGCTGCTCTGGGAGGGCTTTGCATCCGCATGGGGGGAATCTACCTGTCCCTTACCACCCTGGGCTTTTCGGAGATTCTTCGAATAGTCATCACCAATGAGGAACAATGGACCAGAGGCACCATGGGGCTGCAGGTGCCTGGCTTCTTCACCCACTACTCCAAGACCAGTTATTACTTCCTTTTTCTGGCGGTCACCATTGTTGTCTTGTTCCTGATAAGAAGCATTTTGTCCTCGGATATGGGCTTGGCCTTCAGAGCTGTGCTGAACGATGAGCTGGCTGCTGCCACCTCCGGCGTCAACACCGTGAGGGTAAGGCTCTTGGCCTTCACTTTCTCAAGCGGTATGGCCGGGCTGGCAGGCGGACTCTACGGCCATTACTTGATGCTTATAACCCCGGATATCCCTTCCCTGGGGCAGATGTTCTTGGTTTTGGCAATGGCCGTGATAGGGGGCATGGGAAGCTTCGTTGGGCCCATCCTGGGGGCCTTTCTGCTGGAGGTGCTCTCCGAGTACATAAGGATATACGGGGAGTATCACCTGCTTCTGTTCGGCCTTGTAGCCTTGGCCATAGCACGTTTTGCACCTGAGGGCATAGCAGGGCTTGCATTGAGATTTTGGGGGAAAAAGTGAGCTTCTTGCTGGAGGGAGATCAGCTAAGCAAATCCTTTGGAGGGCTAAGCGCCTTAAAAGGGGTGAGCTTTCAACTCGGGGCCAAGGAGGTGGTGGGGCTCATAGGGCCCAACGGCTCAGGCAAGACAACCCTTTTCAACCTCATAAGTGGGGTTTTCCCCCCTGAAGCGGGAGATTTGTTTTTGGAGGGGGAGAAGATAACAGGGCTCAAGCCGTATGAGATATGCTGCAAAGGCATTGGAAGGACCTTCCAGATAGTCAGGCCCTTTCTCAAGATGAGTTGCCTGGAGAACGTGCTGGTGGGCATGGTTGGCACAAAGCGAGCAGACCAGAGCAAGCATGACAGGCAGCAAAAGGCCGTGGCGGAGTTGGAGTTCGTGGGGCTTTCCTCATGGGCCCAGAGGCCGGCCGGGGAGCTGACCTTGATCCAGAAAAAAAAGCTGGAGATGGCAAGAGCCTTGGCCACAAAGCCGAAATTGATTCTCTTGGACGAGGTTCTGGCCGGGTTGAACCCGTCTGAGGTGCTCCAAGCCTTGGAATTGATAGAAGAGATAAGAAGTCTGAGGGGCATAACGGTCTTCTGGGTGGAGCACGTTATGGGAGCCATAATGAAGGCATGCGACAGGGTCATAGTGCTGGACCAAGGGCAAAAGATTTCCGAGGGCACACCCCAGGATGTGATTTCAGATCCGCTGGTCTTGAGGGCCTATTTGGGGGAATCCGATGCTTGAAGTAAGAGCCATCAGGGTTTTCCGGGGAGAGGCCCAGGTGCTGTGGGATGTGAGCATGGAGGTCAGAAGCAAGGAGGTGGTCACTGTTTTGGGGGCCAATGGGGCAGGGAAAACAACCCTTTTTGAGACCATATTGGGGCTGCACCATCCTCGAGGCGGGAAGATCGAATTCCAGGGAAAGGACATAACCCTGGAGCCCCCTTTTCGGATCACCAGGATGGGGGTCTCCTGTGTGCCCGAAGGAAGAAGGATTTTCAGGGAGATGACAGTTTATGAGAATTTGGAGATGGGGGCCTACCCTCCTGCTGCCAGATCCCGTCTTAAAGAGAGCCTTGAGCGTGTGTTTGAGCTTTTCCCTGTGCTCAAGGAAAGACAGAAGCAGATAGCCGGCACCATGAGCGGAGGCCAGCAGCAAATGCTGGCCATAGGCAGGGCTCTCATGTCCAACCCCTCCATGCTGCTGCTGGACGAGCTCTCCTTGGGACTCGCCCCTGTTGTGACAGGCGAGATCTACGGCGTCCTGCGAAGACTGAATCAGCAAGGTGTCACAATGCTTCTCATAGAGCAAAACGCCACCCGCACCCTTCGCAACAGCCACAGGGCCTATGTTCTGGAGACAGGCAGGGTGGTGCTGGAAGGAACCTCCGAAGAGCTTCTCAAGGATGAACACATAAAAAAAGCCTACCTGGGTGGCTGAAGGCAGACTCAGATCTATCTAGCCCGCATTATTAATGATGAGTGGATATTGCGGGCTATCTTTATGACACCTTTGGAAAGACCGGTCCACACTCAAAAGCACCCTGCCTTTCGGTTTCAGCTTTGGTCGTGCTCTCAGTCGGAATATGCCAAAGAGTGACCGTGGGCTTGGGGGCTGGAGCCCCCGAACTCACAGGCTTTGGAGAATAGTCCGGGCTTAACTATCTTGTCTGTCCGGTTCTTTTGGTCACCTCAGATCTCCAGAGCTTCCCTTCTCACTTAGTCCTTCTGATTATTCCAGATTGCCTATTGCAGCCACCTCGACTACCATGATTTTCAATCCATAACAGAAAAGAGGTGTCCAGGTGCAAGAGAGCCTAGAAAAAGAGAGTCCTATACTTTTCGGGGCTGACCCCACGCAACGGATCCTGGCTGTGGAGCAGGCTGACGAGCATACCATGAGGCTCTTTTTGCGGGGGGAATCTGGAGAGCTTCATATAAGAGATGAGCCCTTCAGGCCTTTGCTGCTTCTGGAGGAGGCTTCCTTGCTGGCCAATGTGAAAGTGGATTTCTCCCTGGAGAGGCTTTGCGGGGAGAATCCTTACAGGTTTCTGGTCTTGTGCCCATCCTGGAGCGAGTGCCTAAGGCTCCGGGACCATCTGCAGCGCCGAAGCGGCCAAGCCCCTTCAGATCCACAAGCTCCCTACCTTTTCCTTTCGGATCCGGTTCATCAGCATCTCCTGCTCACAGGAAAAACGCTCTTCAAAGGCATGAATTTCAGGGATCTGCACCGCATGGCTTTGGACATAGAGACAGCTTGTGCGCCTGGCTATGAGTTCTCCAACCCCCAGCGGGAGGAGGACAGGATCTTATCCATCGCCCTCATGGATAACAAGGGTTATTCAGAGGTGCTTTTCGGCGGCGAGATGTCCGAACCAGAGATGTTGGAGGCTTTGGGAGATCGTATTCAGCAGCTTGATCCGGATGTGATAGAAGGTCACAACCTTTTTAACTTTGATCTTGAGTACATAGCCGCCAGAGCCAAGAGACACGGGATTCGACTCATGTGGGGAAGGCAGGGCCAGGAGGTCAAGATCAGACGCTCCCGTTTCACGGTTGCCGAGAGGGTGATTGATTATACCCGCATGGAAGTCTTCGGCCGTCACCTGGTGGATACCATGTTTTTGCTTCAGTACTACGATGTTACAGCAAGGGAGATGGAGAGCTACGGCCTCAAGGCAGCGGCCATCCACTTCGGTCTTGCGCAAGAGGACCGCACCTACATCGAGAGGGACCGGATTCAGTGGTTTTACGAGAAGCAGCCCGAGGCCCTAAAGCAATACAACCTGGACGATGTAAAAGAAACGCTTGCGCTTTCGGAGCTGCTGGGTCACCCCTTTTTCTTGCAAGCCAGGATCTTTCCTTTTTCCTACCAGAACATTTTCGTGAGGGGCAACGCCACCAAGATCAACTCCCTTTTCCTAAGAGAATACCTTCGAAGAAAAGCCTCGGTCCCCAAGCCTCCCGGGAGGGCGGAGCAGTTCGAAGGAGGCTACACAGATGTTTTCCGAGTGGGCTTAGTGAAAAACGTGATCCACTGCGACGTGGCATCCCTTTACCCCTCCATAATGCTCTCATACAAGATCAGGCCCTCCAACGACGACTTGGGGATTTTCCTGCCGCTTTTGGACGAACTCAGGACCTTCAGACTCCAAGCAAAACAACTGGCCCAAAATGAACCGGATCCCCATCTCAGGGACTACTATCAAGCTTTGCAGCAGACCTTTAAGGTCCTGATCAACTCCTTTTACGGATACCTGGGAACCGAGCTGCACCAGTTCGCCGACCCTGAGGCTGCAGCCGAGGTGACCCGGTTGGGCCGGGAGATCATTCGAAAGATGCTGAGCTGGCTGGAGCAAGAGGGTTGTGAACCAGTTGAGCTTGACACAGACGGCATATACTTCCTGCCGCCTCCGGGTCTGGAGTCCCGGGACCAGGCCTGTGAGCTGGTGGAAAGGCTCTCCTCGAGTCTGCCGGAAGGCATCCAGGTGGAGATGGCCGGAGTTTATCCAGCCATGTTCTCTTACAAGAGGAAAAACTACGCCCTTTTGAGTGAGAAGGGGCAGATCCTCATAAAAGGCAGCGCTTTGCGCTCCAGGGGGATGGAAAGATACCTCAGGGAGTTTCTATCTTCCATGCTGCGGCTTTTTCTGGAGGGAAAGGCTGAGGAAATTCAACTTCTTAGGGATGAGTTCCAAGAGCGGATAAAGGCCCATCAGATGGATATTTCCTGGCTTGCAAAAACAGAGACCCTCACCGAGTCCCCAGAGACCTATCGCCAGAAAGTGGCTGCTAAGAAAAGAAACCCATCGGCCAGCTATGAGTTGGCCATTTCATCCGGCCGCACTTACAGGGCCGGGGACCAGGTTTCCTATTATGTGACCGGCACGCGCAAGACAGTAAAGGTCTACGAGAACTGCAAGCTGGCTTCAGATTACGACCACGCCAATCCAGATCTAAATGTTGATTACTACCTCCACAAGCTGGAGGAATTATTCCTAAAATTTCGAGAGTTCATTCCCGGGGCAGGCCAAGCCGGAGCCGCGGGGAGCCCAAAGAAAAAGCCCCCGCGGGCCAAGACTCAGGCCACCGGCTCAAAGGCGTAATAGACCCTTGGCACCTGCACCAGATCCCTTCCCTTTTCCATGGGCACAGGGGGCACAGGGAACACGTAAAGGCGAACCCGATCCCCCTCCTTCAGTTGCCCCACCCGGGCGTTTACTATCCTTGTGAAAATCTTCAATTGCCCGTCCAGGTCCACCAGGGCATGTATGAGGGGAGTTTCGAAACCAAGAGGCACCCCCACTTCTTCCTCTGTGACCACCAGTACTGTCCCCTGGGTGGGCAGATCCACCCATTCCAGCTCCTCTGACATACATTCAGGGCAGACCACCCGAGGCGGAAAGGCTCTTGTCCCGCAACTCTTGCACCGGGTGGTTGTAAAGCGGCCTTGCTTTAGGTTTTCGTAGAAGGGATGCACTCTGTTGAACTCCGGCGCCTGCTGGGGATACAGATCCATACTGCCTATGTATTTTCCTTGGAACAGTTCCATGCTCTGCATCAGGCCTCCCTCCCGTATATCAGTACCGTATGGGCTGCTATAAAGCCGCTCAAGTTGTGTGTCAGACCGAATTGAGCTCCCTCCACCTGCCTGACCGCATCCCCCCTCAGCTGGCGGGTTATCTCTATGGCCTGCCTTATGCCAGTGCCTCCGAAAGGATGGCCGCAAGAGAGCAACCCCCCGTCGGTGTTCACCGGCACCTTGCCTCCGAAGTCTGACTGGCCTTCCTGGATAAAGCGCCCTCCTTCGCCTTTCTCGCAGAATCCCAAATCCTCATACTCTATGATCTCGGATATGGTGAAGCAATCGTGGGTCTGGGCCACGTTGATCTGAGAAGGGCCTATTCCGGCCGCCTTGTAAGCCTGCTGAGCTGCAGTGCGCAGGGCCACCCAGGTAGTCCAGTCCGGCATGTTGGCCGACATGTTATGCACAGAGGCTTGACCGGTTCCCATTATGTACACCAAGGGCTTGTCCGTGAGATCTTTGGCCTTCTCCTCGCATGCCAGGATCACAGCTGCAGCGCCGTCGGTTATGGGGCAGCAGTCGTATAGTTTCATGGGGCGCACTATGGCCTTGGCGTTCAAAGCAGTGTTCAAATCTATGGGCTCCTGGAACTGACCCATGGGGTTGTTTAGTCCATTTCGCCTGTTTTTCACCGAGACCATGGCCATCTGTTCTTCTGTGGTGCCGAACTGTTTCATATGCTGCTTGGCTACCATGGCGAAGGCTGCCGGAGGCAGCCCCAAGCCTTGGGCCCCGTCCCAATCATGGTCCACAGAGGCCATCTCGCTGTAAAACACCTCCCATTTTTGAGGCATGTAAAGCTTCTCACCCCCAATGACCATGACCACATCAGCCACCCCGGCCTTTATGAGCCCGTAAGCAGTAATTATCCCGGAGCTGCCGCTGGCGCAAAGCAGCTCAACCCTCATGCACACGCTCCTGGGTTTTATACCCACATGCTCGGCCACAAGAGGGGCCAGATGCGTCTGGAAGGAGCAGCGCTCGGTGTAGGCCGAGGAAACTATGATCCCGTCCACGTCCTTGTTGCTCACATGGGGATTGTCCAGGAAACAGGCCCTGGCCGCCTCCTGAAACATGTCCCTTTGTGAGGCGTTGCGAATCCCCCACTTGCACATGCCGCCGGCTATAACACAGACCTTTCTCATGCACCGACCTCCAGGATGGATTGAGGGACTTGAGCTGTGCCGCCTACCCCTGCCAAGAGACATAGCCGGCCGTCCCTTAAGTTTCCCTTGTGGTCCCGCAGTGTTGCAGAAGCAATTTCGATTATAACGGCTGGGGAGGCCTTGTCAAATACCTGGCAGGCACCTTACCCTGCGCTATTCAGGATGAGTGGACAATGCGGGCTATCTTAATGACATGTATGCACAAAGCAGTTCATACCAAGAAACGCCCTGATTCTGGGCTTTAGATTTGGTCTTGGTTTGAGTCGGGATATGCCAAAGCCTGAGCCGGGGCCTGAGGGCTTGGGCCCCCAAACTCACAGGCTTTGGGGAATGCTCCAGGTTAGCCCCTTTTCTGGGCCAGAAGCACCCAAGAGAGGCTGGGTGTGATTCAGGTTGATCAGGGGATCCATCTGGTCTAGGATGGGATGACTCGGGTTTACCGGGTGAATGCGAGGCTGGTATGACCAAAGACTTAAAGCTCATGGCTCGACGGATTGGGATTGGGGTGAAGCACCCCTGGGCCTTGAGGGGAGCAAAGCGTGTTTTTCTTTGCTTTATGATGCTTGGTTGGGTATGGGGGTGCTCCTCCAGCCAGGACTCAGGGCAGGAAAAACCTGGAGATCCATTCGGGAAGGTGGAAAAACTGGATGGGGAGGTCCTGGTGCTCCGCTCAGGGGCCAGAGAAACCGTGCACCTCCATCTGGGGGATCCTCTTTTCGGTGGGGACCTAGTTACCACTGAGGGTGGGGGAGCCATGGAGCTGAAAGCGGGCGAGAACTCCATCTTGTCAGTCACAAGCGGCTCAAGCATAAAAATCAACTCCACCCTGGCCCCTGGAGTGGAGGCCCCTTCGGTGTTCCTTCAGAGGGGTCGGGTGGTTCTGCGCACCCGGCTCACAGCGCAGAGCTCTCCAGTTGTCCTGGAGACCTTTTATCTGGGGGTTCTGGCCCAGGCCGGAGAATTGGAAGCCGCGGTGGCGGAGGATCTTGGGGTTATGGTTTGTGTGCGCCAGGGGGAAAGCCAGGTGGAGGGGATTGGGGTCAAGATCCCTTTGCTGGCAAAACAGGAGACCGAGTCGGATTTTCTGGAAAAGCCCCCGGCGGCGAGGCAATACAAGGAGAGAAGCGAGGCGGACTGGGCTGCCTGGATGGCTGCCAGGTTTAGGAATCTTCCCACCAGGATGCCGGAGTTGGCGGCCAAGATGGACAGGTGCCTTAAAGAGACCGCCACAGAAAGGCTGGAGGTGCGCACCCAGATTGAGAGAAGGAATCTGGAGATGGAAAGCTTGGCAAGGTCTCTGGGAGAGGAAGAGAACCAGGCCGGTGCGCAGAGAGAAGCGGTCTTGAAAAAACTCAGGGGGTTGGCCAGACTACAGGCTGAGTCTTTAGTTCGTCTGAGGTACTTGGGAACCAGGACAGAAATGCTTCTTCTTGAGGCTGAAAGACTTCGCAGGCGCTTGCAAAACATGAAAAAAGAGCTGGGGGAAAAGTACTCCCCTCTGGAGCAGCTCTTGAGACTCTTGATGGAAGGAGCCAAGCCGCTGGCCGGGGCACTGCGGGAGGAGCGCTTGTTTTTGGCTGCCCAATCCCAGCAATGGAACTCCACTGTGGAAGCAGCCGGGGGGCTCCCACCTGACCCGGGAGAGAAATCCATGGCAGAACCTGCCAAAGCCTCACCAGAGGAGAAAAAGGCCTCTTCTGGGTCCTCTGCCAAAGAGAAAGCCAAAAGCGGCTCTGTTCCCAAAAGCACTTCTTCCAAGTCCTCATCGGGGGGAAGCGGGGGGCAGGTAAAAACTACCAAGAAAACTCAGCCTCTAGCCTCAGCAACAAAGCCAGAAACAAAGCAGAAGAGCTCTACCGGGGGGAAAGCCCCTTCAGGAAGCTCTTCTTCCAAAAAGACCCAGAGTTCAAGCACCCAGAAAGCAAACAAGAGCAAATCCAAACAGTCCAGCCCCTGAGCAGGGAGGGAGTCGGAGGGATCAAATGGGCTCAGAAATAGTAACAGTAGAGCAGCACATATTGCAGGGCCAGAGGGAATGGGGCGGTAGGGGGGATTTCTCGGCAATTCTTCAACAGATTATCCTGGCAGCCAAGATCGTCTCCAGGGAAGTCACCAAGGCCGGCCTCCTGGATATTTTGGGACCAACCGGGCATGTGAACGTAACCGGGGACGAGGTGCAGAAACTGGACGTTTTCGCCAACCGAACATTCATACAGGCCCTGAGTTACATTGGAAGGATCTGTGTCATAGCCACAGAGGAAGAGCCGGATCTGGTGCACATCCCTGAACAATACCCAAGAGGTGACTATGCAATCCTTTTCGATCCACTGGACGGCTCCTCCAACATAGACTCCAACGTCTCCATAGGCACCATCTTCTCCATCTACCGCAGGCTCACCCCTAGCAATCAGCCCTGCACGCTGCAGGATGTGCTGCAGCAGGGCATCAAGCAGGTGGGTGCCGGCTACATTGTTTACGGTTCCTCCACCATGCTGGTCTACACCACCGGGAAAGGGGTGAACGGCTTCACACTGGATCCCAGCGTGGGGGAGTTCTTTCTCTCCCACCCCAACATTCGTATCCCTGAGATCGGAAAGATCTACAGTGCCAACGAGTCCCGTTATCCTTACTGGAAGCAAGGCACCCGTGAGTATATAGACTATATAAAGCAGGAGGATCCGGCCACAGGAAGGCCCAAGACTTCCAGGTACATAGGATCTCTAGTGGCTGACTTTCACAGAAACCTCCTCAAAGGGGGCATCTTTCTTTACCCTGAGGACACTAGAGATCCAGGCAGCCCCAGAGGAAAATTGAGACTCATGTATGAAGCCAATCCACTGGCGCTCCTGGTGGAGCAGGCAGGTGGGGCGGCCTCCACAGGCTATGAACGCATACTGGAGATCCAGCCCACAGAACTTCACCAAAGGGTGCCTCTCATCATAGGTTCCCGAAAGGATGTGGAGACTTACGAACTCTTTGCCCGCAAGAACCTTTGAGAACTTATTTTCAGCCCCGAGCCCCTTGTTGAAGCCTTCAGTGCTGGTTTGAGTCGGGCATTCCAAGGCCGGAAATGCAACCAATGAAGAACGTGATAACAGAGAGCCGCGGATCTGTGGCCTTGATCCTCATAAACAGACCTCATGTCAGGAATGCTGTGGACAGGGCCACTGCAGAGGAGTTGGCAGAGGCTTTCAGAGGCTTCGAGCAGGACCCCTCCATGCTGGCAGGAGTCCTGGCCGGTGTGGGAGGTCATTTCTGTGCGGGGGCGGATCTTAAGGCCTTTAGTGAGGGCCGGGGCAACCGACTGGAGCCCGATGGGGACGGGCCCATGGGGCCCACCCGGATGTTCCTGTCCAAGCCGGTGGTGGCTGCTGTGGCTGGGTATGCTGTGGCCGGGGGGCTTGAGCTGGCCCTTTTGTGCGACCTTAGGGTGGCAGAAAAGGATGCGGTCTTCGGGGTCTTCTGCAGGCGCTGGGGCGTGCCCTTAATAGACGGGGGAACCGTGCGTTTGCCGCGGCTTATAGGGCTCTCCAGGGCCTTGGACATGATCCTGACCGGCAGAGCAGTGGAAGCCCAGGAGGCCCTTGAGATGGGCCTGGTGAACCGTGTGGTGGAAAAAGGGAAGGCTTTGGACCAGGCTTTGGAGCTGGCAGCACAGATAGCCCGTTTCCCTCAGGTCTGCTTAAGGAACGATCGGCTCTCGGCTTATCAGGGAGTGGAGCTGCCCTTCTCAGAGGCCATGAAAAACGAGTTCTCTTTGGGCATGAAGACAATTCAAAGCGGGGAGTCCCTAAACGGGGCAGGCAGGTTTGCCGGGGGACAAGGCCGCCACGGAAGCTTCGATCAGGAGCCAGGCTGACAACAGATTATGGTCTATTCCGTCTATCTAGTCTGTTCCGTCTATCTGGTCTATTCCGTCTGTCTGGTCTATCCAGTCTATTTGGCCTGGTTAAGACGACCTCGGCCCCTCAACTCTTAACTCTCCACTCTTCATTCTTCATTCTTCATTCTTCACTCTCCACTCTTCATTCTCCACTCTTCATTCTTCATTCTTCATTCTTCACTCTCCACTCTTCACCTCCTCCCCCACCCTTTCAAGAACTCCACCAGGAGCCTCACTCCAAAGCCAGTGGCTCCCTTGGGCCGATAGGGCCGCTCCTTGTCCGCCCAGACCGGCCCTGCTATGTCCAGATGCACCCAAGGGGTCTCTCCCACGAATTTCTTAAGAAACAACCCACCTTGAATCGCACCAGCCTCTCTGCCCCCGGCGTTTTTCACATCGGCCACATCGCTCTTGATCAGCTCCTCGTACTCCTCCTTCAAAGGCAAAGGCCAAACATCCTCCCCTGTGGCCTCTGAGGCCTTTCTGAGTTTTTCCATGGCCTCTTGGCTTGTGCCCATAAGCCCTGCCACTTGGTCCCCCAAGGCCACTATGCATGCCCCGGTAAGTGTAGCCAGGTCAATTATGAGCTCAGGCTTGAATCTCAGAGCGTAGCTGAGGGCATCGGCCAGGATGAGCCTACCCTCGGCATCGGTGTTGGTCACCTCGATGCTTTTCCCGGACATGGTGGTCAGAACATCCCCTGGTTTGTAGGCAGATCCGGAGGGCAGGTTCTCGGTGGCAGGAATCAGGCCGACCAGATGCAAGGGGAGCCTCAGCCTGGCTGCAGCCTGCATCACCCCCAGGACCACCGCCCCTCCTGCCATGTCATCTTTCATCTGATCCATCTTCTCTGCAGGCTTAAGGCTTATTCCCCCGCTGTCAAAGGTGATCCCCTTGCCCACCAGGGCCAGCGTTGGATAAGCCTTAAAACCCTTCCCGTACTCCAGCACGATGAATCTCGGAGGTTCCTTGCTCCCTGAGGCCACCCCCAGGAGTCCACCCATGTTCAAGGCCCGAAGTTCATCTTCTTCCAGCACTGTACAGTTCAGCCCAAAGGACTTGGCCATGAGGGCTGCCTGCTCGGCCAGACGGGCGGGGGTCAGGTGGTTGGAGGGCTGGGAGACCAGATCCCTCACCCAACAAACCGCCTCGCACACCACAATCGCCTCCTCTACTGTCTTTGCCAGCCTCCCCCCCGTGCGTCCCCCAGGCAGAAGCACCATTTCCTTGGGATCCGGCTCTTCAGGCTGCTCCTTTTTGTAACCTGCAAACCTATAGAGGCCCAGCAGAGCTCCCTCCACCGCCGCGGCCGCCAAGGTCTCTTTTCCCAATTCCAGATTGGGTGGATCCTGGAGGCTCATGGCAAAGCCCTCCACTCTCAAGCTTCTGCAGGCCTGGGCCGCCTTACTTGCTGCGGATCTCCAGCCCTCCAACTTGAACTGCTCCTTTTTGCCCAGGCCCACCAGCATCAGCCTCCCAAAAGGAAGAGCCCCCATGGTGCGCTGGACCAGGATCTCCCCGGGTTTGCCCCTGAAATCCCCTGAAGCCAGCAGCCTCTTGACCCAGCCCCTGGAAGCTCTGTCCAGCTCTGCCAGCACTCCCTGATCTGCTCTTGGATTCTCCAGGGTCCCCACAGCCAGCACAGGACCCCGATAAGATGCAGAGTTCTGCCCTGAGATGCGAATCTTCATCATGATGGTCTCCTCCCCAAATTTCACCGGAACTGACGGGGGTGTTCCGCTGGGTGTCTCAGCCTATGTGTTTCAAAAGATCGCTGTACGTGATTATCCCTACCAGGTGCCCTTTCTCGTCCAGCACCGGGAAACTGTTCTTGCGGGTCTCTATCATGAGCTGCAAGACGCGGGTGAGGGGCTGCTCTGGATCCACATAAAAAGGGGTTCTGGTCATGAAATCAGAAACAGCCCTTTTCATGAGCTCCTCGTAAGCCGGTGTCATGGAGGTGGGTTGAAAAACAAGTGTCTTTAGAAAATCGAACTTGGTCACAACCCCTACCAACTTGTCCTCTTCCAGAACCGGGAAGCAGTTGTAGTCATATTGCTCGAAGAGCTTTCTGAGCTCCCCTGCTGTGGTGTGGGAAGTCACTGTCCTGACCTCATGGGTCATCACATCCTTCACTTTCATGAACACGAACCTGTGCATTTTAGAATTCTCCTTTCCCGCGGCCCCACATCTTAGCTCTTCCAGAACTGTTTCATGCCTTCTGCCATCTCCCTGAGCCTCATGTCCACCAGGTAGTTCACAGTGCCTTCCGGAAACATGTTGTCCGGGCCCCTCTCCCCGGCCTGCACCCCGGTTAGGATCTGGATGCCCTCATCCACGGTTCTTACCGGGATCACTGAAAAGCTGCCTTGAGCCACAGCCTCCACCACGTCTTTTCTCAACATCAGATCCCCCACGTTCTGAGCCGGTATCATGACCCCTTGTGTGCCTGTGAGGCCCTTGATCCTGCAAACATCAAAGAAGCCCTCGATCTTCTGGTTCACCCCTCCTATGGGTTGAATCTCTCCTTTTTGGTTCACCGAGCCGGTGACCGCTATGTCCTGTCTTATGGGAAGCCCGCACAGGCTGGAGAGAATGGCATAGAGTTCCGTGGAGGAGGCGCTGTCGCCCTCCACACCGCTGTAGGACTGCTCAAAGCATATGCTGGCGCTGATGCTCAAGGGCTTGTCCTGGGCATATCGGCCTCTTAGATATCCGCTCAGGATCTGGACACCCTTGTTGTGAATGGGGCCTCCCAGCTCACTTTCCCTCTCGATATTTATTACCCCTTCTCTGCCCATGGAAGTCTGGGCTGTTATGCGGGAGGGTTTCCCGAAGGATATGTCTCCGATGTCGTACACTGCCAGGCCGTTTACCACACCCACCTTCCAGCCTTCGGTGTCTATGAGAACGGTCCCCTCGGCGATCATCTCCCTGAGCTTTTCCTCCACCAAATTGAATCTCCAGTGGCGGCTGTCCACTGCATGCTCCACATGAGGGGCCAACACGGTCTGAGCGCCCTCCTTTTTTGCCCAGTAAGCCGCCTCCCTTATCAAGTCGGCCACCTGGTGGAAACGGGTGCTTATTCGGCTTTTTCGACCTGCCATGCGCACCCCCTGCTGGACCACGGCCGCCACTGCCTCCTGGTGAAAAGCCGGCAGGTTTTCCTTTTGGCATATCTTTCGGACAAACTCCGAGTACTTGCGGACAGCCTCCAGATTGTTCTCCATGACCGTGTCAAAGTCCGCCTTGATTTTAAAAACTTTCTTAAAATCCTCATCCCTGTGGAACAGGATGTAGTAAACCTCCGAGTCCCCTATCATTATGACCTTCACCTGGGTCTTGACCGGTTCAGGCTTGAGGGAAGCTGCGGCAAAAAAGGCAAAGGGGTCAAAATTCTGGATCTCCACCTCCCCATGCTTGATGCTCTTTTTGAGAGCCTGCCAAACACCCGGCTCCATGAGTGCATCCAGGGCCTGTATGATCAGGTAGCCTCCGTTAGCCTTCAAGAAAGAGCCAGCCTTTATTTTGGTGAAATCCGTTTTCCAGATCCCTCCCCTAGGATCAAATGTGCGCTCTATGCTTCCGAAAAGGTTTCTGTATGTGGGATAAGTCTCTATGACTACAGGGGCTCCTTGGGTCTCTGAATTGTCCACCAGAAGGTTCACTTGGAACACAGAGAAAGGATCCTGGGATTCCGCAAAGGGCCCTGACATGATTCCCTGAGGGGGCGCTTCAGGCCTGGGTCTGAAAAGATCCAGGTGCTCCAGGATATACTTTTGGGCCTCTTCCAAATAGATGGCAGCCTTGGCCCTGTCCAGGTTCTCCCGTATGGGCTCGATCTCCTCTGAGACCAGAGGCCCCACCATCTCCCTGTCAAGGCTGTCCATCTTTTCTTGAAGCTCTTTTTCCAAGTCCCTGACTCTAAAGATCCTTTCTCCCATCTCCCGCATCAATTCCTCATAACGGGCTCTCATCTGCTCGAGCTTTTCAGGTGGGAATCCGCCCGCCTCCACCTGAGCCTCCAGCTGTTCCCAGGGCACCGGCTGACCCTCAACAATGGGAAGAAGCTCTGTTCGGGAGACCGGACCCATGGGGATCACCACCATGTTGAAACCTTCTCCCGCAATCTTGCGCTCGAACTCCTTGTAAATGGACTTCTCCTGAGCCCGGATGCGCTCCACTATGCCCTTTTTTCTTTCTTGGTAAAGCTCTGATTCAAAAAGCTTGGGTATCTTCAGCCTCAAAGACTCCACAAGCTTCTCCATCTCTCTTTTGAACCAGGCTCCTTTCCCGGGTGGAAAGTCCAGAACCTTTGGAGAGTCAGGATCCTTGAAGTTATTCACATAGCAAAGATCATCCGGCACAGGCCTTTGCTTTTTTAGCTCCTCCAGGAGACGTTTCACAGCAGTACTGCGGCCCGTGCCCGTTGCTCCGCAAACATAAATGTTGTAGCCCTCTCCCTCTATCTCCAGGCCCATCTTGAGGGCTTCCACTCCCCTTAGTTGACCCACTATCTCTCCTGAGGCCTTGACCTCGTCCGTGGTAAGAAACCCCATACAGCCCGGATCACACTTCCATCTGAGATCTTCAACTCTCACCTTGGGAATCTCCTTAAAAGCTTTAAGCTCCATGACTGCTCCCCTCTCCATTAGTCAAGTCGAAGCCGCAGGATTTCCGGCAGCCTCCAATGTGGTTGCACTCCTTGCTCTGCAGGAATTTCTGGAAAGCTTTGGGAGGCAGGGCATTTGCTGCCATGCTCCACCGGGATTTCCGGAGACTTGCGCCGCGAGTGATACTTCCCTAGGGGCTTGCTCCCCCGACTTGGGCCTAATGCACGGTTTCATCACCCTGGGAAATGGCCATCAGCAGATCCATCTCGTCCACAAAATGCTCCGAGAGCTTATCCTCAACGAATATGGGAGCGCCTACTCTCACACACAGGGCAATGCCGTCGCTGGGGCGGGTATCCAGAAAGATTTCCCTCCCCTTCCTGAGCAAAAGGATCCTGCCGTAATAGGTGTTCTCCACCAGGTCATGGATTATGAGATGTTGGATCTCGCCTCCAAGGGTTCGGATGAGGCTCACCATTAGGTCATGACTAAGAGGCCTTCGGGTCGGGATCTTGTTTATGCCTTGAAGAATTGCAGTTCCTTCGAAAACCCCCACTTGAATTATTAAGAACCTCCCTGCAGCCTGGTCCTTCAGAAACACACTCATGGAGCCGCTGTCAGGGATGAGTCCCACCCGATCAACCTGAACCGATATCATTGAAGGCCTCCTCTATGAGCCTTTTCCGGCAGCCTAACAGGTTCAAGAACTCCTGTGATTTGCACCGAGGACTCACCAGAAGGTAAAAAGTCCACATCAAAAACCTGTGCATGAGCGATTCTGTACCCGGCTCCATCCACCTCCAATTCTATTTCCACATCCTGATCCCCTGGTGAGAGGCCTGAAACCCTTCCCCGGAGTATTGCTGTGGCGTGCACCTGCATGTCTCCTGATTCTGAGCCGGAGATGTTCAGTTCCAGGCTCTCCAGGGCCAGCCGCCTGTTGCCCAGTATCCACCATGCGGCCTGGGCTTTTGTTTTCCCCTCCAACATGCTCTCCTTTCCTCTGGGGGGCCCAAGAGAGTCTATGAGGAAATAACCCGCCCCCCAGCCTCCTCCAAAAAACTCCCCCAAGGGCTAGGAGAAATGGATGCTGTCCCGGTCAAGCCCCTTTTCTTAGCCTTCTTATCTCGAATACCACCGGGTTCTGGGCGTCCGGGCAGGCATGGGTAGCCACATCAGGGTCGCTCAGCCATGGGAAATGAGCCCCGTAACGCATGGCAAAGACCTTGGGCAACATGCTGTACATGGCGCTCATGCAGATCTTGCCCTGCACGCTCATGCCGTCGAAGAGGACTTGGTCCCCAACCTTGTGGCCAGCAGAGCATGTGCCCTCCTGCCTGATCACCCTGGCCACAATGTCGAACTCCTGGCCCTGCACTTCTGGTTCCCGGCTCATGGCCCCCCTCCGGTGCTCTGTGTGCTCTTGAGAAGTCAAAGATCCATGTATCACATTCCCAACAGGGGCACAAGGGTGGGAAAGCCCGCAGCCCAAAAATTGTTTTCCAAAAACAGAGCCTTCAGACAGAGGTGTTTCGCCTTTCAGCTGATAAGCGCGGGCGTACCTGCCTGAACCTTTCAAACCCGGCTGGAATTCCATTCAAGGCTTTTTGCGCGAGCGCACCTCCTCCTTGATTCTTTGGATATGTCCTCTGCCAAGGCCTTTCACCTCGCAGCCCAGTTCGAAAAACCTCCTTATGGTGGAGTCCTCTAGAATCCCGAAGCAATCCACCACGGCCAAGGGTCTTCCGGCCATCTCCAAAACCTCCTCCGGGACCAAGTCCAGGTAAGGTTTGTGGCGCACAGCCAGGACCATGGCGTCCGCCCCAGCCAGGGTCTTGGCCAGGTCCTTTTCCACCCTCAGTTCGCTTAGTCTTTCTTGGTTTCTGAAGAACTTAGACCTGGAGCCTCCCTCTGCCGGGTAGGACTCCTGCTTTTCCATTTCCCACCAGCGTTGCACATACGGGTCGTGCACCATAACCTCGGCCCCCATCTCCACCAGCTTTCTCACAACCAGCTCCGAGCCGCTGTAACGGGTGTCTCCCACATCCTCCCGATAGGAAGCCCCCAGCAAGGCCACTTTGGAAGCAGCCACTATGCGTCCCATGTTCCTGAGAGCATCTCTTACCAACCTGGCCACGTGGAGGGCTCGGGTGTCGTTTATGTCTATGGCAAGGGGCGTAATTTTGAAGATTTCGTCCTCGAATCCCATGAGAGTATGGTAGGCCCAAACCCCAAGCCCCCCGTCCTTGGGAAGACAGTAGCCGCCTATGCCAGGGCCGGGGAAGATGATGTTGGAATGGGTTGGCCTCACCCTTATGGCATCCACCAGCTTTACCAGATCCACCCCGTTGCGTTCTGCAAAGAGGCTCCACTCGTGCAGGAAGGCCAGAATGGTGGCCCGGTAGGAGTTCTCTACTATCTTGCAGGTCTCGCTCTCTATGGGCCTATCCAGCACCGTGAGGGGAAAGTCCCTCACATTTATCACATTGGATAGAAAACGCACCACCTTTTCCCTGGACTCAGGGTTTATCCCGCTGCAGACCCTCCAGAAATCCCTTATGGAGGCCACGTACTGCCGTCCAGGCATCACCCTTTCAAAAGAATGGGCCAAAAGAGGCTCCCTGTCCCCCAAGCCCCTCTCCCTGAAAGCCTTTTTCAAAATGGGGTAGGCCACGTACTCCGTGGTGCCTGGAGGGACTGTGGTCTCTATGAGCACCAAGCACTGGGGCTGGATCTTCTCTCCGATGATCCTTAGGCTCTCTTCCAAGGCTTTTATGTCGGCGTGACCCCTCCGCACATCCCCCAGGGTCTCTTTGTGGTAGTCGCACTGCACATCCACCACCACCACATCTGCCAGAGAAAGCGCCTCATAAGAAAAAGTGGCCGTGAGGGTCTTTTTCTCTTGCACACAACGCCTCAGGAGCCTCGGGACCTCCGGGTCCTCTGCCGAGACCGGAGGCAGGCCCCTGTTGAGGTATTCTATCTTCCAGTAGGAACGAGTCGAGGGCCTCTGCATGGCCATCACAAAATAAAGAGGCTTTCCAGTGGAGGAATCCACGGAGTCGGCCACAACCCCTGCCATGACCGCCCCCACAAAGCCAACCCCCATGACCACCACTATTTCACGGCCCAAAAGCCTCTGCTCGGCCGCCAACCGCTCCAGGCGCATGACCTCCCTGAGGTTCTCTTCCTGCTCTGGCAGGGGAAAGATCTCCCCCTCAGGGGAAACTGAAACCTCTTTGCCTACTGGCTGAGCCTGGGGCTCCAAGCGCTCGCTCATGTCTCAACACCTCGTTTGAAGGTCTATCTGGTCTATTCGGTCTATTTGGTCTGTTCCGTCTGTCTGGTCTATCTAGTCTACTTGCCCTGGTTGAGGCCTTGGCCCCTCAACTCTTCACTCTTCCCTCTTCACTCTTCCCTCTTCATTCTTCACTCTTCATTCTTCACTCTTCATTCTTCACTCTTCATTCTTC
>CAYPWF010000055.1:0-24012 GCA_964414345.1 uncultured Desulfarculaceae bacterium
AGAAGTTCTGCAAGCTGGTGGGGGAGCTGAGCGAGGGAAAGCTCATCGTGGAGGGCTTCCCCGCAGGCGCCATAGTGGGCACCTTCGAGATGTTCGACGCGGTGAAAGCCGGTGTTTTCGATGCCATGCACTGCTTTGACGTTTACTGGCCAGGAAAGGTGCCTGCCTGCACCTTCCTTTCCTCCTACCCCTTCGGGATGGACCGTCCTGAGCAGTGGGAGACCTGGTACGAGACCCTGGGGGGAAAGGAGATAGCCAGGGAGGCTTACGGCGCCCATAACATGTATTATATCGGGCCAATCCAGCACGATGACAACCTGATCCACTCCAAGGTCCCCATCAGGTCTTTCGAGGAATTCAAGGGTAAGAAGATCCGCTACCCAGGCGGCATCATCGCAGATATCTACAAGGCAGCAGGCGTCTCCACGGTGCTACTGCCTGGAGGCGAGGTTTACCCTGCCCTGGAAAAGGGCGTCATAGACGCCTCGGACTTCGTGGGAGCGGCCATCAACTACAACCTCGGCTTCGGCGAGATCGCCAAGTACATAGTCATGGGGCCGCCCTCCACGCCGTGTCTGCACCAGCCCGTTGACCTGATGAGCGTGGAAGTGAACATGAACACCTGGAAGAAGATCCCCAAGCACCTCCAGCAGATCCTGGAGGCCGCGGTGAAACAGCACTCCTGGGAGCAGTACACCGCCATCCAGAAGGCGGACATCGAGGCCTTCGAGAAGTTCCAGAAGGAACAGAAGGTGGAGGTGATAAGGCTCAAGGAGGAGGATATCGCCAAGTTCCGCAAGTTCGCGCCCAAGCTGTGGGTTGAGTGGGCCAAGAAGCACCCCCTTGCCACCAAGGCCTTCAAGAGCCAGTGGGAGTACATGAAGTCCGTGAAGATCGGCTACTACACGGAGAAGGACCTGGTGGACCCCGAGGGAAGGAAGCTGGAGATCTAGTGCTTTTGAGCGGGAGGGGAAAAGTTCCCCTCCCTTTTTTTGTGATCGGGATCTGTTATCGCCAGCAGACCCACGCAGCAGGTGCCCGGGGGACCGCACATAGGAGTTGGGATATGAAAGCGCTACGCACTTTCATGATGGCTGTGGACAAGACCAATATCTTCATAGGAAAGCTAATGGTGGGGGTGACACTTCTGGCCGTGACCGTCATCACCTTCGAGGTGACCATGAGGTACCTGCTCAAGGCCCCAACCAACTGGGGCCACGAGTTCATGACCCTTCTTTTCGCCATCTTCTACGTGGCAGCTGGAGGCTACGCCCATTACTACAGGGCTCATGTGAGGGTGGATGTCTTCTACGCCACCAGGAGCGAGCGCACCCGCGCCATCCTGGATCTCATAACATCGGTGCCATTCTTCCTCTTCACCATCGTGCTTTTCTACACTTCCTGGGAGTTCTACTGGAGCTCCCAGACCATGCAGGCGGGAGCCGAGGTGCTGGGCATAGCCATACCAGGAGAGCGCTCCTTCACCGACTGGGGGCCTGCGTACTATCCCATAAAATTCATGATGCCCTTCGGGGCCGTGATGCTGATACTGCAGGGCATCGTGTGGTTCATCAGAGACGTTCACATGGTGGCAACAGGGAGAAAGCTGTCATGAGCATAGAGACCATCACCATAACCATGTTCGGATCCATGATGCTTCTACTGATGCTGGGGCTTCCTGTGGCCTTCTCCTGCGGCACGGTGGGGGTGGTCTTCACGGCGCTTCTTCAAGGCCCCATGGCTGTGAGCATAGTGCCCACAAGGATCTTCGGCCTCATGACCAACTACCTGCTTGCAGCCATCCCGCTTTTCATCTTCATGGCCTGCATCCTGGAGCGCGGCGGGCTGATAGCCGACATCTATGAGATGGTGTACCAGTGGTTCGGGGGGTTGAAGGGCGGTGTGGCCACGGCCTCTGTCATGGCCTGCACCATGATGGCGGCCATGGTGGGGGTCATAGGGGCCAGCGAGGTGACCATGGGGGTCATAGCCCTGCCCGAGATGCTCAAGCGCCGTTACGACAAATTCATTGCCACAGGGAGCATCCTGGCAGGGGGCACCCTCGGGATCCTCATACCCCCCAGCGTCATGCTCATCGTGTACGGCATGGTGGATAACTCCTCCATTGGCCAGCTCTATGCCGGGGCCTTTCTGCCAGGTTTTCTCCTGGCTGGCCTGTACATTGTCTACATCTCCATTCGCTGTTACATCAACCCCATCATGGGCCCACCCATACCCAAGGAGGAGAGGCTTCCCCTGAGCACCAGGGTGAAGCTGATGTTCCCCTTGCTGCCCGCCGGGATCCTGGTCTTCCTGGTTCTGGGGACCATCTGGCTGGGCATAGCCGCCCCCACAGAGGCGGCGGGTGTGGGAGCCTTCGGGGCCATCATCATCACCTTCCTCCAGGGAAAGCTCAAGTGGAAGGGGATCGTGGAAGCCTGTGAGAACACGCTAAAATCCAGCGCCATGGTGCTCTGGACCATGTTCGGGGCCAACATCTTCGTGGCCTTCTACATAATGGTGGGGGGAGGCGCCTTTGTGACCCAGCTTCTGGTGGGCTCAGGCCTGGACAGGTGGGTGATCCTCTGGATAATGCAGCTGATCCTCATCTTCCTCGGGGCTTTCATAGACTGGGTCGGCATAATAATGCTTTGCGTGCCCCTTTTCGGGCCCATCATCAGGAAACTGGGGTTCGACCCCATATGGTTCGGGGTGCTCTTCGCCGTGAACCTCCAGATGTCCTTCCTCACACCGCCTTTCGGCTATGCCCTCTTCTATCTCAAGGGCGTGGCCCCCAAGGAGGTCACCACCACAGACATCTGGAAGGGGGCCTCGGCCTTCCTGGGCCTTCAATTTCTGGGCCTCGTGCTCTGCATGATATTCCCGGAAATCATCATGGTAGTGCCAAGGCTGCTCTACAGGGGCTGATGGCTCCTAAATCGGGGTTATAGCAGTGTGAAAGACAAAAGGCCTTCCAAGAAGGCAGGCGGCCCGGGGGCAAAGGCGGTATACGCCGCCCCCAGAGCCGTGGTCTGGTTTTTCTATTCGCTCTTGGCGGCTTGGACAGCGGTTTCCGTGGGTTTCATCTGGGCCAGTGGGGAGAAGGGGGTGGGGGGGGATCTGCTCTGGCTCACCATGATCGCCTTTGTGCTGGGCTTCACCTGGTACTTCTCCCTGGGCATATCCTACAGGCTGGAGATGGGCGAGGAGGGGGATCTGGAGCTTACGAGCTTCAGGAGGGTGCTTCATCTCAAACCCAGGGACATAAGCCAGGTGGAGCCGCCTTTTCTGCCTTGGGGTTTTCTCCGCTTTAAGCTGGAGAGGGAAAAAGCCTACCTTTTTTGCTCGGTGACCCACAGGGAGCTTCAGGCCATTGTCAAAAGACTTGTGGAAATGAATCCGGATATGAGGATCAGGATGCGCTGAGCGGCTGGATCCTGCTCTCATTGCCGGCCTGCTTCGAGGAGGCTCAAGGATGAGAATAGCGCTTTTCGCACAGGCTGCATTCGGGGAAGAGGTTTTGAAACGCTTGATCCAAAGAAAAGAGGAGGTGGTCGGCCTGTACACACCTCCTGGGCCAGAGGGTACAAGAAGCCCCCTCAAGGAGCTGGCCCAGGCCTCGGGCATCCCGGTCTTCCAGCCCAGGCGCATGAAGGATCCTGGGGTCATGGCCCAGTACAAGAGCTTGGACCCTGATCTCAACCTCTTGGCCTTTGTGACGGACATAATCCCAGGGGAAATATTGAACTTCCCCAAGCAGGGCTCCATCCAGTACCATCCCTCCCTTCTTCCCAGGCACAGGGGGAAAAGCGCCATCAACTGGGCCGTGATCCAGGGAGAGAAAAAGACCGGGCTTAGCATATTCTGGGTGGATGAGGGGATAGACACAGGCCCCATCCTGCTACAGAAGGAGGTGGAGATCTCCCCGGATGACACCACGGGATCACTCTATTTCAACAAGCTCTTTCCCCTGGGGGTGGAGGCCCTCATGGAGGCTCTGGATTTGGTGAAAGAGGGGAGGGCCCCGAGGATTCCCCAGGATGAATCCCAGGCCACGTACGAACCACCCTGTGATGAGACCCATGCCCGGGTGGATTGGAAAAGGCCGTTGAAGGCCGTCTATGACCTAGTAAGAGGCTGCGACCCCCAGCCCGGGGCCTGGAGCCTTCTTAGGGGCTTGAAGGTTCAGTTCTACTCAGCCAAGCGCCTGGAGGAGCTGCCCGGAGGCAAGAAAGGGCAGCCAGGGGAGATCCTGGGAGTGGAGCAAAAAGGTCTTCTTATCTCGACCGGGGAAGGAGCTTTGCTGATTGGGAAGCTCAAGCCCCAAGGCGGCTCCAAGATGGATGGGGAAAGCTTCGCAAAGGAGTTGGGGATCCAGGAGAAAGAAAGGTTCGAGTGAAGAACTTCCCGGGGGCGGCTTGCGCCCCCGGGGCTTATCAAATCAAGCGTATCTGGTGGCCGGGACAAGCTTGAGCCTGTTGAGAACCTTCTTTACTCCAGCCACCTCGCCCACCACCTTCTGGGCCTTCTCCAGACTCACCTGGTCCTCCACGAAGCCCACCAGCTCCGCGACCCCTGGCTCTGGCACCCCCACCGAGATGGAAAGGGTGTGGCCGTAGGCCAGGCCGGCCTCCATTATGGACGCTTCTATTCTGCTTTTCAGCGCCATCATCTCTATCTGGCGCATGGCATCCAGGGAGCAGGCCTTTATTTCCTCGGACTTGGCCACCCTCACCACGGTCTCCACGGCCGAATCTAAACTCAGCTTGTCCATGTTGATGACCAGATCATAGAGGTCAGGCTCGTCCCAGTCCACCCCGAAGGCGAACTTGATGAAGGCCTCCCGGTCGTGATCTGCTCTCTCTATGAGCCTGGGGGCCTCTTCAGCGCTCACCCCACGCTTGACCAAATTCTGGATGCGCTTTTCTTTGGAGGCTATGATCCTCACGTGCAAAGCGCAGTCAAAGGCTCTAAGAAGCATGTGGCTTCCCCAGCCCAAAAACACCGCATCCCCCTGCTTGGCCAGCTCGTACACCACTGAGTTGAGCCGGTCCAGGTCCACGGTGGGCTTTGAGGAGAATATCCTCTGGAAGAAAGAGGGGGGCCTCTCCTCTATCTCCTTGATATCCTCCCTGAAGCCCAGCTCCCCGGCCTTATACTCTATTGCGTCCGTGTCATAGAACTTGTAGCCCATTTTCTCTGCGACCCTCTTGGCCACCTCACCACCGCCCGCCCCGTATCTCCTGGAGAAAGTTATGAAATGCATGGCATTCCTCCTGGGTCCTGGACTCGCACTGGGGGCACATGCCCCCTTTGCCTCCAGATTGCTCCCGGCCGGGCGCGAGGTCAAGGCCTTTGATGAGGCCTGCACAAGAAGCCCTCAAGGTCTAACAATTGGGGAAGTAAGGCGGCTGGGGATTTAGGGGGTGGGTTGTGAGGAAGGGGGCGGCCGTCCCCCTTCCCGCTATGTTTACTCCTGAGGCTCTTGAGGGGCCTCGAGGGAGATTCGCACCTTGGCCTCCAGGCGGCGGAACTGCTCATCCACGTTTCTCTGGATCTCCTCTATCATGTTGTCGGTCAGGTGCCTGAAACGCCCCTGCTTCTTCAGGTACTCCACCACAGGCACCTGCTTTGGGGGCTTGGGCACGAACTTGTAGCGGCCGTCTTCCACCTCGTAGAGGGGAAACACGCGGCTGGCCACCGCGAGTTTGCCCAGTTCTATGGACTCTTCAGGCTGGCTCCTCCACCCCGTGGGGCAAACAGAGAGGATGTGAACATATGCTGGCCCTTCCACCAGGGCTGCCTTCTGGACCTTTTTCATGAGGTCCCAGGGGTAACTAGGGCAGGCTGTGGCCACATAAGGGATGCCGTGCGCTGCGGCTATCTCGGCCACGTTTTTTTTCTGAGTGGATTGGCCGAAGGACAAACGGCCGGGAGGGGATGTGGTGGTCATGGCCCCGTACGGGGTGGAAGAGGAGCGCTGAATGCCTGTGTTCATGTAAGCCTCGTTGTCAAGACAGATGTAAACCATGTCGTGGCCTCTCTCCAAGGCGCCTGAGAGAGCCTGCATGCCGATATCCGCGGTTCCGCCGTCACCGGCTATGGCCACGCAGTGGATCAACTTCTTGGGAAGCCTTGCCTTTCTCATGAGAGCCTTTAGGCCGGCCTCCACACCGGAACATACGGCAGCCGCGTTCTCGAAGCCCACGTGGATGTAGGGCACCACCCAGGAGGTGGTGGGAAGGGGTGTCGAGACTATCTCCATGCAGCCTGTGGCGTTGGCCACCACCGTGTCCTTCCCAAGGGCCTTGAGGGCCAGCCTCAGGGCCAGTACCTCGGCGCAACCCTGGCAGGCCCTGTGCCCTGGGGCGAAGAGCTCATCCAGGGGCAAGTTCTTGGGTCCGTAAGCCTTTATCTCCGTCATGGCGTTCTCCTTCTTGAGCCGTTCGGCCTCAAGCATTAACCCTTCTTCGAACAACCCGTTCTACCTGGCTCTCACACCGGGCCTCTTATCCCCTCACTCCATACATCCTGTAAGCTTCCTGCCTGTCTTCCTTAAGTGAGAGGGCCTGCTCCACCATTTCCTGGAAGTCCTTGGGGGAGACATCCCGTCCGGCCAGACCTCCTATGAAGTTCACAACTCTTGGCCGAACAGGCTCTCCGTACAATGCAGCCCTGATCTCGGAGGCCACAGGTCCTCCGGGTCCTCCAAAGGAGACGCAGCGGTCGAAGACAACTGCCACTCGGGCTCCCCCCAATGCCTTTCTTAACTGCTCGAAGGGGAAGGGCCTCCAGAGGCGTATCTTCACCACCCCCACATTCTTTCCCTGGGCCCTCATCCTGTCTGCCGCCTCGCAGGCCGTCTCACCCATGGAACCCATGGTGACGAGCACCGCCTCGGCGTCCTCGGTCCTATAGGTCTCAACAGGGCTGTACCTGCGGCCTGTGAGCTGCGCCCACTCCTCCCAGCCTTGCAGGATCACGGGCCAGGAGGCCTTGAGAGCCTCGTCCTGGGCCTTCTTGGCCTCTGTGTAAAGCTCCGGAAGGGCAAAAGCCCCCATGGTGACCGGGTTGTCCGGATGAAGCCTGTGTATCGGCTGGAAAGCTGGGAGGTACTTTTTGACCAGCTCCTTGTCCACCATTTCCAAGGCTTCCACCATGTGGCTCAGTATGAAGCCGTCTATGTGGAGCATGACCGGCACGAGGACCCTTCTGTCCTCCCCCACACGAAAGGCCCAGAAAACGTGGTCATAAGCCTCTTGGCCGTTTTCGGCAAAGACCTGGATCCAGCCCGTGTCCCTCACGCTCATGACATCCGAGTGGTCGTTCCAGATGCTCAAGGGCGCGCTCAGGGAACGGTTTGAGACCACCATCACTATGGGCACTCTCAGGGAAGAGGCTATGTAAACCACCTCGTTCATGAGAGCCAGGCCCTGTGAACTGGTGGAGGTGAAGGTTCTGGCGCCAGCAGCGCAGGAACCTATACAAACCGACAGGGCCGAGTGCTCGGACTCCACTGGCACAAACTCGGCATCCAGGTGCCCGTCGGCCACCAGCTCCGAGAGATGCTCCACGATATGGGTCTGGGGCGTGATGGGGTAGGCCGCCACCACGTCCACGTCGGCCTGGCAGGCCGCCTCTGCCACAGCTATGGAAACTTCCATTCCGACTCTCTTGCCCATGTCCCTCACTCCCCTTCCGGCACCATGTCTATGCACTTGACCGGGCATTCGTGAGCGCAGATGCCGCAGCCCTTGCAATAATAGAGGTTAGGCAGGAAGTAGCCCTGCTCGTTTCTCTCTATGGCCGCATCCGGGCAGAAGATATAGCACTGGGCGCACTTGATGCAGCGTTCCGTGTCCACCTTGGGATGCCCCACGGTGCGCCAATCCCCGGTCCTGTATTCCCTGGCATTGCCCGGCTCAACTATCACACAGCCAGGCTCCAACTCCGTCCATATTATCTCTGTAATGGGTTTGGCCATCTGAATTCACCTCCGCAAGTGGCCTTCCAAGTCGCCACTGGGCCCAAAGTTCTCCTCAGAGGATCAGGGAATCAAAGGCCCTCTTCATGGCCTCCAGGTTACGATCGGCCAGTCTCCCGAAACGTTCCCTCACGGGCCCCTCCAGGCTCTTTAGCTCCACCACGCCGGTTGCCTTCACAAGGGCGCCGATCATGGTTGTGTTGGTTATGGGACGGCCCAGCACCTCCGCAGCTATGGCATTGGCATCCACCGAGTAAAAGCGCTGGCCCGCTTTGAGTTTAGACAGGAAAGCAGAGGAAGTCCCGGAGACATTGGCCACCACGGCGCCATCATCCTTGAGGCCCTCTTCCACAGGTACCAGCTCCAGTAGAGACTGGTCCAGGACCACCACCACATCCGGTTCGTACACCTTTGAGCGGATGCGGATGGGATCGTCTGATATTCTAGCAAAGGCCATGACCGGAGCCCCCCTTCTCTCGGGGCCGAAGCTGGGGAAGGCCTGGGCGTATTTTCCTTGGGCAATGGCCGCAAGAGCCAAAAGCTCCGCAGTAGTCACGGCACCCTGCCCGCCTCGACCGTGAATTCGAAACTCCTTCATCAGTCCTCCTCCATCCAATGTCGCGAATCCGCCCAGCCGAGGTCCCTGGGTCGCTCTAAAAAGCAGGGGCTTTCTCCACGTGGCGGCCACCTGCGTGAGCCCAACCACCATTTGGGCCTTGGCTGGGGTTTGAGCGGGACTTCTTGGGAGAAAACCTGCAGGCTTGGCGATGGGGCCGGATTCACACGCCAGTGTCCTTGCGGCACAAATCCCCCCCGATGCAGACACTCTATGTTCCTGCGAGAAAAAAACTGCGGCTCAGTGATAAGGGCACGGAAATCCCCGGGAGAAAGCTCCTCCATCTCAAGGGTCACGGAGTCTCCAAACCATGGGGCACCCTCCATGGTAAAACGAACACTCCAATAAGGCCCGTACCAGTCCTTGAAAACTTCCACCCGAGCCCTCTCCAAGGAGGCCTTGCCTCCCGGAGCCAGTATCCAGTTCTCGGAAAGCCATTCCAAAAGGGCTGAGGTGGCTTGGGTCACCAGTTCCTGCAACCCGTCCGGCTCCTGTCTCAATGCACCTGCAAGACCCAGCTCCAGCACCGCAGCAGCTCCTTTATGCTCAACCCAACTTAAGCCCGTCAGCCATCAAGGACCTAACTTTTTTCCAAAAGAACCAGGCAGCCCCTTTTTCGCTATTTGTGACGCCGTCTCACATATTAGCACGATATACCTACAAAAGGGGCTTGTCAAGGGTTTTTGGATGGGCAGAAGCAGTGTCTCAAGCTTGGTAGCGAGCCAAATACTCCCGCATTTTGAGCTTGCGGGATGCGCTTGAGGAGCTCATATATCTGACTGTTCCGAAAATCGGCCTTCTGGGTCCCCAAGGCCTGTCATATTTCCCCAGGCACCAAAAAATGTTGCTGTAGGAGTTGGGGTCCCTTCCGTCCAAGGCCCATTTATTGTTCAGATGGATCATCACCCGCAAGGCCTCCCCGGGGTCTGGGGACCACTCCAAGATTTTCTTGCCCCAAAGCATTCTCAGGTAGTTGTGCAGGCGGCCTTCTTTGAGGAGTTGCCTTTGGGCAGCATTCCAGACCAGATCATGGGTGCCTGCCCTCTCCAACACCTCCTGGCTGTACAGGTATGGCCTGGGGTCCCCCGCGTGCTCCTCAAGAGTCTTCTTGGCCCAGTCAGGAAGGGACTCGTAACTTTGGTAGTCCTCTTTGTAAAAGCAAAAATTGAATCCAAGCTCTCTCCATGTTATGAGCTGATCCAAGAAAGCTTCCAGATCAGGGCTCAATCCCCACCAACCCTTGGCCGAGCCGCTTGGCCTCTTGGCCGAGCTTCCAGGCGACCAACCTTCCTCTTCCAAGACCTGCCTTACCACCTGGTGGGAGGAGATGTGCCCGAAATGCAAGTAGGGTGAAAGACCGCTTGTGACCGTATGGTCAGGGTGATTCCTCCTGGAGGCGTAACAAGGTAACCCCTCTTGGAGAAAACGTCTCAGTGTCCTTTGGGCTTCAGAGGCTCCGCCGGCCAGAGGCGAGAGAGGCACCCCGTGATCCAGGGGCAAATCCCGCAGGAGCAGATGGGGCCTTTCTAAGGCTTCAATGGAGGCCGGAGGCCATCTTCTCAAGATCTCCTCAGGGATCTTCCAAGGCCCCATTTGACTCAATTCTTCAAGGGGGTCACTCTTGGGCATCTCCTCGAGATGCATCTCCAAACATCCCTGAAGAAAGCGCCTGAAGGAACGGGCCGAGACAAAAAGCCTGGGTGCGGCCCGCAAGGGGAGGATGCCGTTGGAATCCACCTTTTCCATGAGCACTTGGATCTTGTTTGAGGCTGCACTCACCATCTTGGGAAGGAAAAAAGCAGGGAACTCGTCTGTGACTACAACACAGGCGTTTCTTGAAAGGGAGGCTAGGAGCCCTTTGCCGGCCCCAGACCAGGGCTCCAAATAAGGATAGTAGAGAACGTTTTTTTCTCGGCAGCTCAGAAGGTTTTCGGCCATCCCCTGCATGATGAAACCATGGATCCTGTCATTGGCCCATTCATAACCCGCCCTGAGGGCCTCCAGTATTAAAAGGGGTCTTTGCAGCGCTTTGCACCAATCCACCGCCCTTTGTAAAGCAAAGCTCCAATTCAGCCTTCTTGAGGAAATCATCCAGTAAAGCACAAAGGCTCCCTCGGGGTTAAGGGGGGCTTGATTGCAGCGAGTCACCCTCTTGTCAGGCACCGACGAGACAAGACTCTTGGAGGAGAGGTGGTTTTTCATGGCAAAAGCATGGATGCCACACACCTTCTTCGATCCAGGGCAAGCTCCAAAGCGCTTGGGCAGTTCCAATGGGCTTTTGATCATGCCCCTCTTTGAGATATTCTAATAAAAGATCAGTTCTTGTGGAGAAAAATGTTGTCAAAAATAAAGGCCGTTATTTACGATTGCGACGGAGTCCTTTTCGATTCCAGGGGGTCCAACGAGGCCTTTTACAACCACATCTTGGCACGTTTCGGGCTCCCTCCCATGCAGCCTCACCAGCTCAGTTTTGTGCATTCTAGCACTGCCGAAGAAGCCGTGGACTATCTTTTCGCAGAAGATCCCAGGAGGGCGGAAGCCCAAAAATACCGCCTCACCATGGATTACTCCCCCTTTGTGCCCCTGATGAGGTTGGAGCCTCATGTGAAAGAGGTACTCAGGAGGCTTCGGCCGGACTATGGGACAGCCATTGCCACAAACCGGGGGCTCACCATGCCTTTGGTCATAAGGCAACACGGGCTGGAGGGGCTTTTCGATTTAATGGTTACCAGCTTGGATGTCAAGGAGCCCAAGCCTCACCCCGAATGTTTGTTCAAGATCCTGAGCCATTTCCATCTGGAACCGGCTCAGGCGCTCTATGTGGGAGACTCGGAGGTGGATAGGCTGGTGGCCGAGAGGGCAGGGGTCCCCTTTGTGGCTTACAAGAGCCCTGGACTGAAGGCGGCTTATCATATGAATGACCACAGGGAGATCCTGGAGATTCTGGACGGGCGGCCATGAGCCCTCCAAGGAGGTTTCGATTCCCAGAGTTCAAGGTAATCTTCAGGGCCTGAGGCCATCGGACCACAGGCGACTTCAGAGGCTCTACCACAGGAGGGTCTCCCCCAGGCAGGTTTTGAGTCCTGAGCTGGCCCGCCAGATGGCCGAGATCTCCGAGGAGATAGGCCGCCAGGTAGGGCTCCTGCTGGACAGAAGGGGCCTTGTTTTCATGGTCCTGGTGGGTGACGACCACAAGCTGGAAATCCCCTCCCTGCAAGGTTTCCGTCAAGCCGCCACAAGGCTCTTGGGCCTCAGGTTGGTTCATACCCACCTCAAGGGGGAGTCCCTTACCCAGGATGATTTGTCAGATTTGGCTCATCTCCGGCTGGACTTGATTTGCCAGGTGCAAGTGGGGCAAGACGGCCAACCTGGTAGGGTTCAACTGGCCCATCTTCTGCCCCCAAACCCCCGTAACCAACAGTGGGTGCTAATGGAGGTAGAGAACCCTTACCGTTTGGATCTGGACGCCCTGGCCTTGGTGGAGGGTTTGGAGGACGAGTTCGCCAGGATTCTGCGGGCCAGAAGAGTTGACCAGAAGGGGGAAAGGGTGATCCTGGTGGGGGTGTATCCTGCAGGGGGGAAAAAGGCCACGGCTTCCATGGCTGAGCTAAGGGAACTGGCCAGGTCCAGTGGGCTTCATGTCCTGGATGAGGTGGTTCAGGTAAGACAGCAGCCGGATCCCCGATTTGTGCTGGGGAAAGGCAAGCTGGAGGAACTGGTCATCCGGAGCAAACAGCTGGGGGCCGAGGTGCTCCTTTTCGATAGAAACCTAAACCCAGGACAGCTCAGAAACCTCTCGGAGCTGACAGACCAGAAGATAATAGACCGCACCCAGCTTATTCTGGACATATTCGCCCAGCACGCCCACAGCAGGGACGGGAAGATTCAGGTGGAGCTGGCCCAGCTTCGTTACCTGCTGCCTAGGCTAGTGGGAAAGGGCACTGCCATGTCCAGACTAAGAGGTGGTATAGGCCTAAGGGGACCGGGGGAAACAAAGCTGGAGGTGGACCGTCGCAGGGTGAGGGATCGCATAGCCAGGCTGGAAAGGGAGCTGGAAGAGGTCAGGAAGGCCCGCATACAGAGGAGGGCCCGCAGAAGCAGCAAGGGCCTCCCTGTAGTGAGCATCGTGGGATATACCAATGCCGGGAAATCCACTCTCCTGAACGGACTCACCCACAGCCAAGTGCTTGCGGAGGACAAGCTCTTCGCCACCCTGGATCCGGCCAGCCGAAGGCTGCGTTTCCCGAAAGAGCGGGATGTTATAGTGACGGACACTGTGGGCTTTATTCAGGATCTCCCCGCGGATTTGGTGAACGCTTTCCGGGCCACCCTAGAGGAGCTGGAGGACGCTGACCTTCTTCTGCACGTGGCCGACATCTCGAGCCAATACGTGGAGGAACAGATCAGCTCTGTAAGAGGGATCCTTTGGGAAATGGGGCTTGGGGGGAAAAAGGAGCTGCTGGTCTTCAACAAGAAAGATCTTGTGGACTCTTGGCGTGTAAGAGAAATGCTCTCCAAACACCAGGGGGTGGCTGTTTCGGCTCTGAGAGGGGAGGGTCTGGAGGAGTTGTCGCAAAAGGTGGCTTCCCTATTGTTCAGAGAAGGCGGAATTGTAAGCTCCAGGACCGAAGCTGCCGGTGGGCAGGAGAGGCAAATGGGATCAGGTTCCCCTGCTCTATGAGCGGCTGAGGGCTCTCAGCGGGCTATCATGGCCCGCATCACGTCCCCGGCGTTCTCGGCGTGGTTACTTATGTCCCCCATGTACTCCACCAGGCGGATCAGGTGAAAAACTGTTATGGCATCCACCGATGGGAGGGAGAAGATGTCGCTTTTAAGCTTGCGTTCTATGGTATCGCTCTCGGACTCCTTGAGCCTCAAAGCCTTTATTACTTCTTTGACATGCTTGCGGTCCTTATCCGAATAAGAGCGCAGGTAGACCATGGCTCGTCCCACCATCAGGGGAAGCTGCTTGATGGAGTCCACTGCTTTGTCCACAAGAAGGAGCAGATCGTCCACCAGCATGTCGGGCACATCGGTGTTTCTGTAAGAGAGCCAGTGAAGGGAGTCTTGTACGGCGTCCAAAGCCTTGTCCTGCTCCCTCAGGTACAGGAGGAACTGGAACTTGTCCACCGGCATCATGAGCCCGCGGGGAAGGTGACCCCTGATGTTTCGCTTCAACCTGTCCGCCTCGTGCTCCATTTTGGTCACATTCATGTGGAAGGTGTTGAACTCGGTGCAGGAGCCGTCCAGATAGCAGATCATGGCCTTGCGGAAGAGCCCGCCGCCTTCTTGCACGATCTCCGCATGTTTGAGGAGCTTCACAAAGGGGGATTCCCGAAACAGATGCACAAAAGGCGACCGCATTGCTCCTCCTAATTTCTCCTTTCACAGGAAGATTACCCGCAAAGCCACAAAAAAGATCATACAAGAAAGCGCTGAGACAGGCAACGTGACCACCCAGTAAAGGCAGATCTTTCCCACCAGTCTAAAGTCCACTGCCGCCATGCCCCTTGCCAGGCCCACTCCCACCACGGCTCCCACGGCAGCATGGGTGGTTGACACCGGAAGCCCCAACTTGGATGCCAGGAGCACCGAGGTGGCTACCCCGAAGTCCACGGAAAACCCTCTGGTGTTTGTGAGCTCTGTTATCTGGTGTCCCAAGGTTTTTATGACCCTGTGACCCCAAAGAAAGCATCCCAAGGCTATGAAAAGTCCGCCGAAGGCCAGCAAGAACATCGGCACAGGGGCCTGGGGGCTGATGGCCCCTGTTGCAAAGATTATATATATGCCCGCAATCGGGCCTACGGCGTTGGCCACATCATTGGCCCCGTGGGCCACCGATACGTAGCAGGCCGTCAATATCTGGAGCCTCTTGAAGATCTCCTCCACCCCCTGCTCGGATCTTCGCCGGAGCGTCCTTCTCAGCCATATATTGGAGACAGCCCCCAGACACAGGGAGAGGGCCAAAGCCATCATCAAGCTGTAGGTGGTCCCCAGGTTCAGGCGGGTGCCCAGGGGGGTATCCAGCAGCAGGGATGCCAGGATGATAAAGAAGGTGAGGCCCACGAAGACGGGCCCCAGCCTGAGGGCCTTTCGAAAAAGATGTGTCCCGCTCAAGAGGTTTCTTCTTATGACCTCGAATACCAGATAGCCCAGCCCGCAGGCAAAAACCGGGGAAACGATCCAGGAGAGCGCAATGCCCACCAGGGTCCACCATTTTATGGCCGAGACCCCCCCCACCACTATACCGAATCCCACCATGGAGCCCACTATGGAATGGGTGGTGGAAACAGGGATCTGCTTCCAGGAGGATAGAAAGACCCATATGCTGGCAGCCATGAGGGCCGCCAGAAGCCCCAAAGACATGGTATAGGGATCCTGGACAGCAGAGGGCTCCACTATACCCTTTCGGATGGTGTCAGCCACATGGGAGCCTATGAAGGTGGCGCCTATGAAGTCCAGTAGCCCGCCTATTAGGACTGCCTGGCGAAGGGTGATGGCCTTGGCCCCCACAGGGGAAGCCATTCCATTGGCCACGTCATTGGCCCCTATGTTCCAGGCCATATAGGCCCCGACCACCAGCCCAAGGATGAGGATCACGATCTCCAAGGAGTCTCTACCTTCTGGGAACCCGGATTCGGGAAATGATCTGCCACCTGTGTGTCAGGTGCTCTCTGGGATGGCGCCTGGATCCAGGGCGACCACGTGCAGGACTTTTGGACCGTGGGCTCCCAGAACCAAGGTTAGTTCGATGTCGGCCGTGCGGCTTGGGCCGGTTATTAGGTGAATAGCGCTCGGGAGAAGACCCTGGCTGGAAAGCCATTCTCTCCAGATGGGGACCAGCTCCCCTACGCTGCGGATCCTTTGGCTGGCCGTCAACACAGCCACATGAACCGGGGGGAGCAGGGAGGCGGCCCTGGGCCATCCCTCGGAAGCCCTAACCATCAAAGCCCCCGACTCCACTATGGCGCACTCTGCGGCCGTTATACCCAGATCCACTCCCGCTGCTTTTTGAACAAATCCCAAAGGCTCTGTGAAATCCATTAGCTCCACACCTGCTTCACGCAGCAGTGGTTTGACCCTTAATTTTTCAAGCAATGGATGCTCCCAGCAAACGGCGCTTTTCACCTGATGATCTTTGAGAATGCCTTCTAGCACCGATGGGAACTGCTCCAGACTCTCCACCCTGTGGAAGCGGGCGGAGAGGGCTTCAAGCTCTTTTTGAATGGGCTCCCACGGCTCCTGGGCAGGTACCCAGGCAAGCTGCTGTGGGCCTGCCCCAGGCTGGATGAGACTTGGATCCTTGGGAGGGAATCCCAGGGCCAATTCCACAGCCGAGAGGATCTTCTCCCTGCTTGAGAGACTCATGATTTCTCACCCCCTTGCGCCAGCTCTTTTTTGAGTCGGGGCCAAATCTTCAAAAACGGCCGGGCCGGGGCTGGCAAATACCTCTTTCTTGCCCATCTGGACAAAGGAGGCGGAAGCCAGGACCACCTCCCGTCATACATCAGGAGCCTGGATGCAACTCTGGCCCCGTCCATGGCAAGCCTGTAGAGGCTGTAGTGAGTCAGGAGCCATCCATGAAACTTGGCGGCCAGTTTCAGAATTAGAGGAATTCCCCCGTCAAAATTGGGGTCTTCAGTGAGTCTCTGCCTCATGGTAAGAAGCAGCTTTGGCAACTCTATCTTCACCGGGCAGACCTCTGCACAGGCACCGCACAGGGTAGAGGCAAAGGGCAAGTCTCTAGCAAGCCTAGCAGGGACCAGCTGGGGGGTTAAGACCGCTCCTATGGGACCAGAGTAAACCCAGCCGTAGCTGTGCCCGCCTACTTTGCGGTACACCGGGCAGACATTCAAACAGGAACCGCAGCGCAAACAGTAAAGGCTCTGGCGGCGGTCCGGATCAGCCAGAATCTTGCTTCTGCCGTTATCCAAAAGGATCAGATGAAACTCCTCTGGTCCGTCCAGCTCACCTGGTCTCCTGGGTCCGGTAATAATGCTTGTGTAACAGGAAAGCTTCTGGCCGGTGGCGCTCCTAGGCAGAAGCGCAAGGATCACTGCCAGATCCTCCAAGGTGGGTATGACCTTCTCTATGCCCACCAGAGCCACATGGATCCTAGGGATAGTAACGCTCAGCCTTATATTCCCCTCGTTCTCCAAGAGCACTATGGAGCCTGTCTCTGCCACAGCCGCATTGGCCCCAGTTATGCCCATATCGGCTCCCACGAATTTCTCTCTTAACTTCTGCCTCGCGATCCTGGTCAGCTCCTCAGGTGCCTCTACTTTGAGCACTCCCAGCTTTTCGGCAAACAGCTCGGCGATCTGTTCCTTACTTTTGTGAACTGCCGGTCCGATTATGTGGGAGGGGGGCTCTCCGGCCAGCTGGATTATGAATTCTCCCAGATCCGTCTCCCAGGTCTCGATCCCCTGGGACTGCAGTGCCTGGTTAAGACCGATCTCCTCGGTCACCATGGATTTGCCCTTGACCACGGTGCGAACATCCCGCTGCTTGGCAAGATCGCACACTATGCGGCATGCTTCCTTCCCGGTGCGGGCCCAATGCACCACGCCCCCGGCTTCTTTCACCTTGGCCTCCAGTGTCTCCAAGAGAAACGGGAGGTTGGCCAGGGATTTCTCCTTTATGGCACGCCCCAGACTCCTTAACCCCTCTGGATCCTCCAGGGCGGCAAAGGCCATGTCCCTACCCACCTTGAAGCGCACACCGATACGTTCAAGATTTCTCTGAAGCCGCTCATCCAAAACAGCCTCTTGGGCCCGCTTGCCGAATTCCAGGGAACGCACCTGCATCATCACTCTCCGTGGTGGGCCAAGACCTCTGCTATGTGCAAAGCCTTTACCCCGTAGCCTTGCTTGCGAAGATATCCCCCAATGTTCATCAGACAGCTTATCTCCGCGCTCACCAGCAGCTCGGCACCCGTGGCCAGTATATGGGAGACTTTCTCGGCCACCATGGCCTCTGAGACAGCCGGAAACTGGAGGCTGAAGCTGCCGCCGAAACCGCAACACACATCGGCCTGCTCCATCTCCAAGAGTTCCAATCCTTTCACCCGGGAAAGCAGTTTTCTGGGCTCCTGGTGGATCCCCAGCGCCCTGTAGACCTGGCAAGAGTCATGGTAAACCGCCTTGGCATGCCACTGGGCGCCCAGATCCTCCACTTTTGCCACTCCAACCAAAAACTCCGTGAGCTCAAAAACCCTTTTCCCCAGATCCGTAGCCCTATCCCTCCAAAGAGGCTCATCTCTGAAAAGCTCCGGATAGTACTTACGCACCATGCTCACGCAGGAACCCGAGGGAGCCACCACTGCCTCCCAATCCTGGAAAACCTCCATGAAATGGCGTGCCACGGCCCTGGCGCTCTTCCAGTTGCCGCTCTTGTACTGGAGCTGACCGCAGCAGGTCTGGCCTTTCGGGTAATGGACAGACATCCCCGCCTTGGCCAAAACTCTGGCTGTAGCCTCGGCCACTTGGGGTTGAAAATCCTGCACCATACAGGGTACAAAAAGGGCCAGTTTCACTGGATCGCCTCCTGGGTGGCCGTGAAGATAAGGGAGTGCGGCCACAAGAGGTCTTATATTACCCCTCTTTAAGACCCATCATCAACCCCTTGACCCTGCAAGGGACGCTGGTGCAAGCTTTTCTGGAAAGGAACCCAGAGTTGAGAGCCTATCTCATAGACGAGATCTCTTCATCAGATGTGGAAAAAGTGCGGGCCTACTTGGAGGAGCATGCCCAAGCCTCAGCCGTACAGGGCCTTTTCTGGTTGGAGGTGCCTGAAGCATTTCTAAAAGGTGTGCATCTGGAACACCTGGGGTGTAGACCTTACTGTGTGGCTATTGAGTTGGGGGCTCATTTCTTGCGCTTCGAGCTCTTGGTGAGAAGCCGAAGCAACCATAGATGCGGCTGCTCCAGTTACGCGGAGCCTGAGCAGAGGGAGTTTGTGATTCGCTTTGCAGAAAAGTTGATTCGGGAGCTTTCCATAAGGACTTAGCCTGCACTATTGGTGGGAAAAGGCTGAAATGCGATCTACTTTGAGCACATGAGCGCACAAGGTGATGCATGCCCAAATAGACCCTGATTCTTGGGGTTAGGCAAAGGGTTGACTCGGGACATCTTTAAGGATCCCTGGGCTTGGAGGTGCAGCCCCCCCAAGTGGAGGGTCTAGGGGAGTGATCCGGGTGAGCCGGCTTGGGACGTGCGTTCTTCATTTGCTTGAGGCCTAAAGGAGCCCGTGTTTCCTATGATCTTCTTGCTGCAAAAGGCAGGATGAGAAGTGTCAGAGCACCTCTTGATTAAGATAATGACTTTCAATGTCAGGTTCGACAACCCGCAAGACGGCCCCAATGCATGGCCTTTCCGCAAAGAGCTGGTGTTAAGAACCATCTTGGAGGAGTCACCGGATCTGCTTGGGACCCAGGAATGCACCATCTCCCAGCTGCAATACCTCATGGAGAACCTAAGGGGTTATGCCGCCTGCCTTCCCCAGAGAGAGAAAGATGATGACCCAAGGGTGCAGATGCCCACCATTTTTTTTCGCAAAGATGGGCTGCGGCCTGTGGAATGCGGGGAGTTTTGGCTTTCGGAGACTCCAAGCATTTACAGGAGCAAGAGCTGGGAGTCAGCCTTTCCCAGGCTTTTTACCTATGGAAAATTTCTTCATGTTCCGACAGGGAGGAAACTTTGGTTTGCAAACACCCACCTGGACCATGTCTCGGCAAAGGCCCGCTTGATGGCAGCTGGGATGATCTTGGACTGGGTTCTCCGAAAGAGACTTCCCCTGGTGCTTGTGGGGGATTTCAATGAGCAAGCCGAAGGGGCTGTGCACCGGATTCTGACATGTGGGAAAAGCAAACTCCAGGATGTCTGGAAAAAGGGGAGAAGGGCTGAGGGGGCTGAGCCTTCCACAATCCATCACTTCACCGGGAAGGGGGAAGGGGGCCGCATAGACTGGATCCTTGCATCCTTTCATTTCAAAGTGCTGGAAAGCCACTTGGTGGAAAGGACAGATGGTTTTCCCTCGGATCACTTCCCTTGTGTGGCCACCTTGCAACTTGTGCAGGCCTGATGAGGCGAGACGTCTCTACGATAAGGATGATGAGTGCTGTTCTGAACTTTTTGGCCCGCCATATCAGCTGCTCGTGAAGATTCTGGTTTGGGTTGGAGCAGCTCATCAGATTTTTTTTCTCACTGCTGTTGATACTTCTTGACAGCTTTGAGCGAAATGTGGAAAGATTGTAGACAATAGACAGAAGCCAAAGGCCTTTTTGGGTTTGAGGCTTCAAAGATAGACTCGCGGATGGGGATCTGTTGGCCTAGTGGAATTAGGGCCCGCAGCCGGCTTGCAGGGCGAGTCTACACAAAGCTAGGAGGGGAGGCCATGTGCGAAAAATGCAATGAAAGCAGAAGAGACTTCCTCAAGGGACTGGCCATCGGCGGGGTGGCCTTGGGGGCGGGCCTTTATCCGAGGGGTGGGCTTTGGGCTCAGACCAAGCTCAAATTCAGCACCTGGCACCCTCCTGTGAGCCGGGAGGTCAAGACCGTCTGGATTCCCATGATGGACAAGGTGAAGGAAAAAAGCGGCGGGAAGATTGATTACACCATGTACGCCGGTGCCGCCCTGGGCAAGGGTCCTGAGCACTTCGACATAGTGGCCAAAGGGCTTTCGGACTTGGGCTACTTTACCGCCACCTGGACCCCCGGCCGCTTCCCCCTCACAGATGTTTTGTCTCTGGCAGTCTGGGTGGACGGCAAGGACATAGCAGCCGACATCGGTAATGCGGTATACAGCCGGATTCTAAAGGACGAGTTTAAGGACGTGAAGGTCTTAGAGCTCAACGGCTGCATCCAGTCTTTTATCTGGACCAAGAAGCCCGTGCAGAAGATGGAAGACTTGAAGGGCTTGAAGCTGAGGTCTCCGGGCGGGCATCAGACCAATTACATAAAGGCATTGGGTGCAGAACCCATATTCATGCCCCTCGGCGACGTGTACATGGCCATAGAGACAGGCACTGTGGACGGGATAGTCACATGCCCTCCTTTGGTTGTGGCTTTCAAACTCTTCGAGGTGGCCAAGTACGGGGCTCTGGTCACCCTGGGCTGTGTGTCCGAGGGCACGGTGATGAACCTAAATGTGTGGAACAAGCTCCCGGAAGATGAGAAAAAGCTTATTGAAGAGCTTTGCTCCAATCCTTTTAAGACCTCCGGGGGGCTTACTCGGGCTGAGTATCCAAAGCTCATGGAAGAGATCCAAAAAGGTGGAGTGAAGCTCACCGAGGTGCCGAAAACAGAGGCTCGGCGCTGGTACGAGCAGTTCCAAGAGGTCACCCGCAAGTGGGCGGCGGACCTGGAGGCCAAGGGCCTGCCGGCCAAAAAGGCCGTGGCCATAATGAATGAGGAGTGCGAGAAGAGGGGGATAGAGCTTGTGGCCTGTCCTCCTGAGTTCAAGAAAGTTTGAAAAAGGCTCAGCGGTGGTCTTGCGCCCCAGTGTGGACCTAAAACGGCCGCAAAAGACGGAAACGGGAGGGGGAAACCCCTCCCATGCTCTTCTGGGATTACCTAGGGGCCTCTATGGGGAAGTCCTCATGGAAAGATTTCGGGTATTGGTCAGGAAGCTGAGCTATGGGGCCTGTTTCATTGGCATGCTTTTCGCCTTGCCTCTTATGCTCTTGACAGTGGCGGATGTTGCGGGCCGGGTCTTTTTTGATAAGCCAATTCCAGGAAGCTTTGAACTTTCAGAGTATATGCTCTCTGTGCTCATCCTCATGGGAGCGGCCTACACCCAGCGTGTGAAAGGGCATGTTGGGGTGGACTTTCTGACCAAGAGATTCTCCTCCAAGCTTCAGGATCTCTGCGGGGTGATCACCACCCTGGCCTGTCTTTTCATAGTCTCCATTTTGGTGTGGCAAGGCTATGTGGATGCCATGGCAGAGACAGCCGTGTCAGACCAACTCAGGATCCCCCAGCGGCCTTTCAAGATGCTTGTGGCATTAGGAGGAGGGCTGCTTTTTATGGAGTTCGCGGTGGATCTCTGGGAGAATCTAGAGAGGCTCATGGGGAGGCGGCCATGAGCCCGATTCTGGTCGGATTACTGGGGAGTCTTCTGCTTGTTGTGCTGCTGCTTCTGGGCATGCCCATAGCTTTCATGATGATGTTCGTGGGTTTCCTCGGCATATGGCATCTCACCTCTCTGGATGCTGCCCTCCCCATAGTGGCCAAGACCCTTTACGGGGTGACGGCTCACTACCCTTATACCATCATCCCCCTTTTCATTCTAATGGGCGGCTTTGCCAGTACTGCCGGGATCACAAGGGAGCTCTACGAGACCTTCGACAAGTGGTTCAGAAGACTTCCAGGGGGCTTGGGGGTGGCCACCATCGCGGCCTGCGCCGGGTTCGCGGCAGTGAGCGGCTCATCCGTGGCTGCAGCGGCTGCCATGGGCAATGTGGCCCTTCCGGAGATGCGCCGCTTCGGCTACGCCCCCAGGCTGGCCACAGGAGTTGTGGCAGCGGGGGGGACCTTGAGTTTCCTTATCCCACCAAGCTTGGGCTTTGTGGTTTACGGGATGCTCACGGAGCAGTCCATCGGGAAGCTCCTCATCTCCGGGATCTTCCCAGGCTTGATCCTGGCAGCCATGTATGCCCTGGTGGTGATCGGGTGGGCCAAGCTGAACCCAGAGGTGGCCCCGGCCTCGCCTGGAAGGGTTAGCATGAGAGAGAAGGTCCTGGCCCTCAAGGGCGTGTGGGAGACATTCCTGGTCTTTTTCCTGGTCATGGGGGGGATCTATTTGGGCTTCATCAACCCCACCGAGGCCGGGGCCTCAGGAGCCTTCGCCCTCTTTGTCATAGTGCTCTTAAAGAGAAGACTCACCTGGAGGGCAGCCGTGGCAGCACTCCTGGAGGCTGCCCGCATTTCCATCATGGTGCTCTTCCTGGTGGCGGGGGCCACGGTCTTCAGTTATTTCCTGGCCCTCTCCACGATCCCGGCCTCTGTCTCGGGTTGGATCGCCGGGCTGGAGGTCTCCAGGTATCTGGTTCTGGCCATCGTCATACTGATCTATTTCTTCCTGGGATGCTTCCTGGATGCGGTCTCCATGATGGTGCTCACACTCCCTGTGATCTTCCCGGTCATCCTGGCCCTTCATTTTCACCCCATCTGGTTCGGTGTGGTGGCCGTCCTGATGATGGAGGCAGGGCTTATAACGCCTCCGGTTGGCCTGAACGTGTACACCCTGGCCGGGGTGGCCAGGGATGTGCCAATGGCGGAGATCTTCAGGGGGGCTGCCCCTTTCCTGGCTTCCATCGTCCTGACGGCCGTGCTCCTGACCATTTTCCCCAAGATAGCGCTGTACCTGCCCGGTCTCATGGGTCGCTGAAGGGGGTGAGGGATGAAAGGCGGGAAGTACAAGGAAGAAACCCCCGGCCCGCAGGTGAAATCCCTGGTGGACTATGCCGTGGAGTACCTGGCCGGTGCCATAGTGTCCGGGCGTTTGAATCCAGGCCAACAGATAAAGGAGGAGGAGATCGCCTCCAGACTGGGCATCAGCCGCCCTCCCCTCAGGGAGGCCCTCAAGGCCCTGGAAATGGAAGGCTTGGTGGTGAGAAGGCCCAGGAAGGGGGTCTTCGTCTCGGAGATCAGGGAAAAGGATGTCTGGGAGATCTACACCCTGAAGATGACCCTGTATGGGCTGGCCACCTCCTTGGCAGTGGAGCGTGTGGGCCCGAGGGAGCTCCAGAGGCTGGAGCGCGCCTTGGCGCGGATGGAGGACTGTCTGGCCAGAAGACCTCCTGATGTGGCCCGCTACCAGATCTACCACGAGGAATTCCACGGCCTCATCATGGAGATAGCCGGTAACGAGAGGCTCAAACGCATAGCCCTGAGCCTGCACAAACAGGTCAAGCGCTTCAGTTACAGATCCCTCACACACGAGCCTCACCTGCGCAGGTCCTGTGCCAGACATAGGGAGATACTCCAGGCTATTGCGGAGGGTGACTCCTCGAGGGCGGAGAGGGTGAGCAGGCAACACGTGATGGAGGCCCTGGATCTCCTCCACCAGATCCTATCGGGCCAGGGGGAAGCTCCTCTTGAAACAGAGGCCGGCCAGCACAGAGGCTCCTTGCAGCGTGCCATGTGAGCGAGGCGGCTCCAACACACGGATACGGAGGCTCCATAGATGACATCTCTAGATCAGGAACCCAGCAAGCTCAGGATCTACATCGGTGGGAAGTGGCTGGACTCCAGCACGGAAAATTGGCTGGAGGTCAGAAATCCAGCCACGGACCAGGCCATCGCGCTGTGCCCGGAGGTGACCCGGGAGGAGATAGACCTGGCAGTGAGGGCCGCTCAGGAGGCCTTCTGGAACTGGAGGATGACCCCCCCGCCCAGGAGGGCCAAGCTCC
>CAYPWF010000056.1:0-22793 GCA_964414345.1 uncultured Desulfarculaceae bacterium
TCAGGAGTCGCTGGCCCGAAAGAAAGCCCCCGACAAGGTCGGGGGTAGTTTACTGGAGGTCTGATCCAACAAGCATTCTGCCTTGGGAGCCAATCTGTTTGACAGCAAGACAAGCCCGTGTTGAACTAAGAATTGAGGTCGTAAAAACATGAGGCACGCCAACGGTTCCAGGAGAGATTACAGGAGGTCTGTGCCCAGCCAGGCTGGATGGGTCTCCTTCACCGTGCGCTATCGGGAAAGCGACCTGTGGATCCAGGCGGATTTAGACCTCAGGGAGAAGGCCGAAACATTATTGCTGGAAGCCAGACTCCAGGTAGAGGGCTATGCACGGGAGCATCCCGAGTTCCTGTCCAGCCACTTGCCTTTGCCTGAGGATCCAAAGGCTCCGGAGCTGGTAAGGTGGATGATGGCAGCAGGGCTTGCCTCCGGAGTGGGCCCCATGGCTGCGGTGGCAGGTGCCATTGCCAGATATGTTGGGGAAGGAATGCTGAGCTTGGGATGCAAAGAGGTGGTAGTTGAAAACGGCGGGGATTTATACCTGAGGGCAGAAAGGGAGTTGTTGGTGGGTCTGCACGCGGGTTCTTCTCCCCTTAGCGGTCGCCTAGGCCTTCTAATCAGCCCTGGGGCTATGCCGGTCGGGGTGGCAACCTCCTCGGCCACAGTGGGTCACTCCTGGAGCTACGGGGCAGTGGATGCAGCCTGTGTGGTGGCCTGTGATGCGGCCCTGGCAGATGCAACGGCCACGGCCCTGGGGAATCGGGTCAGGGAGAGATCGGATATGGAGAAGGCATTGGAGTGGGCCTGTTCCATAGATGGGGTAGGAGGGGCGGTGCTGATATTGGGTAAGGCCCTGGCGGTCAAAGGAGATATCCAACTGGCAAGCCTATAAAGGAGCCGATTGTATTGAGAAGACAGGAAGCAGTGGAGGTGGCACTGCTTACCATAAGACCTGGATCAGGAATTTCTTGGGTGAGAATCCAGGGAGCTTTTCTTGGGGCGGGCTGGAGCCTTAAAAAGGGGCTCAAGCAGGTTCTACCGGGGTTGATTCCCGGGAGCCCCTGTGCTAATAGTGACCAGGCTTGGCGAGGTATAAGGGGATGCGGATCGGGGTTCTCTCGGATAGTCACTTGAGCAGAATGCCTGAGGATTTCCTGGAGGCCCTTAAGATAGCCTTCCAGGGGGTGGATCTGGTCTTTCACTGTGGGGACTGGGTTTCCAAAGCTGTATTGGAAGCTATGACCGCCCAAGGCTGGGAAGTAATGGGCGTGGCGGGAAACATGGATCCGCCTGAGATACGTTGTGCAGTTCCCGTAAAGAGGGAGCTGGTGCTTGAGGGTAGGAGAATCGGATTGGTGCACGGGTGGGGTGCACCAGGAGGGATAGAGAAGAGGGTTATGGGGGTTTTTGAAGGAGTTGACATGGTTGTTTTCGGACACACTCACAAGCCCTTTTGGGCCAAGGTGGGAAGGGTTTGGTTGTTCAATCCGGGGTCTGCTGCTGGATGGGGAAATCCCAAGGGCCCGACCGTGGGAATTCTGGATCTGGGAGAAGAGATAAAGGCCAGTGTTGTGTGCCTGGGGGGAGCAGCTCAGTGAGCCAGGTGAGGGAAGGTTCTGGAGGGATTCTGTGGGCACCTTGGAGGGCCTGCTACGTAAAGGAGAGAAAGAAGGACGGCTGTGTTTTCTGCCAAGCCCTTCAAGCCGTTCAGGAGCCTGAGAACCTGGTGTTGAGGGTTTGTGAGCGGGTATTCGTGATGATGAACCGTTATCCTTACGCCCACGGGCACCTCCTTGTGTCTCCTGTCAGACACGTGGCGGATTTGGACGGGCTCACAGAAGAGGAAGCCAGGGATCTGATGGCGGAGACCCGATTGGCAACAAGGGTTTTGGGAAAAGTCTTGAGCCCCGAGGGTTTTAATGTGGGGATTAACTTGGGGAAAGTGGCCGGGGCCGGCTATGCCGGACACCTCCATGTACACGTAGTGCCTAGGTGGAATGGGGATCTGAATTTCATGCCGGTTCTGGCCGATGTCAGGGTGATCTCCGAGCATCTCCAGGAGACCTTTTCCAAATTGAAGAAGGAGTTCGCGGGGCTCGGAAAGGAGAATCCCTCATGGTGAGAATTCTAAAGGGCGTTTTCTGGTTGGGCCTGACCCTTGTACTGCTTCTGTTTGTGCTCCAGAACGGATCCGAGCTGGTTCGACCGGTGGAAATCAAGTTGGACTTGTTTTTGAAAGATCTTTCCCCTGGCTCCATTCCCCAATACGCGCTGGTATTAGGCGCTTTGCTGGTAGGCTTACTTGTGGGAGGGGTGTGGGGAATCTTCCAGCAGCTCAGGCTTAGGGCAAACCTAAAGGAAACACAGAGGTTGCTCAGAGAGAGGGAGAAGGAGCTTGATTCCTTGCGAAACCTCCCGGTAGTGGAAACCGCTTCCCTACAGAGCGGCTCCCAGCCGGGGCCACCGGTCGGCACGTACAGCCCAGGGGAAGCAAGCCGATGATCCAAGAGTTGGTGATCGGAGTTTTAGGCTTAATAGCAGGCCTGGTCCTGGGACGCCTGGGAGCAAACCGCTCGGCCCAGGCACTAGGGACTCAGCGTGCGCAAGAGGGACTTGCTTACATACGGGGGGTGAATTTTCTGCTGGCCAAGGAGCCTGAGCGGGCCATAGATGAGTTCGTGAAGGCAGTGAAGCTGAACTCCGAGACAGCAGAGGCGTATCTGGCTTTGGGGAATCTTTTCCGCAGTCAGGGAGATCCGGCCAGGGCTTTGAGGGTGCATCAGTCCATAACCTGCCGGCCAGGGCTTCCCCAGCAAGTGCTTGTGCAAGCCTTGTACGAACTGGCCCAGGACTACAAGGCCTGCGGAGTCTTGGAGCAGGCTAGGAAAGCCCTGGAAGAGGCTGTGGGAAAGGATCCCAAGATGCTCCCGGCTTGGGTGCTGCTCCAGGAGGTTCAATGGGAGCTGGGTCAATGGGAGGATGCCCTCAAGGCTCAGGAAAGGATCTCCAAGCTGCGCAAGAGCGATGATCGAAATGTGGCTGCGCACCTTTGGGCGGAGCTTGGCAAGGCCCAAATGGAAAAAGGGGACCGTAAGGCTGCCAGATCCTCTTTGAAAAAGGCCATATCCACAAACGAGCTTTGTCTTGACGCTTATTTGCACCTAGGGGACCTTTACGCCCAGGAAGGGGCGGATCAAAAGGCTGTGGCCATGTGGAAGCGGGTCTTGGATCTTGCCCCTGAGTTTACGTTTTTGGCCTATGATAGATTGGAACATGCTTTTTTTCGGCTAGGACAGGTCAGCGGCCTGGAAATGCTTCTTCGGGCTCAAGCAGAAAAAGATCCTTTCTCTCGCCTTTATCTGGCTCGCCACCTCAGAAAAAAGGGTGAGTTAAAAGAGGCGGCTCAAATCTTGGAAGCTTTACTCCAGGAAAGGCCCCAGTGGATGGAGGCCCAAAAAGACTTGATTCAGATCTACGCGGAACAGGGGTTGCAAAAGCAGGCCCTTGTGCATTGCAGGGGGTTGACGGATTCTTTAGGCGGTTCAGGCCCTGCATTCAGATGTTCTCAGTGCGGCCATGAAAGCCTTGAACTTTCCTGGAAGTGCCCTGGCTGCAAGAGGTGGGATACTCTGCGCCCGCGGGAAGGATTTGGCTGGGATGTCCGGGGACAGGGATGAGCCCCATGGGGAGCCTCGTTTCATTCTGGACGGGAGCCTGGGGAAGCTGGCCAGAAACTTGAGAATGTTCGGGCTGGATGCAGAACTCATGGATAGGCCATTGAAAGACATTCTTTTTAGGGCTTTCAGGGAAAAGAGATGGGTCCTGACCAGAAGGACAGAGGCAAGGCGGCTTAAGTCTTGTCCGGTCCCTGTAATGGAAATTAGAGATGACAATCCTGAGAGTCAGCTGATTCAAGTCCTAAGAAACCTCTCCGGGCCCGTAGAGAGCTCCAAGTGGTTCTGGCGCTGTCTGGTTTGCAATACCATACTTAAAGAGCTCTTGAGGGAGGAGGCGGTATTCAGGGTGCCTGAGCATGTGGCGTACTCCTACGAAAGCTTCAGACATTGTCCTAAATGCGGACGTATTTACTGGCCTGGAAGCCACCGGGAGAACATGCTGAAAAGCATGGCAAGATGGGCCAGGGAGGCCTGGGGTAGTGGGTAATGCAGGCTGTCTTAGGGATATGTTGAGACAAACTGATCAATACGCAAAAACACCCTGCCCCCCGGTCTAAGACCTTACTCTGGCTTGAGGCAGAATATACCAAAGCCGGCCGGGGTGCTAGTGGCGTGGGCCCCAAAGTAAGGGGCTCTGGAGAACAATTGGGGCCAAAAGAGGGCTGAGGGCTGCCAGATCCTCAAGTTGGGGCGCCTGGCTTTCAAGTTTCCAGGTTTAGGCTGACAAACATAAAGACAAGGGTGAAAATGAGGTTGCCTGGGGAGCAAATGAATTCGGGTGGAGGGCATGGGGAGGTGTCTGGTATTTCCAGGAACGAAGCAACCAAAGCTCAAACCTTTTTGGCAGGGATCCGTGCTGCCCTGCTTTCTGCCAGGAGAAGGGAAAGCAGGCTGCTTAGAAAATTGGGCCGAAAGGCCATGGAGACTCTTGGAGAGGGCCGTTCTCTCACCGCTCAGGACGGCCACATAAAGTTGATACTGGAGGACCTAACAAGGCTCCAAGCAGAGATAGGATGCTTGATGGACAAACTAAAGCAAGCCAGCCTTTCTCCCTTTTCAGAAAAACACTCTTATCCCTCTCCTCCTGGAAGCGATACTCACTTCCCCTTCAGCCGTTAATCCCCCCGGGCTTGGAGCCTAGGCCGATTCTTTATTTCAGATTGGCGCTGGGTTTGAGTCGGAATATGTCGAAGTGCACGAGGGTTTGGGGGCTTGAGGCCCCAAAGTCAGGGGCCTTTGAGAGTAATCCAGGCTGCTCAACCAGGATTAATCTGCAAGAGCGGGCGGCCGGGGGCCGCATTCTTTGGGGTCCCCCTGAATTTTTTCCAAAGCGTGTGGAATTGCGGGCAACAGCACCGAAAGGTTCTCCCTCACGGCAGTTGGACTTCCCGGCAGGTTCACCACCAGGGTTCTTTTCCTCAGCCCTACAAGGCCTCGTGAAAGCATGGCATGGGGAGTCTTGGCCAGGGAGGCCCAGCGCATTGCTTCGGCCATGCCTGGTATTTCCTTGTCCAGTAAAGGCTTGGTGGCATCCGGTGTCACATCCCTGGGATGAACCCCTGTGCCTCCTGTTGTGAGGATCAAGTCCACCTCTTTTTGGTCTGTCCACTCTATTATGGCCCGCTGGATCTCAGCAAGCTCGTCAGGCACCACCCTATACTCCTCAAGCTTTGCTCCCAGGGGCTCCAGAAGCTCCTGAATCACCGGACCGCTTAAGTCTTTCCTTTCTCCGGCAGCCCCCCGGTCGCTGACCGTGAGGACCGCATAACGAAATGGACTCATCCCACCTTCTCCGGCGCTACCTGGATGAGGTCTCCTGGCCTGATCCTTCCCCCCTCTATCACCCTGGCAAATATGCCTTCGGTGGGCATTATACACTGACCCACTTGTTGGAATATGGCGCAGCCCGTGTGGCATTTCTTCCCGATCTGAGTCACTTCCAGTAGGGCTTCACTGCCCACTCTCAGACGGGTCCCTATGGGCAAACTCACCAAGTCAAGCCCCTCTGTGGTTATATTTTCTGCAAAATCTCCTGGTCTTACCTCCAGTCCCTTTACCTGCATTTTCTTGATGCTTTCCATTGCCAGAAGGCTTACCTGTCTGTGCCAAGCTCCTGCATGGGCATCTCCCTCAACACCCCACTCCACCAGCAAGCGCACTTCTTCCACGTTCTTCTTGGGGACCCCTTTTTCATCGCTTATGGAGACCCGCAACACCTTTCCCTGAAGAGCCTTTCCCACGCTCCTAGTCATGCCTTGCGCTCCGAGAGAAGCTTCTTGGCACCAATCACCACAGGATTGGGAAGGTTTCTGGACCTAGCCACGTCCTTCAACTCTTTCTCTCTGAGGTGGCCGAGCAGCCTCAAGCTCTCCTTTATAGGCGTTCTGGGGTTGTTCACCAAGGCCACCTTTACCGAGTAATACTTGAGCCACTCCCTGTTCTTGAGGATCAATCGGAGCACCTCCTCATCCACACTTCTAGAGGAGGCTATGCGCTCCACTTCGGAGTCTGTGATTCTTGGGTTCTGGATGACGCAAACCTGGACGGACCTCACAGGATCCCTTATGAGGATGGATCGGACCTCTTTGTTTCCCAGGAGGGCCAGTTTCATTCTCTCTGCCACGCTCATTCGCTGTATCTGCAGAAAGAGGGTGGCACGATCCTCCTCTGTACTGGGTTGGGCCTCAGCCAGCTCACGGATGCTGCTCTGTTCTGTCGGCTCTTTAGTTTCCATAAAATCCGCAAGCCTTCTAGCCTGTCATCTCTTTAAGCGGGTATCCACGAATCAACCCTGCCAAAGCTCTAGCTCCAGAAATTCAAAGAAGTCTCTGTGTCTGACCATTCAAAGATGCCGGACTTGTTCCCCTTTTGCCAACCTATGCCTCTGCCTTGGCCACTTTGGCTTGCTGTATAACCTTTTCGCTCAAATGCCCCGGGACTTCATCATAATGGGAGAACTCCATGGTATAGGACCCCCTCCCGCTGGTTATGGAAGTCAGATCAGGTTCATACAGCAAGAGTTCGGCGTACGGAACCTGTGCCTTTATCACTTTGAAACTGCCTCGGTCTTCCATACCCAAAACTCGACCCCTTCGGCCGTTTAGGTCCCCTATGATGTCGCCCATATACTCCTCAGGAACCGTCACCTCAACGTTCATAATGGGCTCCAAGAGCACTGGATTGGCTTCCATTACCCCTTTCTTGAAGCACATGGAGGCCGCTATTTTGAAGGCCATGTCAGAGGAGTCCACCTCGTGAGATTTCCCATCATAAAAGCGCACCTTTATGTCCGTTACAGGATATCCCGCCAGGGGGCCTGAAGTCATGGCCTCCTGCACACCTTTTTCCACGGCTGGCACGAAGTTTCTAGGCACGTTCATACCGGTTAGATTTTCAGCAAACTCGTAACCTTGGCCCCTGGGAAGAGGAGAAATGTCAAAATGCACCTCTGCAAACTGACCTCGTCCCCCGGTCTGTTTCTTGTGCCTATAAATGACTCCTTTCTTGGTGGCCTTTATGGTCTCCCTGTAAGGCACTTTGGGGGTCTTCATGTTCACTTCCAGGCCGAACTTGCGCCTGAGCTTCTCCACTGCCACATCCAAATGGGAGCGACCCATCCCTTGAAGAATGATCTCCCTGGTCTGATCATCCCGGGTCAGCCTGAGGGTGGGATCTTCCTCCATGAGTCTTTGAAGGGAGGTCATGACTTTGTCCTCATCCTCCCTGGTCTTGGGCTCAATGGCATAGGATATTATCGCGGGGGGAAGGGGGCTCAGCTCATAAAGTATGGGAGCCTTCTCATCGCACAGAGTGTCTCCGGTTCTGGTCTCCTTCAGCTTGGCCACAGCCACTATGGCCCCCGGGCCTGCACTTTCAACCGGATTTTGGGCTTTGCCTTGCAAGAGCATGAGCTGGCCAAAGCGCTCTCTGACAGAACGGGTGGAATTGTAAACTGTGGAGTCGGGAGTAAGGGTTCCTGAAACTATTCTGAAGATACTAAGCTTGCCTGCGTAAGGGTCTGCAAGGGTTTTGAACACGAAAGCCGAAAAAGGAGCCTCCAAAGAAGGTTCCCGGCTGACGGTCTGCTCCGTTGCACCAGGCAGTCTACCTTGACGCACAGGACGCTGGGCAGGGGAGGGAAGCAGGCGGAGCATGGCTTCCATTAGCTGGAAGATTCCCAGGTTCAACGTGGCAGAGCCGCAAAGCACAGGAGTCAGTTTTCCTGAAACCGCCCCTGAGGTAAGGCCCTTCAAAATCTCCTCTTCTTCCAAAACACCCTCTTCAAGGTATTTCTCCATGAGCTCATCATCAGCCTCAGCTACGTCTTCCACCAGCTTTTCCCTGAACTCCTGGGCTTTCTCACTGTGCTCAGCTGGGATCTCATCAATGGAAAAGCTCCCAGAGCCGTCTTTCTTGTACACCAGTGCTTTCATAGCCACCAAGTCTATGACCCCCTGGAAGTTGGCTTCCTCTCCAAGGGGAATCTGCAAAACCAGAGGCCTGACCCCCAGGATGGACCTGATGTCCTCCAGGGTCTTGAAGAAATTGGCCCGCTCCCTGTCCATCTTGTTTACGAAAAGAAGGCAGGGAAGACCAAGATCCCTGCACCTTTGCCAAGCTTTTTCGGTTTGTACTTTGACCCCATCTATGGCCTCCACCACCAGGACCGCGCCGTCTACTGCTTCCAGAGCCAAAAATGTATCTGCAAAGAAATTGCTGTCTCCCGGGGTGTCTGCCAGATAAACATGGTGTTTTTTCCAGTCCAGATAACCAAAAGCAGTTCCAAGGGACTTGACTCGCCTCACCTCTTCGGGTTCGAAATCCATGACCGTGGATCCGTCTTCCACCCGCCCCATGCGCGTGGTGACTTTTGCGTTGAAAAGAATGCTTTCCGCCAAAGAGGTCTTCCCGCAACCTGCATGGCCCACCAATGCCAGACTCCTCACGCTGTTGACATCCACTGCTCCCATGGTTCTACCTCGGTTGTAGGTTGTAAGGTCTCCAGCCGGCCCTTGGAAAATATCCATGCTGAGCTTTGAGACCAAGGTTCAAATTTTCTATTATATATCCCCAAGGCGGCAATAACTCAAGAGGCAAGCAAATCAGGGTCTCAAGACTCCATTTCACCCGAAGAAACGCTGCCTGTGTGTTGACACTCTGGGTAGGGCGTGCTAGAGAATCAATGAGGATACCTGTAAGTGCTCCCCAGCAATCCTTCCCGGGCATGAAAAGAACCAGCGCGGCCGTGATTCCAACAACCCCCCTTGGCAGGGAGGCCGGTGATGGACACCAAGAGAATAATTGAAGGGCTTCTTTTTGCAAGCCATGAACCCCTCAGCCTGGAAAAGATCCATTCCTTAGTGGAGGGGGTCGATAGATCTTCGCTGCGTTCTTGGATTCAGGAGCTGGGCAAGGAGTACCAAGAACAGGACAGAGCCTTTCGCCTGGTGGAAGTGGCAGGAGGTTATCAGCTTAGAACCTTGCCTGAACTGGCCCCTTGGGTGCGGAAGTTAAGACGCCAAAGTCCTCCGCGTCTTAGCCAGGCCTCCATGGAAACCTTGGCTGTGATAGCCTACAGGCAACCTGTGACTAGGGCTGAGGTGGAATACATAAGAGGTGTTGACAGTGGGGCCGTTTTACGAAGTCTAATGGAAAAAGGGCTCCTCAAGATCCTTGGCAGAAAAGACGCGCCGGGGCGGCCCCTACTCTACGGGACTTCCAAAAAATTCCTTGAGATTTTTGGTCTCAAAGATCTCTCCAGTCTGCCGGCACTGAACGAGGTGGAGGAGTTGAGGCAGGGGGAGCTGCCAGGCCAGGTGAATGGGCAGGCTGGCACATGGGCGGAGAGCGGGGAAGAGGGTTTCACCGAATGATTCGTCTGGCCAAATTTATAGCCAGAGCTGGGGTTGCCTCTCGCCGGGGGGCTGAAGTGCTCATCAAGGAGGGCAAGGTCAAGCTCAATGGAAAAGTGGTTTTAGAGCCGTCAACCATGGTGGATCCCAGGGAAGATCGAGTGCAGGTGGGAAACAGGGAGCTTTTAACCCCCTTTTCCCCCATCTACATACTGTTGAACAAGCCCAAAGGTGTCGTGACCACCCTGAAAGATCCCCAAGGGCGCATGACCGTGCGTGATCTTCTAAAAGGAATTCATCGAAGGCTATTTCCCGTGGGAAGGCTCGACTATCATACCGAAGGGGTTCTTCTGCTAACCAATGACGGGGATATGGCCCACAGGCTCTTGCATCCGAGTTTCCGGATTGAGCGGGTATACCAAGCAAAGCTCAGGGGGGTCCCTGACAAAGCAGTGTTGGAGAGGATCAGGGAAGGAGTGGAGTTGGAGCCAGGAGTGGTCCTGAAGGCCAGAGCCCGCCTGTTGAAGATCCTGAAGGCCAACAGTTGGCTGGAACTGGTCTTATATGAGGGGAGATACCGGGAAGTAAGAAGGATGTGCGAAGCCGTGGGGCACCCGGTGCTGGCCCTCAAGAGAACCCGTTTCGGTCCTTTAAGCACAAAGGGCTTGCCCCTTGGTGCATACAGGCACTTGACCGCGGCCGAGCTGGAGCTGCTCCATGAGGCGGTAAAGAAAAAGGGCCGTGGCTTGGAAGAATCAGCAAAAAACTCCATTCCCAGCAAAACCGGGTCCATGAAAAAGAGATTCCCTAAGAGCATGGAGAAAAGGCTATCCGGCGGGAAAAAGCGGTAAATCCGGGAGCTACTCTTGCAAATCCAGCCAGGTCTAGGCGATCTTTGGGACTGGGAGGAGGCTTTCTTGAAGCATTTGATTTGCACTGCTCAAGAAGAGCCTGGTTTTTGGTTCCCAATCTTGCCTTGTTTTGAGTCGAAACACGCTCAAAGCTTGAGCCGGGGCTTGGGGGCGTAGCCCCTAAAGTGGTGTGTCTTGGGGATGATTGGGGCTGGCTGGGCTTGTGGGGAGCAAGGGAGGTGTTGGAGTGGCAGGATCCATTCGGGTATTGCCTCCTAGGGTGATAGATCAGATAGCAGCCGGCGAGGTGGTGGAAAGGCCTGCCTCGGTTTTGAAGGAACTCCTGGAGAACTCCCTGGATGCCGGTGCATCCACGGTGGAGGTAAGGGCGGCAGGCGGAGGCATAGATCTTATAGAGGTCTCAGACGATGGTTCAGGCATGGACAGGGTGGATGCCGTTGAGGCCTTCAAACGCCATGCAACCAGTAAAATCAGGAGCCTTGAGGATTTGGCCAGGCTAAGCAGTCTCGGCTTCAGAGGGGAGGCTCTTGCCTCCATAGCCTCGGTAAGCAGGGTGGAGCTCTTGACCCGGCTACGTGGGGAGCAGGAGGGCACCCGAGTGATTGTGGAAGCAGGGGTCATAAGAGAGGTAACAGCTTGGGGGGCCCCGGAGGGGACATTGGTGAGGGTGGAGGGCCTTTTTTACAACGTGCCGGCCAGAAGGAAGTTCCTCAGAACCCAAGCCACCGAGGCCCACCATTTAAAGGAAACGATGGAGCGCATAGGCGTGCTTCACCCTGGAGTTGGATTCAGTTATCAGTACGAGGATAGGAAAACCCTGCAATGGCCCTGCACAGATCAATGGGCCCAAAGGCTCAGACAGGTGCTGGGCCAGGAGCACTTCTCCCGTCTGTTCCATATGGAGTGCTCACAGCGCTGGTGCAAGATCCGAGGATACATTTCAGATCCCAATTACAATCGCCCCACAGCCTCGGAACTTTGGCTCTTCGTGAACAACAGAGCAATCCAGGACAGGCTCTTATTGGGTGCTGTTCTAAGGGGCTACGGCCAATTATTGGATAGGGGGCGCTACCCTACGGGGGTTATATGCCTGGAGCTGAGCCCCCAGGAGGTGGATGTCAACGTGCATCCTGCCAAGCGGGAAGTGCGCTTTAGAGATCCCCGAAGAGTTCAGGAGGAGTTGTACTTGTGTGTGAAAAGATTTCTTAGGGAACAACCCTGGGTGAGACCCTTGGAGATCAGCCTGGGAAGTTCTTTTCCACGGGTATCAGAGAATACCGAGAGTACTCCCAAGAACCTTGCATTGGGTTTGAGGGGTTGGGGAGGCTTCTCTCAGAGCTTAGAGGTTCAGCAAGGCCTCAGGGAGTGGGAACAGGGGCAGAGTATTAGGTATGTTGGGCAGGCCCAAGGCACATATCTTATTTTCGAGACCCGAGAGGGGCTCCTGTTGCTGGACCAACACGCAGCCCACGAGAGAATCCTGTTCGAAGAACTGAAAGCTCAACGTGAAAAACAGGGTACCCCCTCCCAAAGACCCCTCTTGGCTGAACTTGTGGAGTTGGATCCTCCCCAGGAAGAGATCTTGGAAGGAATTCGATCCCGGTTGGCCGAGCTGGGCTGGGTGGTTGAGCCTTTCGGGAGCGGTCATTGGCGGATCCTATCCTTGCCCCTCTGGGTGGATCCAGCCCAAGCTCCTCAACTCTTGAAAGAGATACTGGACACCCGATCGGGGAACAGGGCTGTGGAGTTGGAATCAGTGCTGGCCTCCTTGGCTTGCCGGGAGGCGGTTAAGGCTGGGAAAAAGATAGGGCCGATGGAAGCCATGGATCTGCTGGATCGGATGCGCAAGACCCCGGCCTGGGGGCTTTGTCCCCACGGGCGTCCGGTATACATACAAATCCCTTTTTCCGAATTGCGAAGGCGCTTTGGGAGAAGTTGAAACTTTCATGGCAGGAGAAGCAAGAATTCCCATTGTGGTGCTTCTAGGGCCCACAGCCTCCGGCAAGACCGAGATATCCCTTGAGTGGGCCAGGAGGTTGGGCTGCGAGATCCTAAGCGCTGACTCCATGCAGGTCTACAGATATATGGACATAGGCACTGCCAAACCCGACAAGCAAGCCAGGCAACTGATTCCTCATCACCTAATAGATGTGGCCGACCCTGATGAGACGTACAGCGCGGCCCGCTTCCAAAGGGAGGCTGATTCCGCCATCAGTCATGCCCATGCAAGGGGAAAGCCGGTTTTGGTGGTGGCTGGAACCGGGTTGTATCTCAGGGCCCTCACCAGAGGGCTCTTCCCCTTCAAAGGCAGGGACCCAATGCTCAGAAAAAACCTGCAACAAAGGGCTCTCCAGGAGGGAGTAGGAGCCTTACATGAAACCCTAAGCCAGGTGGACCCGGAAGCCTCCAGGAGAATACACCCCCATGACCTTTTCAGGATCATAAGGGCCCTGGAGGTTTTTTCCCTAAGCGGCACCCCCATCACCGAACACCACAGAAGACACGCCTTGGGGCAGGAACGCTACAGGACCCTTTATCTGGGACTGGAAAGAGAAAGAGGGGAACTTTTCCAGAGAATAGAAGAACGTGTGGATCAGATGGCCGCCCAAGGGCTTCTGGAAGAGGTCGGATGTCTGCTCAATATTGGCTACTCCCCTGAGCTGCCTTCCATGAAGGCCCTTGGATACAGGCACATGATAGCCTACATTCAAGGTCTTGTCCCCCTGGAGAAGGCCTTTGAGATAATGAAAAGGGATACCAAGAGGTTCGCAAGAAGGCAACTTACATGGTTTAAGGCCATGGAAGGGGTTTGCTGGTTTAGGCCTGAGGAGCGGGACCTGATGTTGGAAAAGGTGGAAAACTTCCTAGGGGGAGAAGAGAAGTGAAGATCCAGAAGAGTCTTGTTTAACCCCAGGGGCCACCCTATTCAATAACACTGCATGATCCAGGCTATCTTAACCCGTATTGTTCAGGATCAGCGGATAATGCGAGCCGTCTTCATGGTATGCTGGGCTAACCGGCTCAATGCCAAAAAAAATCCTGATTTCCGGTTTCGGATTCGGCCTTGGTTTGAGTCAGAATAAGCCAAGGCTTCCCCGGGGGGGCTTTAGCCCCAAACTCGGGTGCTTTGGAGAATAATCCGGGTTGGGCCGGGCTTGAGCAGGGATGTGTGGAGGCTTGCAAAGGCTTGGGAAGTGCATGGCAGCAGAAGGGGGCTGGCTCTTGGGATTGATCCCCTCCAAGGAAAGAAGAAGCCATTAAAGAAAAACTCTTGTAATGGAAGCTTCATATTCTGCGCCGGGAAATGACGCTTTAGCAGGTTACGCCTTGACAAGAGAGCGGAAGATTGCTAAAAAAGTTTGATATCTTGGGAGGTAGCAAAGGATTGTAGGCACGTAGCTCAGGGGGAGAGCGCTACCTTGACGCGGTAGAAGTCGGCGGTTCGAAACCGCCCGTGCCTACCATTTTTTTGTCTCGGGGAAGCTGACTCAGGAAGGCAGGTCATGCCAACGGAATTAAGCCTATGGGATGGGCGTAAGCTAACTGTCCCGGAAGATACAAGTTTTTTGGAGCTTGCCAGGATGGCCTGGAACGGGGACCAAGCCCAACTGGTTGCCGCCAAGCTGGACGGCAGGCTTGTGGACCTCTCCACTCAAGTGGGCTCTGGGGGGGGGGAGGTATCTTTCGTAGAGGCCGATTCCCCGGAAGGATTGGAAATACTAAGACACAGCACCTCCCATCTCATGGCCCAGGCAGTTCAGGAGCTTTTCCCGGGTGTGAGGGTGACCATAGGGCCGGCCATTGAAGACGGGTTTTATTATGATTTCGACTACAAGGAAAGTTTTACCCCCGAGGACCTGGAGCGGATAGAGCAACGCATGCGGGAACTGGTAAAGATGGACATTCCGGTTCGGCGCAAGCTCATGGAACGAAAGGAGGCCATGGAATTTTTCCGCAAAAGGGGTGAGCTCTTCAAGGTGGAACTACTTGCAGAGATGGGAGACCAGGAGGTTTCCCTGTACCAACAGGGGGAGTTCGTGGATCTGTGCAGGGGGCCTCATGTGCCTTCCACAGGCAGGATCAAGGCTTTCAAGCTCACCAAGGTGGCCGGGGCATACTGGCGCGGGGATGAGCGCAACCCAATGTTGCAGAGGATCTACGGCACAGCCTTCCCCACCCAAGAGGCTTTGGAGGAGTATCTTAAGTGGTTGGAGGAGGCTGAGCGCAGAGATCACAGACGGCTGGGCCGTCAGTTAGATCTTTTCAGCTTCAGCGAGGAGGCTGGAGCCGGGCTGGTCATTTACCACCCTAAAGGGGCAATCTTAAGGTGGGTGCTGGAGGAGCTGGAAAAAAAGGAGCATTTGAGGCGTGGATATCAAATGGTTATCGGACCTCAGATGCTCAGGGCCGAACTTTGGGAACGCTCCGGACACATGGACTATTATCGGGATTTTATGTACTTTACCGAGAAAGACGGCCAGAGCTTTGCCATTAAGCCCATGAACTGCCTGGCCCACATGCTTATCTTCAATTCTCGGATTCGCAGTTACAGGGATCTACCCATCCGGTACTTTGAGCTGGGCACAGTGCACCGTCACGAGAAAACAGGGGTTCGTCACGGACTCCTGAGGGCCAGGGGCTTCACTCAGGACGATGCCCATCTTTTTTGCACCCAGCAACAGCTCCAGGGGGAGATAAAGGGAATCCTTTGCTTTGTTAAGGATATGATGGGGCTGTTTGGTTTTCCATTTGAGCTGGAGATCAGCACCAGACCCGAGAAGGCCTTCGGACAGCCCGAGATTTGGGATAGGGCAACCACAGCCTTAAAACAGGGGCTTGAGGCCATGGGGTATGATTTCAAGATCAACGAGGGGGAAGGCGCTTTTTACGGGCCCAAGATAGACGTGAAACTTAGGGACGCTCTGCAAAGAAGCTGGCAGTGTGCCACTATCCAGTGTGACTTTTTCCTGCCTGAGCGTTTTGATCTCTCTTATGTAGATGCGGACGGACAAAGGAAACGCCCTGTGATGCTTCACAGGGTCATATTGGGCTCTTTGGAGAGGTTCATAGGCATACTCATAGAGCATTATGCGGGAGCCTTCCCCGTTTGGCTGGCTCCTGTTCAGGCTGTTGTAATCAACATCACCGATGCCCAGCGCTCCTATGCCCAGCAAGTGGCTGGCCTCCTGAGGAAGGAAGGATTCAGGGTGGAAGAGGACCTTCGTAACGAAAAATTGGGTCTCAAGATAAGGGAGAACCAACTCCAGAAGGTTCCCTATATGCTGGTGGTGGGCAACAGGGAGATGGCACAGGGCGGGGTTTCGGTGAGAAGCCGAGAGGAGGGAGACCTGGGTTTTTTCCCTCTGGAGGGCTTCTTGGAGCGGATTCGCAAAGAGTCCACTTTGGTATTGGCACCAGAGTCAGAAAAGGAGGTGGTCAGATAGCCCTGCAGGACACTGCCGTCAACGAGAAGATTCGAGCGCCTGAGGTCCGGGTGGTTGATCCGGAGGGAAAGCAACTGGGCATAATGTCGAGGGAGGCTGCTTTGAAGTTGGCCGCCGAATACGAGTTAGACCTGGTGGAAGTCTCGGCCAAGTCAGTACCTCCGGTTTGCCGGATCATGGACTATGGGAAGTTCAGGTACCAACAGAGCAAGAAGGTCCAGGAGGCCAGGAAGAAGCAGTCCTACGTCCAGGTTAAGGAGGTCAAGGTGCGTCCCAAGACAGATGAGCACGACCTCCAGATCAAGATCAGGCAGATGAAGGATTTCCTGGGGAAAGGGCACAAGGTCAAGGTAAGCCTGATGTTTCGGGGACGGGAGATCTCCCACCCTGAACTGGCCCAGAGGGTGATCAGCAGGATCACGGAAGGTATTCAGGACGTGGGAAACATAGAGATGGAGCCTCGTTTGGAAGGCCGCTTTGTGACAATGGTGGTAGCCCCGCGCTCTGGGTGAGCCTCAGATCAGAAAAAGCGAGGGCAAGAACGAGGTTCTCTTGGAACTGGTAGGAAGGGACCTGAGGCCTTCAGGGGGAAAGAGTTTCTGTTCCTGTCCGGAGCTTCGGAGCCCGGATCATGTTTGGCCCGTATTCACCGATAGCGGATAATGCGGCCTGCCTTTTGGATTTGGTTGGATAAGGCGGCTCCAGGTCAGGAGGATGGTTATTCCCTGGTTTGGCACGGATTGGAGCCGGCACATATGTTTGAATTGATTACTTGGAGTTAATTACGAGTCTATGAGGTTTTGGGACAGAGGGAGGGGTTCATGCCGAAACTTAAGACCAACAGAAGTGCTGCCAAGCGTTTTTCTAAGACCGGCAGCGGGAAAATAAGGCGCAACAAGGCTTATTTCAGTCATATCCTGACGAGCAAGAACAGGAAGAGGAAAAGAAACCTTAGGAAGCGAGGCCTTGTAAGTGCTTCTGATTTGGCCGGGGTCAGAAAGCTGATTCCTTATGCGTAAGGCCTGGGGCCTGGGATCGGGGAAGAAATGGATCCAAAGACTGGTCCTTTGTGGAGGGGAGCTTTAGACTCTCAACTTTTTTTGAGTTCAGTCCCGGGTTTAGAAGATTGAAAGGAGAAAGGATTTCCCATGGCAAGGGTCAAAGGCGGGCCCAGAGGGGCTCGAAGAAGAAAGAAGGTCTTGAAGTTGGCCAAGGGGTATCAAGGGGGAAGAGGTAGACTCCTACGCACGGCAAAGGAGGCTGTGGACCACGCCTTACTTTATGCTTTCAGGGATCGGAGGGCCCGCAAAAGGGACTTTAGAAGATTGTGGATAGTGAGAATCAATGCTGCTGCTAGAGAAAACCAGATCAATTACCGCGATCTTATCCACGGACTCAAGGAAGCCAGGGTCTCGGTCAACCGCAAGATGCTGGCCGAGCTGGCGGTGAGCGATCCTGCTGCCTTTTCCCAGATGGTTCAGCTGGCAAGGCAGAATCTCAGTGCTTGAGACAGCAGGATCCTGCTGAGAGGCGGCCCCGCAAATCCGGGAGGCATCAGGATCTGCATTCTGGTGGCTCTTTTCCAAAATTTAATGGTTAAGGGCACCCTCTGTTAGTTCTCTGATGTACTTTTGGGATGTCTTCATCTAAGCTTCGGGGAGAAGAGGTTTGCGGATTGAGCGGGAGTCGGGTCTGGATGAGATTCACACGGGTAGGTCCTTTAGATCCTGGAGCTCCAGTTTGGAGGCTCTTGGGCTTTGGTGCAGGCCGTAAGCCATGAGCGGTTTTCTGGACGAACTTGAAAAAATCCGTCTGGAGGCGCTGAGTTCCATTGAGAAGGCCTCCAGTTCAGAAGAAATCGAGGCCCTGAGGGTCAAGTATTTAGGCCGCAAGGGAGTGGTACCCCTTCTGCTTAGAACCATACGGGAACTGCCCGCAGAAGAGCGTCCCAGAGCCGGGGAGATAGGCAACCGTGTGAGGCAGGAGCTGGAGAAAGGGCTGGAGGGAAGGGCCTCGGCGCTCCAGGAGGTGGTGCGCAGAAGAGGGGTTGACATAACACTTCCCGGGAGGCCTCTTCTCAGGGGCAAGAAGCACCTGATCACCCAGACCCTTGATGAAATACTCCGTATCTTTTGCTCCATGGGTTACAGCGTGGTTTATGGGCCAGAGGTGGAGCTGGATTATTATAACTTCGAAGCCCTCAATATCCCTAAAGATCACCCTGCCAGGGACATGCAGGACACCTTCTATATTTCAGAACAGGTGGTCTTGAGAACTCATACTTCCCCGATGCAAGTGCGCACGATGGAGAAAGGCCCACCCCCAGTGCAAATTGTCTGCCCCGGCAAGGTATACCGCCACGACAGCGACCCTACTCACAGCCCCATGTTCCATCAAGTTGAGGGACTCTTGGTGGACAAAGGGATCAGCTTTGGAGATCTGAAAGGCACCCTGACCGCCTTCATACAAAGAATGTTCGGGAGTTCCAGCGCCTTGAGATTTAGGCCTAGTTTCTTTCCTTTCACCGAACCCAGTGCGGAGGTGGATATCCAGTGCGTGCTTTGCAGTGGTTCGGGGTGCACGCTTTGCGGAAACAGCGGCTGGCTGGAGATTCTGGGTTCTGGGATGGTGGATCCCGCGGTATACGGGTTTGTGGGGTACGATCCTGAGACATATTCCGGTTTCGCTTTTGGGCTGGGGGTGGAACGCATTGCCATGCTTCGTCATGGAGTTGACGACATAAGGCTCTTCTACGAGAACGACATTCGTTTTCTCCAACAGTTCTAACCGCTGGGGCGGAAAGATAAAAAAGATGAGAGCGACTTTGGGCTGGATTCGAGAGTTCGTTTCTTTCGAGCTGGGGGCTGCTGAACTGGCCGAGGCCCTCACCCACCGCGGCCTTGAGTGCGAAGCCTCGCAGGAAGGGGTCTTGGAAAAGGTGGTGGTGGGGGAGGTGATGGAAGTGGGCCCTCATCCCAGGGCTGAGAGGCTCAGAATCTGCAAGGTTAGAGCGGGTCAAGAGGTTCTCAGAGTTGTATGCGGAGCCCCCAATGTACGTTCCGGGATCAAGGCCGCTTTGGCCTTGCCCGGTGCAAGGCTTCCCCTGGGCAGGCAGGTACAGGCTATGGAGATCCGAGGTGTTGGCTCTGAAGGGATGCTCTGTTCAGAAGCGGAGCTGGAGCTGGGGGAGGATGAGTCAGGAATTTGGATCCTGCCGGATAACCTCAATTCAGGGGAGCGGCTGGACATTGCTTTGGGTCTTAGCGATTGGGTGCTCTCCTTTGAGCTCACCCCCAACCGTGCTGATTGCCTGAGCGTGCTGGGTATAGCCTTCGAGGTGGGGGCTTTGGTGGGTGCTCAGGTAAAGATCCCAGAGATTAAATTGGAGGAGCCAGGAGCCCCCATTTCAGGGCGGTTCCAGGTGGAGATCAGGGATCCGGAGCTTTGTCCCAGGTACGTGGCTCGAATGGTGGAAGGGGTGAAAATCGGCCAATCCCCTTTGTGGGTGAGGAGAAGACTGCAGTTGGTGGGGCTCAGGCCCATCAACAATGTGGTGGATGTCACCAATTACGTTATGTGGGAGTTGGGGCAGCCTCTTCATGCTTTTGATCTGGATCTTTTAAAAGGCGACCGCATAGTAGTTCAAAGGGCCCGACCAGGGGAAAAATTCCTTTCCTTGGACGGACAGATAAGGGATTTGGGCCCTCAGATGCTGATGATATGGGACGGGGAGAGGCCCGTGGCTGTAGCCGGGGTTATGGGAGGCGAAAATTCCGAAGTGGGGCCTCAAACTAAAAACGTGCTCGTAGAAAGCGCTTATTTCAACCCCATGAGCATTAGAAGAACGGCTAAGGCCCTGGGCATGAACACCGAGGCCTCCAGGCGCTTCGAGCGGGGGGTGGATCCAGAAGGTTGCCCCAGGGCAGCCTGCAGGGCTGCCCAGCTTATGGCCGAGTGGGCCTGTGGGAAGGTGGCATCCGGTGAACTGGATGTTTACCCTATCCCGCAGCCTAGAGTGGCTCTTGCCCTGAGGGTTTCTAGGGTGAACGGGCTTCTGGGAACGAACATGTCTAACCCTGACGTGAGACGGTGTTTGGAGCTACTCTGCTTGGAGGTGGAGGAAAGTTCCAAGGATGTTTTCATGGTCAGGCCTCCCACACGAAGGGTGGATCTCACCCGGGAGATAGACCTAGTGGAAGAGGTGGCCCGGGTCTGGGGATTCCACAGAATCCCCAGCACGCTTCCAGGCAGAAGCTTGCCCATGGTGGAGCAAGCAGTACAAGGGAATCCTGAATCCAGGATCAGGGAGATATTGACGGGTTTCGGCTTCAGCGAAGTCATAACCTTTTCGTTTGTGGACCCAAATGGTTTCGATCGTATGGGGCTTTCTCCTCATGATCCCATGAGAAAGGCCTTGGAACTCAAGAATCCCCTTCGCCAGGATCAAGGAGTGATGCGTACCAGCCTCGTGCCAGGAATTCTGGATGCTGTGCACGGGAATCTGCATCGTCGTAACAGCGATCTGCGTTTGTTCGAGCTGGGAAGGGTTTTCTTGCCAAAGCAAGGGGAGCTTCTTCCCGATGAGCCCAGACGTTTGGCAGGAGCTATGGTGGGGCGGAGAAGTCCGCTTCACTGGGTTTCGGATGCCTCCCTTGTGGATTTTTTTGACTTGAAAGGGGTCCTGGAAGGGCTGTGCTCGGAGCTGCGCATTCAGGATGTGGAATACCTAGGGGAGGGCTTCCCGGCTTTTCTGACTGCAGGTGCTGCAGCAAAGGTTGTCTCAGGGCATAGGGAGCTGGGCTGGCTGGGGGAGCTGGACCCTGAGGTGCAGAGCAGGTGGGACCTGGAGGCTCCTGTACTTTTGTTCGAAATGGACCTGGAAGCTTTGCTGGAACTCTCTGTTGCTATACCCAAGTTCAGTCCACTTCCGAGGTTCCCTGAGGTGGTGAGGGATTTGTCTTTGCTGGTCGGGGAGGAGGTTCCCTCCGGTCGGCTCCTCCAAATGATAAGAGATATGGGTGGACGCTGGCTGGAAAGGGTTGTTCTCTATGACTTGTTCCAGGATCCTGAGAAACTTCCAGCTGGCACCAAGAGCCTTACTTTCAGAATTTGGTACAGGTCTCAAGAGAGCAGTCTCACTGATGAGGCTGTGAACCAGGAACAGGAAAAACTCCTGGAAGGCCTCAAGGAGGCTTGTGGGGCCAGGCTGAGGACTTAGTAGGGAGACATTGGTTTTCCTAGAGGGGAATTGGGGCTGGCCTCCTTGAGCAGGGAGGAGTTGGAGAAAGGCAAGACGACTAAAGAGTGAAGAGCCGGGATACCAGTCCGGAGACTTCTTGAAGGCTATGGCAGCGTTATGAGTCAGGCAATGGGGTGCCAGTATGCCAAGATGTTTTCCAAGCCGAGACAAAGGGGGGAAAAAAAGAGATGACCAAGGCGGACATAGTGGACCAGGTGTATGAAAAGGTGGGGTTCTCCAAGAAGGAATCGGCAGAGATAGTGGAGCTCGTCTTCGAGATCATCAAGGAGACCCTGGAGCGATCGGAGAACATCAAGATCTCGGGGTTCGGAAGTTTCGTGCTCAGGGAGAAGAGAGCTCGCAGGGGCCGAAACCCCCAGACCGGGGAGGAGATCCAGATAACCCCTAGGCGGGTTCTCACTTTCAAGCCTTCGCTGGTTCTGAAGAAAGCCATCAACTCCGGTTCATGAGCGGATTCCTAAACACATGGGTTGCAACGCACCTGGTGGTGGAGGCTGGCTGTGGAAGAAACGGGAATTCCCGATAAGCTCTACTTCAAAATAGGCGAGGTTAGCCAGGTCACAGGGGTGGAGCCCTATGTGCTTCGCTACTGGGAGAGCGAGTTCAGAATAGTCAGCCCGGAGCGAAGCAGGAGCCGCCAAAGGCTCTATACCAGAAAAGACGTGGAGCTGATCCTGGAGATCAAGAAGCTTCTTTATGAGGAGAGATACACCATAGAAGGGGCCAAGAAAAAGCTTTTGGGCAGGCAGCGAGTTGCCCCGCAGCAGCTCTCCATGGGTTTTCAGGAGGAGCTTTACAAAAGCACCCTGAGGGAGGTTCGCGAGGAGCTGAGATCCGTAAGGAAGCTCTTGCGTTAAGTTAAGCTTAAGCCCCTGTGTGGGAAGCCGCCCTTGACCTGGGGGCTCTCATGGTCTATAAAAGACTGAGTCGGGACGTGGCGCAGACTGGAAGCGCACCTGAATGGGGTTCAGGGGGTCGCTGGTTCAAATCCAGTCGTCCCGACCATTTTTTTGCCCGGATTCGGCCGGGTGTCATGACCCGGGTTGTGGTGGACGTGAACCAATGATCGGGCTCCATAAATGGCTGCTTCCCTTGCAAGGGTGTTGAGCCCTCTGAGGGTTTCCGTCCTAGCCTTCGCGCTTTTCATCCTGGCGGGGGCTGCCTTCTTGATGTCCCCCTTTTGTTCCCCTGGTAGACCCCTTAGATTCATTGACGCCCTATTCACGGCCACATCTGCCGCATGCGTGACCGGGCTCACGGTCCTGGACACCGGGAAGGATCTTAGCAGAATCGGCCAGATAGTGGTGCTGGTCTTGATCCAGGTGGGCGGGCTGGGAATCATGACCATGTCCACGGTTTTTCTGCTGGTGGCCGGCAGGAGACCCAGCCTGGGGGCGCGCATGGTAGTCCAGGACACCTTCACCCATCGAGGAGACAGGGATGTGAGGTCCATGATACTGGATGTGGTGAGGTTCACCCTGGTCATAGAGCTGTGCGGGGCAACACTGCTCTTGGCGAGGTTCGGTGGCATGTATCCCATGGGAGAGGCCCTGTACTTGTCCATCTTCCATTCGGTCTCGGCATTCTGTAACGCCGGTTTCAGCACCTTCTCTAACAATCTGGAAGGGTTCGTGGGGGATCCCCTTGTGAGCCTCACTGTGGCTGTGCTCATAGTGTGCGGGGGAATAGGC
>CAYPWF010000057.1:0-15510 GCA_964414345.1 uncultured Desulfarculaceae bacterium
CCTCCATGATCTAGCAAAACCCTCTCTTCCAAGGAAACCTCCTTCAAACCGGCCTCTTTCCCTTCACAAGGCTTACTTGTGAGTACTTGAAATGAGCTGCACAGGCCCCCTCGCCGGAGACCATGCAGGGTCCCAGAGGCTTTTGGGGGGTGCAAAGAGTCCCCAACATCTTGCAGCTTGCAGGCTCCATTAGCCCTCTTAGAACCTCCCCGCAGCTGCAACCAGGCGGATCCCCCGCATCCTCTGGCTCCAGCCCGAAACCAATCCTTGCATCCCAGGCGGCAAAGGACTCCTTTATCCCCAGTCCACTCTTGGGTATATTGCCCAGTCCCCTCCAGAGGCTGTCCTCCACCTGGAAAACCTCTCCCATGATCCTCAAGGCGGCTGGATTCCCCTGTGAGGGGACGCCTCTACGATACTGCACTTCCACCTTGTGCTCTTTCTTAATGACCTGACTCAGCAGCATGTAAATCCCCTGGAGGATGTCCAGGGGTTCGAATCCTGTTATGACGCAAGGCATCCCCCAGGATCCGGCCAATATCTGGTAAGGTTGGCTCCCTATCACAGCGCTTACATGGGGCGGGCATAGGAAGCCTTCCAAGGAAACCTCCTCTGCCTGAAGTATGGCCTCCATGGCTGGGACCACCCTTTTGTGAGCCCCAAGCACCCAGAAATTCTTGATGCCCTCGGCCTTGGCTCTAAGCAAAGTGGCTGCCACGGCCGGAGCCGTGGTCTCGAAACCCACCCCAAGGAAAATCACATCACGCCCGGGGTTTTCCCTGGCGGTCTGAAGAGCGTCCAAGGGGGAGTATACCACCCTCACGTCCCGCCCCTTTGCCCGCTCTTCCTCAAGGCTGGATTGCGATCCTGGAACCCTGATCATGTCCCCGAAGCTCGCAAGGCTCACATGGGGCTTTTGGGAAAGGCGTAAGGCCTGATCCAGAAAGGTCCTAGGGGTCACACACACCGGACAGCCAGGGCCAGAAACGAGTTCCACGTTTTCAGGCAGGAGATCCCTTATCCCGTGGCGGAATATGCTCACGGTGTGGGTGCCGCAGACCTCCATGAAACGCACCCGCGGCAGATCTCGGGCCAGATGCCTGATGCCTCTAAGAAGCCCTTGGGCCGTTTGCGGGTCCCTGAATTCCTCAAGGAACTTCATCTCCAGCCTCCAGCAAAGAGGCCCCCACCACAGCCTGACCCAGGGAAACCCCTCCGTCGTTAGTAGGCACCCTCCTGTGGACATGCACTTGAAATCCTTGGCCTTCCAAGGCAGAAACCGTCTTTTCTAGAAGAAGTGAATTTTGGAAAACCCCTCCGCTTAGGCAGACTTTGTGCAAAGATTCCATGGACCTTATTTTCCCGCAGACTCTGGCCACCATCTTCGCTACACCATTATGAAAGCGGCCGCCCAAGGCCGAAACCCGCTCACCCTTTTGCCTTTGACTCCAAATGCTCCTAATCACAGGAGCCGGGTCCACCAAAACAGGATCCCCGTTCAATATGTCGAACTCATAAAACCCCGGCTCTGAGGGATCCGAGAGCATTTCCAGGTTCACAGCAGCCTCCCCTTGGAAACTGATCTTATGGCAGATCCCCAAAATGGAGGAAACGGCGTCAAACAGCCTCCCAGCGCTGGAGGTGGGGGGGCTGTGAAGCTTCTTTTCAGCCATCAGGAGCAGATTCCAAGCTCTATGCTCCCCCCAGGGGAAGGCCCAATGCAGGATCTCAGACTTCTCCAGACCCGCAGCCCACATGTGACTTAAGGCCATCCGCCAGGGTTCCCTTACCGCTGCATCTGATCCCAAAAGGGGCACATAGGCAAGATGGGCGGCTCTCTTGAAGGAAACCCGGTCAGCCACCAGGAACTCTCCTCCCCATACGGCCCCATCCAAGCCATATCCGGTTCCGTCAAAGGCCACTCCTATGACAGGGTCCTCCAGGCCCCACTCCGCCATGCAGCTCACAATGTGGGCGTGATGGTGCTGAACCGCTATGCGCTCCTTATCCTCCTGGGCCATGGCCCAACGGGTGGAGAGGTAATCGGGATGCATGTCATGGGCTAAGGCCACTGGTTCAACTCTGTAGAGCTGTTTCAAGTGTTCCAAGATCTGGGTGAAAAATTCCATGCATTCCAGGTTTTCCAGATCCCCTATGTGCTGGCTTAAGATGGCAAAGCGATCCCTTATAAGGCAAAAGGTGTTCTTGAGGTGCGCCCCGCAGCCCATGACCTGGGGATGGTTTTTACCCAGGTCTATGGGGGAGGGAACGAATCCCCTGGCCCTTCGTACAACCTGCTCCCCTCCCAGAACAACCCTTACCACTGAGTCGTCCAGCCGCACATGTATGCGCCTGTCATGAAGCAGGAATCCATCCACCAAGGGAGCCAATTGCCTGAGGGCTTCCTGATTCTCGGCTACAATGGGTTCCTCAGACCAGTTCCCGCTGGTCATGACCAGGATCTGGATCCCTTCCCCGAACAAGAGCCGGTGCAAAGGTGTATAAGGCAGCATCACCCCAAGGTATCTGTTTCCCGGGGCTACCAGTGGAGAGACTCCGGTGGAGCCCTCCTTTTGGGGGAGAAGGCATATGGGGCTTTTAGGGCTGGAAAGAATTGACTCTTCTTGTTTCCCCAAAAAAACGTATCTCCTGGCTGTTTCCAAATCCTTGCACATCACTGCAAAGGGCTTGTTGCTCTTGCGTTTTGCCTCCCTGAGCCTCCTTACCGCCTCATGGTTTGTAGCGTCGCAGGCCAGGTGGAACCCTCCCAGTCCCCTGATGGCCAGAATCCGGCCCTGTTTCAAGAGAAACCGAGCCTTTTCCAAAGCTTGTCTAGTCCCGTGGAACTGATCCGAATCAGGTCCCACAAATTTCTCCGATGGCACCAGCCACAAAGTGGGTCCACATTCGGGGCATGAGATGGGCTGAGCGTGAAACCTCCTGTTGGCCGCATCCAAGTACTCGGACCGACACTTGGGACACATGGAAAAGACCCTCATAGTGGTATTGGGTCGGTCGTAAGGGACACTTTCTATTATGGTGTAGCGTGGTCCGCAATTGGTGCAGTTGATGAAGGGATAAGCATATCTTCGGTCCGAGGGATCCTCCATTTCCCTCTTGCAGTCAGGACATAGGGCTATGTCTGGGGAGACCAGCACATAGCCTCCCCCTGTTGAAAGGCTTTCCCGGATGCTAAATTCCAAGTGGCCTGTTGGTTCCACCTCAGTGGCTTCCAAAGCTTCAATAGAGGCAAGGGGCGGCAGTTCTTTGGTAAAGCGATGGAGGAAGCTCTCCACCCGGTCAGGTGGTGCCCCCTCCACATGGATCAGCACCCCGTCGCTGGAGTTCAGGACAAATCCCGTAAGCTCAAGGGACGTGGCCAAGTTGTGTACAAAAGGCCTGAACCCGACCCCTTGCACCACACCTTTTACTTGAATACGAAAAGCGCGTTTCCCCGATGGGTTCAGCTTGGAATCCACGCAAAAGCAACTGCGGTCTTCCTGAGACAACTCTTGGTCTGTGTGGGAACGCCCTCCAGAAGCCCCTTCCATGCTCTCAGAGTCCTATTCCGTCCAGGCGGGTAGAGCACTGTGGGCAGCGGGAGTGCTTCAGAGTATTTTCCAAGACCCTGAAGCCCACCCTTCTTAGAAGCAGCTCCCCGCATCCAGGGCAGTAGGTGTCCTCTCCTTCACCAGGGATGTTCCCGCAGTAAACATATTTCAGCCCCTCTGAAAGGCCGATCTGTCTTGCGGCCCTGAGGGTCTGAGCTGCGGTTCGAGGACGGTCCATGAGGCGATAGGTAGGATGAAAGGCACTTACGTGCCAGGGGATTTCCGGGCCTACCGAGAGTATGAAACGGGCTATTTCCTTGAGCCCCTCAGGCTCGTCGTTAAGTCCCGGGATGATCAATGTGGTGACCTCCACCCAAACCCCCAAAGAGCGCATCTTACGGATGGAGTTCTTCACAGGTTCTAGCCTTGCTCCGCAAATCTTCCTATAGAACTCGTCGGTTGCGGCTTTCAGGTCCACGTTGGCCGCATCCAGATGCGGGTGGAACTCCTCCAGGGCCTCTTCTGTCATGTACCCGTTGGTCACAAAAACGTTCAGAAGGCCTTCCTCACGGGCCAGTTTCGCCACATCCAGGGCGTACTCCAGGTATATGGTGGGCTCCGTGTAGGTGTAGGAGATGCTTGTACAGCCCGAGGCCTTGGCCTTCCTGACCACTTCCTCTGGGCTGACCTCCCACCCCACTATCCGGGACTCATCCCTGGGCATCTGGGAGATCTCATGGTTTTGGCAGTGCAGACAGCGAAAGTTGCAGCCACAGGTCGCGATGGAGTAGGATCGGCTTCCCGGCTGGACGTGGAACAGGGGCTTCTTCTCTATGGGATCCACGTTTTCGGCCACCAGCCTCCCGTACACCATGCTGTACAGGACTCCGCCCTTGTTTACCCGCACCTGGCATACCCCTGTCTTTCCATCATCTATTACGCACCGGTGGTTGCAAAGGCGGCACTGAACACGGCCCCCGGCCGCCTTTTCCCAAAGAAGCGCTTCCCTCACCTTCCACCTCCTTGCCCGCGCCCCACTGGTAGTCCAGCCCGGACCATTCGTCAAGGCCAAGGGCAGTGGGGTCTTCGCCCCCAGACCCCACCAAGGATGGCCTCCCTACCGTCTCTGTGAAGAGGACAACAGGAGGGATCCACTTTCCCGCCGCCTGTCCAGCCCACCGTGATGGGATCCAGAAGCGTCCTGTGGGTGTAGCGAAGCTCTACTCTCATACCCAGGAAGGCCCCCAGGGGATTTCTCATGCGGGGCATCCAGCGGCCCAGTTTCCTGTCCAGCGAATGCAGCTTGAGGGGAAGCCAAAGCACACTTCCCCACTGCACGCGACACATCCCCATCACCCGGTGCACCAGGGATTGCAGCTCCCAGATATTGTAGAGCCTGGCGTTGCGATATACGGTTGGCCTGAGCAGGGCCTCCATTCTCCGCTGAAGCCCGTTGGCCGAAAAGCTGTTCAGAACCCCCACGAAGACCCTCGAGCGGGCCACCCTGACAGCCTCTGACAGGGCATGAAGGGGCTCTGCGAATTCCATGCTGGAGATAAGGGTGACTATGTCGAAGGCGTTATCCTCGTAAGGGAGATCCTCGGCCGAGGCCAGGCGGAGTTCAGCCGCTTTGCCTAGCTTCTCCCTGGCCACCTCCAGCATGGGTTCAGATGGATCCACACCGCACACATCCAGGCCCAGCTGACGGAAAAGCACAAGGTGGTTGCCTGTCCCACAACCCACATCCAGCACGCTCTCCCCTGCCTGAGGTCTGAGGAGATCCAGTATTAGCTGGTTTTCCACTTCCTCCACGTACCTGCCCATGGGGGAGAGAAACCACTGGTCGTAACGCTTGGCCATGCTCTCGTCGAAAATCGGCCCCATTGATTCTCTCCTGCTCCAATTGAAGGCCGGAGGCTTGGAGCTTTTTTTCTGGACGCTCCCCCAAAAACCTTCCCGCGGCCTCGACTTGCCCTCCCGCCTTTCCATGCAGGCCCCCCCAGGCAACCCCTAGGAGCCCCATGGGGCTTGGGCTCATTGTACCTCGAAAGGTGCTCTACAGAAACAGCTTTCCACCTGGATAATTTTTGTGGGGGTTGACCCTTGGAGAGCCCCGGGTTAACTTGTGGCCCGGGTCTCTGTCCCCATATCGCATGCAGACAGGAGGTACCTCATGTTGGAGCGCCTTTTCACGCCGGGCAGCATAGGGAACCTGGAGCTTCCCCATCGAGTGGTCATGACCGCCATGCACCTCAACTACACCCCAGGCGGAAAGGTCTCGGACAGGATTGTGGCCTTCTACGAGGAAAGGGCTCGTTACGGTCTCGGCTTGGCCATAGTGGGGGGCTGCAGCATTGACGATTACAGCGGCTCTCCAGACATGCTGAGCCTAAAAGAGGACTGCGACAAGGAAGGGCTCAAGCGTTTCACCGATGCGGTCCACAAGGCCGGGGGCAAGATCTGCGCCCAGCTCTACCATGCAGGAGGCTACGCCCACTCCTTCTTCTTGGGCGGGAAGCAGGCGCTCTCCCCTTCGGGGGTCTTCTCGCGCTTTACCAAAGAGACCCCCAAGGAGATGACCCGCTCGGAGATCTCCTGGGTCATAGAGAACTTTGCCAAGGCAGCAGGCAGGGCCAAAGAGACGGGTTTCGATGCCGTGGAGATACTGGCCAGCGCCGGCTACCTCATAAGCCAGTTTCTCTCTCCTGTCACCAACAAGCGGCAGGATGAGTACGGAGGCCCTCTGGAGAACCGCATGCGCTTCGGCCTGGAGGTACTGAGGGCTGTCCGGCAGGCAGTGGGAAACAACTACACAGTCATCTGCCGCATCGCCGGGAACGATTTCGTGCCTGGGAGCCACACCAACGAAGAGGCAAAACTCTTCGCCAAGGCCCTGGAGCAAGAAGGTGTGGACGGGATCAACGTCACAGGAGGGTGGCACGAAACCAGAGTGCCTCAACTTCTCATGAGCATACCCCACGCAAGTTTCACCTATCTGGCCAGGGGCGTGAAAGAGGCTTTGAAAGTCCCGGTCATAGCCTGCAACCGCATAAACGATCCCTTCATAGCCGAAGAGGTGCTGAGAGAGGGTTGCGGGGATTTCGTGGGCATGGCCAGGGCTTTTCTGGCCGACCCCCAGCTGCTCCTCAAGGCCAAAGAGGGGAGAACCCAGGAAATCGTGCACTGTATAGGCTGTGCCCAAGCCTGTTTCGATCATGTTTTCATGATGCGGCCCGTCAGCTGCCTCATGCACCCAAGGTCTGGAAGAGAGTTCGAGATAAAGGAAGAGCCTGCCCCAAGAGCCAAAAAAATCTGGGTCATAGGGGGCGGACCGGGGGGCATGATGGCGGCGGCCACAGCAGCCAGGAGAGGCCACCATGTGACCCTCTTCGAGCAGGAAGGGGAGCTGGGAGGGCAGCTTCGCCTGGCAGGGGCGCCGGCCATGAGGCGGGATTTTCGCAAGGCAGCCCGGGATCTGGCGGCCCAGCTCAAAGTAGCGGGGGTGAGGGTACGTCTCGGAGAGAAGGTGGACCGGGGAAAGATTCGCCGGGGCAAGCCAGAGGCGCTGATCCTGGCCACTGGAGCCAAGCCCCTTATCCCTGACATTCCGGGGATCAAGAGCCCCCATGTGGTCACTGCCTGGGACCTTTTGGCCGGGAGGGCCACTGTAGGCAAAGATGTAGTGATCATAGGAGGAGGGGCCGTGGGGTGCGAGGTAGCCCTTCACCTTTGCGAGTCCGGGACCATCTCAGCAGAGGCATTGAAGTTCCTAGCCTTTCAGAGGGCCGAGAGCTGGGAGGTCCTGGAAAGGCTCATAACCCGCGGGTGGAGAAAAGTAACCATAGTGGAGATGCTGGAGCGTATAGGGCAAGACATAGGCATCTCCACCCGCTGGGCCATGCTCCAGGACCTGCACCGCTTCGGGGTGAGGGTCGTCACCGGCGCCAAAGCAAAGGAGATCCAGGAGGATGGGGTTGTGGTATTGCGGGGGGAAAAGGAGGAGAAGATCCCCTGCGACTCAGTGGTCCTGGCCATGGGCTCAAGGCCCCAGGAGGACCTCTCCCAGAGACTTGTGGGGATAGTGCCCGAGATCCACGTGGTGGGAGACGCCAAGGGTCCCAGAAAGGCCCTGGATGCCATCTGGGAGGGTTACGACGTGGGAAGGAGCATTTAGAACCTGGAAGGGGGTTATCCCATGGATCTGATCTTCACAAATGGCAGGATACGCACCATGGATCCCGGATTACCCTTGGCCGAAGCCCTGGCCGTTCGTTTTGGGAGGATCCAATGGGTAGGCTCGAGTCACCAGGCCAAGGAGCTTTCCCAGTCAGCCAAAGAGGTGGTGGATCTGGGAGGCAGGACAGTGCTTCCCGGGTTCATCGACTCGCACAACCATTTTTGCATGACGGCCTTTCTGAGAAGCCAGGTGGATTGCAGGCCGGCCGCTGGTTGCCTCACCAGCCGGGATGTTGTGGATGCTCTTCGCCAAAGGGCAGAAAATACGCCTCCCGGCAGATGGATACTGGGCTGGGGTTACGCTTCATACCTTCTGGAGGACCGAAGGGAACTGACCCGCCGGGATCTTGACCTGGCCTCGACTCGCCACCCCATCTGCCTGGTGCACGTGTCGGTTCACGGGGCAGTGGTAAACTCCCTGGCCCTGCAGAAATTGAGTTATTCAGGAAGCAGCCCTGATCCACCCGGGGGCAGGATCCTGAGGGACAGCAGGGGTGCCCCCAATGGCATACTGCAGGAATCGGCCATAATGGGGCCGCTGTTCTTCGCAAGCCCTTCCATTTACTCCAGGGTCATGGCAGAGCAATCCCCACAGGGGCGGGTCCAGATGATGGTGGACTGTGCCGGGGATTACAACAAGCTGGGCATAGTGGCGGTGCACGATCCCCTGGTGGATCCCTTGACCCTGAGGACCTTCCAGGAGGCCGAGCAGGCAGCTGGGCTCACCCTCAGGCTTCGGCCTTATGTGCTCAACCAATGGGTGACCCCCCTCCTGGAGGCGGGGATCCTCCATGGGTTCGGCTCTGAGTGGCTCAAAATCAGTGCCATAAAGATCTTCCTGGATGGGGGCATGAGCAGTAGGACAGCGGCAGTGTCGAGGCCTTACGTGGGAGGGGGCCGGGGGATTCTGAACTACGATTTCAAAGCCCTGCTAGAGGAAATCCGCCGCCTTAGCCAGGCAGGCTACAGGATCTCGGTGCACGCCCAGGGTGACAGGGCCCTGGGGATCCTGATCAAGGCTTTCCAGAGGGGCACAGAGGCGGGCAACCCTCTTCGCCACCACCTGGTACACGCCGGCAACATCACCCCCCCACAGATAGAGAAAGTCTCCGGGCTGGGCCTTTACATAGCCAGCCAGGCCAACTTCTTCTCGCTCCTGGGGGATGGATTCATAGAGGCCTTCGGGCCGAGACGTTCCTCGGGACTCTACCCATTCAGGACCATGCTGGGGAAAGGAATAAGACTGGCCTTGTCCTCAGACTCCCCTGTGGCGGACCCGGATCCACTGGTGGGAGTCAGGGACGCGGTGCTGAGAAGGACCGGGAGCGGAAGGGAGCTGGGGCCCCAGGAGAGGCTCACCGTGGAAGAGGCCTTGGCCCTGTATACCAGGGAGGCAGCCTATTTCTCCCAGGAGGAGGATCTAACAGGCGCCATCTCTCCTGGCAAGTGGGCGGATCTGGTTGTGCTGGAGCAGGACCCCGTGAGCGTTGCAGCCGAGGCCATCCCCTCCTGCCGCGTCAGGATGACCGTGGTGGGGGGAAAGGTGGTGTACCGAGACCTGGGGAGTTGAACCCAGCCGCTCGGGGGGCTAAGCCCTCTTCCTCTTCTTTTTTCCTTTGGATGCCGCCGCCTGCACTGCGGGTGAGTCTGGGTCCTGGGAGCCCTGGGAAGCAAAGCGAGCCATGTGATTTCTCAGGGCAGAGAAAAAGCTCCAGAAAGGGTGATCAGGGTCTGCGGAGATTGACTCAGATCCGGGACCGGGTGGGGCCGTAGGCCTCTTGTCCCGGGCCATGAGGCTACTGTAAGCCCATTGGATCTCCTTGAATCGCTCCAGAGCCCCTGGGTCGTCAGGATTCCGGTCAGGATGCCATCTCATGGCCAGGCGTCTATACGCCTTGCGGATCTCTCCCCTGGTGGCATCGGGCCTAAGGCCCAGGATCTCATGAGGATCGCCCCTGGGATCTCCCACGTCTCCATCACCTCTTGATGAACCGGTCCTTCTGCCTCGGGCTGTAAGACACCTCGAAGACCGGCACGCAGTGCGGGCGGGTCTGTTCTTGAATCTTCTTCCCCAGGCAATCTTTGAGGAACCTCCAGGCCCCTTCACGGTCCTCATCCATGAGGATGGCCAGAAGGCTCTCCACTTCCAGGGCCGAAAGCTCAACCACCACCTTGCCCGTGAGTCTCAATTCCTCCTCCTTGCCAAGAACCCCACCAGCGGGACCCATTGCCTGTCAAAGAAGAACACCTCTATGGCCATGGCCATGAGCAGAATGTCCCTCAGAAAGTACCAGGTGGTGCTGCCCGCCCCGGAGCTGGCCGTTGAAAAACAGCCGCAGTCTATATCCAGGCCTCTGGCAAGGTTAATGCACAGAGCCAGTGCGAAGCTTCCCAATAACCCCGAGGCCAGAAGGCTGGCTCCTGGGATCCAGATGCCCAGAACAAGAGCTGCCCCCAGGACCATCTCCACCCAGGGGAGCAGGATGGCCAGGGGGTTTATGGCCCAGCCTGGCAGGATCCTGTAATTATAGATGGCCTGGCCGAATCCGGCTGGGTCCTGAGACTTTACGACCCCTGCATAGAGGAAGATTCCCCCCAGGGCCATGCGAAAGAGAAAGGAGAGCCACTGGGAGCTCACAATGCGTATCATGATCCTCCATCCTCCACCGGGTAACCTGAATCCCTCCAGCGGCTCCAGCCGTTGACCAGGACCCTCACGCCCTCAACCCCCATCTCCTGGAGGCGTCTTGCCAGCTCGGCACTGAGGGGACAATCCACCCCGTCACAGTAAGCTATTGGAATCATCCCGGCTTGTGCCAGGCCGCGGATCTCCTCAGAAGCTCCTTCTGCCTCCGAAGGGGGCACACTCAGGGCTCCTGGCAAATGCCCTGCCTGGAAGCTGCCCGGATCCCTGGCATCCAAAAAAAGGGCTTTCCCGGCCTGCTGCGTTTCCCAAGCCTCCTGCAACGAGATCTCCTCCAGGCCCTCCAAGTGCCTGGCCACCACCTCCTCTTTGGACCAGGAGGCTATCCAGGGAAGGCTCCCCGCACGTATCTCGTGGGATGAAGCCCCAAGTGCCAGGCCGAGAGCCAACAAGCACAGGGCCTGGATCAGAGCCCTTTTTAGCCTATCCCTCATGGAAAGGCCTGTTTCGGGGTCTTTCATGGGACTGACCTTCCGGGTCTTTTCCCCTGGCTGCCTCATCCATCCCTCTTTTAAATCTCCCCCCGCCAGGAGAGCCATCCGGGGAAACCCCTCAAGTAGTCCATGAGCGAGTCTCTTCCCTCCTGGTCCAGCTGAGGGCAATCTTCCGGCCCTTTCACTCCATCCGCCACCAGGGTGGCAAAGACCATGCATGTGGGCTGGCCGCATTCCTTGCAATTGGTTTTGGGAAGCCTCTTGACTATTTCGAACACTTGAGGCCGTGGGGGAACTTGTGTGGTGGGTTCTATCTCCTGCCGACGCTCCCACGTGGCGTTTATCTCCTTCATGAGCCACTGGAGAATCTTCTCGGCCTGCGCCTCATCCTCCAGAGCGTTTATGGCTATTTCCCTGGGGTGAAGGGTAATGAGCCTGCCGTGGATCCGAAGGGTCAGGGAAGGGGGGTCCTCGGTGTAACTGAACCCACCTAGGACGGTATTCAGATAAGGGAGCACCTCCCGTATGTCCTCTTCCAGATGGGCTATACAGTGAACCGACTCGAAGCTGGGATTGCACTTGGCCCTGAATACTTCCCTGGTGTATGAGTTGAGTAGCATCTGCCACCTCCTTCTTGAGGCCCCTCTGGGGTTCAGGGGGCCAGGAAAGGGTTGAGGATGAAGTAAATTGCCAAGAGCACGATCACGGCACCGGCCCCCTTCTTGAACCATTGGCCTGCCCCCTGCCAGGCCCGGCTCTCAAGGAGATTTCTCACAAAGGCCGTGGAGCTCCCGGCTAGGGCGATGGGCAGGCAGTGGCCGAGCCCGAAAAGCACTATCAACAGCACCCCGGATCCAACCTCTTTCTGGACCGTGATGATGGCCAAGATAGGGGCTATAAAACCAAAGGTGCAGGAGCCGGATACCAGTCCGTATCCCAGACCCAGGCCAAAGGCCCCTAGAAGCCCGGTGAACCTGAACCTCTGGAGAAACCCCCCCGAGAAGGAGCATTTCTCCACCCCCCAGAGCCCCATGGCCACCCACAGAAGAACCAGGCCGACCAGGATCTGCCAGTAACTCCCTATATCCCCTAGCATGCGCCCCAGAATGGCGCAGACTATTCCCACCAGGGCGATGGTGAGGAACAACCCCGTTGTGAATGAGACCGCGTAATGAAATGCCTCCTTGGGCCTGAGCGCTCGGCTCTGGCCTGCCACATACGCCACCATGAGTGGGATGGAGGCCATGTGGCAGGGGCTCAGAAGCACGCTCACCATTCCCCACAAAAAAGCCCCCAGGCCTGCGGCCAGGGTTGCTCCCTGAAGCCATTCATTTATGGCCACAACCGCCGATTCCAACATCTGCTGGTTCACCTCCCCATGAGCCCCGGGAAAACCCGGCTCCATCGGGCATCCATCATCACTGGACCCCCATCTTGCGAAGCTGGGCCACTATGTCCCTCTCGCTCATGAATCCCATGTGGCGATAGACTTCTCTGCCCTCTTTGTCGAAGAAGATTTGGGTGGGGATGGCCCTTATCCCGAATCTCCTGGCAGAATCCCTGTAAACTGAGATGTCAATGAAGACTATGGCTGCCCTTCCCCTGTATTCCCGCTCGAGCTTTTCCAAGATGGGCTCCATCATCTTGCACGGGATGCAGGACCTGGCACCCAGATCCACCATGGTCACCATGCCTTTGACCGGAACTTCAACCACCTGGGCTGTGACATCCTTCACCAAGAAGGCCAAATCGAGTGTCAATACTCCTACAATTGCCACAATGGATAGAAGAAAAGCTCGTCTCACCTTCACCATCCTCGGGTGGGGGCTTCTTGCCATGCAAAATCTCCTTTTCTGCTCAACTGGGGAGCCGATCATCCCATTCACCTGGCCCTCTGCATCTGGCCCCAGCCAGCTCCCATCCCTGCACCCGGGCCCCTCTCCACCGAAGTGGGCTCGAGGATAAAGGGAAGAATCAGAAGCAACGCGCAGGCGAGTGCGAATGTCCAACAAATGAGAGTGCTTAGGCCCCGAGAGCTTACCAATTTGGAGAAAATCCCCGTTACTTCCCTCCAGTGAAGGGCTATGTGAACGGCCAAAAGACCTATGAGCACGCACCCCACCACCAGGTGAACTGTGCCCCAGTCATGCCTGTCCATGCCCAAAAGGAAGAGGTCCACGTTTCTTCCGAGCTTCTCTTGCCTCTGAGAGCCTGGGATAAGGACGAACTTCATGAGGAGGCCGCTCGATGTCATAAAACTCATGAGGAAAAACATGGCCCCATTGATGAAGAAATTGGTCTTGGACTTCTTGCTCAGCATGGGGGCCCTCCTACCTTATTACCTTGACCAAAAGATCCTTCATCAGTTAGAGCCACACCCATCCTCTCCTTTTTCTCCCTTGCGCCTCAAGCCCGAGAAGGCTTTCTTGGAGCGAGAAGTTGGGATGGCCTCTATCCTCCCTTTTCCCTCACCTTTGGGGGAACACTGGGAACACTACCATTTCCCCGATCTCCTCGCCGGGGAGGGGATCTGCGTGCTGCCTTAGCAAGGGCAGGATCTCCCCCTCTGCCGGGATACGGGTGCACTTGCTCTGGTTGTCCCAAATGGACTTTCCATTGACCCGCACCTGGAAGATCCCATTGTGTCCCTCCAGGAGAACCGGCTTGAGACCAAACTTCCTCTCTATTGTGGCCGCCAAACTGGAGGCTGCACCCAGAAATCCTCATTCCACGCAATAGGTGATCTCTACCCTGGGGACAGCTTTGTGCTCTTCCATCACCTGCCTCCTCCTAATGGTCTCCCTCCCTCAAGGAGCCTCTCCACCAGCAAGCTCAGGGTAAGGGAATCCAGTGCTCCCTCCAGCCTGTAACCATTGATGAAAATCGTTGGGGTGGCCTTCACTCCAGCTCTTCGCCCCTCCTGGATATCCTGCACCACCCGATCTCTCGTCTGCTGTTGCACAGAGCATGAGCTCATCTCCTCCAGAGCCACCCCTCTTGCCGAAAGGGCTTTCTTGAGCGAGTCCTCCCCGTGCTTGCCGCTATTGAAGAGCACCTCGTCCATCTCCCAAAATATTCCTCTCTCCTGGGCGCAGACCCCCATCTGGGCGAGCTTGCAGGCCTCCTGATGGAAGGGTCTTTGCATGTAGGGATTGCAGAGGTTGTCCAGAGGATAGTGCTTGAAGTAAAGGGCCAGATCCCTGGCATAGCGCTTCTGGACCATCTTGAGCGCCGAGGCGAACTCCTTGCAGTAAGGGCATTGAAAATCGCTGAATTCGACAATGGTCACCTTGGCCCTCTCGGGCCCCAGCCTGGGTGAGCCTTCCAGGGCGATGGCCACGGGCCTTTGCTGCGCAAAGCTCTCCAGTATCTTGGCGACCGTCTGCGCCTTGTCCCCTACGAAATGGTGGCGCGTCCCTATGATGCCGGCCATGCCAAAGATCAGGATCACCAGGATGAGGGAATGGAAGAGCCTTGCCATGTGCCTTTGCTCTCCCAAGGAGGCATCCAGAAACGGTAGGCTCCTCCACGCCCCCCCTAGAATGCCCCTTACGCCCTCACCGAGGGCCACCTTGGAGAGCACGAGAATCCCCAAGTTTACCAGGTAGGTGAAAATGCAAACGATACAGATGAGCTTGAGGACCGCAAATCCTATAAAGGCCAGGTATGCGTCGAAAAGAACGCAAAGCAGGGATATGAGAAATGTGAATCTGAGAGCGAAGGCCGACAGGGGCTCAAAGGCCAGTCCCAGCAGCCCGAAGGAGATCAAAAGGAGGTAAACCAGAGCCCCAAAGGAGGCCCATGGGATCTGGTGGATCTCCGAGTAAGGGCTCGCTGCCACTGCATCGCAGTCCACCACTTCGCTCACCGAGCAGAAACTCGCCCCTGTGCGCTGGCCAGAGAGAATTGAGTAGTGGGACACAGCCAAATACAAGCTAGCCGCGAAGCCGGCCAGGGCCAGAAACACCAGGGCAGTCATTACAAGAGGCCTTGCTCTTCCTTTGTTTAAGCTCATCTGCGGCTATGCCCCCTCCTTTCCCGCCCATGCCGCGGGGTTGCACTCATGGGGTTACCGGCCCATGCCCTTCTGCTTCAGGATTATCTCCTTCATCTTAGCTCTGGAGGGGATGCTTCCCACGCTCACCACCTCTCCATTGATGACCAATGCGGGTGTGCCCATCACGCCATAGGATGCGATCTCTTTTATGTCTGTCACGTGCAGGAGATCGGCTGGGAGTTCCAACTCCATGAGAGCTGTCATGACCTCCTGCTCCAGCCTCTGGCAGCTGGCGCAGCCGGGTCCCAGGATGCGGATGGTGAGGGATGGGGCTTCCCCCGAGGGATTCTCTGGAAGAGGGAGCCCCCTTCTCTGGCAGTAAAGATTAGCCAAGGCCTCTCCGTACTCCTGCTCCAGACCAGCCGGGACATAGTTCTTCCGCCTGATCCTTTCAAGGAGAAACCTCTTGGCATCCTCATAGCCCAGATTCTCTCTGCTTGCATCCTCTAAAGACTCTTCCAAACCTACTATACCCACCGAGCGGCCCTTCACTCGTATCTGAGTTATGGAAGCCATTTTTTCCTCCGC
>CAYPWF010000057.1:15610-21891 GCA_964414345.1 uncultured Desulfarculaceae bacterium
CCACCGAGCGGCCCTTCACTCGTATCTGAGTTATGGAAGCCATTTTTTCCTCCGCCCCGGCAGCTTGGCTACCAGTAGGCCTTCAGGCATCGACGTTCCCGCCAGATCACGGTTAAGTGGCCTCCTCAAGCCACTTCTTGACCTCCTCCAGGCTGGGAATCCTCCCAACGCACTTCACCTCTCCGTTTATCACCACCGCCGGAGTTGCCAGGACCCCGTATTTTGCTATTTCTTGAATTCGGGTGACATGCTTGACCTCTGTCTCTATGCCCAGCTCTTTTACAGCCTCCTTGCACATGGCTGTTGCTGTCTGGCACTTGACACATCCGGTCCCTAATACCTCTATTTTCATGGCCCCTCGCTCCCGCACATTGATGAAAGAGAGAGGCTCTCACCCCATCCCTATTTTTCCTGGAGCCACTTCTTGATTTCCTCCACCGTGGGGATCTTGCCCACGCATTTCACCTTTCCGTTCACCACCACTGAGGGGGTCCCGAAGACACCGTAGCTGGCTATCTCCTTTATGCCGGTGACCTTGCTAATCTCCGCCTGAAGCCCTAGGCTTTCCACAGCTTTCTTGACATTGGCCTCCGTTGCCTGGCACTTGGGGCACCCAGGCCCCAGAACCTCGATTTTCATTTCCTACTCCTCCTTCCAACAGGATCTATTGATCAGCCCCTTTCAGGCTGTGCAACTGGGCCATGGGCAGCTGCCCGACCCAAGAACTCCAGCTCGGGGCCCCCTACCACCAGTTTGCGAGCCAAAACTACCAAGGCCAGGAGAGCCACACCGTAGAGTCCGTAGAAGGCCTCATAGCCCATGGAGCCTATGAGCCTCCCTCCCATGGCAGTGCCCACACCGCCGCTTCCCATGAAACAGAAGGCCACAAGGGACATGGCAGTGCCACGTGCGGCCCTGGCAAACTCAGTGGCCAGAGTGAGAAGGGTGGAGTGGGCCAACATGAACCCCACACCCAGCAGAAGAACCCCCGCTGTGAGTCCCGGCACCCGGCCCTTACCGCTGAACAGGATGAGGTCAGCCACAGCGGCCGCCGCTAGTCCGAGGCTGAGGGCATTGGAACGCCCGAGCTTGGGGACCAGTTTACCCACCAGGCGCCCTGTTACGACTGCCCCTACCCCAAAGCCTGTGAGCACGAGCCCTATCTCCAAGTCGCTTAGGTGAAACCTATGCTCTGCCAAGGCCCCCAGGTAGGAGAAGGAACCTATGATGAGAATCCCTTCCAGGACCACCACCGAATATAGCGAGAGGCTTCTAGATTCTCCCAGAAGCCTGAGGTAAGGCTTGAGAAACTGGCTTTGGGGATTCTTGGTAGAGGGAGCCCTCCGGCCCACCAAGAGCAACAAAGCGGTGGAGACCACCGAGAGAGCCGCATAGGTGAGGAAAACCCCCCTCCAACTCATGTAGTGGGATATTGCCCCGCCCATGGCCATGCTGAGTCCCTGGCCCAGGAAGGCGATGCCCATGAATGTTCCTATGGCCGCCTGGCGCCTCTCCATGGGCACCACATCTGCAATAAGCGCGATGGAGATGGGCATCACCGATGCAGCGAAGACCCCGGTGAGACCCCTGTAAAGGGCCAGGTCCACCATTCCCATGGCAAGGCCGCAAAGCCCAGTGCCGATGGTGAATAACACCATGGATAGGCCCACGATCTGCTTCTTGCCGAATCGGTCAGCCAGGGGGCCAAAGACCAGCTGGAAAAGGCCAAAGGGTATCATGTAGGCCGTGATCAAAAGCCCAGCCTCGGCCGCCGGAACCTCTATGGCCCTAGCAATGGCTGGGAGAATTGGCGATACCACCCAGTTGTCCGCCATGACCACGAAACCTGCGAGACCAAGGGCCAGTATCAGGGAACGTTCCTTCATGACTGTTTCTCTCCTTCTCGATTTCTCTTCTCATGGGCTCAAGGCCCCAAAGGGGCCCGGCTCGCCGGGCCCACTTGGTAAATCCATCTTGTGACTCGCCTCATTGCCCCATCAAGGAGCCGTAAAGCAGGCCCGCAGCCGTTGAGAGCACCACTACCAGGCTCACATACACGAGCATCTTCTGCGTTCCTATGATGCTTCTTATAACGAGCATGTTGGGAAGGCTCAAGGCCGGTCCCGCAAGGAGCAGGGCCAGAGCCGGGCCCTGGCCCATTCCGCTTCCCAACAAGCCTTGAAGGATCGGCACCTCGGTCAGGGTGGCGAAGTACATGAGGGCTCCGAAGACCGATGCGAAGAGGTTCGCTCCCAGGGAATTGCCTCCCACCAGGGAATAGACCCAGCTCTCGGGGATGAGTGCTTCGTGGCCAGGCCTTCCCAAAAGGAACCCCGCCACCAGGACCCCTCCGAAGAGAAGCGGGAATATCTGCTTGGCAAACCCCCAGGTGGCATCCACCCAGGTGGTGAGCTCCTCTTTTCGAAACCATGCCCAGAGCTCCAGGGCCAGCAGAGCCAAAAGTGCGGCTGTTATGTACCAATGCACCTCCCAGACCGCCATCCAAAAGCCCACAGGCTCTTTGGGCTTCCCCCAGGCAGCGAAGATGAGGATGCCAACCAAGGTGGCCATATACAAGACCTCTTTCCAAAGGGGTCTTGTTTTTTCCTCCTCTTCGGGGAACATGAGCTGACCCGCTGCCTTCTCCTGCTCTTCTTTTCTGTAGATGAAGTTCATGGCCAGCCCCACGACGAAGGCAAAAAGCACTGCGCCTACCGCCCTTGCCAGACCCAGCTGCCAGCCCAGGACCCTGGCCGTGAGCACTATGGCCAAAACGTTTATGGCCGGCCCTGAGTAAAGAAATGCGGTTGCAGGCCCAATGCCAGCCCCTCTCATGTAGATCCCGGCGAAAAGGGGAAGCACCGTACAGGAACACACAGCCAGGATGGTCCCTGAGACGGAGGCCACTGAGTAGGAGAGGATCTTCTTGGCCCCTGCCCCGAAGTACTTTAGGACAGCCGCCTGGGACACGAAAACTCCTATGGCCCCGGCGATGAAGAATGCCGGCACAAGGCACGTGAGAACGTGCTCCCTGGCATATTCCTGGAGCATCATGAAGGCCTCGAGCCCAGCCTGCCTCACCTTTTCGTCCGAAAAGGGCACATAGTAGGCTGCAACAAAGCCCAGAACCAGTATTAGCAGCTTGTATCTTTCCCTCAACGTAAGCCTCCCCTTCCGTGCGGGCTTAGAATCCCCAGCGCGCACCAATTAACCGACAAAGCGACTGTTTCAGGCAACCTGCACGACCCTGTGGTTTTCCTCTGCTTCCTTGCGAAGGATCGCCTCGGCATGGCGCAGGATCTCCAGCACCTCCGGGTTCTTGATCCAGTAGATCACCCTCAGGCCTTCCTTGCGGGAGTCCAGGACACCGGCCTGCTTCATCATGTTGAGGTGCTTGGAGATATTAGGTTGCTCCTGGCCCAGCTCGGGGTACATCTCGCACACGCACCTCTCACCCCCCTTGAGCATGTCCAGGATCCTGAGGCGCGTGGGCTGGGCCAAAGCCTTGAGGATGGCCGCCTTCTTCTCATAGTAACGGGTGCTCATGTCTTCCTCCAACTTCATGCCTACTTAGGAATATACTCTTGCTTTTTCACCGAGTCAATACCTGGGTGACCGTCTTTGCCCTGGCCTCGTGGGGAAACCACCTCTCCAGCCTTGGGGTCAGGCGCAGGAAACCAGCCATGAAAGCGATCTGAATGACGGGTTTGAGGGCCAAGACGAACACGGTCAGGGGGCTGAAGAACAGAATGGCAAGGGCAAGGGCTATGGAGATATTTTTCCCCGCAGTGCCGTATGCAAAGGCCACCATGTCCTCATAAGAGAACCCAGCCAGGTGGGAGAACACGAGCGCGCTAGAAAAAAGACTCGCATAGAACAGAGCCAAGGGCGCGAGGATCACCAGGAAGTAATTCGGGTTCTGAACAATGTTGTGGGCCTCCAACGCCACGGAGATGAAGACAATGGAATACATCCCCAACATGGAAACACCTGGCAAAATGGGTTTCAATTTCATGAAACCCCCTTGCCCCCATTTCCGAATTATGGCTCTTCTTGTTAGATCGCCCAAGATCAAGGGCACCACCACGGCCACCAGTATCTCCTTGAACATGCCCCAGGCATCGATTTGCACATATACACCCGCCAATATGGGCATCCAAAAAGGCACGAGGACGATGCTAAGAAGAAGGCTAAGGGCCACAATCACGAGAGCCAACGCCACGTTCCCCTTGGCGTACCCAGTCCAGCCGGCCACCATCCCCGCACATGGAACTGTTCCGGTCAGTATGAGGCCCACGGCGAAATCCGGCCTGTCATACAGGAATATGCGAGCCAGAAGGGCAGCAAGGGGAGGAGAGAGCACAAAATTGAACAGCATGGAGGAGCTTGTGGGCTTGAGCCTGGCAAAGGCCTTACCCACTTCCTCTATTCGCAACCCTATCATCATAGGAAATAACATGACGAAAAGGGATACCATGGTGTACCCTTTCAAGTCTTTCGCCGCCGAGGGAAGCCACCATCCGAACCCTATTCCCGCCAAAACAGCCGCCAGAACGAATATCACCAATTTGCCTTCTATGAACTTGGCCGCTTTCTGTAGTCTATCGATCATGGCCGTGAGTCTCCACAGGAAGCTTTCCGGCGAAGGAACCGGTGGTCTTTTGATCCTCTCATGGACTCGAGCGCGTCCCTTGCTTGCTTTGGATTCCCCTTCACCATTTGTAAGAGAGCATCAAAGACAAGGAGACGAACTCCATTCCGGTTCGGCTATTCATCATGTCCGGGGCAAAGGGATGGTACCTCCCTACAGGAAGGGTTTTGTTGAGCCCGTACACGACCGAACCGTTGAGCTCCACTCGACGGCTCAAATCATAGCCTACTCCGGCCGTCAGGTGATGTTCCACGAAGGGGTTCATGACGGCCATCGCCCCCTCGGATTTGGCTGGGTTTTTCCCATACACGTAGCCCCCTCTTATTCGAAATCGCTCCGTGACTGGATATTCCAGACCCAGCTTGAAAACCCATTGGTCCGCCCATCCCGTGCCCATGGTGAAGCTTCTCGCCGGCTGCCTCCTCCCATTGAGTGTTACCTCTCTCATCCTGAGGGGTATCTCACCGTAGTAGTGAGACCAATCCAACCATTCCACGTCCGAGGCTACCACCATGCCCCCGAGGGTCTGTAACTTCACGAAACCCCCAAGTTTGACCGACTGAGGCCATCCCATATCCATCTCCAGATCGCCCTTCATGACCGAACGTTTCGGCATGCCCGGGAGGTCTCCAGTTGGGGTGGCCATGTAGAGATCCCCCTTGAGCCGAATGTCCGTGGTTGAACTGTAGGCCACTCCAACGCCGTAGCGGTCCGATACTCTGTATAGTAGGCCTACCTTGACACCGACACTAGGCGAATCTGCCTCCATCTGGTCAGCCCAGAACCTGTTCATTGAAGGTTCGAAAAACGGCATTTCCATCTTCATTCTGGAATACCCTAACTGGGGTGAGACACCCACTGAGATCCTATCCGAGATCTCCAAGGCCACGGTGGGGGTGAGCTTCATGTAACCGAACTGGGAGAAATACTTTACCCGAGTGAATCCTATGGATGGCCCCAACACATCGTTATCGACGGCTAGTTTGCCGTAATCGGTCCCGGTCCCCCCTTCATTGAACATTCCGATTCCAAAGCTCCACCTGCTTCCATGGGAGTGGTAGACGAGCCCTACCGAAGGAATCAGATACACGGGGTGATTCCCGGCTGTGTCATTGAGCGGGTTCTGGAAGGAAAACTTGGGGAACATAACCTCCATGTTCATGTCCATCCTGCCCCCCAGGATCCTGGAAATGGAGGCTGGATTGGTGTTCATCACAGTCGCGTCGTCTCCTACCGCGATTGAAGTCCCACCCATCCCAGCACTCTTGGCTCCATACGCGATGTTCTCCATGCCTGTGTTGGCCCAAACCAGGCCCGCGGAGACTATGGCCACAACTGCACTCGCCAGGAAAACAGCACTCAAGGCACCCCAACAGGTGGCACCAATCCTCCTTTGTTCGACCTTTCTTGACCAGTCAATCTCCCCTCTGCCCTATAAGCAGCTAAGCCTCAGTGCTGTGATGCTACCCAAGACCTCGCCATGACTCCGATCCGCTCGGGACTCATGGGGACGAAAAGTCCCCTCGGTCCCGAGCTTTTGCGTTCAGCCCATGGCGCACGCTCTCAGATGGTCACCCCAAAGTACCGAAGGATGTACTTCAGGGCCACGTACGTGAAGAGGAGCCCGAAG
>CAYPWF010000058.1:0-21847 GCA_964414345.1 uncultured Desulfarculaceae bacterium
CCCCCAAGGGATGCCCAATGGCAGTGCCGCCCCCCATGACATTAACTTTTTCCGGATCTATGCCCAACTCCCGTATGCAGTTCAGGGCCACGATGCAGAAAGCCTCGTTTATCTCCCAGTAGTCTATGTCCTTGGCCTGCAGCCCGGCTTTCTCCAAAGCTTTCCTGGTGGCCGGCACAGGACCTACCCCCATTATGGTGGGGTCCACACCCGCAAAACCAATGGAGCGCACCCAGGCCATGGGCCTTATGCCCTTGGCCATGGCCTTCTCTTTGGACATGAGCACCATGGCCGTAGCCCCGGCATTCAGTGGTGAGGAATTCCCGGCTGTAATCACACCGTCCGGCTTAAAAGCAGGCTTCAAGGCGGCCATGTCCTGGAGGCTGGTGCCTTCCCTTACGGCTTGATCCCTATCCACCAAAATCTTGGAGCCGTCTTCCTGCTCGGCCTCTATGGGAAGGATCTCTCCTGCGAAAAAGCCTTCTTTCTGGGCCTTGGCCGCCAGTTCGTGGGCCCTTACACCCCAGCGATCCATATCCTCTTTTGTAAAGCTGGTTTGGGAGAAAAGTTTCTCAGCCGTGAGGCCCATGTTCATGGCATTGGCCATGTCCCAATGTTTTAAGGCGGGATCAGCAAAGAGTCTGGGGTTGGGGCTGATGGCCCCTTTTTGCAGCAAGGCGCCTCCCATGGGCACTCGGGTCATGTGTTCCATGCCCCCTATGAGGACCGTGTCGGCAAACCCTGAGGCTATCTCCAGGAATCCGATCTGGATGGCCGCCATGGAGGAACCGCACTGCTGATCCACAAACTTGGCGGCGATTGTCTCGGGCAGGTCCGCCAGGAATATGGGGAACCTCCCCCCATAGGTCCACTGCTCCGAGACCCCCAGGGCCGTGCCCACAATGAAATCCTCCACCTCCTTGGGGTCCACCTTGCTCCTTTGAAGCAGCTCGGGAAGCAGTTTGGCCAGAAGGTCATCGGCCCTCAATTTGTGAAACCAGTCCCTCCCAGGCTCATTGGGCCTGGAGCGCGAAAGAGCTGTCCTCAGATATCCCACTATGGCCACATCCCTCATTTTCTCACCTCCCAAAGGATTCTTCTGACATGCAAATACACCGGGTCAGAACCGGCAGCCCAAGGGCTGCACACATCCTACTCTTCAGAATTTAGTGGGCCAGTTGGCCAATCGGTGTTCTCCCAAACCTTTGCCTCTGGAGTCCTGGCATATCTTTAGCGCCCTGACCAAAAACCCGCGGGTCTCCCTGGGGTCTATCACGTCCTGGATATAGTAGTGCCCGGCAGCCCCATACGGTGAGGCATCCTCCACCATACGCTCCACCATGGATTCCCACTGGGCTGAAGTCTCCTTTGAGGCGGATGAGGACTCCTGGGCTCCCAACTTCCCCCCAAAGACCACATTGGCTCCTATCTCTGGGTCCACGAAGCTCATCTCAGCTGTGGGCCAGGCTACCAGGAAATCCGCCCCGCAGCCTGAGCCGCACATGTTCCAAAAAGCCATCCCGTAGGTCTTCCTGACTATGATGGAGATCCTGGGCACGCTGAGCAGCCCCAATGCGTTCATGTAGTTCATCACCTTGGCCGCCACCCGTTTCCTCTCAGCCTCTTTTCCCACCATGAAACCTGGTATGTCGTGGAAGAAAATGAGTGGAATATTGAATGTGTCGCACAGGCACAAGAAACTGATCACCTTATCTATGCCGTCAGTGTCCATTGCCCCTGCGTTCACCATGGGTTGATTGGCAATCACCCCCACCACCCTACCCTCTATTCTGGCCAAGGAGGTGATCACGGTCCTGCCGAAGAGGGGCTTGATGGGAAAAAGGCTGCCCTTGTCCACTATGCAGGAAAGGAGCCTATTCATGTCGTAGGCCCTGTTTCTCTTTTGAGGCAAGTATTCCAGAATCCTACCCATCTCTTCCCCCGAGCCTGGAGGGACCTCTTTTCTGGGGGGAAGTTCATCTTTGTGGGAGGGCATATAGCTCAAGAATCCCCTAATGATCCTGAAGCAATCCTCCTCGTCCTCGGCCACTCTGTCGGCCATGCCGGTTATTTCTCCATGCACTTTCCAGCCGCCCAGCTCCTCGTCGCTCACCTTCTCGCTTATGGCGTACTCCAGAACCCTGGGACCCGAAACCCCCATGGCACTTCCCTTTACCTGCACCACAAAGTCAGATAGGCAGGCCATCCAGGTGGGCATGCCATAGCATTCCCCCATTATGGCAGTGATCATGGGGGCTTCTCTCACACGGCTCATGAGTTGCAAGTAGGTGTCGAAACCGCCTCCCCCAAAAGAAGCCAAACCTCTTGAGCCCATAATGTCAGGCATTCGGGCCCCGCCGGCCTCCCCCAAGTAAATTAGAGGCAGCCCCCTCCTTCTGGAGACTAATTTCAGGTCTGCCTCTTTGCGGCCTGCGATCCTGCTGGAAGTGGCGGCCAAGACGGTAAAATCATTGGCTATTACCACCACCTCCCTGCCCTCTATTTTCCCGAACCCGGTGATTTTGCTGTCCCCAGGGGTCTTCTCCTCCATGCCTGGCATGTCTGAGTGGGCAAGCATTCCCATTTCCAGGAAGCTCCCAGGATCCAAAAGCTTCTCAATGCGCTCCCTGGCAGTGAGCCTTCCTTTTGAATGCTGGCGGGCTACCTTCTGGGGGCCCCCCAACTGCCTGGCCCTGGCTTTTCTTCTCTCCAGCTCTTCCAGAGTCTTTTCCATGGATTATCTCTTGGAAACTCCCCCAGGCTCTTAGCTTTGAAGCCTGCAAGTCCTCTCTTGGAAACCCGGGCACACCTAAAAGTCTGGCAGATCGGATTATTCCCCAAAGCCTCTGACTTTGGAGGCTATGCCCCCAACCCCTGGGTACCTTTTGGCTTGTTCCCACCCAAACCAGGGCCAAGCTTGAAACCGAAAATCAGGGCGTTTTGGGGCATGGAAAGGCTTTTCTTTAAATATCTCATGGACGCCCGCATTATCCACTGATCCTGAACAACTCGGGCTAGACCTTCATGCCCGGAAGGTTAAGGGATGCGGTGTTACCCCCGTCCACTGCAAGGGCCTGCCCTGTTATGTAGCTGGCCTCATCACTGGCCAGAAACAGGATGGCATGGGCCACCTCTACGGCATGGCCGTACCTTCTGAGCTCACAGCGGCTTCCCAGCTTCCACTCCTTTCCTTTTTCTCTTGCCAAATCGAAAACTGGCTTTGTCATTTCCGTCTCTATAAGCCCTGGACAAACCGCATTCACCCTTACATTGTGCTCTCCCAAATCACAGGCCGAGGTCATGGTGAAATTGATGATGGCGGCCTTGCTGGCGCTGTAAGCATTTCCTCCAGCCCCTGAACGTATTCCAGCCACTGAGGAAACGTTTACTATGGAGCCCTTCTTGCGCCTTACCATGTAAGGGGAGGCGTACTTGGTCGCAAAAACAGTGCCCAGCACATTGGTACGGTACACACTGAGCCACTCTTCCTCCTGCTGGGCCTCCAGAGGGCTCAAGCCTCCGGCTATGCCTGCGTTGTTCACCAGGATGTCTATCTGGCCGAAGGCCGAAAAGGCTGCCTCTATGAGCTCCTTGACCTGCTCTTCTTTGGAGACGTCGGTGGTCTTGGCTATGGCCTTGCCTCCTTGCCTCAGGATCTCCTGGAGAACCTCCTCCAGCCTCTGCTGCCTCCTGGCTCCAAGGGCCAACTGCGCTCCTTCCTTGGCAAAGAGAAGGGCCGTGGCCCTTCCTATGCCGCTGGATGCCCCTGTGATAACAGCCACCTTCCCCTGCAGACGTGCCTCGGGCATAGCTCACCCCCCTCCTCATTTTTCACCCCTGCTGTCACTCATCCACAATGCCAGCAAGCTTCTTAACCATTTTCTTTCTGGCCTCGATGTCATACTGGGCGGTTATGGCTATCTTTTCCATTATGGGGGATCCGCCCCCGTGCAGCCCTCCCACCGCAGCAGCCCCGCCGTACGAGGAACAAAGCGTGTCAGAAATCATGCGGAAAAGCCTGTGCTGGTTTTCGGCCGAGACCTTGGGGTTTCGCATGATGTACTTGTGCAGCAAGGGTCCCACCTTCTCGTTGTAAAAATCCTCCTCATAAGGAAGGGTCGCAGGAAGCCCTCCTGCCACGTCCGCCAGGGTCTGAAGCTCATGGTAAACGTTCTCCCCGGAGAGGCACCTGCCCACGTTACAATAGACCACATCCGGGATGTAGGTCCCTGATCTAGCCCTGATACCCTTGGCCGAAGCCGTGAAACCAGCGGCATAGGCCAGCTCGGTGACCATTATTATCTCAGCCAACTTGTCCCTCACGTGATGGGCTCCTGCTATGCCGTTGTACTCCGCAGCCAAAGCCACCTGTCCCAGCAACAGCTCATTGATGGCCGGTTTGCACCCTGAGTAGCTGTGCCTGTGGTAAAGGGCAAACAGCAGGCCCAATTGCCCTCCCAGCTCCCATTCACCGCAAAGAAAGACCCTCTCCCAGGGGATGAAGGTGTTGTCGAAGATGGTTAGGGAGTCTGTCATTCCCAGTTGGGAACCCGGGGACTTCAATTGCTTTCTGGGCCTTGGGGAGGCCGGCCTCACCACCAAGTGCACATCCTCCCAGTCCCCTGGTATGGCGAAAGCCACCGCCCACTCCCCTTCCTCAGGTGTAAGCATACGGGTGGGTAGCACCAAGATTTCATCGGCTTGAGCTGCCTCTGAGTTGTGGGCCTTGGCTCCTCTTACCACTATGCCGTCTTTTCGCTTCTCCACCACGTGCAAGTAGAGATCCGGGTCGGCCTGTTGGTGAGGCCTCTTGGAGCGGTCCCCTTTTACATCCGTCTGAGCGCAGCATCCCACCAGATCCTCTCTTTGGAATCTCTCGAGCCAATTCAGAAAATTCTTGTAATACTCGGTACCGTATTTCTGGTCGGCCTCGTAGGCTATCACGGAGATGGCGTTGGTGGCGTCTATGCCCATGCATCTTTGAATGCATCCCCCTGTGAGGGTGCACAACTGCCTTGTCATATCCTGCTTCTTGTGAAGGTCCTCCACGCTTTGGTGCACATGGCAGAACCTATTGATCTTCTCCCCGGTGATGTGAGATGTGGCGGTGGTAAGATCCTGGTACTGGGGATCTGCCGCCAGGTCAAAGGTGGTGGAAAGGGTCCTGACTGCGCCCATCATCCTCTCGTCGTCCCTGTCCACAAGCTCTCCACCCACATAGACGTTTCGTCGCATCTTGCGAAGCCCTTCACGGTACTGCTCAGATGTCCTCATGGAAGACCTCCTCTCTTTTCAATGCTCCCCCGCTGGGGAAAGAAGGTTGAGGCCTCTCGGGGGCCTCAAAGAATCCTGAAAAAAGACTCATCGTACTCCGGTTTGCCTTCGTAGCGCTTTAGGAAGAAGGCCGGAGCCTTCTCCATGTTCTCAAAGATGGCCGGGTTGAGCTCCACGCCAGCCTTGTGAAAGGCCTCCACCACCTCCTTGGGCGAGGGGGGACACCCCTTGACTGCTATCATCTCCTTGATGTTGGGATGCTTGCGGTTTTTGAGGTACATGCACTTGCCCAGGAGTATGGTTTTTTTCTTGCCTTGGGTGGGCTCCATAATCTTTCCTGTGAGCACTTCCACATCCTCCCAGGGCTGTCCTTTCCAGGCTTGGGCTATGGCTGCAAGCACCACCCCGGTGAGCCCCGAGCAATAGGTACACATGGTCAGATCGTACTTGCGATAGGAAATCCCCTGAATTCCCATCTTGGCCATGGGAATAGGCAGGGAGTTGTCCTCGGTGTAAGGAAAGCTCCATTCATGTTTGGAGGCCACTGATTCTATGGGCTCACCCACCACCTCCACATCCGAGAGGTCAGGGGCTCTTCCCCTGTCTGCAGCGGCATGCACCAAGTGAGGCACCTCCGAGGGCTGGTAGCCAAGCACCATGGCTCCCACCATGTCTGCGGAGAGCACGTCGGCAGAGGCAACCAGGAGATTCATTCGCCTTATGCGGCCGTCAAAACTTGGACCCCGCTCATTGGTGTATATACCGTCCAGAATGGTGAGGGAGGCAGGGATCTTGTTGGCCAGCCTGGCGATCATGTAATGAAGGTCTTTTACCGGGTCAGCTCCGTGGCACTTCTTTCTGGAGTTAATGTCAATCATGCCCTTTAGGTTCTTTATCCCAAGGCTGACCACTGCCTGGGCATGAGTCTTGAGCACCGGCAGATTCACCACGAAATCGCTCTCCAAAATGTCCTGGTTGAAATTCAGGACAACCCCTGCCCCCAGGTCCACCTTCTTAAAAGGCCTTTCGAACACATTTAAAACCCTGACCCCATAGCGTTGAGCCAGCTTGGTGTAACCCAAGGTCTCAAAGGCGTGGGAGGGGGTCTCCCTGTCCTCGGGTCTGGAGGTGACTGTACCTTCTCCTATGGTGATGTCTTGCACGCCTCTCTCCTTTAGAAGCACCACCACATCCTCCACTACTCTGGAAGTGGTTATCACCCCCCACTTGGGGAAAGGCACAAACCTGGTCCAAAAGACTATGTTGGGTTTGATGAAAACCCTGGCTCCCCTGGGCATGTGCTCCAGCCCATGGCAAAGCTCAACGGCCTTGCGCACCGACTCGAGCGGTTTTTCATACTTCACAATGGAGACCAGTGACTTCTTATCATTGTTTTTCATTTTCCCCTCCTCTTGAGAGCCCCTGAACCGCTTTGGGCTTTCCTTGCTTGGGCATCCCCGGCTTGGGGCGGCTCCAGCACCAGCTTCAGATTCCAGGTGCCGGGTAAAGGCTGACGGCTTATGCCCCTGATGACCAGATCCGTGAGAGGATCCACGAAGGCCACCAGATCCTCCGGCTTTCCGTGAAGCAGCTTTCTGATGAGTATGTTCTCAATGGTCCCGAAGATCACTGAACGTACCAGGTATGGGTTGGTGCTCTCCTGGAACTCCCCAGAGGCTATGCCCTCTTCCACCACCCTGAGGATCACCCTTGAGCCCTCCCTAACGGTTTGATAAGCCTCGGTCTCGGTGAACTTCCTGTTTTGCTTCAACACCAGCATGGCTATGGAGGCGTAGTCTGGGTTGTTTTGGTAAAAGGAGAGGTAATGGTAGATGATGCTTCGGAGCTTGTTGGCCGCTCCTCTTACGTATTGCAAATGAAACTCCAGGATCTCTTTTCCCTTTCGGGTGGTCTCTCCAGGGATGGAGAAGAGCAGCTCCTCCTTGGAAGGGAAATACTCGTATATGGTGGCCTCAGAAAGCCCTGCCTCACGGGCCACGTCTGAAACCGTGGCTTCTTGAAAACCCTTTCTGGCAAAAACCTTTTCCGCTGCTTTGAGGATTTGTTCCTTGCGCTGACCCAGTCGGCGAGGACGTGCCATGGCTTCTCCCATAGCATGACAGCCAGTGTGGATTTTGCCCGTATACTAGACTTGCGACTTTGGTTAACTGACCTTATCCTAACGGCATTAAGAAATCAAGCTATTTTTTAAAGAGCCTATTAAATATTTTTGTCGGGATCAATCCCCTTTTTCCCCTTGAGCCTGGCAGCGGGATATGTTACCCATGGGCATCAAAAGATTCAGTTGGAAGGCCAGATGAGCCCTTGGGGGAAGAATGGAGAACATTTTCATAAAAAATGTGGTCATCCTGGATGGAACCGGGGCAGATCCCAAACCCAATGGGGCAGTCCTGATAAGAGGAGAGAGGATCCTGGAAGTAATGGAGCGCCCCCCCAGAAGGACTCCCTCGCACTCACAGGTAATAGACGGGAAAGGGCAATCTCTTATGCCAGGCCTCATAGACGCCCACGTGCACGTTGGGGCTGTGGAAGTTGATATTCGCAAACAGCAAAGGGAGATGTACCCCTCCTTGCTCTTGGTGCACTCCATAAAGCTTCTGGAGGAGACTCTTCAACAGGGTTTTACAACCGTGAGGGACGCAGGGGGAGCAGATCCGGGCCTCAGGGAGGCTTTGAGGCTGGGCCTCATCAAAGGCCCCAGGCTTCTCGTGTCAGGAAGACCCCTTTCCCAAACAGGCGGGCATGGGGACTTTCGAATGCCAGCAGAAAAGGCCCCTGCTTTGGAAAACCCCGCAGGCCTTTCCACCTGGGTCTGTGATGGGGTGGAGGAGGTTCGAAAGGCAGCCAGGGAGCTCTTAAGACAAGGGGTGGACCAGATCAAGGTCATGGCAGCAGGAGGCGCCATGTCCCCCTCAGACGAGCTGGAGGCCGTGCAGTTCAGCCCCGAGGAGCTAAAAGCAGTGGTCTGGGAAGCCCAAGCAGCAGGCAAGTACGTCATGGCCCATGTTTACTCCGCAAAAAGCATCCTTCACTGTCTGGAAGCAGGGGTCCGTTCACTGGAACATGGGAATCTACTGGATGAGCAGGCGGCTTTGGCCATCAGAAATAAAGGTGCTTTTCTGGTGCCCACCCTGGCGACTTACGAAGCCCTGGGCCGCATGGGTCCTCATCTGGGGATCCCGCAGGCCAACATGAGGAAGATTCATTTGGCCCGGGAAAGATCCCTGGAAGCTCTCTCCATAGCCCACAGGGCTGGGGTGAAGATCGCGTCCGGTTCAGACCTCCTGGGAGCAATGCAAAACCTAAAGGCTCTGGAGCTGGAGTTAAAGGCCAGGGTCTTGGGGCCCATGGGGGCCATAGTGGCCTCTACCAGCACAAACGCTAGCCTCCTGGGGCTGGAGACACAGCTGGGAACCATTGAGCCAGGAAAGTTGGCTGATCTTATCCTGGTTGACGGGGATCCCTTAAAAGACATTAGCCTCTTGCAGCGCTACCAGGAGGCCGTAACCCTTATCCTTCAAGGAGGCCGCGTCCTGAAAAACCTGCTTTGAGTCCAAAGCCCCTTCTAGGAGGCAAAGCCAGCCCACAGGAGGGATAGGCCTGTTGAGTTAATCTTTTCAAGATGGTATTTCTTGGGGCCGTGCTAATGTAAATTGAGGGCTCTTCCTCTCAAAGACAGCGGATCCAAGGGACTGGGCAGTATTGAGAAACAGGAGGTCTCAAATGGAGGGATTTCGCCATGCCCATGTGGAAAAGGAGATGAGACTCTACGGTTATGACCGGGTGATAAGAAGTCATTGCCGAATGTGTCACGGCGGCTGCGGGGTGCTGGTTTTTCTCAAAGAGGGGATAGTCAAGAAGATCCTTGGGGATCCTGACTGCCCCATCAACCATGGAACCCTTTGCAGCAAGGGAATCGCATCCTCCAGGCTCCTGTACCATCCCGACCGACTCCTGTATCCCCTCAAGCGCAAAGGTCCCAAGGGAAAAGGCCTGTGGGAAAGGATCTCGTGGGATGAGGCCTTGGATCTCATAGCCCAAAGGATTCTTGAATACAAAGAAGAATACGGGGCCGAATCCATTGTCATGGGATACGGCACAGGCAGGGAAAACGAGGCGGTAATATATCGCTTTGCCAATCTTCTGGGTACCCCCAACGTGCTCACGGCAGGACACTTCTGCTACGGTCCCAGGGTGGCCACCAGCATCATCACCTGCGGGTCAGTGCCTGTGGCTGATTATGACAACAACCCGGCCTGCATCATGGTGTGGGGAAACAATTTGGTTATAAGCAACCCGGATGAGTACAAAGGGGAACGATTCTCCCAAGCTCTGGATGCCGGCGCTCAACTCATAGCCGTAGACCCCAGGCTCACAAGGATCTCGGCCCGAGCCAACCTTTGGCTTCGCCCAAGACCGGGCACCGATGCGGCCCTGGCCCTGGGCATGGCCCATGTGATCATAAAGGAGCATCTTTACGACTCGGAATTTGTAGAGAATCACACTTATGGTTGGGAGGCTTTTAAGGACAGGGTGTCTGAATATCCCGAGGAAAGGGTTCAGCAGATCACCTGGGTGCCCAAAGCTCAGATCCAAGAGGCTGCAAGGCTTTTTGCCAGGAGCAAGCCCGCAGTTATTCAATGGGGGGTGGCCATAGAGCAGCAGAACACCTCTGCAGACACAAACCGTGCCCTGCTTGCCCTAATGGGCATCACAGGAAACATAGATGTCCCTGGCGGACAGGTGCTTTTCACACCCCCAAGGACAAGAACCGTAGGGGAGTTCGGGGCGCACAAGATGCTTTCAGAAGAGCAAAGGGCCAGGAGATTGGGAGGGGATAGATTCCGCTTGGCCGGCAACTTCGCAATAATCAATCCGGGCTGCGTCTGGGAAGCCATCTTGGAGGAGCGTCCCTATCCTGTGAAAATGCTCTTTCTTATAAGCTCCAATCCTCTCTTGACCCGGGCCAATGCCTCTCAAGTTAGAAAAGCTCTTGAAGCAGTGGATTTCATGGCGGTGGCCGACTTTTTCCTCACCCCCACGGCCGAGCTGGCCGATGTGGTGTTGCCTGCAGCCACCTGGCTGGAGATGGACTACGTAGGGGATTTTTGGAAGCGACATGGCTATATTCTCCCCAGACAAAAGGTTGTGCAGGTGGGAGAGTGCAAATCCGACCATGAAATGGTAAACGAACTGGCCCGAAAGGTGGGTCAAGGGGCTTACTGGTGGGAGAGCTTCGAAGGCGCCCTTGATTGGATCCTGGAGCCCATGGGGATGAACTGGCAGGAATTTAAGCAGAAAGGAGAAGACCTCAGGGGGGAGGTGCGCTACCGTAAATACGAGTCCAAAGGGTTTTCCACTCCCACACGCAAGTTCGAGCTTTTCTCCACGCTCCTGGAGAAATGGGGACATGATCCCCTCCCTCAATTCAGGGAGCCTCCCGAGAGCCCTCTGAGCAGCCCTGAGCTTTACAAGGAGTATCCTTACATCCTCATCACAGGAAGACGGCTTCCTGGTTTCTTCCACACCGAGAACCGCCAGGTGAGGCCCTTGAGAGAACTTCACCCGGAGCCGCTCCTGGAGATTCATCCTGAAGCAGCCTCCAGGGAAGGCATCCGGGAAGGGGACACGGTTCTGGTGGAATCGCCCAGAGGCCGGGCCAGTTTTAAGGCCAGGCTCTTTGAAGGGATGGACCCCAGGATAATAAGCGCAGAGCATGCTTGGTGGTTTCCAGAGCAGCCCGGGCCGGATCACGGGTGGGAAAACTCAAACATCAACCTGCTCACAAGAAATGACTACGAAAGCTGCGATCCTGCCATGGGGGCCACCCCTGTGCGCACTTTGCTTTGCAGGTTGAGAGTGACTGATCCAAGCGGCAAGGAGGAGACCAGATGAGGCCTTATGAGCTTTTCATAGAAGAAGAGGCCTGCTGGGGATGCAGAGCCTGCGAGCTGGCCTGCCAACAGGAACATGAGTTTACCTCTCCGCCCCTGTTGAAGGTCATGGAGGAAGGCCCTCACATGGACGAGAAAGGTTACAGTTTTCAGTTTCGGGTGCGCATCTGCCGCCATTGCCAGGACCCATCCTGCCTGCCGGCTTGCCCCCAGGAGGCCATATACCAAAGGCCGGACCTCATAGTGCTGCTGGATGAGGCGCGCTGTAACGGCTGCGGCTTGTGCCTGGAGGCCTGCCCTTACCAGGCTATAATCATTAATGATTCCACAGGAAAGCCCTTCAAGTGCGACATGTGTCATCTCAGGGTGGACCATGGGCTTTATCCCGCCTGCGCCGATAACATCTGCATGGCCCATTGCATTTACTTTGACAGGCCGCAAGAGATCAAAGCCCAGATTGAGGCCAAGAAAGCCAGGAGAAAGACACGTTGAGCCCTTCCTCTACTGGCCCTGTTGAAGGGGTCACTTTGGTTGCCGCAATGGAGTCGCAATCATGAAAATACACGTCTTGGACCGCGTGATCATGTGGGGAGACCTGGACCCCCTTGGCATTGTTTTTTACCCCAACTATTACCGATGGATGGACGGTTGCGCTCACCTTTTCATGGAAAGCCTTGGGGTTTCCATGCAAGAGCTTTTGAGAAAACGGGGGATCATATTTGCTTTGGTGGAGACCAAGTGCCAATATTACTTGCCTGGTAAGTACCACGATACCATCAGGATCCAAACCTCCTTGGCCCAGATGGAGGCAAAGACCCTTCTTATGAGATACAGGTTTAAACGTATGCCGCAGGAAGAACTAATGGCCCAGGGGTGGGAGCGAAGAATCTGTTTGGATGTGAGCAGCCCCTCTCAAATGAAAGCCAGGGAGATCCCTGAAGACATAGCAGAAATCTTGGGTGCCGCCTTGGAAAGTGGTTCGGCCTTGGGGGATCAGGAAGCGATTACCTCCACCTGATCCCTGTGAAGCCTGGGGTTGGGCCTCACCAGGATCCTCCTCTGAAACCGCTGCTCCAACTCCTCAAGGCCCGGTCTTTCATCTTCACAAAGCACGTGGGCCACATCCGGGTGCACCTCCACCGACACATCCCCGCTCAGGTGGTGAGAGTGTGCCATCTCCCTCTGGATCTCCCTCAGGACCTCGTAACACAAGGTAGTGGTGGATCGAATCCAGCCCTGACCTTCGCAATAAGGGCATGGCTCGCACAGCTGTTTCCCAACCCCCTCTTTTACTCTCTTACGGGTCATCTGAACCAGACCCAGCTCAGACATCTTGAGCACGTTGGTGGGGCTGCGATCCTTCCTCAAAGCATCCTTCAAAGCCTGCAATACCAGTTCCCGGCTGGAGTCCTTCTCCATGTCTATGAAATCTATGATGATGATTCCGCCCAGGTTGCGAAGCCTTATTTGATAAGCTATTTCCTTGGCAGCCTCCAGGTTGATCTTGAGTATTGTTTCTTCCAGGTTGTGTTTGCCCACGTAGCGACCTGAGTTCACGTCTATGGTGGTCAAGGCCTCTGTCTCTTCAATGAGGATGTAACCTCCTGACTTTAGCCATATTTTTCTTTCCAGTGCCCTGGATATCTCCATCTCTATGTGGTAAGCATCAAAAATAGGCTCATCTTCTTCGTAAAGGAGGATTCTGTGATTGAACTGCGGGAGGTTGGCATCCAGAAATCCCAGGATTCTTCTGTACTCCGACTGGGAATCTATGACAAGCCTGTCTACTTCGCCGACCATTAAGTCCCTGACCGCCCTTAGGGTTATGTCCAGCTCCGCGTACAAGAGCCTGGGTACAGGGCCCCGCTCCGCATTTCTCTTTATGGATTCCCAGACCTGCACCAGAAAGTCCATCTCAGCCCGGATCTCCTCCTCACTGACCCCTTCGCTGGCTGTGCGGGCTATGCAGCCATAGGCCTCAGGCCTTATCCTGCGAAGCAGATCTCGAAGCCTGGAGCGTTCCCCTTCCGACTCTATTCTTCTTGAAACCCCTAGGTGGGAGGCTGTTGGAAGCAACACCAAGTTCCGGCCTGGCAGGGAAATGTGGGTGGTGACCCTGGCCCCCTTGCTGCCCATGGGGTCCTTGGCCACTTGGACCATTATCCGCTGACCCTCGCTGATCATTTCCTCTATGGCATGGCTAGGGAAAGAACGGGAGTTTCTGGGCTCACCGCTGGGATCCAAACCCTCCTCCACCCCAAGGAGCTCTCCCAGCTCTCTGGAGTCATTTCTTACATCCTCCACATACAGAAACGCGGCCTTGGGAAGTCCTATATCCACAAAGCATGCCTGCATGCCGGGCAAAACCTTCACCACCCGACCCAAGTAAACGTTCCCCACAAGGCTTCTATCCGACTCCCGCTCCACGTAAAGCTCGGCCAGGGTTCCATGCTCCAGCAAGGCCACCCTAGTTTCCATGGAGGTCACATTTACAACAAGCTCCGAGGACATGCTTTGCCGCGCCTCCTTCCTCCCCAAAGATGGAGTTGAACATTCCATCAGACCTGGGTTCAAGCAACTCCACGTTGGTCTTGCATATCCTCAACCTTCTGACCTGGGGCTCTTCAAGGTTCAGGAGGCCCCCAATGATCTCCACGAGTCTGGTGCCTCCTTCCGGAAAGCTCAGGATTCTTAAGTTCACCAGATCCTCCTGGACAAGGCAGACGCCTTCCAGAAGAGGCCTTATGTCAACCTGCCTTTCTTTGGAGCCCTCCTTGCCCTTTCTCTTGACCAGCCACTGGGTTGAACTCAGGAACAGATCCAATCTTTTCCTCAGTTCCTGACCCTTGGGCCCCAACCCTTCTGGGATCTGAACCCTGTAACAAGTCCTTAGCTTTTCCCTGAAAAGGGAGGGCTCATGGATTTCCACCTCTTGGCATTCAAGAGGCTTTATCCCATCTGGTAGCTCTCTGTTTAGTCTCTCCAAGATTTCCTGAGGGGTTAAGAAACCAAAGGTCTCCAAGTCCATGAACTCGGCCAAGCTCTCCACCCCAAGAGGCAGACCCGGCCCCAGATCCACCTTGGGCATTGGATGATGCCCCTCACTGAAACGAAGGGGGATCCCTGCCCTGCGAAGGGCTCTGGTCAGGACATTGCCCAACTCCAGGTGTCCCAGAAACCTGGCCTGCCCGGTTTTGGCATAGCGGACCCTGAATTTTTTTGCCAAGTCCCGTCCCTTCCCACGATGGTACACCCCAGAAAAAACCCCCATCCCTGGGAAAGACAAGCCAAAGGAGTCTCTTGCAGCCAGAACAGTGTGAATACCGCCCTGGCAGACCCCGCATGCATGGCACTCCCCGCTCCTGCAGTCAGAAGTAAACTCGCCTGCCACGGCTTTTCTATACTCCTGCAGCAAGAACTGGGTCGAGACCCCCACATCCAGATGACTCCAAGCAAGAGGCTTATCCAAAGGCAGGCTTCTGCCCACGTACTCTTCCAGCTCTATCCCGCTGTCCCGAAAAGCTTTCTCCCAAAGCTCATAGCGCAGGTGTTCGCTCCAGCCGTCCAACTTGCAACCCAACTCATGGGCTTTCAGCAAGACATCCCCCAATCTCCTGTCCCCCCTTGAAAAAGCCCCCTCCAGTTGGCTCAACCTGGCATCCTGCCATTTCACCTGGACACCCCTCTTGCGCAGTTCCTTGCGCAGCCAGCCCAAGCGTCTAAGGGTCTCCTCCAGAGGAATCTGCACACTCCATTGCAGCGGGGTATGCGGTTTGGGTACAAAGGTGGAAACCCCCACAGCAAGCCTGCCCCTGCCTCTGGGACCTCCTGCCTGTGAAAGTATCTTCCGGCACATCTCCACGATCCCTTCCAAGTCCTCCATGGTTTCCGTGGGAAGACCCACCATGAAGTAAAGCTTCAAGGAAACCCAACCCATGGAGAAGACCCTGCGGACCGTATCCATGACCTCTTCTTCGGTCAAGTCTTTGTTTATGACCCGCCTGAGCCGCTCGGTGCCGGCCTCTGGGGCTATGGTAATACCTGTCTTTCGAACCTCCCTGACCATCCCCAGCACTTGGTCTGAAAGGCCACCCACCCTCAGGGATGGGAAAGACAGGGCGATCCTCTCAGGCACGTATCTGGCGGAAAGCTCAGACACCATCCGGGTCAAACAGCTATGGTCTCCTGAGCTCAAAGAAAGAAGCGAGAGCTCCTCATAGCCGCTCCCACTGAGAGACCTCTGTGCCAGCTCCAAGACCCTCTCCAAACCCCTTTCCCTGACTGGTCTGTAGGTGAACCCGGCCTGGCAAAAGCGGCATCCTCGGGTGCAACCTCTGGCGATCTCCACGCAGGCTCGATCGTGCACCACCTGGGTGTAAGGCACAATGGTGTCCCCGTGCACCTGTGTGCTGTCCAAATCCCGCACAACCCTCCGGACAACCCTTTCCAAACCCGGTATCAGACTCTTGATGGAATTTACCGAACCATCCCTGGCATACTCCACATGGAAAAACTTAGGTACGTACACCCCTTCCAGGCCCGCCATTTCTTCCAGCAAACGCTCCTTAGGCCAGCCTGAGCTGCGTGCCTGCAGGAGGAGATCCACCAGCTCTTCCACCACCTCTTCCCCGTCCCCCAGCACAAAGGCATCAAAGAAAGGAACAAGGGGTTCTGGGTTCACGCAACAGGTCCCCCCGGCGATAAGCAGCGGAAAGGTATCCTGCCTATCTTCAGCCAGTAAATTGATTTTTCCCATCCTGAGCATGTGGAGCACGTTGCTGTATCCCATCTCATAGGGAATGGAAAACGCAATCACGTGGAAATCCTGCAGAGGGGCGCGGGACTCCTGGGAAAAAAGGGGGATACCCTTGAGGGTCATTTGTTCTTCCATGTCGGGCCAAGGCACAAAAAATCTCTCTGCCGCCACTTCATGCCTTGCGTTTAGAATCCCGTAAATGAGCCTGAAGCCCAGGTGGGACATACCGATCTCGTATGTGTCGGGAAAGGCCAAGGCAACCCGGAGAGGAGTCCTCCCCAGATCCTTCTTTACAGAGCCTATCTCACCGCCTATATAGCGGCTGGGCCTGCTTACCGTGGGCAAGAGTTCCTCTACCTCACTGAACCAATCTCTGCTCATTCTGGCTCCCAAACACAACGAGAAAAAAAAGCCCGAGGAGCACCTCGGGCAAAAACCGGGGCTTTCCCGGATCATACCTCCTCCTCGTCCCCCTCCCCTTCCTCGGCCGAGATCTCATGAAAGCCATCCTCAGGAAGCCCTTCCACCTCGGTCAGATCACTGAGAGAGCCCCTGTGGGGGAAGTCTCCTATGCCGATTTCCTCGATGGCCGTATCCAAGATCAACTCCTCCTCCCGAGGCTCAGAAACCGGAGTTCTGGGTTCAGGCGGCCTAGAGGGGTCCAATACGGGTTTGACCTTTTCCGATGCAATCTCCCTGAGGGCTATCACGCTGGGACGGTTCTTGGCCTGCACAAGAGGCTTGGAACCCTCCATGAGTTGCCTTGTTCTTTTGACCGCAGCCTGCACCAGGAGAAAACGGTTTTGTATATGCTCCACACAATCCTCAATTGTAACGCGGGCCATAAAACACCTCTTCCTTTTTATATGTTGCAAACCGATTACATTATAGATCCCAAGCCATTGCAAGGTCAAATCCCACAGCCCCGACCCATCCAGCAACCTAGCTGGATGCCCGCACAAGCGGCTCAATGGCACAAGAAACAGCCCCACAAAATCAGCCTGAAACCCTTTTATCCTTGGGGGGAGAAAAAGGCATCCCATCCCCCTTTAGGAAGGGAAAGGGTGCGGCCTTCCCTGGTCAAGAGCAGCACCTGCGGCTCAGCAGTGATCTTCCCTATGCGCCAGATAGGCTTCCCGAACTCACCTTCAAAGGCCCTCTCCACCTCCGGGCCCCTTTGGGCCGGCACTGTCAGCAAAAGACAATAATCCTCTCCGCCTCCCAGGGCCAAGGACAAAGGATTCAACTCGAATTCCAGCGCATATTGGCGAAGAGGATTGGAAAGGGGAATGGCCTCCTCCATCACAAGAGCTCCCACCCCACTTCTTTCACAGATACGGCGCAGATCCGAGGCCAGCCCGTCACTCAAATCCATCATGGACGTGGGAAATCCTCTCCCGGCCAGAAACCTTCCTTCCAAAACCTGGGGCTTGGGATTCAAGTGGGCTTCCAGAAGGAAACGGCTCTTCTCGTGGGGCCAACCGCCTCCTCTCAGCACGAGGTCCAAACCAGCCCCTGCATCCCCCAGGGTCCCGGTCACATAGATGAAATCCCCTGGGCTGGCGCCTGACCGAAACACCACCTGTTCCTTGGGGGCGCAGCCTGTCAAAGCCACGTTTATCACCAAAGGCCCGCTGGATCTGGTGGTATCTCCCCCCAAAATATTGACCCTATGCTCCCAAGCCATCTCCCTCAAGCCTTCATAAAGCTCCTGCAAATCTTCCAGGCTTAGTTTTTCAGGAACCGCCAAAGAAACATATGCATCCAGAGGCTTGGCCCCCATGGCGGCCATGTCGCTCAGATTCACGGCCAGACTCTTTCGTCCCAGAAGCCGAAAACTCGTTGACCCCAGCAGGAAATGAACTCCTTCCACAAGCATGTCCGTTGTGATCAAGAGGACCGAGCCAGATGGAGGCTCGAACACAGAGGCATCGTCCCCAATACCCTGTATGATCCCCTCGGGCCTGGAGATCATCAGGCGGTTTATACGATCTATAAAGCCGAATTCACCCACCTCTGAGAGAGGAGTCCTCATGCCGTACTATTTCCTCAGTCTTGTGATGGCCTCAGCCACGGAGCCTGCCCCTTTTTGCAGAACCCGGCTCTGGAGCGCCACCATCTCCTCGTAGGTTTTGCTGGATAGGGGTTCTGTAATATCCAGGTCTCCCTCTGCCAAAGGCTTCCTGAGATCCTGTCCGTAAAGACTCCAGTGGGCCAGAAGCTCCACCTTTTGGCCTGGACTGGCTTCGAACCTATTTACCCTCAGGGTGACCTGATAGTCCACCCCTGCAAAGGACTTCCACGGGAAATACTCCACCCTCTTTACACAAACCTCCCCGGCTATGGCCTCTCCCATAACCCTTGCTATACCCTGGGCAAGAGGCTCTCCCCACTGCTCGAAATCCGAGGGTTGTATCTCATTTGGGCTCACCCGAATCACAATCTGGGGCCGATCCAAGTAAGCCGGGATCTCCACAGGACCCACCCCCAGAATCACGCAGCCCCTGCCTAGATCCTGGGACCTGGGCTTGGGGGGCGACTCAAGCACATAAAAACGTGTGGGCGCCGTAACCGCGCAAGCCCCCAATACCAGCATCAACAGCCCAACTGCAGCACTAGAGGAGATCAGAGCGGTTCTCATAAGATCATCTCCCTTTGGGCGAACCCTTGCCCTGTAAGAGGGCCTCGGGATGCCTGCTTAAGTAATCTGCCAGCACTCTTATGGACCTTGCCGCAGAGGCCATCTCTTCCATGGCGTTTGTAAATCCCTGGACCAAAGGGGAGTTCTCTTCGGTGATTCTTTCTATGGAATCCAAGCTCTTCCTGGCTTGTTCTGCGGCCGAGTCTGCGCTCTCCAAAGTTCTGCCCAAGTTCATGGAAACTAATGAAACTGCTCTTTCCACCTCCTGAGCCAGCCTCCCCAATTCCCTTATGGCATCTTGAGCTGCGTTGCTTGTGCGAAGCACCTGAGCATCGGTCTCTTTGGCCAACTTCCCGTACTCCCTGATGGTGTCTTTCAGGGAGGAGGCCAGGGGTCCCACCTGGCTGTTTAGGTTCTTGGCCAACTCGGCCAGCTCTTGCAAGGCCTTTTCCATGGAGCCTAGACTGCCTCTTAGCTCGGGGGAGTTGATGAGGGCCTCGATCCCGTCCACGCTCTTTACTATCTTATTCACCATTTCTTCCAGGGGTAGATCTTCCAGCTTTCTGGCCAGCTGCTGCATTACCGTGGGAACGGTGGGGATCTCAGGAAGTGTGGAGTCCCCCTTGAACTCAGCTGGCTTTTCAGGCAAAAAATCCAAGCTTATCATCAACTGGCCCGTGACATAGCTCTGGGTCACCAACTGGGCTCTAAGACCACTCTCCACAAGCTTCTTGAACTGTTCCTGTGGAGGCATGTCTTTGCCGACTCCAGTGACTCTGTGGGGCTCCAACTCCACTATCACTGGAATCCTAAAGGATGAATCACGAGGGTTGAAGACAAGCTGTATGTCCTTGACAGAGCCGATCTTGACACCCCTGAAAACCACCGGGGCTCCCTCGTTGAGCCCGCTTACCGAACCCTCGAAAAACATGACGAACTCTTGGGAGCGTCTAAACAGCTTGCCTGAACCCAGGACACCCACACCCACCACAATCAATGCCAGGGCACCAAGCACGAAGCCGCCTATAGCGCTCCTGCTCACCCCCCTGCTCATCTCTCCTCCTTCCCTTTGCTCGTCATGATGCTGTCCCCTGTGCATGATCTATTTGTGATGAGCCGCCCCTGGTCAGGAACTCCCTGACCCTTGGATCTTGGGATGAGGCCAGCAGCTCCTTGGGGGGGCCTTGGGCTATCATGGTCTTGGCTGCGGAGTCCAGGAAGATGGAATTGTCCGCCAGGGTGAAGATGCTGGCAAGCTCATGGGTCACCACCAAGATGGTGGCACCCAGGCTGTCCCTAAGCTCCAGGATCAGCTCGTCCAGGCGCCTTGCGCTCACCGGATCCAGTCCAGCCGATGGTTCGTCGAAGAAAAGCACCTCCGGGTCCAGGGCTATGGCCCGGGCTAATCCTGCACGTTTGCGCATCCCACCGCTTATTTCCGATGGATAGAACTCCTCGAAGCCGGCCAAACCTACAAGAGCCAGCTTGAGCGAGACCATCTCCTCGATCTCATCCTCTTCCAACTCCGTGAACTCCCTGAGGGGCAGGGCCACGTTCTCGGCCAGGGTCATGGAGCTCCACAGGGCCCCGCTCTGGTAGAGCACTCCGACCCTGCTGAGGATCCTCTGCCTGTCTTCCTCTTCAGCTGCCCACAGGTCCTCCCCCCAGTAAAGCACTCTCCCCGCCGAGGGGGGCTGCAGTCCAACCATGTGTCTGAGCAGAGTGCTCTTGCCACAGCCGCTCCCACCCATGACCACCAGGATCTCGCCGCTTTTAACCTGGAAGTTAAGGTCCCTCTGCACCACGTGGTCCCCGTAAGCCATTGTCAGATTCTCGACCACTATGACCGGCGCGTCCATCCCCTCAGATCCCCAGGAGCTGACAGAGATAGGTTATGATAGCCGTGGCGACTATTATGCTGACTATGCCGGTCACCACTGCTGCTGTGGCAGCCTCCCCCACGGCAGATGCGCTCCTACCCGCACGCATTCCCTGGAGGCATCCAGTGAAGGCCACAAGGACCCCGAAGACCAGGCTGTGGAAAAGCCCTATCCAAAGATAGCTCAATCTCACGGACTCCTGGGTCATGCGCATGTACTCGTGCACGTTGAGATCCAGCATGACTATTCCCACCGTGAGACCTCCCAGAATCCCCATCAGGTCCGCATAGGCGCAAAGAAGCGGCATCATGAGGCTGAGGCCCAGGATTCTGGGCAGCACCAGGAATTCCACCGGTGGGATCCCAAGGGTCCTCAGGGCATCGATCTCCTCGTTCACTTGCATGGTGCCCAGCTCCGCTGCAAAGGCTGCCCCTGTCCTACCCGCCATGATTATACCGGTCATAATGGCACCCAGGACCCTGACCATGCCGATACCCACCAGGGCCGCCACGAAGATTTGGGCCCCAAACATGCGCAGCTGAACCGCGCCCACGAATGCCAGGATCAGACCCACCAGAAAGCTTATAAGTGAGACGATGGGCAGCGCTTGCACACCGCAGCGTTGCATCACCAGCAACAGGTCCGAAAGCCTGAACCTGGCCCTCCCCTTGACGAGCCTAGCCAGAGCCACAGCCAGGTCGCCCAGTAAAACCAAGACCTCCTGAGCTCCGCTCCAGATTGCGATCCCCTTGCCACCCAGCCTTGATAGAAAAGGCTCTCCTAGCTTGCCCCTTCTGACCTCCTTGCGCTCTGGCACAGCAGACGCCAGCTTCAGCAACCTCCGGACTCCCTGCGGAAGCCCCTCGAGTTCCTTGGAAAGACCGCTTCGCTCCAAGACGGTCTCCAATCTGCGCAGAAAGGCCAACAAGGAACTGTCCCAACCAACCAAGTCCCTGGAGTCGAAGAGCAACCTGGCTGGTCCATGAATCTCCGAGAGTTGGCGGCCCACCGAGTCGGCGGACGGGAGAGAATTGCCCAACCTCCAGTCCCCTGCCAGGTGCAAGACCACAGTGCCATCCTGGCTCCTGGAGATCCTCGCCTCGGCCTTGGGGCCTGTGGTTCGTTCAGGAAAGTTACTGCTCTGCTCGCGAGTCTTATCCAAAGGCATGGCCTGAGCCCTTCAAGGGGGATCATCCCCTTTCACCCGCCCATATGGGGCACCCCGACTACTTCTTCACCAGGGTCAGGGCCACGGTGGTCTTGTCCTTGTCTGAGGCGTCCGCCATGACCGTGAGCGCTTGTTTCCCTTTGCTCAGTGCCGCTACCGAATTCTCCTTCTGGTGCATCTCCATCTCCGTCTTCCAGCCCTTGCCCTCCATGG
>CAYPWF010000059.1:0-21632 GCA_964414345.1 uncultured Desulfarculaceae bacterium
AACCACGCCATAGGCTCTTTGGGTTGGGCCTTTGTCCAGCGTTTTGAGTGTTCCATGAGGCCCGCCCAGTCCTCTGCCGCCTCGAGTGCCGTTGCGCGGTCTTTCCATTCTGTAGAAGATCCTTGTGAAGGCTTTACAGGAGGAGAGGTTGGTTTCGGCGTTGCCTTCGGGCTCTTTGCCTCGGATGGCGCTTCGGCCTTCTCGCTTTGCGCTATAAGCTCTCCCAGCCATTCTACAGGAACCACTAAGTTTTTAGTTGCCACCTGCCCGGAGGGGAGCACAACCCCACTGCCCTGGCCCACTTCCTGGCCATCCAGGTCAATGGCTTTGACCACCACAACCGCACCTTTGACCTTCTCGAAAACCTCGCTGGCACCGGCACCAAGGGCCAATGCAGGCAATGCCAGAAGCCATACCAGTAAACTACCCCCGACAAGGTCGGGGGTAGTTTACTTGATTCGAAAGTTGTGATCAGGGACGCCTCCGCCTGAGTGGCCAGGCAGGAAAAAGGCGAAGCAGTCACTTCTCGGTGCTCAAATAATCTCCCAGAAGCCCGCGGCTGTGCTCGTCCTCATGGCAATAAACGCAGAGGTTCTCCCAGTTGGAGCCATCCGGGGGGTTGTTTCTGTGGTTGCCGTCTTTGTGATGAACAGTGAGAAGATGGCGGTCCTTCCACTCGAACTCCCTGGCGCACTTGGCGCAGATGAGGCCGTGGATTCTAAGGGAACGCTCCCTGTAGTCATTGCCCGTCCGGGAGCTAGCACCCTTGAGGTCTCTCAGGATCTCTTCCACTGAACGCTCTGAAGTGCTCTTCCACGAGCCGGATCCCCTTATTGTCCTGAAGCCCTTCCTTGTCATGCTCGGCCTCCAACTGACCCGGAATGTTCTCCAAAGCCTGCGACCTTAGGGGCTCAAGCCCCCAAGCCCCGGTACGCCTCGGCATATTCCGCCTTAAACCAAGACCAAATGTCAAACCCAGAATCAGGGTCTCTTTGAGTATGGACAGGTTCATCCAAGCATGTCATTAAGATGGCCCGCATTACCCACTGATTGTGAATAATGCGGGCTAATCCTGTCTGTCAAGCCATGACGGGCCCTCAGTATGCTGGCATAGGGGAGAAATCCCCTGGAAGAGGCACCCCTTGCCTCGCCCCTCATAGAGCTTCACTTCCCATAGATCACCCCTAGGACCACCTCTCCAACCTGTTTGAGGCTCTCGGGGGAGCAGCGCTCAGGGGTGTCCTGGAGAGTGTGCCAGGCAGGGTAGTCCATGTCTATGAGGTCTATGACCGGAATACCCCTTTGCAGAAAAGGCACATGGTCATCCAAGACAGGGGGGCCGGATTCATCCAAGAAGACCCTCAAACCAAGTCTCCGCGCCACGGACCAGACTTTCTCTACCACCTGAGGGGCCTTCTCCAGGGAGATGGCCTCCTTTTTTATCCTGAGATCCTTTTTCCCCACCATGTCCAGGAGGATTCCGAAATCAGGCCTGAACTCGGGGTACTCTGCCGCGAAACGGCTGGATCCAATGCAGAAAGGGTCCTGCGGGTGCTGAGCTGGTGGAAGGCCTCCCATGTCCTCCATGTCAAAGAGTACTATGTCAACCTGCCCGGGCGGAGGCTTTCGGCCCAGGATTCGGGCCACTTCCAGAAGCACCGCCACCCCCGAGGCCCCATCGTTGGCTCCCGGAACACCCCGAGACCGGTTGGCTGGGTCGGGATCCATGTCGGCCATGGGTCTTGTGTCCCAATGGGCGCAAAGAAGCACCCGGCCGGTGGAAGCCCTCTTCCCTGGGCCGCTGCTGGCCCACACATTGGTTCCCTGAACCCGGCCCAGAAATACGCTCTCATAGGTGAAATTGTGGTGGCGCACCCCTGGCAGGTATCTCTCCAGCTCCTGGGTGATGTATTCAAGGCAACGTCTGTGGGGCTCGGTGCCGGGCAACCTGGGGCCGAAGCGGTATTGTGTGAGAAGATGCTCAAAAGCCCGGGCCTTATCGAAGGTGGATTTGGGAAATGGGTCTAACATGAAAAATAAAAGTGCGCCTGCGCAGATTACAACCACCGGAAGCCCGATCTTGAAAAGCCGCTTAAGAGAGGATCCTTTAGCCCGGTCTCCTCGCTGCTTGGCTCTAGGCTTTCTTTTCCGCGTGGTACGTGCCATTTCCTTTGCTTCCGGACGGGCAGCTTAGTTGCTATGATGGCTTCATGTCAATGTATTGTTCTGGGGGACTTCGAGGGTATTGAATCTCAGGGAGGGGGTAGGATTTTTCTGATAACAAATGTTGAGTTAGGGTCTTGGGGAATTCCCTGAGCCCTGGGTAGCTTGGCCCTGGCTGCTGCCTGCGGCCTAGATAACAGAGGTGGAATGTGAAACGATTGGTTTTCCTTCTGGTCTTCTTGATTGCAGCGGTTTCCCATGCGCAGACACATCAGATCCGCATCCTCCATTTCAATGACTTTCACGGCTTTGCAGAGCCCCACCAACCGCTGGGAGCCCAGGAACCCCTGGGAGGCGTGGCCTGGCTTGCAGCCAAAGTGAAGGATCTAGGAAAGGAGAAGCCCACACTGTTCTTGGCGGCCGGAGACATGATCCAGGGTGACAACTGGGCCAATCTTTTCAAAGGGGAGTCAGTAATCAGGGTCTTGAACTACATGGGGCTTGACGCCATGGTGCTTGGGAATCACGAGTTCGATTTCGGTCAAGAGGTGCTCTTGGAACGCATGGGGCAGGCAGGTTTCCCGGTTCTGGGAGCCAATGTCTCAGGGCTCAAGGGTGTGGTGCCTTATATGGTGAAAGAGGTGGGAGGAGTCAAGGTGGGCATAATAGGGGTGGTGGGAGCTGACACCCCTTTTACCACCCACCCCAGAAACGTGGTTGGGCTTGAATTCTTGGACCCTGCTGAGAGTCTGAAAAAAAACGTGCAAGAGCTTTCGGCCCAGGTGGACCTGCTGGTGGCACTCACCCACTGCGGTTTCAAAGAGGACCGGGAGCTGGCCTCCCGCGTGCCTGAGGTCCAGGTCATTGTCGGGGGTCACAGTCACACAAAACTGGACAAACCAGCGGTGGTTGGCGGCACAATAATCGTGCAAGCATGGGAACACGGCAAGACCCTTGGGATTCTGGATCTTTGGCTCCAAGGAAAGAAGGTTGTTGGCTGGGAGGGGCGCTTGGAGGAGATACGTCCGGATTTGGGAGAGCCGGATCAGGGGGCCAAGGAGCTGGTGGAGCATTACTCAAGAAAGCTCAGGGAACTTCTGGGGCAGGTCATAGGGCATACGCTCGTGGATCTGGATGGAGAAGGAGTCAGAAACAAAGAGACAAACCTGGGCAATCTGGTGGCAGATGTGCTTAGAGAGGTTACAGGCGCTCAGGCTGCCATAATAAACGGGGGGTCAATAAGAAAGAGCATTCCCAAGGGGCCCATAACCTTGGAACAGGTGTACGGGTCACTTCCCTTCGACAACTATGCTGTGGCCATACCTCTCAAGGGAAGCCAGCTCTGGGAGGCTCTGGAGCATGGGGTGAACGGGAGGGGCTCTGGGCGTTTCCCGCAGGTCTCCGGCCTGAAGATTTCCTATTCGGCCTCGGCCCCACAAGGATCCAGGCTCAAAGAGGTGCTGGTGGGAGACAGACCTTTGGACCTGGAAGCCACCTATGTAGTTGCAATGAATGATTTCTTGGCTGCCGGCGGAGATGGGTACAGGAGTTTCACCGAGGCCATAACAGAGCATGTGTCTTCTTACTCCATAGGCGGCACCTTGGTGGCTGAGCGCTTGCTTTTCTCGGAGCCCGGCCGCTGGATTCGTGACCTGGTGGCGGAATACATGCACCAGAAGAGTCCCTTGCAGACCAAAACGGAAGGCCGGATAGAGGAAAAGGGGGGGCAGTGAGGGTTTTTGTAAACGGAGCTCCGGTGGATCTTCTGCCCGGAATGAAAGTCCGCCACGCTTTAATTCAGCTCGGTTTCTTGACACAGGGCAAGATCCTACCCCTTCGAGTCCAGGACGAATACGGCAACCTGCTTGGTCTTGACGGTGCAGTGCATGAGGGCATGCGAATAGTGGTAACCCAGAGCGAGACTCCTAATTCATCTTGAGATCAGGCTTTCCCGATTCACTGGGGTTGCCTTCCTGCCCTTGATCGTGACTAGTGCGGCTGTAAAAGGCTTTTCCCGGCCTCTCCTCAAGACAGACTAGCCCGGATTATTCTCCAAAGCCTGTGACTTTGGGGGCTCAAGCCCCCAACCCCCCGGTACACTTCGACATATTCCGACTCAAAGCAGGGCCAAAAGTGGGAACCAAAACCAGGGTTTTTGGAGCGTATACCGGTTTGTCCAAACGTGTCATTAAGATAGGCCAAATTATCCCCTTATCCTGAATGATGCGGGCTAGATTTCGCCCCGCTCGTGAACAATTCTGGCCATAAAGAGATCCGGGTCGGACTATTCCCAAAAACATGTTCTTAAAAAAATGTGGCAGATCTTGAAAAAGCCCTTGACAGGAGCTTCCTGTCTGCCTACTTTTTGAACAAATCGTTCAATTATTCAGTTAAGGGGGCTGGAATGCTGAATCAGGATCAGATACTGGACCAAGCCCTTGAGCTCATCTCCACTGTGGGCTTGCGCAGGTTCTCGGTGAGCGAACTGGGGGCTCGTCTCGGGGTTGTGAAAAGCGCTCTTTATCATCATTTCCCTGGAGGCAAATCGGAGATAGTCAGGGAGGTTTTCCGCAGGGAAGAGGATCGGGTTTTGGCTGCCATGGAAGAGGCCCTGGCCGGGGCCCGGGGTGCCAAAGCCAGGTTGAGGGCTTTGGCCGAGGCAAAACTAGAGCTGGTCAGAGAGCTGGGGCGGCTTTACAGGCTCAGGGAAGAGATAGCAGATGAGTTGGAGGGTTTTCTGGTTAGTAGGCGAAGGGAGTTTCTCCAAAGGGAGCTTGGAGTCATAGCCCGTGTGATCCAGGAAGGGGTGCAGCAAGGGGAGCTCAGACCTGTGAACTCTGAGTTACTGGCCCTGGCATTGCAGGGGGCCCTTCACAATCTGAGCCGTGCTTATGCGGTAGGGGACAGGTCTTTTCCACCCGGGGCTGTAGAGCAGCTCATTGAAGCCGTTTTCAACGGGATAAGGTCTTTGCAACAAGAGGAAGAGAGGTGCGGGAATGAGCGAAGTTGAGGAGAAAAGAGCGCCCTTCGGAAAGCTAGGCAGAATCCTGGGGATTGGATTTCTTTTGGCTGTGATGATTGTGGGAGGGGTCATCTCCGGCCAATGGTTTTGGCACAGACTTACCCATGTGACAACCGATGCGGCTTACGTGAAAGCAGACATGGCCTCTGTGGCCCCTGAGGTGGGAGGAAGAATCCTGGAGGTCTTGGTGCGAGAGGGCCAGAGGGTCACAGCCGGTCAAGCACTGGTCAGGATCCAGGATGAGGATTTGCACCACAGGGAAGAGCAGGCCCAAGCAAAGGTGGCCGAGATGGAAAGGCAAATTCTGCGCCGTCAGGCTGTCCTGGATCGCACCAGAGCCACTGTGAGGGCCTCCATAGAGGCGGCAGAAGCTGCCGTTGCAGCAGCCAGGCAGCAGTTGGCGCGCTCCCAGGCCAATCTAGAGTACGTGGAGGCACAGGAGCGCAGGATGCAAGCCCTCCTGCTAAGGGATGTAATATCTCGTTCCCAGTGGGATCAAGTCCACGCAGGGGCTCAGGCGGCCAGGGCAGAGGTGGCCGCATCCAAGGATCAGGTGGTCTTAGCAGAGGCCAGGCTAATAGAGGCCAAAGCAGCAAGGCACACCATAGATGAGGCTGAGGCAGCTTTGGAAGAAACTCGAGCCGGTATTGAACAAGCAAGGGCAGCCCTGGCCCAGATTCAATGGACAAGGGGTCGCACTGAGGTGAGAGCCCCCATAACAGGGGTTGTGGCCAGGGTTTTTGTTCGGGACGGGGACTTTGCGGTACCTGGAAGGCCCCTTGTGGCCCTCTATGACCCTGCCAGCAGATACGTGGAAGCCCGCTTTGAAGAGAATCGAATCGCCGGCCTAAGGCTGAACCAGGAAGCCGAACTCAAAGTAGACGCCCTACCCGGGCTTGTGCTCCGGGGCCGCATCCGCCGAATAACACCGGCTGCTGCACAGGAATTTGCCTTGATCCCAAGGGATGTCACCGCAGGTGAGTTCACAAAAGTAACGCAGAGAGTCCCTGTGGAGCTGGAGATCTTGGAGCTGGAGCGGCATCCCGAGGTGGTGCCCGGGCTCTCTGTAGAAGTAGCGGTCAAGAAAGAGATCCCAGAGGGGAGGGGCTCCTGATGAAAGCACCCTCGAAATGGCTTGTGGCCGCCTTGGTCACGGCCGGCATGTTCATAGCCTTTCTGGATACCACCATTGTGGACATAACCCTGCCCAAAATGATGTCCACCTTGGAAGCGGATATGTACGACGCCCAATGGATAATAATCTCTTATTTCATGGGAGCTGCTGTGGCCATGACCTTTGTGGGATGGCTGGGAGAGGTGCTCGGCCACAGGGACACGTATCTTTCGGGCCTCTTGCTCTTCGTGGGGATGTCCGGTTTGTGCGGGGCCGCCTCCTCCCTGGAGGCCATGCTCGTATCCCGCTTCTTCCAGGGTGTGGCAGAGGGAATGCTCATCCCTGTGGGCTGGCTGCTTCTAAGCGATGCCTTCCCAGAACAGGAAAGAGGCCTGGCCATGGGAGTCTATGGGGTCGGGGCCGCATTCGCTCCGGCTGTTGGGCCCTCCCTGGGAGGACTCATTACCGAGCAGCTCACATGGCGATGGATCTTCTACGTGAATGTGCCCATAGGTCTGCTGGATGCCATACTGGTGATATGGCTCCTGGGAAACAGAAGGGCCCCCCGGCGACTCCCCTTGGATGTGGTTGGGGTTTTGTTGCTGTCTGTTGCCCTGAGCTCCCTTGTGGTCTTCGTATCCAAAGGGCAAGAGAAGGGATGGCTCCAGTCCGACTTCATATTGCAGATGGTGGTAGTATTCGCGGTTAGTTTTATCGGGTTTCTGTTCTGGGAGGTTTTGGCCCCTTGGCCTGTCATCCCAAGGAGCATCTTCGCCAGGAGAGAAGTCCCACTGGCCCTCATTGCCTTAGGACTCAACTCCATGGCAGCCTATGGGGTCTATCTTCTCCTGCCAGTCTTCCTACAGCGACTAAAAGGCTTCACCACCCTGGATTCAGGCCTAATAATGCTGCCCGGCTCCATAGCCTCCGCCGTGGCAACATTGCTGGGTGGGGCCATGGCAGACCGCTTGAGGCCGAAAACTGTGGCAGTGGTATTCCTCTTGGCCGCAGCATGGGCTACATGGGTCTTCAGGACAGGCTACTTTGACCCGCGTTCGGCGGTTGTGTGGGACAATATGTTTTGGGGGTTTGCCATCTCCGGAGCCTTCGCCCCTCTGAGTTATCTGGTGTTTGCATCCTTGAGGGAGGAGGAGTTTCCCCACGGCTCCATGCTAATAAACGTGACCAGACTGGTTGCCGGATCCATAGGCACTGCACTTTCCACCAATTTACTCACATCCCGGCAGCACTCGTTTTACGATGCCATCTCCAGCAGGATAGAATGGGGTTCCCATGCCGGGAGGGAGCTTTTGGAATCCCTAGGATCCTGGCTTGCCCCCCTGGATCAGCACAGCTGGTTCGATCCCAATGCCACATCTGTTGGCTTGGAGACGGGAAGAAGGCTGATCCAGGCAGTGGCGGGGGCAGAGGCCTTCACCGCCACATACAAACATTTGGCTTTGCTCTTGCTCCTAGCTGCTGCAGCCGTTTTGTTTGCCAGGAACCTGAAGCCTCAAGGCCCTGGGCCAGCACATTGAGGTGCTGCCTGAAAAAGGGGGTCCCATGCTGGGAGCCGTGGCAGGAGACATAATCGGCTCGGTTTACGAGGTGAACCCTATCAAGACAAAGCAGTTTCCCCTTTTTCATCCCCTTTGCAGGTATACGGACGACACAGTGCTGAGCTTGGCCGTTGCCAAGGCCTTGATGGAGGACCGGGACTACGCCCGTTGCTTTAGGGAATTAGGCCGGCTTTATCCAAGGGCAGGCTACGGAGCAGCCTTTTTCAAATGGCTTAACTCATCCAATCCCAGAGCTTACGGGAGCTGGGGGAACGGTGCTGCCATGAGGGTCAGCCCAGTGGGGATGGCCTTCCAAACCGAGAAGGAGGTCCTGGAAGAGGCTGCCGGCACAGCCGCTGTAACTCATGACCATCCAGAGGGGATCAAAGGTGCTCAGGCCACAGCCCTGGCCGTGTGGTTGGCTCGTACCACCCAAGACAAGGAGCTGATCCGCAAAGAGATATCCTACCGCTTCGGATATGACCTGGGAAGACGCCTGGATGATATCAGGCCCCGCTACTCTTTCGATGTCTCCTGCCAAGGCACTGTTCCTGAGGCCCTGATCAGCTTTCTGGAGTCCGAATCCTGGGAGGACTCGGTCAGAAACGCCGTGTCCCTTGGAGGCGACAGCGACACCTTGGCCTGCATTGCCGGAGCCGTGGCCGAGGCTTACTACGGCCTTCCGCCTCGCCCTGTTCTGCAAAAGGTAAGAAAAATTCTCACACAGGAGCTTTGGGAGATAATGCAGCGTTTCTACCAACAGTTTTCCCCGGCCCTTGCCACAGAGTTTGGAGATACGGATGATTAGCCCGCATTATCCGCCATAAGTGGACAATTGCCGGCCATATTGAGGAGATCTGAAGGGAAAGCCCTCCTTATTCCAAAACACCCTGATCTTCGATTTCAGATTTGGCCTTGGTTTAAGTGGAAATATGCCAAAGCGTGAGCTGGTCCTGGGGACTTGGGCCCCCAAAGTCACAGGCTTTGGAGAGTGATTCCGCTAAAGCCTCTGAGCCCCGCCTCCCAAGGGGTCTTCTCATCCCCCAGCATAGATCGGAACCACTCTGATCTCGTCCCCATGGCTCAAGGCCTCTTTGAGAATAAGGGAACGTGGTTTGAGCCTTCCGTTCTTCAGAAACAAAAGCTCCTCTTTCAAAGCAGAGCTTCCGGGGTCAAAGAGCAGCTCTTTCAGCCTGGGATTCCCCTCTGCCATGGCCTTCAGAAGCTCCCCCAGGCTGGTGCCTTCTGGAACCTCCGCCTCTGTTTTGGAACGAAGTGGTGAGAGGATTTGAAACTCCTCTCCCAGATCCCTTTCCGTTCCAAGCCAAAGCTCAACTTTCACCCTTATCACTTCTTCCCGGTCCCCGAGAGCTCCTCCCACCACTGCCTGATTCCCAGTGCTTCAAGTGTACTGGGTAAAGGCCAACCTGTGGAGGGATCCCAACCCATTTCCTCATGGTAAAGCCGAACCATTTCCCCCCACCGGGCCATTATGTTCTTGCCAGCTGCTGGCCCGTCTTTGGGCACTGAGCCGTAACGAGCAGAGGGCCGAAGCTCCTCCATCCTCAGGCCATGGCGCAGGTTGAATAGCCTCAGGGCATTGACAGCCCTTAAGCCCACCCGGAAGGCATCCTCAAGGGTGAAACCCCAGCCAGTCACCGCATTGAAAGCCCGAAGGGTGATCCTGGGATTGATCGAGGCCAGCCTGCAGATTCCTACACAGTCATCGAATTGGCGGATTCCGTTGAACCTGGCGCAGCTCCTGGCCACCTCCAGATGCTCGAAAGGATCATCCAGCTCTTTCATCCCCACAAAGCCTGCATGGATACCTCCGAAAGAGCTCTCTATGGTGGAGGTGTTGCTTACACAAGTATCGAAAAGCTCGGTCCATCGCCCCCTGTGATCATGTCCCCTTGGGCTGGCCCCTTGCATGGTATGGACGGCCCATTCTTGCGGCTCTCCACCAAGCCTTTTTGCAGCCCTCATAACCCCTTCGGCAAGAAGCTCCCCCAGAAATCCCTGCCTTCTGGAAATTCGAGCTAGAAGCTCCTTGACAGCCTCCACATTACCCCAGTTCAACTCAAGCCCTTCTGTCTGGGAGGGATCCAATCGGCCTTTCTCGTAACATTCCATGGCCCATCCCACGCACCAAGAGGCCTCGTTGCAATCCATCCCCAGTCTGTCCACCTCATGGGCCAGGAGCACGGCTCCCCCCAGATCCGTGTTACCGATCTGAGGCCCCCAAGCTGCTATCTGTTCATATTCAGGCTCCTCGGCCGTAAAACCCTTGTAAGGGCCTTCTGTGACCGTGACCTCTTTCACGTGGGCCATACGGCACCTGAAACAGGGCCTGGGCCGAACTTGGAAATGGGAACGCAGGTATTGGCCGTTCATCCTCTCATGTTCTTGGAAGATGTTGGTGGTGTAATTGCGAACCGGAAGGGCTCCTTGCCCATATATGGTGGAAAACCCCCCGCCTGTGCCCCACTTGTAAAAGGGCCCGAACTCTTTAATAAAAGAGAAGCACTCCAAGTCGGCCTGTTTCAACCCGGCCGGATCAGCCACTGAGAAGCCCCTGGGCGCATTGTGGGCCACCAGGGCCTTGAGCTTCTTGGCCCCCATCACAGCACCCAGGCCGTTGTGAGCAGCCACATGGCCGCCATCCCCCACTATTGCTGCATAGCGCACCAGATTCTCGCCAGCCGGGCCTATGGCGAAAACACTAACCTGAAGTCTCTTGGCCCCGAGCTCTTTTCGGATTTCCTCCTCAGTTTGATCCACAGGAAGCCCCCAGAGTCCGGATGCGTCCTTGAGAAAAGCCCTTCCCTCCTTGATCTCCAGGTAAACAGGCCTCCGAGAACGCCCCTGGATGATCACCCCGTCGAAACCGCAGAACTTCATGTATGCCCCCATGAAGCCGTTGGCCTGGGAAGAGCCTGCCATGTTGGTCATAGGACCCTTGGAAACCACGTTGAATGTGGCCGCCCCCCCGAAACCAGAGCCCGCCACAGGACCGCTGGTCAGGATCAAACGGTTCTCAGGGTGGTCCCAGGAGACTTGAGGCCCAACTTCTTCCAATAAATACTTGGCGCCCAGGGCGACCCCTCCCACCCATAACCTGAGCTCATTCTCAAGTAATTCTTCAGTCCAGATCTCTGCGCTGCCCAGATCCACTCTGAGAAGCTTTCCTAGGTATCCTGGGGGAGCCATTGAGGACCTCCTACTGCCACTCTAGCCCGGATCACTCTCCAAAGCCTATAATTTTGGGGGCTCAAGCCCCCAAAGCCTCCGCGCACGCCTTGGGATGTTCCGACCCAAAGCAAGACCAAATCTGGAACCGAAAGGCAGGGTGTTTTGAGTATGGACCAGTTGGTCCAAGCATGTCCTTAAAATAACCCGCATAATCCACTGATTCTGAATAATGCCAGCTAAAGGAATGAGCAAACGGGTCCAGGAGCACCGAATCCAAGGCTTCCAACACAAACCGAGTAGAACTCAAGGGGTGGGGCCTGTCTCTTTCAGAGAAAACTTGAAATCCGCGGAAAAGCCTCTCAGGAAAGGGCCGCCTTTTCCTTCCTGTAAACGTAAACGGGTTCCTCTTTGCCTGTTATTACCCCGGGGGTAATCAAGCACTCAGCAAGACCCTCCAGGTCAGGCAGGTTATACATGATGTCCAACATTGCCTTTTCCAATATGGTTCTTAGACCTCTTGCACCGCTTTTCCTTTGAATGGCCTCCCTGGCCACCGTGACCAGCGTGTCATCCAGGAATTGCAGGTGAACACCTTCTAGGTCAAAGAGGGCCTGATACTGCTTTACCAGAGCGTTCTTGGGCTCTTTGAGGATCCGCACAAGGTGCTCCTCGGTAAGTTCGTCCAGAACCGCCACTATGGGCAGACGTCCCACGAACTCGGGAATCATCCCAAACTCTATAAGATCCTCGGCCCTCACTTCGTGAAGCGGAAGCAGTCCCTTAGGTGTTCTTTCCTTTTCTGCCTTGAAGCCCAGTGCGCGTTGCTGGATCCTGCCTTGCACTATTTTTTCCAGACCTACGAAGGTCCCGCCGCAAATAAAAAGGATCTGTGTGGTATCCACCTTGTGGTATTGGCCTTTCATCCCCTTGGGATGAAGGTGCACAACCGTTCCTTCCAGCATCTTGAGAAGAGCTTGCTGCACGCCTTCACCCGAGATGTCCCTTCCGTTGGCAGAGTTAACGGTGCGCTTGGCTATCTTGTCCGCTTCGTCTATGTAAACTATTCCCTGCTGCGCCCGCTCCTCGTCAAAGTCCGCGTTTTCCAGCAAGCGCATGATTATATCTTCGACATTCTCCCCCACGTACCCGGCTTCGGTTATGGCTGTAGCGTCTGCGATGGCGAAGGGAACCTGCAGGATCTTGGCCAAAGTTTGGGCCAGGAAGGTCTTCCCGGAGCCTGTGGGCCCGATGAGCAGAATATTGCTCTTTTCCAGTTCCACACCTTTGAGAGTCTTTCTGGCCTGCAATCTTTTGTAATGGTTGTGCACAGCCACAGCAAGAGTCTTTTTGGCCTCTTCCTGGCTGATAACGTACTCGTCCAAGGCCTTCTTTATGCGAGAAGGCTTGGGGAAGCCGCCCGTTCGCTCGGCTCGGAATTCCTCGGCCAATATCTCATTGCAGATTTGCACACACTCGTCACAGATGAAGGCCTCTGTCCCCGAAATGAGCTTTCGCACCTCGCTCTCGCTCTTGCGACAGAAGGAACAGTGTAGGCCGAGATCCTCGTCGAACGGTGTCCTTGGCATTAATTCATCCCCCGGCTGCGGTCAATTCCCGGCATCAGTCTTTTTATAACACAGTGAACCTTTCAAGCAAACCCCTGCTCATTTCTCATCGACCAAAACACGGCAGGACTTTAGCTGCTCAAAGAAGAAGCTTTCCCGACTCGGAAGGATCGTATCCCCCCAGAGCCCTTACCCTCTCTCTGAACTCCCGGCTTTTTATGACCTCCAAGAGCAAGCTTATCCCCTCGGTTTCAAAGAACTTATCCGGGATTACCAGATCGTACCTCTCTGATTTAACCGGAATAAATTCCAAGTCCAAAGCTTTGGCCGCCGCCAGAATCCCCATACCTGCATCCGCTGCGCCGCTGGCCACGGCCACGGCTACGGCCATGTGGGTATACTCCTCTTGATCGTAACCCTCGATGCTTTTTGGCTCAATACCCAATTCCCTCAACTGAAAATCCAGCAGCACTCTTGTCCCTGAACCTGCCTGCCGATTCATGAAGCGAACTCCCGGGCGAGTGAGGTCTTCCAGCCCCTTAATGCCCAAGGGATTCCCGGGGGCCACCATCAGACCTTGTTGGCGGTGCACAAGATGAACCATCCTGACCTTGATGCCCTCAAGGTACTTAGCCACATAACTGAAGTTATAGTCTCCGGTTTCAGGATCCAGCAAATGGGTTCCAGCCAAATGGGCCTGGCCCTTTCTTATAGCCATTAAGCCCCCAAGACTGCCTACATTGCTGGAGGCGAGCCCGTAGCCTGCTCCGAGGGCTCTGAGTCTGTCATGTATCAGGTCCAAGGTGAGGTCATGGCTTCCTATGGCCACAAGGGTCCTTGCCACCTCTTCGGGAGTTCTCAGCAGTTCCACCTCCACCTCTTCCCCCTCGGCCACTCCTTCCACATGTTCAGGAACCCTAAGAATTCCATCCGCTCTGGTAAGAGTGGTTATGGAGCCTGCTGCACGGGGAAGGGCAGTGGCCGCCATTCGCCCCCCCACCTGACCCAACCTCACCCGGACAAATTCCTCCATGCCTATCCGGGAGGTTATCTTCCTTGATACTCGAGCCGGAATCCTGGGCCTGAAAATGGGATCCACTCCCAAAAATCTGGCCAGAAGGGGGCCCACTATCTGCTCGCATGAAACCACTGCGGAAACAGGGTACCCCGGGTTGCCTATGACGGGTTTCCCTCGGATCACACCTAGCACGGTGGGTTTCCCCGGCATCATGGAGATTCCGTGCACTAACAGCTCGCCCATCTCCTCTATGACGTTAGCGGTCATATCCTCTGAGCCGGCCGAGGAGCCCGCGTTGACTACCAGCACATCGAACTCTCGCAAAACCTCTTTCAGGACCCCTTTTAGCTGCTCCGGGTCATCCCTCACTATGGGGAAGCGCACTGCCTCCCCACCCCACTGCTCCACCAGGGCCCCCAGCACCACGGTATTGAACTCGATGAGCTTCCCCGGGGCCATAACCCCCTCTTTTTCCCAGACCTCCCACTCCTGGAGTTCCCTGCCCGTGGGGATAAGGGCTACCTTGGGTTTGGGCCGCACCCATACTCTGGTGACCCCGGCTGCCAGCAAAGCACCCAGATCGTATGGAGTGAGTCTGTGGTTTTGGGGGAACAGCAGCTCCGTGGCTACTATATCCTCGCCCACCCGCCTCACGTTCTGCCATGGGTAGGCCGGCCGCTCGATCTGAATACTGTCCTTCCCCAGTTCCACCACATCCTCGATCATTATGACAGCGTTTGCGCCCTGAGGGAGTGGATTGCCTGTGTTGACCGGATGAGCGTTTTGCCCCAGCTTGAGAACCAAAGGTCGGTCGGGGTGGGCCGAGTAGGTATCCTCTGCCTTCACGGCAATTCCATCCATGGCAGCCCCATGGTAAGTTGGAGCCGAAAGCCGGGCAAAAACCCCCCGTGCAGTCACCCTTCCCAAGGCTTGTACAGCCGGGACCTCCTCAGGATCCCTCCAGCCCCCCACAGGGAACCTCTCCAGAAAAATTCTTCTGGCCTCATCCAAGGGGCGCATTTTAAGATACACGCGGCGTCTCATGGAAAGCTCTCCACCTCCACCCATTCCCCGCTGTAAAGCCCCTCGCAAAGAGGATCAATCCTAACCAGGCCTTCTGCTCTGGAAAGGTTCCCTATGAGACCCGAGGAGCCCAGCACAGGACGAGCCCAGAGTTCCCCTTGTTTTTCCTCGACAGCTACCCTTACGTAGTCCTCTCTGCCTTGGGCCGAGGCCAAATTCCGGGTCAGCCTGGCCCTAAAGGGCCTAGCTCTATGGGGGTAAACCCTCCCACAAAGCCTGTCCAAAAGGGGCCTACCCAGAAGATGAAGGATCACAAGAGCCGAGACCGGGTGTCCGGGAAGACCCAAGAAAGGCTTTCCGCAAACCTCTGCCACCAGGGTCGGCTTGCCGGGCCTTACCGCAAGCCCATGTGCCAGGACCTGGGCCCCTTCCAGTTTCTGTAGCGCCTCCGTGAGGAAGTCTCTGGTGCCAACCGAACTCCCCCCTGAGACTATCAGTGCGTCCGCTGCCTGGAGGGCTTCAGCAAACCCCTTGGATAGCTGCTCCAGCCGGTCCGGGATTATTCCCATGGGGAGTGCCGTACCACCTTCAAGTGTTACCCACGCACACACAGAAACTCCGTTCACATCCCGTACCTGGCCGGGGCCGGGTTGCCTGTCTATGGGCACCACTTCATCCCCTGTGGAGAATACCGCGATGGTGGGCTTTCGGTAAACCCAAAGCCTGGTTGCGCCCAAGGCTCCAAGAAGACCGAGATCTTGGGGCCTCAAAGTCCATCCGGTAGGCAAGACCTCCTGGCCTGCAGCCACGTCTTCCCCGGGTCTGACCACGTTCTCCCAGGGAGCCACGCTCTTGTACACTTCCAGAGTCTCCGAATCCAAAAGTTCTGCGTGCTCTATCATGACAACGGCGTCCGCCCCTTCAGGGAGCATGCCACCTGTGGCCACACGCACAGCCTGGGAACTCTCAATAGCTCTATAGGCTGGCTCCCCCATTCGCACCTCGCCCACCAGGCGAAGCAGTGCAGGCTGTGCATCACTTGCTCCGAAAGTATCTCTGGCCTGCACAGCAAATCCGTCCATGGTGGCGCGCAAAAACTGAGGGAGATCCTCATTTGCCCTTACCGGCCTGGAAAGCACCCTGCCCAGGCCATCACAAAGCTCCACCTCCTCTTGGCCCATGGGGGAGAACCTCTGGAGTTCAGCCACCACCTCTTGGCGGCTTCTAACCCTGAAAAAACGGATCACCCCTTGCCTCCCTGTCCCATAAGATCCAAGGGAAGCCCCCTGGCTTCCATGGACTCCCAGTATTCCTTGGCCACCAGCTCCACTCCTGGAAGCCGCCCGGATTCCAAGATCTCTCTGGTGATTTTGTGAACCAAGGCCTCTTCCCTGGCCCTATCCGAGGGATAGGCTTCAAAGCTCTGCAAGAACAAGCTGAAGCGCACTATATGGACCAACTCGTGTGTGGCCACGTAAGCCACCAAAGGAAAAAGTGACAGAGCCTTGTCCCTTTCCAGGGCTCTCAGCATGACATGGTCTTGAAAGCAGATCTTGTAGAAATCAAAATGCGAACTGCGCAGGCCGCTATCGGAAGGTTGTCCCACGTAACGGATTATCTGGGCAAAAGCCTCATCGGTCAGCTCCCCTTCTTTGAGTTTGGCCGCGGTTTGGATGTCGTACCGGCAGCGCCTCCACTGGCTGGTTGAGTACTTGAAGTGGTCGCTGGTCAACTCTTCGGCCAAGGCAACAGCCTCATCGACCGTTGCAAGGTGCTCCTGGTCGAACCTCCGCCGAAGGATGCCTGAAGATTCCAACCCCCAGCTCCATGGCTCCACCCGCAAAGAGCGGATCGCACAAATCAACCCGGCTCTTGAGCCGGAATGCTTACAAGTTGGCGGAGAGACCGGGATTCGAACCCGGGGTAGAGCTTTTTGGCCCTACACTCGCTTAGCAGGCGAGCCCCTTCAGCCGTCTCGGGCATCTCTCCTCAGGGAAGAAAACTTGGTGACCCAGCTCACCAATATTATCCCACTATAGAACAGCGGCTTGACCTCAGTCAATGCAGTGCCTTAGGAAGTCGTCCAGTTCGTATTATTGGAGAGGATTGGATAATGGCGGGCTATCTTAATGACATCTTTGCACAAAACGGTCCATGCCCCAAAACAGCCTGATTTCCGGTTTCAGATTTGAACCTGGTTGGAGTCCGACCAAGCTTAAGCGCACCCAAGCTTTGAGGGCATAGCCCCCAAGGTCACTGGCTCTTGGAACTTTCAGAAACCGGGGCTTGGTATGATCCCCATTGAGTCAGGTTTTCGGAGAAGTATTTTTCGGGGCTGCAAATCCCTCAACAGTCCTGCTAGGCTCAAACCCAGGGGGTCATCAACAAGGTGAACCCAGCCCCCCACATGCAGGAAAATATCATATCTGTTGGCCAGGTTGCTTATCCTACAGGCCAAAAACACCTCCCGCAAAAGCCCTCTTTTTTGCAGCCAAGGAGCTCTTATACCAACCTCTTGCAATGAGCAGCCTGAATTCAGACATCGGCAGGCCCTGGCGTAGGCAGCCAGAACCCTTTTTTCCAAACAAATCGAGCCCCTGGAGAGCAGGGCGGCCAGGTTCTCCCTTCTCAGGATCTCCTCTTCGTACCTAGGAAGTTCCTCCCTGGAGATCCAGTTCAGGTCCGTGAGATGCAAGGGAATCCCTCGGCTTGAGGTGTGATCCGCGCAGGCCAGGTACTCAAAGGGGAGCCTCAGGGCCTCAGCTATAAGCCTAATCTCAGGGTGAGCTCTGGCTGGAGCAGGAAATCCATCAAGGAGCTCCTCCAGCTTGCCTAGGAGCTTGCCGCTCTTTGCTTCCCTCCAACGCAGCCCCAGAGGGCTCAACTCCACTCCCACGGCCTGGGGCCGGATTTCCTGGAGGAGCTCGGAGAGGTATTTGCCTCCCTCGGGGTCTCTGTGCACAACTCCCACTAATATCAGAAGCCCCATATACCGGGACCCTCAGCTCTATTCCTTCTCCTGAGCCTTTGGGAAAAACCAGGCCGTTTCGCCTCACAGGAACCCTTACTTGGGCGGCATGCGAAGAGCGCCGTCAAGCCTTATGGTCTCGCCGTTTAGAACAGGATTCTGAATTATATGTTGCACCAACATGGCAAATTCGTGAGGCCTTCCTAGCCTTGGTGGAAAAGGTATCTGCTGGCCCAGGGAGGTGCGGATCTGTTCAGGAAGACCTGCCAACAAGGGAGTGTCAAAAGTGCCGGGGGCAATGGTTACCACCCGGATCCCGAAGCGGGCCAATTCCCTGGCTGCAGGAAGGGTGAGTCCTACGATCCCTGCCTTTGAAGCTGCGTAGGCCACCTGGCCTATCTGCCCCTCGAAGGCAGCTATGGAGGCTGTATTGATAATTACACCTCTTTCCCCCTCTGAGTCAGGCTCATTGCGTGTCATGTAAAAAGCAGCCCACCTTAAGACATCGAAGGTGCCTACCAGGTTTATGTTGAGCACTTTGATGAAATGAGCCAGATCGTGTGGCCCTTCTTTGCCCACCACCTTGGCAGGGGTGCCCACCCCGGCGCAGTTAACGGCCAGGTGTGTGGCCCCGAACTTCTCCATTGCCAGTTTCATTGCCGCTTGGACCTGGGAGGTCTCAGTAACGTCGGTGAGGGCGAAAGCAGCCCTTTGACCCAGCTCCTCGCAAAGGGCCAGCCCCCTGTCCTGGTTAACATCCAGGAGAACCACGTTGGCCTCCATACTGTGGAGAAGCCTGGCCGTGGCCTCTCCCAGCCCGCTTACACCTCCTGTGATCACAGCGGTCTTTCCCCGGATATCCATCTTGCCTCATCTCCCTTCTGTCGCTTTAAAGGAAACTGACTCGTGCCTGAGCAGTTCAGCCAAGGATGCTCAATCCTACTTAGGAGGCCCAGGAAGTGTCAAGGCGCTCTCCACGGGGGAAGGCCCGGGTGGACCTTGCCCACACGGGGAGGTCCGAAGACCTGGGGAGCTCAGGTTTGCTAAGGAGAAACCGTGAGGCGCTCCTGCACGTCAAAATAAGGAAGGAAGGGGGTGGAAGAATGAGTGTTAGGACTTCCGCTATGAGGGGCGTTATTGGGGCTCTTTTTTTTACAACGCTTTGGGGCTGTTCTCACGTGATTTCCCCGGAGATGAGGGCTGTGGCCAAAGAGGAGCTCCAGTTCGGTGTGGTCTTGGCGGATCCGGAGCGTTATCATGGAGAGACGGTGATATGGGGTGGTGTGATCCTGGCAACCGAAAACAACCCGGAAAACACTACCTTGGTGGTGCTGGAGACCCCTTTGGACTGGGAGGGGGCTCCCAAGGATGCCGAGTTTTCAAGAGGCAGGTTCTTGGCTCGTACAAGCCATTTCTTGGATCAGGCCGTGTACAGCCAGGGACGCAAGGTGACCTTGGCCGGTGAGGTGGCGGGTCGTGAAGTGAGAATGGTGGGAGACCTGCCCTATGGCTACCCGGTTATATCAATTCGGGAGATACACCTTTGGCGTGATGCGGCAGCAGCCTGGGTCCCGGCCCATCCTTGGGGACCCTACTGGTATTGGGGAGGACCTTATTGGTACTGGGAATGGTGGTGGCCCCACTGGGGCGGACACTGGCGAAGACGCTGAAAAAGATGAAGAGCTGTGGCAGGGCGGTGATCATCTGCTGGGCCTGCCTGTGGGCTACGGCCACAATGGGTTGGGCTGACTGGCCCGAGCAGCCCCTCATAGAGAGGCTAAGCGACGGGTCCAGGATGGGGCTCAGAAGGCTTACCTCGGAATTGAGGGGAAGCCCCTTTGTGCTGATGGGGGAGCTTCATGACGAGCCTGATCACCACAGGGCCCAATTGATGCTCATAAGAGCCTTGTGGGAGGCCAGAGTGGTTCTGGCCATAGGTATGGAGATGTTTCGCCAGGATGCCCAAGAACTCCTGGACAGGTGGGTCAGGGGTGAGATCCCAGAGGAAGAAATGGAACAGATCTTCGGCCAGAACTGGGCTGAAAGCTCCTGGGTGCTTTATCGGGATATCCTGCGCTTTGCCAGGGACAACTCTATCCCTGTCTTGGGTTTGAATATTCCGAGGGAGATAACCCAGAAGGTGGCCTCCTCAGGTTATGCCAGCCTCCCTGAGGAGGTGAGGAAGGATTGGGGGGAGCTTAACTGCGACCTTCAGGAGCCTTACAAGAGTTTCCTGCTTTGGGCCTTTGAGTCCCATGAAGGCTACAGGGAGAAGGAATGGGAGAACTTCTGCCAGGCCCAGGTTCTTTGGGATACAGCCATGGCGGTGAGGCTGTTGGCCTTTCGGGAAGCGCATCCGGAGACCACAGTGGTGGTCCTCACAGGGGTGGGACATGCCTGGATGCATGGGATACCAGAAAGAATCACGCGTCGTTCTTACTTGCTTTGTAGAGTGATTCTTCCGGATGTGCAGGGCAGACTCAAAGAAGGAAGGCTGGGAACCCAGGATGCCGACTACCTCTGGCTTCGGTATTGACACCTTCAGCCAGGTGCAAGGGGCAGGCGGGGCCCAAGGGAAATTCCTCCCGGGCCCACCAATGCCATGTAAGGCCACATTTCCACCCCCATCTCTAGAGCCTTCCAAAAAAGCTCTGCATATCTCTTATCCACAAAGTCGGCGGGTCCGAAACATCGGGCATCCTGTCTTTGTACAAGGTAAAAACAGGCTGCCCTCTCACCCTCTGCAGCCAAGGCCATGAGCTTTTGCATGTGGCGCTGACCCCTTTGAGTCACTGCGTCGGGGAAATAGGCCACATCAAACTCCACCAGGGTTACATTCTTGGCTTCGATCCAGAGGCGATTCCCGGGTGAGCTGAGCAGGGCGTCTATCCTGTTTTCGGCCACTTGCACTTCCGAGTGGAAACTCTGATATCCGCGCAGCTCTGGAAGGATCCCCGTTTCCCAGGCCCTCCTGAGGATCCGGTTGGGGGTGAGGGTGTTGATCCCCACCCAAACTCCATTGGATCGGACCAGTTCGAGGGTGTAGGGAAGTTTCCTACCAGGCTTGTGGGACGGGGAGATGAGAGCCTGGTTGAGTGGCCTCAGAAGCCCCAGCATGCTTCCCGAGTTGTTGCAATGGACCCAAAGCCTTCCCTCTTCGGCCTCAACCTCTACCAGGAACCTCTTTTCCCTCCTGAGGATTCTGGCGCGGCGTGTTCCTGGCGGGAAGAGGATGAGAGGCTCAGGGGACATGGGCATTGAGACTCCGGGGTTCTCCTAGGGCTGCCCCCGGGCTTAACCTTACCCCGGGGGCAGAAAGCCTAGTTTATCAGACGGTAGGGTTGGGCCCTCTTGGCCCAGTCACTGGCCGGCCAGTTCCGCTGCAAGCTCTCATATGCTTCTTTTAAGTGCTTGGGCTCGTGGGTGTGCTTGTACAGGGCCACGCCCTTGAGATATGTGGCCTCTGCGGCCGCATCGCTTCTTGGATGCCCTTCCAGGATCTTCTCCAGGGCCCTGAGGGTTTCCTGGAACTCCCCAGCGTCGAAATGGACTTTGGCTATTCCCATCCAACCTGAGGGCACAAACTCCTCAGGGGGCAGGAAACCAACTGTTCTGTGATGCTCCTTCCCCTCTGGATCCAAGATGATGAGGGTGGGGGTCCACTGCAGGTTGAAATCTCTGGCAAGGGGCTGTGTGTCGAAAGCAACTCTTAGCCCCACTAGGTTCTGGTTCATGAAATCCACTACGCTTTCTCTTGGATACGTAACCGCATCCATCTGCTGGCAGCCAATTCAGCCGGGGTTGAAGAAATCCAGCAGCACAGGCTTGCCTTCCTGCTTGGCCCTTTCTAAGGCCTTCTCCCAACTGGTTTCCCAGGTTATCTTCTTGGCTTCCATGGTTAGCCTCCTTGCGCAAAAGGATTCCAAAAAAAACCAACTGCTTCAGTATTGACTCCGGGGGGGGGGGGGGGGGGGGGGGGGGGGGGGGGGGGGGGGGGGGGGGGGGGGG
>CAYPWF010000060.1:0-13679 GCA_964414345.1 uncultured Desulfarculaceae bacterium
GGGAGGAGGCTGAGCGGCTCTTGGGGGGGGTCCAGGACCCAGTGGAGCGGGTGGGAAGGTTGCGTATGTTCAGGGCCCAGGAATACTTGAGGATTGGCGCAGGGGACATCTGGGGGATTCTGAGTCCGTGGGAGGTGGGGGAGGAGCTCACCAGAGTGGCTTCGGTTTACTTGGAGTTCACCCTTCTGGAGGTCTTGAGGGTCTCTGGGGGCGGGGGAGGGGTTTTGCTGCCGCCTATGTGTGTCATGGCTCTGGGCAGCCTGGGAGGGGAAGAGCTCACCTACAGGTCCGACCTGGATCTCATGTTCTTTTACGATGAGAGAACCTCTTGGCGTCCGCCTGACAAGAGCGGGCCTGGGGAGTTCTTGAGCAGGATCGCTCAACGTCTCATATCTTGGATGAGCATGCCCATGAAGGAAGGGCCGGGCTGGGAGGTGGACCCCAGGCTGCGTCCCTCGGGAACCCGTGGCCCACTGATAGTCTCCTTGGAGGCTTTCAGGGCTTACCATGAAAAGATGGCCAGGAGCTGGGAAAGACAGATGCTTTTGCGGGCGCGCCCATGCGGCGGGGATCCTGAAACAGGCCAGAGGGTAATGGGGATGATAGACGCTGTGTTGCTGGAAAACCCTCCCCCGAATCCCAGGTCCCTGCACGAGATGCGCATGAGAATGGAACGGGAACGCATAGCTTCTTTGGGGGGAAAAGGAATCCATCTCAAGCTGGGGGCAGGAGGCATGGCGGACATAGAGTTCCTTGTTCAATACCACCAGTGGAGAACATGGTCCCAGACTCCCCTAGTCAGAACTCCCAACACCATAAAGGCGCTTGATCGGCTCAAGGAGATGGGGGTCTTGGGCATGGAAGAGGCTGCAATCCTCAAGGGTGCCCACGCCTTTTTGAAGGGTTTGGAAAACAGGTTGGGTCTCGTGTTGGACCGCAAGGCCGCGGATCATGCTGTCTCAACTCAGGAACTCAAGGCACTGGGCTCTTTGGAGGATGTGGACTGGTTGCCTCCCAACAAAGAGGAAGGGGATTTGGCCTGCCTGCTTAGCCGGAGCATGGAAGAGGTGAGGCGAATCTACCTGAGACACTTGTCCGGAGGGACCCAATGATGGAAAGAAAAGACCCCGGAGGGTCTCTCCGGGGTCATCTTGAATCGGCCCGGCCGATTTGAGCCGGGCAGTCAATGTCTTGCATTGAGGCTCCTGCCCAGTTTCCTGGCCAGGAAATTGGGCAAAGAGAAACAACTACGGTGGATCTCCGGGTTGTAATAGCGGCACTGCTTGGCTATTTCCTGAGAGCTTTTCACATCCACAGGGGCCTGCTCCAGCTTCCTTTCTGCGCAAAGGGCAAAGGTCCAAAGCCCCCCCGGGTAGGTCGGAATGCTGGCCACATAGGGCAACACCTGGCTCCACACTTTCTTTAGATTCGAAAACATGGCCTTCTGCTCGTTTTCATGAACCCATGCTGAAAGCGCCTGGGCGGCGAACAGACCCTTTTCATCCTTTAGGGCCCTCTTGCAGTCCTGAAAGAAGTCGTTCCCGTAGAGCACTTCCCCTGCACCCATGGGCTCGGTGGAGTCCACCAGAATCACGTCATAAAGCCCCTTGCCCCTGCGCACAAACTCAGCCCCGTCCTGGAAATGCAGATGAGCTCTGGGATCTTCAAAAGCACAGGCTATGCCGGGCAGATGCTCCCTGGAGACCTCCACCACCTTTGGATCGATCTCCACCATGTCCACCTTTTCAACATTTTTGTGGCGCAAAACTTCTCTGAGGAGCCCCCCGTCGCCACCCCCAACAATTAACACCCGTCTGGGCTCCCCGTGCATGGTAAGGGGCACGTGGGCCAGCATCTCATGATACACGAACTCGTCACGTTCGGTGGTCATCACAAGCCCATCCAGGAAGAGCATCCTGCCGTAAACAGGGTTTTCCATCACCAGGATCTCCTGAAATGGACTCCTGGTGCGAACCAGTTCCCTCTCCACAGCGTACTGGTATCCCAGAAGGGGTCTGTTGGGCTCCTGCCTCTCCCCGTAGTACTCGGTGAACCAACTTGTGGGCCCTTTGGCTCGGCCGTGGCTGGGCACTGCCCACTCCCTGCCTGCCAGTTCACTGCCTCTGGCGTGCCTGCTTTTTACAACTTTCTGGGGAGCAAGCGAGTCCTCAAAATGAGCTATGGCCGCGTCTATGTCTATGCGGCTCCCGCAGGTAAAGTAGTCCATAGCAATGTAGCCGAATTCCGGCCAGGAATGTAAAGACAAATGACTTTCGGCTATGATAATGATGCCGCTGACGCCCTGGGGCTCGAACTGCTTGAAGTGGTCCCCCATGATGGTCGCCCCCGACCGTCTCACGCCCTCCAGGGACATCTGGCGGAGGAACTCCAGATCGTTGAGACGATCGGGATCGCAGCCATAGAGATCGAGCAGAATGTGGGTCCCCAATCCGGTCATCTCCCTGCCCCCCCCACGGCTATGTTTTGTTGGATCCGCCCTTGGCGATCACGCCCCTTCCCGGACCCGCCCGGCTCACCTCGTGCGGGAACCGCCTTGGTGAAGACTTGATATAGTATTTCATTTTCTCCCGGCTCGTCAAGATCCAGGTCCAGGAAAAATACACCTCGGTTTTTCTCCTGTTCTCCCTTACACTGGAGTTTGAGGCCTCTGCACCAGCCCGCATTATCGACGATCAGTGGATAATGAGGGCTGGTTAATAGCTGTTTGGAGAAACCGGTCCATATTGAAAAACACACTGACTTTTTATTTTAGGTTTTGCCCGGGGTTGAGTCGGAACATGTCCAAGTGTACCCGGGGCTTGGGGGCTGAGGCACCAAACTCACAGGCCCTGGAGAATAGTGCAGGCTAATTTCTTAAGAACCGCCGGAATCCGTTGTTTTACTGCCTCAGGGTTGACTTGGTGAGCCCCAAAGTGGAACATAATGGCGTTTCTTGGTTGAATTCTGCTGGGCAGGAGGCAGCTTTTGATACCTAGGTACACTCGTTCGGAAATGGGCCGAATATGGGATCCGGAGGCCCGCCTCAAGACATGGCTGGACATAGAGATAGCGGTTTGTGAAGCCTGGGCCCAATTGGGAGTCATACCCATGGAGGCCCTGGAGCAGATCCGCCGCAAGGCCTCTTTCTCTGTAGAGCGGGTGGAAGAGATAGAAAAAATCACCAAACACGACGTCATAGCTTTTGTGACCTGCGTGGCAGAATCCATAGGCCCGGAAGGCAGATACCTTCACCTCGGGGTCACCTCCTCAGACATCCTTGACACCTCCATGGCCATTTCCCTGAGGGATGCGGCAGATTTGATCATCCAAGGAATGGGCGAACTGCTTCAAGTCATAAGAAAAATGGCTCTGGAGCACAGGCGCACCATCATGGTGGGGCGTACCCACGGAGTTCATGCCGAGCCTATCACCTTCGGCCTCAAGCTGCTCATCTGGTACGAGGAGACAAAAAGGAACTTAGAGAGGCTCCAAAGAGCCAGGGAAAACATACGCTATGGAAAGATCTCCGGGGCTGTGGGCACCTATGCCCATGTGGATCCCAGGGTGGAGGAATATGTCTGCAGGAAGCTGGGCTTGATTCCCGCTCCAGTGTCCAGCCAGATCATCCAGAGGGACCGCTATGCAGAGTATTTCACCACGTTGGCTGTGGTGGCCTCCAGCTTGGAGAAATTTGCCTTGGAGATCAGACATTTGCAGCGCACCGAGGTGCAGGAGGCAGAAGAGGGTTTTGCCTCTGGCCAGAAGGGCTCTTCGGCCATGCCCCACAAAAGGAATCCCATAACAGCAGAGAACCTCTGCGGTCTGGCCAGGCTGGTGAGGGCCAATGCCCAGGCTGCATTGGAGAACGTGGCCCTCTGGCATGAGAGGGACATCAGCCACTCCTCTGTGGAAAGGGTGATCGGGCCAGACAGCACAATTCTGTTGGACACCATGGTTCATCGAATGAGCCGCATGCTGGAAGGCCTCAGGGTGAACCCGCAAAGGATGAGGGAGAACCTGGAGCGGACCAAGGGACTGGTTTACTCCGAGGGGGTGCTCTTGATGCTTGTGAGCAAGGGCTTGAGCCGTGAGAAAGCCTACGAGCTGGTGCAAAGAAACGCCATGAAGGTCTGGAATCAGGGGCTGGGGTTCCTGGAGGCATTGGAGGAGGATGGGGAGGTAATGGCCCATGCCCGAAAAGAAGAGCTTCAGGCCTGTTTCGACCTGGGGAAAACTCTCCAACATGTGGACAGGATCTTTGAGAGGGTCTTGGGGTTTGAAGCCTCATAGGCTTGGCCCTGTCGGGACAAATCCTCCCGGTCGGAATTGAGCCGGCCGCACAAGAGGGAGTCAAATTGAAGGTTAAATCAGGGGGCTTCCGAGAGGAATGCGGCATAGTGGGGATCTGGGGCCACCCAGAGGCCGCCAACTTGGCTTATCTGGCCTTGTATGCATTGCAACACAGGGGGCAGGAGAGCGCCGGGGTGGTCTCAAGCGACGGCTCGAGCCTTTTGGTTCACAAGGGAATGGGGCTTGTCTCTGAAGTTTTCGACAAGGGAGTCTTGGCAAGGCTTAAAGGTTCTGGGGCCATAGGGCATGTGCGCTACTCCACGGCCGGGGCAAGCCATATCAGAAACGCCCAGCCCTTTGTGGTGGGGCACCGGGGGGGAGGGCTTGCCATTGCCCACAATGGAAATCTTGTGAATGCTCACCTCTTGCGCGGGGAACTGGAGCTGAGGGGCTCCCTGTTCCAGTCCACCATGGACACAGAGGTTATCGTGCACCTGATGGCGGCCTCTTCAAGGCCCAGCTTGAGGGAGAGGCTCCTGGAGGCCCTCTCTCAGGTGAGGGGCTCTTACAGCCTGGTGCTTCTCACAGAACAAAGCCTGTTGGCTGCCCGAGATCCCCATGGATTCAGACCCTTGGTCTTGGGAAGCAAGCAGCAGGCCGTGGTGATCGCCTCCGAGACTTGCGCCTTGGATCTTATCGAAGCCAAGCTGGTGAGGGAGGTGGAGCCAGGGGAGATCCTGGAGGTGGACTCAAGGGGGCTGAGAGGACACAAGGCCTTCAGGGCAGAGAGACACCAGTGCGTCTTTGAACTCATCTACTTTGCCAGGCCTGACAGCCAAGTCTTCTCCAGGAATGTTTACCAGGTGAGGAAGGCCATGGGCCGGGTTCTGGCCCGGGAGCATCCGGTGGAGGCGGATATGGTGGTGCCCATACCGGACTCGGGAGTCCCTGCGGCCATAGGTTATTCCCAAGAATCCGGGATTCCTTTTGAGCTGGGGCTGGTGAGAAATCACTACGTGGGACGCACCTTTATAGAGCCAAGAGAGCAGATAAGGCATTTCGGGGTGAAGGTGAAACTAAACCCGGTGAGGGGGTTCATGCAGGGCAAGAGGGTTGTGCTGGTGGATGACTCCATAGTGAGGGGCACTACCAGCAGAAAGCTGGTGAACCTGGTGAGGCAGGCAGGGGCCACCCAGGTGCATGTCAGGATCAGCTCTCCCCCTACCATAGGCTCCTGCCATTATGGAATAGACACCCCCACAAGGGAGGAACTGATAGCAGCCTTGAGACCCCTGGAAGAGGTGCGTGAGTTCATAGGAGCCGACTCCTTGGGATACTTGAGCCTGGAGGGTATTGCAGAGGCCGTGGAAGCAAGGCCCGGGGAGTTCTGTATGGCCTGTTTCACGGATGACTACCCGGTGGATGTGCCGCAAGAAAAGCCGGTACATCAGCTCTCCCTTTTCCAGGAGATGTGAGAGGGGGGGGGACTAAGTTTGGCCGGGGTCTGGAAGAGGGTTGTTTAGAGCCGGTTTGATAAAGCCGGTAAGAGGGAGCCAAGGGGAGGCGCATGCTAAAGGACGAGCATTGGGAGAGGCTCAGGCGGCTTCTCCTGGAGAAGTCTTATGAGAGGCGAAGGGTCGTGCTCACCTCTGGTAGAGAGAGCGACTTCTACGTGGACGGGAAGCAGACAAGCCTTCACCCCGAAGGGATCTATCTCATAGGCAAGCTTTTCTTCCGTCAACTTACCTCCGGGGGACCGCGGGTGGAGGCAGTGGGGGGAATGACCCTGGGTGCTGATCCCTTGGTGAGCGCCGTGGCCCTGGTGAGCCACCTTGAGGGAGCCCCCCTTTCAGCATTCATAATCCGCAAGGAGCCCAAAGGGCATGGCACAGGCCAATGGATAGAGGGTAAGAAAAACCTGACTCCAAGGGCTCCGGTAGCCATACTCGAAGATGTGGTCACTACCGGGGGCACCACCTTGAAGGCAGTTGAGAGGGCCGAGCAGGAAGGTCTGAAGGTGGTTAGGGTTCTGGCTCTGGTGGACCGGCAGGAGGGGGGGGCGGAGGCCATCTCCAGGGCCGGTTTCAGCCTGGAGGCCCTTTTTGTTAAGTCCGATCTGGAATCAAAGGCATGAAAGGCACCAGAATCCTTATCTGGCTGTTTGCACACCTCTTGGGATTTCTGGCCATGCCATGGGGCATAGGCTGGGGATGGGCCGGGGGCCGCAAGCATGAGGTTTACCTGGCCGGCACCCCTTACGAGCTTCACGTGTACAGGCTGGAGGGCAGGGAAGCCAAGTCCCCTACCATGTTGATCATAGGAGGCATCCAGGGAGACGAGCCAGGGGGCTTTTTGGCTGCAGACAGATACGTGGACCTCACCTTGCGCCGTGGGACCCTGCTCTTGGTGCCAAGGGCCAATTTCTACTCCATCATCAAGAACCAGAGGGGTCCTGAGGGGGACATGAACCGCAGGTTTCGAGACGGTGCAGTGCGCTCCTCCATGGACAAGGTGGTGGAAATACTGAAAGGGCTCATAGCCGAGGCGGACATTTTCCTAAACCTTCATGATGGATCAGGATTTTACTACCCAAGATGGGAAAGCCCTCAACGAAACCCCATGCGCTTCGGCCAATCCATCATAGCCGACGCCGCGCTGTACAAACATCCGGCCGGGGATCGGTTCTTGGAATTGGAGGCAATGGCCCAAAGGGTTATCCAAAAGGTCAACAGCCAGATCCATGAAGAAAGGCATCATTTCCATTTTAACAACCATCGAACCTTGGAAAAGAACACGCCTCACAAAGAGCAAAGAGCCTCGGCAACTTTCTATGCCCTGACCCAGCACGGGATCCCGGCCTTTGGTGTGGAGACCTCCAAAGACATACCAGACCCCCGCATCAGAGTGCAGTATCAGACCATTGTGATAAATGCTTTTTTGGAGGAGATGGGCATTACTGCAGACCAGCCGCCCATGGCCCTGGATCCCCCTCAGCTGCAATACGTTCTGATTTCCGTCAACGGTGGAATACCTCTGGCCGTGCCGGACAAAGAGACCGTGGCAGTGGCTCCTGGAGAGTTGGTGGAGGTGGTGGGGGTTGTAGCCAATTACCAAAGGGGCATCACGGCGGATCTGGAAGGCTTAGGCACAGAGAACGATCTTCATAAGCCCTTGAGGGTGCGAAAAGACACCAGGATCCTGGTCCGAAAGGAAAGCCAGGTCTTCGGCCAGGTCCAGATCCGGGTGGCCAATCAGCCGAAATCAGTAAGGGCTTTGCAGACAGGGGAAACCCCCAGGGTCGAGTATTTTCTGCTGGATGTCAACGGCGAGAAGAGGCTGGTGGAGAACCACGGGAGACTCAAGGTGGTTACGGGAGATATAGTGCGGGTGGTGGATGTGCTCACCCAGGGGATTCCATCGGATGTTTTGCAGGTGAATTTCATAGGTTTTGTGCATGAGGGAAGCGGCGAGAACCAGGGGGAGGATCGAGGGATTCCCATCAGGACCGCAAGAGACCTTATTCCCCGATATGCTCTGGACAAAGACGGGAGAACTTACAGGGTGGCGGCTTTTGAGGGACAACAACTCCTGGGGGAAATGTTACTGGAGCTGGAGCCCCCGAGGTTGTCTTATCTGGTGGTGGGAAACGGGGATAGCACCCCTGCAGCCTACGGTGAAGGGACACGCATGCTGGTTCGACCCTCGGAAGAGCTCAGGATTCTGGATGTGCGCACCAACGTGCAGGACAACCTGGGGGTGACCCTCGAGCTGAAAGGCCCTGTGGGATCTCTGGAACAGGGTTCCCAGGATTGGCTGCTCAGGGTGGGGCAAGGCCCGGAGGCCAGCGGGGAGCTTCTGGTGATCAGGGAGGGATTGCCCATGGGCCGCATCCTCATCCAAAGGTTATAATCAACCGGATTCTTTTCTGAACGGCTGAAAACCAGGTGGAACAGGACCCAAGCTCTGATTTGGATCAGCCCTGGGGGAGGTAGGGTTTTGCCCGCCCCTTGGAGGCCGGCCAAGACAAGGTTTCAGAGGAAAAGATGCTTGTTTTGGGTATTGAGACTTCCTGTGATGAGACTTCCTGTGCCCTGTTGTGGGGGGATCGGGATGTACTTTCCAATGTGGTTTCCTCACAGGTGGAGGTACACCGTCCCTTTGGAGGGGTTGTGCCTGAGATCGCCTCCCGTAAGCATATGGAATGGGTCCTGCCTGTAATAAGGGAGGCTTTGGAAAAGGCAAACCGCGGCATCCATGAGGTGGAGGCAATAGCCGTCACTCAAGGGCCAGGACTTGTAGGGTCCCTTTTGATAGGTCTGGGAGTGGCCAAGGCCCTGGCCTATGCCAGAAAACTTCCCCTGGTGGGGGTGCACCACCTGGCAGGCCACATTGCTGCGGCTTATCTGCAAGATCCTGAGCTTAGGCCTCCTTTTGTGGCCCTGGTAGTCTCGGGGGGGCATACGGCCCTTTATCACGTGACAGGGGAAGAAAGCTTTTCTCTCTTGGGACAAACAAGGGACGATGCAGCAGGGGAGGCCTTTGACAAGGTGGCCAAGCTCTTGGGGCTCGGCTACCCCGGCGGACCTGTCATAGACCGGGTGGCCCTGGAGGGGGACCCCAAGGCCATGCGCTTCCCCAGAGCCATGAGCAAGGGCCAGGGGCTGGATTTCAGCTTTTCAGGTCTTAAAACATCGGTTTTGACTTACCTCAGGGAATCCGCGTTCCTGCCCTTAAGCAAGGGGGCTGTGGCGGATTTGGCGGCAAGTTTCCAGGAGGCGGTCGTGGAGGTTTTGGTGGAAAAAACTCTCAGGGCTGCAAAGAAGTGCAAGCTGGGCAAGCTGGTTGTGGTGGGCGGGGTTGCTTGTAACAGAAGGCTGAGGGAACATTTCTGGGCCAGGGCAAAAGAGGAGGGGCTGGAGGCCTTGTTCCCCAAGCCCTCACTTTGCACGGACAATGCTGCCATGGTGGCCAGGGCGGCTTTGGGGCCGCTCAGGAGGGGGGAGGGGATGCTGGATCTCTCCATGAATGCCCGCTCCCGATGGCCTTTGGGAGTAAAGGAGAATTGACACCCTTCAGGCATGTGAGGCAGGCCCAAAAAAGGTTTGGACAACATTTCCTGCGTGCAGGGGAGGTGCTCCAACGCATAGCGGATGCAGCCGAAATCTGCGAAATGGACTCTGTTTTGGAAATAGGAGCTGGCCTGGGGGATTTGACTCTCTGTTTGGCCGGGAAGGCCAAGGAGGTAATTGCTCTGGAGCTGGACAGAAGGCTCCTTGAGATTTTAGAGCAAAGGCTCAGGGCTGCCTCCAACATAAGGATTGTGCATGAAGACGCCCTTCGCTTCCCCTTGCCCGAAGGCCTCAGGAAAATGGCCAGGCCCCGCAAGGTAGTGGCAAATCTACCCTACAATGTAGGCACCAGGATTCTGATTAGATTGGCAGCTTACCCCTCTGAGATTGATCTTATGGCACTCATGTTCCAAAAAGAGGTGGCCGAGAGGATCACGGCCCGGGTGGGCGGCAAGTCTTACGGGAGCCTGAGTGTGCTTTTGGCCCTCCACTGGGATTCCCGCCTGGTCTTCAAGGTGCCTCCTGGGGCCTTTCGGCCTTCCCCTAAGGTGGAATCTGCCCTCGTAGTACTAAGACCTCTGGAGAGAGCCAGAGCGGATGTGGGGGATGCCGGGATCTTCCAAGCTTTGGTTAGGGCCGCCTTTTCTCAAAGAAGAAAGGCTCTGATAAATGCTCTTCAGGGCTGGCTGGGCGGGGACAAAAATAGGGTCGCCCGGTTGCTCCACTCGGCAGATATCCATCCAGGCCGAAGGGCCGAGACCCTTAGTCTGGAGGAGTTTGCACGTCTGGGCCGGGCAGCTTCAACCCTTGGGCAAGAGGGGTCAGAAAGCCCGCTGTGAGGGTCCGACTCCACCTGACCCAGTGAGAATCCCTGGCCGCGCTTTCTGCCAGGACCATGCCCGTGATGTAAGCCGGCAGGACGGCCTCGCTGCCAGACCAGAGGGCCAAGGCCCCCAGGCCGAAGAGCACCAGCATCAACCCGACACCCTCATGGCCGGTAAGAGCCCTGCAAGCCATACTGGCTCTTGCCTCCGGTGCATGTGTGCTATAATCACCCTGCTGTAAGACGATTTCTCAGGCATTCCATGGACATGAGAAGACGAACCTTCAAAATAAGAAGGAGAGTCATTGGGAGCTTCTTGTGTTGCATTCTAGGTGTGCTGATATTTGCGGTTTTCAGTTACAGAATTCATGTGGACATCGGACGGCACCTGAAGGTGCTCGAAGAGGCCGATGATCTTTATCAGGAGATACTTGAACTCCGAAGGATTGAGAAAAACTTTTTCCTGTATCGGGACCCTGCCAGCCTTGGGCAGGCCAAGTTCCACTTGAATCGTCTTGAGGGGATCTTCCTGGCCACTGAGGAGGAGTTCATTCGTTCCATGAAAGAGACCGGGGCTCGTGACCTGCGCTCTTTACTTGCCTCCTACGGGGACCTTCTTTCAAGAATCAACCCGTCCTACGGGCCACGGGGCTCTCCTCCCAATGTCGAGGGCTCTTCGAGCCAGGAGGAAGAACTCAGGGCCCTGGGGCAGAGGCTGCTGGAGACGAGCAAGGCATGGTCTGTGGCAGAGCGGTTTGTCATAGACGAGTTGTCTGAAAGAGCTATTCAGTTGTTCCTGGTGTCCGTTTTGGTCTTCACGGCCCTGGGCATTGGCCTGGCCTTCTATGTGGCAAAGTTGTTGGTCCGGCCCTTGGAACAGATGCAACAAAGCATGGAACAAATTGCACAGGGCAATTTCACGCCTTTCCCGGAGCCCAGGACCAGAGCCCAGGAGCCCATAAGTCTCTTCAGAGCCTTCAATCGAATGATTCATGAACTGGAAAGGAGGCAAGACGAGCTAGTTCAGTCCAGAAAGATGGCAGCCATTGGGACGCTAACCTCTGGCATCGCACATGAGCTCAACAATCCCCTGAACAACATAGTGCTTACCGCCGAAGCCATGAAAGAGGAACTTGGAAAACTGAATGAGGCAGAACTGGCTGGGATGGCCGATGACATCTTGAGTCAGTCGGAGAGGGCCTCGGAAATTGTGAGAGACTTGCTCGACTTCGCCAGGTCGGAGCGTCCGAGCTTCGAGGAGATCCACGTGGGGGAGCTGATTCGGCAATCATTGAAGCTCGTGTGTAACCAGGCCGCGGTGGGCGGTATCGAGGTCGAAGCCGGGATTGCCGAGGATCTTCCGGATATTTATGGGGAACGAAGGAACCTGCAGCAGGTCTTCGTAAACCTTTTCGTCAATGCGATTCAGGCCATGCCTGATGGAGGGACTTTGACCGTACGAGCGTACCGGGTGCCAGGAACCCAAGATGTGGCGGTCATGGTGGCAGACACTGGGGTTGGGATCCCGGCCGAATACCTATCGCGCATATTTGACCCGTTCTTCACAACCAAAGGAGTGGGAAGGGGAACTGGCTTGGGCCTCACAGTGGCCTACGGCATCGTGGAGAAGCATGGTGGGAAGATAGAGGTGGAGAGCCAGGTTGGCCGAGGCACTACTTTCACCGTGGTGCTGCCGCACCAGGCTTGAGACGGGGGCTGAGAAGCAATGAGGATTGCAGTGGTGGACGACGAAGAGATCGTGTGCCGCCGTTTGAAGGCAGCTATGGAGAAAGAGGGCTACCACGTGGACGCTTTCGCCAGGGGCGAAGACGTCCTGAACGCCATGGCCAGGGAATCCTTCGACCTACTGATACTGGACGTTGTGCTGCCCGGCTTGAATGGAATGGAGGTGCTCACGAGGGTAAAGGGAACGCACAAGGATACAGAGGTGATCCTCATTACTGGACGCGCTTCAATCTCATCGGCTGTGGAAGCGATGAAGAAGGGGGCCTTCCATTACGTAGAGAAGCCCTTCCGAATGGACGAACTCAAGAACCTTGTAAAGCAGGCCCTTGCCAAGAAAGCCCTGACGGACGAAAACAAATTGCTTAAGGCACGGCTTCATCCAATAGAAGGGTACCTGGACATGGTAGGGGTGAGTGCGCCGATAAAGGCGATATTCGACCTAGTGCGCAAGGTGGCCCCGTTGGATTGCAACGTGCTCATAGAGGGGGAGAGTGGCACAGGGAAGGAGCTGGTTGCCAGGCTGATTCATACAAAGAGCAAAAGGGCGGATCGACCATTCGTGGCTTTTAACTGTGGCGGCTTTACAGAGGAATTGATAGCAAGCGAGCTATTCGGCTATGAGCGAGGCGCCTTCACGGGGGCAGTGGCCACCAAGGTGGGTCTGCTGGAAACCGCGCAGGGCGGCACCGTGTTCATGGACGAAGTTTCCGACATGCCCTTGTCCATGCAGGCGAAGCTTCTCCGAGTGATACAGGAGAGGAGGATCTTTCGGGTGGGTGGCACCAGGCCCATCCAGTTGGATGTGCGTTTCATAGCGGCCACCAACAGGGACCTGAAGAGTGCGGTGAGCGAGGGCCGATTCCGTGAAGATCTGTATTTCAGATTGAACGTGGTGCAGCTTCGCGTTCCCCCCCTGTCCGAGAGGAAAGAGGACTTAGTGGTTCTCATCCACCATTTCCTTGGCCTATACAGCAAGAGGTTCGCAAAACACATCTCCGGGCTTGACCCTGCGGCCAGAGAGGCCCTTCTGAGATACTCGTACCCTGGTAACGTGCGAGAATTGCAGAACGTCATAGAGAGAGCTGTGGCCTTGGCCGAGGGACCGGTGTTGAGACTTGAAGATCTCCCGCCGGAGTTCCAGTCTCTCCAGAGGGAGAAGCTCAGGGGCTGGAGGAGCCTGGAAGAACAGGAGCGAGAGTATATTGAACAGGTACTGGAATCCGCTGGCCGAAAGGTGGGTGAGGCAGCTAAAATACTGAAGTTGCCCAGGACTACCTTGTGGCGAAAGATGAAGAAATACGGCTTGCTCAGACCTGCGACCTGAGATACCCTTTTCATTTTGAAACGATCCGGCAGGCCCCGGCCGTTTCAGTTCACTCCCAGGAGAAGCTCTCTGCGGGATAATCCCGCACGGCCCCAGCGTCGGCCAGGCATAGAGCTCCAAGCCTCCGCTGCACCGAGACTCTCGCCAATGGTGCGGGTCAGGGTCACCCAGGGTGGCGGCCAAGACCTCCAACCTGATCATGTCCCCGAAATCTTTGCCTGGGTCATTTGTCAAAGGTGAATGATCCATGCAAACTAATTGAAAAAAGCCAATCATGACATGACACCTGGATGCGGTGTGTGTGTTGCGCCTGGCGCTAACAACATGTTGGGGCAGGAACATGTCAAAGCATCCTGGGTCTTGGGGCCAAGCCCCCAATGCCATGAGCCTTGATGAATAGTCCGGGTTTGTTGTCCCCTCACCTTGT
>CAYPWF010000060.1:13779-21526 GCA_964414345.1 uncultured Desulfarculaceae bacterium
CACAGCTGAGCCAGGTGGCATTGTCGGTTGCTGGAAGAAAACGAGGGGGTTGATACCATGCTGGAGATATATCTGCCGATAGCCGGTAGCAGCGCTGATGCCGCAGTCTTGCTTGGAATGGGTGCTTTGGTGGGCTTACTCTCCGGGCTCTTCGGAGTGGGCGGCGGGTTCTTGATGACCCCTTTGCTCATCATGATAGGAATTCCTCCTACTGTGGCTGCCGCATCGGATTCCAACCAGATAGTGGCCGCTTCGACCTCCGGCACCTACGCGCACTATCGAATGGGGAACGTGGATTTCAAGATGGGGGTCCTGTTGCTGATGGGTGGAGTCATAGGAGGAACAGTTGGAGTTCAGGTGATTCGATGGTTAAGGATTCTGGGCAACGCTGATTTCGTGATCAAGATCACCTACGTGGGGATGCTGGGATGGATAGGATCATACATGTTCATAGAGAGCCTCCAGAGCATGCGAAGAAAGTGGGTCAGAGCCGAGGAGAGTTCACAGGCCAAGAGACCTTCCTTTTACTCCCGCGCGGTCCGGACTCTACCCTGGCAGATGGTTTTTGAGAAGTCGGGCGTCAAGGCGTCGCCCCTTCTACCTCTGGGCCTTGGATGTATCGTAGGAGTGCTGGCGGCAGTAATGGGAGTCGGAGGAGGGTTTATCATGGTACCCATCATGGTATACCTGCTTCGGATGCCCATGCACGTTGTGGTTGGAACGAGCCTCTTCCAGATATTGTTCACATGCGTCAACGTAACAATCATGCAAGCCATTACTAATATGACGGTCGATGTTGTCCTTGCGTTGATACTGCTGCTCGGCTCCAGCATAGGAGCCCAAATAGGAGCCAGATTGAGTCACCGAATGAATGCAGACCAGTTGAAAATAATGCTGGCTTCCATTGTCTTGCTTGTCATGATCCAGATGTTGCTTAGTCTTGTCCTGCCACCAAACATCTTGCTGGGGTACAAAGGGGGACACTGAGTCATGGCGCCATCGGTGAAATCCTTTCCTGGAATCATGGGGTGGTTGGTGGTCTTGGTTGGCTTGCCTGTGGCGGGCTGGTCCGCACAGCTGGACGTGGCGCCGCAAAGGGTGGAGATCGGAGCCTTTTTTGGCGGGAAGGAGGTGATAGTGACTGCGCAGATCCCGCCCTTGGGAGATGCCGTGGTGGAACTGGTTGGAGAGCATGTGGCCGAGACCTTGGTCCGCAAAGGAAGAAGGGGGCCTCTCTGGATGAACGTGGGAGAGGTAGTGGCACAGGGCGCTCCGACGCTGTACATGGCTGCCAGCACCGGTTCTTTCCTGTTGGCAGGGGACCATGGGTCTGGATTGTGGGGCTACGGCAGGCTGAGAAAGCAGATACGGTTTGCGGGGAGCGTAGGGGAGGAAGAGAGCGATTCCATGGTGCAGGAGTTCGTTAAGCTCAAAGAGGCGCAGGGTCTGTACAGGGTGTTGCCCGCAGGGGTGGAGCTGGTCTCGGAGAACGAGATAGCCCAGTCTTTGAGGGTTCGGTTTTCCTTGCCTCGGTGCGTTCGGCCCGGCACATACACTGCGTCCGTATCAGTTATTCGAAATGGAGAGGTGCTTCAGCAACAGCGGGCCTCAATAGACGTGCAGATGACGGGCTTTCCGCGATTCCTGCGCTCTCTGGCGTACGAACATCCCATGGTGTATGGGATAGTGGCTGTGGTGGTGGCCATGCTCGCTGGCCATGGGCTGGGGTGGTTGTTCGGGAGAGGACGGGGGTCTCACTGAGAAGGACTCCAAATCCAGGGCGTCAAGACCGTGATAGGGATCGGCTGGAAAAGGATCTGCAGAGGGCTTTTCGGCGGCAAGGCCGAAGAGAGGGGCCTTGTGGAGGTGTTCGAGCATTTTCAGGAGCTACTGGATGACCATCAGCGGCTCATGGAGTTGATGGCGGATCTGGGGGAGAAATGCGGGGGAGAGTACGTATTCGACCGGAAATATATCGAGGACTCCATAGGTCGAATGCGGGGGCTCTTGCTCCGTTTGGCCGAAAACCTGAACCTGGTTGGGAGAAACCGCTACGTGGGACTTTACGCAGCAGTGGACCGGATCCTGTTGCAGCTGGAAGGGGATCTGCGCGGACGAGTGGCCCTCTCTGAGGACATGCCCCTTGTGGTGGCCCTGAGCGAGTCGCCAACGGATCATCCAGAACTCACAGGAGGCAAGGCTGAGGCCCTGGCCTGCATCCTTCAAGGTCTGAAGCTTCCGGTGCCGGAGGGATTCGTGGCCACCACGCGGGCGTACAGGCGGTTCATTGAGCACAACAGGCTAGAGGCCAGAATTCATGGCTGGCTCGAGTCCTGGAACGGGGGAGACATGGAGCTCGCCCAGGTCTCCAGGCAGATCCAGTTCAGCATCCTGGCGGGCATCGTGCCATCGGACGTGGCTGGGCTCATAAGGCGCTGCGGGGAAGGGAAGGAGAGCTGGGCGGTTCGAAGCAGCGCCTGTGGAGAGGACGGACAGATATCTTTCGCCGGGCTGCATGAGACGGTTCTGGATGTGCCTCCGCGCCACTTGGTTGCGGCGTATAGACGGGTAATAGCCAGCCTCTTTTCGGCCGAGGCCTTGAGCTACAGGCGGGATATGGGACTGTTGGGCGAGGAAGTTGCCATGGCCGTGCTTTTCCAGGAGATGGTGCCGGCCAGGCTTTCTGGCGTCCTACAGACGCTCGACCCGGTGGAACCTCAGGAGGACAGGATGGTCTTCCACTACGTTGCCGGTCCCGGACGCGCCATCATGGAGGGGAAATCCCGGGTGGACTCTCGCGCACTGAAGAGGTCCTCCTTACTGGATGGGGAAAGGCCCGCAAAGCCTGCTGGGTGCTTCCCGGAGCCGGCTGGCCGAGGTTCAGAAGGTGGCGCAGGAGAAGCGAAAGGAGGAATCCAGGAGATTCTGTCACCGCAAGTGCTTGAAGGCCTTGGCAGATGGGGACTAGCGCTGGAGAGATTCTTCAAACAGCCCCAGGAGATAGAGTGGGCATTGGATCTCTCCGGCCGGAGCTGGATTCTCCAGTCGCGCTCCTTGGTCCTGCGGGGGGCGCCCCCTGAGATACGCCATGGTGTTTCACAGTTGGCCTCACGCTATCCAGTGCTGCTAAGAGACCAGGGAGTGGTTGTGCATGCCGGCGTCGGGGCTGGGGCAGTGTTCCAGGTGAGAACAGAGCAGGACCTTCAAGGATTTCCCGACGGCGGGGTTCTTGTGAGCCCCCACGCGTCTCCATGGCTTGCTGCGGTTGTGGGCAAAGCGGCGGCCATCGTGACGGAGAAGGGGTCTACGGCGGGCCATCTTGCCACAATAGCGAGAGAATTCCGCGTGCCGACGCTGTTCGGAGTGGATGAAGCCGCCAATCGCCTGGGTGCTGGTGAAGTGATCACGGTGGATACAAAACAGCGGGTGATATACAAGGGACGTGTTGAAGAGCTTCTTATCTTTGAACTTGCACGGGATGGATCCTTCGAGCAGACCCCTGAATTCAGGCTCTTGAGGCGGCTTCTCAAGCGCATCGCTCCCCTTCATCTGGCAGACCCACAATCTCCAGATTTCTCTCCTCAGGGCTGCCGGACGGTTCACGATGTCCTGCGCTTTGCACACGAGAAGGCGGTCGGAGAACTAATGGAGCTGCCTCGTTCCTTGTGGCGTGGCCGTGGACTGCGAATTTGGGAGCTGGCAACCGATATTCCCATTGGGCTCAGGGTACTGGATCTGGGAGGGGGCATAGACCCTCCCCCGAGGGGCGAGAACCTGGGGCCGGATCGGGTCACCTCTGTGCCATTGAAAAATTTTCTGGAGGGATTGTGTGGCCGCGGAGTCTGGAGCACGGCCCCAGCGGAAGTGGATATGAAGGGAATGATGTCCAGCCTGACCAGAACCGCCGCCGCATCTCCGGGCCTGGAAGATTTGGCCGGATTCAATCTGGCCGTTGTGACCAAGGATTATCTCAACCTGCATCTTCGATTGGGCTACCACATCAACCTGATCGACGCCAGAATCTTACCGGGAACGGGCAGGAATCACGTTTACTTCAGGTTCGTCGGGGGAGTGACCGACATCACTCGAAGATCAAGACGCGCCCAACTTCTGGCGGAGATACTTTCCAGACACGATTTCCGGGTCGAGGTCAAAGGTGACCTGGTGATCGCTCGCACAAACGATAGACCTGAATCGGAGATGAAAGGGGTGCTATCAATGCTCGGGTGCCTCGTGGCTTTCACCCGTCAGCTTGACATAGAGCTACGGAGCGATGATCGGGTCGAAAATTTCGTAAGACATTTCATGGAAATAGATGGTCGGTCAAAAAAGGAGCCAACGGATAGGAGAGACAACCATGGCTGGCCAGAAACTTAAGGTAATGGTGCTGGATGATGAGCCAATAGTTTGCAAGAGATTACAACCTTCATTAGAGAAGCTAGGCTTCGCAGTTACTACGTTCACGAAAAGCCTCGAGGCTCTCGAAGATATAGAGGAGAACGAATATGATATCGTCATAACCGATCTAAAGATGAAAGACATAGATGGCATCCGATTCCTGGAGGAGGTAAAGAAAAGGTATCCCCGCTCCGAGGTCATAGTCATTACAGGGTTTGCTACGCTCGATACTGCCAAAGAATCGTTCAAGAAAGGGGTCTTTGACTTCATTGCAAAGCCTTTCAAGTTGGGCGAGATCCAGGAAGTGGTGATGAAGGCGGCCGCGAAGATCACAGGGGAGCCCCAGTGTTGATAGGCGGATCGGCCGGGAGAGCTCGGGAATTTGCAATGAGAAAAGACTGCTCGAATAGGGTGGAGGGCCTCCAAAGACTCTCCCCCGTGAAGGCCTCGGGGTGCTGGCGCATCGGCCAGGGTACCGGGGGGGGGACAGTCGGGCCATTGGCGGAGCCTTGCAAACTGGGGCTTAGGTAGCCAACTGGAGGGTAAATCATGAGAATTCTATTTGTTGCAGATGAGGAGCCGCACACGGCCTACGCATTGGAGGAACTGGCTCGGCTGTCCATAAATACATGGGCCGACGTTATCTTCCTGGGCGTGTCGCCGGAGGTGCCAGGCTCGCTGGAGCAAGACTCGCTTATGCGCGCCCTAAGAGCTTACAGGGACACATTCCTTGAGCGAGCGGGAGGCGAGGACGGTCCTTATGCCATGAACCGATGGCAGCACGAGTGGATGCCAACGAGAGCAAGGGCTTGGGAGCAGATCCTGGTGTGCCGCAGTGCCAGGAAGGACCTGCGGGTGCGCTTTCGGGCGGGGGTGGTCGCCTCCGAGATTCTCACCGAGGCCAGCGAGCAGGAGGTGGATCTGATCGTCATGGGTTGCCCTTCCGGTTCAGAGTGCCGGTGGGGGGGGTCAGACCAGGTCCATCCCAAGGTTTTGAGCGAGGCTGGATGCTCCGTCTTGCTGGTGAAGGATCAACATGAATTCGGGCGGATCGTGGCATGTCTCGATCAGAGCTACATCAGTCAGGACTCGCTGGAGATCATCAACCAGATGGCGACCATTCACAAAGCATCCGTAGAGCTCGTCGGCTTGAGCGGGGAGGGAAGCGTGAAAAGGGATGTCTACCGCCGAATAATAGAGATCGGCGATTATTTCGAGGACCGTCAGATCAAAGTCGAGGTTCGTGTGACAGATGTCCAGCAGTTCGAGAAGTTCCTTGAGCAGGAGCTCAGGGAGGATCTCGTGGCCATTTGGGCCGGGAAACGTTCATTGATCGACCGTCTGTTCCCAAGGGAGTGGGTTGGAAGATTTGCAAGCAAATGGACACGATCCTCCCTTGTGATGCGCTAGCCCGGGTGGTTGACCTGGCAGTGAGTGATCCAGGCCAACTGCCACCATTCACACCTTTATGATGGAGGGATGAGGATGAGGATCCTGGTAGCGGTGGACAGGGATGAGGAATCGCAGATGGCTTTGCGTTATACGTGTCACCTGCTCGAACATTTCGAAGCCCACGTGGATGCGCTTTACGTGAAACCCGATGTTGCACAGGCCGGGGCGGAGGGTGCGTACGCCCCGTTTACCACGCCGCAAGACTTCCACGCGGCCATGGAGGCCGAGGCCCAGAGGACCCTGGAGGCGGTCATCGAAACCTGCGAGGTTTGCCTGGGAGCCAAGATCCCCTGCGAACCAGTGGTGGCTGTGGGGGACCCGGCCGAGGAGATCCTGCGGGTGGCAGACGAGGGGAATTACGACATGATCGTGCTCGGTTCCCAGGGTCGTTCCTCTCTCAGAGGCCTCCTGCTGGGAGCGGTGCATGCCAAGATCCTACACCACGCTCGTCGGCCAGTGCTTATCCTGAGGAACTTCAGGCCAGTGAGGAAAATCCTCGTGGCCTACCGGGGTTCAGAATGCGATCAGGGCGCCTTGCGATTCGTGGGTCGTCTTTTCCAAAAGAAGAAGCCGGAAATCAGCATCGTGCACGTTCAGGAGACAAAGATCGCCGAGTCTGACAAATACGCGAAGCAATGTGTGGAAGATGCAGAGAGGACCATTAGAGGGTTTGGCTTCTCGCCTGTCCTGGTGACGGCCCAGGGGGATTTCGTGGACGAGCTCCTCAAGGCTGTGACCGTGAAACGCTTCGACTTGATCGTTTTGGGCGCCCACTGGCAAAAGAGGTCCAAGTATCTGGCCATGATCAGCGACGAGGCCCTGGATCTGGTTCGCCTGACCAACCGTCCAGTCCTGGTATTTCGGGAACCCTTGGATGAACCAGCATTCTCACTCAAGGAGCAGGGCATCCAAAAGGGGTAATAAGCGGCCGGGAAAGGACAAGACTATGGCCAGCCAGGAGGTACGGGTCAGGAGGTCTTGCCCTGCCCGGGAGAGATCCGGGCCAATTCCCCCTACTCCCCCCCAAGAAAACCAAGAGAGCGAACACCTCACATGCCAACAACAGATCCCGGTTGTAGGGTTGACAATTGCCCAGGGGCTGGTCTAACAAGAGTGCATCACTTGGAAGGCCGAAAGAGATGCTGTGCCTTCCTGTTGGGCACGCGCGAGAGTGTGCGCAACGGGCGGAGCCTACCCGAGACCGCGACAATGACATGCCAGGGCCGTCCACAGTGAGGCCGCAAGCGCCTTCTTGGTGAAGAACGCAGGCCATCCCTGGCTCCTTGGCAATAGCTTGATTCCACATAAGAATTGTTTCAGGCCGCCTTGCACTCTGTTGGGCCTATTGGGTGACGGAGCCCCTTGATCCGGAGCACGCGGTGAAACACCAGGCGGGCTACCCGAGCCAGCATCACGCATCTCACCTGCGCCACCCTGGCCGAGGGGGGTAAGCGTTGAAGTCCGTGCTGGATCTGTGATCTTGGGGAGCGTTAGAGGGACTGGATTGGCTGCTCAAGCCATTGACAGGAGGAGAGAGGGCAACATGGAGAAGTGTACAAGTTTGACCATAGTCCTGGAGGCGGTCACGCCGCTGTTTGGGGCCAGGAGGTGACAGACAAATGAGCAACGTACAGGAGTGGTTAGTTTGCTTCGACACTGATCGCATCAAGCAGTATCTGTTTGCTACAAACCGGCTGAAGGAGATTCGCGGCGGCAGTGCCTTGATTGCTGATCTTGATGACAAACGAAAGAGCAATCTTGAGCGGCAGTATGGGGTGAAAAATGTCGTTTACTCCGCTGGCGGTGGGGCAGTGGTCCTGGTGCCGACCGAGCAAGAGGCTCAAACCCTGATTGCCGAAATTGAGCGTGATTTTCGGACCGATACGATTATAGCCTC
>CAYPWF010000061.1:0-21104 GCA_964414345.1 uncultured Desulfarculaceae bacterium
CTCTTCACTCTTCACTCTCTTCACCCTTCAGTCTCCTCAGGTTCTCTGCGGCGAAGCTCAGGGTGGGATCCAATGCCAGGGCCCTTTGATACCAGGCCACGGCCCCCTGCCTGTCTCCCAGGTCTCTTAAAATGCTCCCGATATTGGCCAGGTCTATGGCCGACCTGGGGTTTATCTCCAGGGCTTTCAGGAAGGCCTCTATGGCATCCTGATAATGCCCCAACTTGAAACGGCAAAACCCAAGCAGGTTCCACGCCTCATAGCTTCCGGGCTCGGCTTCCAAAGCCTTCTTGAGCCACGCAACGGCCTCTTTGAAAAATCCCAACTCCTTAAGGCAGTGTGCCAAATAGAAAAGCACGGATGCCAAGTCCTCGGGTTCCGGACCCCTTTCCAGGGCCTCCCGGAACCTCTCCAGGGCCTCAACCACTTTTCCCTGGCCCAGAAGGGCCATGCCACGATAGAAAGAAAAGGGAGCGGTCTGCTTGCTTGCTTTCTCTAAGGCCTCCCAAGCTTCCTGAAATTCCTCCAGGTGGATATGACAAATAGCCAGTTGAAGCAGGAGCTCATCCCTGATCCCCTTCTCCACTGAGGCTGCCAGTGCCTTCTGGAAAAGCTCTGCAGCCTCTATGTAGTCCTTCCAGGCAAACTGGCATCGAGCCAGATGATACAGCACAGCCCCGTCGTGGGGCCTGAGGGAACGGGCCTCTTCCAGGAGCTCTTGGGCTTCCTGGATTCTTTCCTCCTGGAGTCTCATTACACCCAGGTAGAGCAAACTCTCAAACCTTAGCTGGGGGGCCCTGCTCATCTCGAGGCTTGCCTGGAGATGCTTATGAGCTGTCTCAATATCCCCCCTGCTCATGGCAAAAACCCCCAGTTGATGCCGGATTCTCCCCCCCTCCTCCTCTCGGCGATTCCACCGAAGCACATCCTCCATGCGGGCTGGAAGCTCATCCCAGCACTCCAGGCATGTTCCCAGGTCTGGCAACTTGGGACAGAAATCCGCCGGGCCACCCCAAGCCCTCCACTCCTCCCTGGGGCACACCCGCCCCAGGCCTTTTTCAGGATCCAGAATCAGGGATCTGCAAGGCTCTATAGCGAACCCCCCCTTGGAGGAGAGGGACCAGGCAAGCATCTCATCCAGAAGATCGTGAAAAAAAACGTTTTCCAAGGGGCCTCTTTGATCCTCCAGAAAGAGGCGGGCTTTCCCCAGCTCAAGCCGCTCGGCCCACTGTCCCAGCCTGGGGGAAGGCGGGAGGCTCAAACTGGGCAATATCATCCTTTCCCTGAGGAAGGGCACAAGCTCCAAGGCTGCCTCCACCTCCGCCTCAGACCTGCCCCTCAGGACCGGAAGCAGCATCCATCTGGAGGCCACCTGGTGAGCCAGGGCCTCCTGATGGAAAGGCCTTCCAAGAGCTGATATGAGAATGTAAACATCCCCCAACTCCTTGGCCCTTTGGGCCGCAACCGGGTGCACCGGCCGGATCTGAAGCCTCAAGATCCCGTGTTTCCTGAGAAGCCTTGCAGAAGTCTCCAGGATCTTACGAAAATCCTCGAACCCAAGCAGCGGATCATCCAGTAGCAAGTACAGATCCGCCTGGTGATTCAAAAATGGAAAAACCGACTCCAGGGCCAGGGAAGCAGATTGTTTTTTTCTGCTTGGCCCGCCTAAGACCACATAGATTCTTCGCAAAGATTTTGCCTGAGCGCTCAAGACACCATCCTCTTTCCTCCATCCAGGGAGGCTGCCTGCCAAAGATCCCTCACACCATGTATCTGCTCTGCACTCATCCACTCGGTCTCATATCTGGCCCCTACTGAAATGTAGGCCGGCCTAAGAAGATCCAGGGGACGGATCCCGTAACGCCGGGGGTCCTCGGTGAATGGGGCCCCGAAGTAGAGCCTCATCTGTTGAGCGTTGCTGTTGCCCCTTATGGGCACCAAAGAGCGAACAAACTCAAGGGTCTTGAGGGCCTCTTCCTGAGTTTCGCCGGGAAGGCCATACTGGCTGAACAACTCCACATCCATCCCGTTTGCCTTACTCATATTCACAGCCCTTCGGAGCGCCTCCAAGGAGACATTCTTGCCCAATAGATTCAGCACCCTTTCTGAGGCGGATTCCAGTCCGTATGCAACTAATCTCACCCCTGCTTTGGCCATGAGCCCCAGGAGCTCCTCGTCCACCAGGTCAGCTCTGGTCTCCAGCCAAAGGCTTGCCTTGATGCCCCGCCTAAGGATTCCCTCCAGGAGCTCCTGACTGCGCGCCCTTTGAAATGAAAAGCTGGGGTCTGCCAGCCAGAACCTATGGATCCCCTCTTTATTTAGCCAGGACATCTCTTCCAACACGCGATCCACAGAGTGATATCGGATACGCCTCCCAAAAGCCCGGGGAGTGTAACAAAAAAGACACCCGTAAGGGCAACCCCTGGAGGTCAAAACAATGGCCTCCTCCAGGCCCTCCAGATCCAGCACCTGATCCAGAAAAGGAGAAGGATAGGCATCCAAGTCCTCAGGCGCTTCGACCTCCTGGCCCTCCTCCCAATGCTCAGGGCCCAGCCTGGTTGTAGTTCCCCTCACCGCAGCCTCAATGGGGCCCGACTCGAGAGCCTCCGCCACCTCCCGAATGACAACCTCGCCTTCCCCGCGGCAGATGAAGTCCACATCCCGCAGTTCTCCCAGCGCATCTGAAGGCATGAATGTGGCCTGGGGTCCTCCCAGGATGATACGGACAGAAGGGTTTGTTTCCTTTATAAGCCTGCAAAACCCTTTGATCAGGAGCATATTTCTTTGGTAAGCGGCCATGCCCACCAGTTGAGGCCTGAACTCCCGGAGCATGTCTTGGAATCCAAAGGTGGAGATCTGGGTGGACTCCCCTATGTTCAAAATTCTTACCTGATGACCCTCACGGCGAAGCACCGCTGCCAGATAGCCCAGGGATATGGGGGGTGAAGGTGGAACGTAGGGGTTCACCTCCATGAGTAGCACGTTCAAAGGGGTCTTTTCTCCTTCCCAATGGTGTTCAGAAACAGAACTGCCTTTGAGAGAATCTCTTCTGGGTAGGCCCGTGAATCCGGAATTGCCCACAAAGTCATTTTAGCCCATATTTGGTGGTTCCGGCAGGAGGCAAAATCCCAAACAGGTCTCTGGCATTCTCCCACAAGATCTTGCGCGTGGGGATCTCCCCGAGTTCCAGGGCCAAAAGGCTTTTTAGCTCCAGGTCCACCTGGTATGGAATGTGGGGGTAGTCGGTGCCGTACAGGAGCCTTTCCGAGTAACGCAGAAGAGGCCCCCGCTCCACCGGAACAGGGAAGAAGCCTGCCAGCATCATGGTAGTGTCCAAGTAGAGGTAAGGATGAGCCTCCAGGAGTTTGTAGAATTGCTCCGACTCGTCGAACCCCAGGTGCGGGACTATTAGCCTAAGCTCGGGAAAGCGCTTCAAGACCCCCTCCACCCTTTGGGCGCCTGTGATTCTGCGCACGTCCATACCATACGCCGGGACATATGGCTCCTTGCCGGCGTGGATTGTGACCGGAAAACCCCAGTCAGAAGCCGCTTCATAAACCGGATCCAAGGCAGGATCATCCGGGGCCACAAGCTGCACATGGCAGTGAAGCTTTACCCCTTTGAGATTCAGCTCTGCAAAAGCCCTTTTCAAGATCCCTTTCACGTGCTTGTCCTGAGGGTGCACGGTGGCCAAACCCACTGCCCTTGGAAATCTATTAACCATGGAAGCCACAAACCTGTTGAGCTCATCTGAAATCCCAGGCCTGTGGGCATAAGTCAGAAGCACTGCACTGTGGAGGCCAGCCTGGAAAAGCCTCTCCAAGAGCTCCTCAGTAGTTCCCTTCTCATGGAATTCCCAGGCGTAGCGGGAAAACCAGCTCCTGACCGCCTGCGCAAGCCTGTCAGGAAACACATGCACGTGTGAGTCCACCACAGGAATAGGTGTCAGATCTGATAGCAGCATTCTGCCTCTCTGGGAAATCCTTTCACGCCAGGCCCCCTAAGTCCAATCTGCGGCCCAGGATACCTCATCCGCGTTAAGACCTGCCAGAGCCGCTGTCTTGACGCCCAGGCCTTCCAATGGAAAAATCCATTTCTAGAAGGGCCATGGAGCCAAGAGGAGCTCATTGAAGGAGGAAGGGGAGTTCCCCCACCTACCAGCAATTCATGAGTTCAGGAGAAAAAATGAGCAGACCTAAGGTGATTGGGGTATTAACAGGTGGAGGGGACGTGCCCGGTTTGAATCCGTGCATAAAGACCATAGTCTACAGAGCCATAGATGAGGGGCTAAAAGTGCTTGGGATCAGAAAAGGATGGGCCGGGTTACTGCAGTTCAACCCGGATGAGCAGGAGAGCTTCCAGGAGAACCTGCTTTGGCTGGACAAAGCCATGGTGCGCACCATAGACCGCACGGGAGGCACCTATCTCCACACCTCCCGGACCAACCCGGCATCTGTCAGACCCAGAGAGGTCCCCGAGTTCTTGAGAAGCCGTTTCCCCGAAGGAAAGGAGAAGGCTGATTTCACGGACCACATCCTGAGGGTCCTGGCTCATCTGGGTGTGGATTGCCTGATCCCCATAGGCGGGGACGACACCCTTAGCTTTGCCGAGCGACTCCACAGAGAGGGATTCCCCATAGTGGCCGTGCCCAAGACCATGGACAACGACGTGTTCGGCACAGACTACTGCATCGGGTTCTCCACAGCCGTGACCCGAAGCGTTAACTTTATCCATGCCCTCAGGACCTCGGCCGGCTCCCACGAGCGCATCGCGGTCATAGAGCTTTTCGGGAGGTACTGCGGGGAGACCTCCCTCATATCGGCTTACCTGGCCGGGGTGGACCGGGCCATAATCTCAGAGGTGCCCTTTGACCCTGAGAAACTGGCCGGCCTCATAATGGAGGACAAGAGGTCCAACCCCAGCAATTACGCCATGCTGACCATCTCCGAAGGGGCTCGAATGATAGGCGGAGAAATTATCCAAAGGGGCGAGGCAGACGCTTACGGGCACAAGAAGCTGGGCGGAATAGGACTTGAGACAGGTGAGATTTTGAGAAAACTGACCGGGGAGGACATCATCTTCCAGCAACTCTCTTACCTCATGAGGAGCGGCGCGCCGGATTCTCTGGATCTCATGGTGGCCGTCAACTACGCCAACATGGCTGTGAGCCTCGCCCTCAAGGGCACATACGGAAGATTGGTGGCTTTGCACCAAGGAATTTATACAGACATACCGCTTAGCACCATTACAACAGGTCAAAAACGGGTGGATGTGAGGGAGCTTTACGACATGGAGCAGTATCGCCCCAAGGTGAGGCATGTGATGGGGAAGCCCATGTTCCTTTATTGATCTGATTGCGACTCCAGAGCCATGGGTTGGCCGTTGTTCGAAGAGGCCACCCCCCCCTCAATTCTTCACCCTTCACTCTTCACCCTTCACTGTTCACTCTTCATTCTTAACTCTTCACCCTTCATTCTTCACTCTTCACTCTTAACTCTTAACTCTTCACTCTTCACTCTTCACTCTTCATTCTTCACTCTTCACTCATCTAATCAGCCTCACCCTCATTCTCCCCAAAGCCAGTGGAAAGAGCACCGCGCTCATTCCTGTCAGGTATAGAATGTGCCAGATCAGCTCCATCCTCCACTGCCCCAGGGCCAGAGACCTGGAAAGTTCCACCAAATGGGTCAAAGGCAGTGCCCAGGCCAGGGGCTTGACCCATTCCGGCAGAACCTCCAGAGGGAAAAAAGTCCCGCTGAAAAGAAACATGGGGCTGATGAGGAGGAAGATGGGCAGGTTGAACATCTCTATGTGGGGCACAATAGCGGTGAAGAGCATGCCCAGGGAACCGAAGGCAAGGCCCCCCAGAACGGCCAGGGGCAAGATCAGCAGACCCTGGGGGTAGTCCACCAGGCCGAAGAGGCTCACCACAGACTGCATCAGCACTGTAGCCACCAGAGACTTGGTGGCCCCCCAGGCTATCTCCCCTGTGATCACCTCCTCCAGGGAAAGGGGTGTGGCCAGCATGGCATCAAAGGTTTTCTGGTAATACATGCGCACAAAGGAGGCATATGTATTCTCAAAAAAGGCATTGTACATGATGTTGATGGACAGGAGAGCAGGGGCGATGAAGGTCACGTAATGGATCTGGGCCCCACGGTACTGAACCGAGCCCACCAGAGCACTCAGGCCCACCCCAAAGGCCAGCAGGTAAAGAACCGGCTCTAGAAGGGGCGGGATGAAGCTTATGGCCCAGGTGCGGCGGTAAACCCTGAGGTTTCTCTCCCAGACGCGCATGAAGCGCCTGGATATTCTCCACCGGATCATTCCCTCAGCTCCCTTCCCGTGAGTTTCAAAAACACATCCTCCAGGGTGGCCATGCGAAGCAGGCAGCCCTGGGCGCAGAGCTCCCGGCTCAGCCGATCGAACAGCTCCCTTCCCTCCTGGGTGTATATGACCAGCCTGTGGCCTAGGTCCTCGTGGTCCAGTCCCTTTTCCATCACAAACCGTCGGATTCCCTCATCCGGGCCGCTAACCTCTATAACGTCCTTTCCCACGTATCTGCTTATCAACTGCGAGGGAGAGCCCTGGGTGAGAATACGGCCGTGGTCCATTATGAGGACCCTTTCACAGAGCCTGGAGGCCTCCTCCATGTAATGGGTAGTGAGCAAGATAGAGATCCCACTTTTTTTTAGGGATTCCAGGCGCTCCCACACCTGGTGGCGCGACTGGGGATCCAGCCCTGTGGTTGGCTCATCCAGGATCAAGAGTTCAGGGGCGTTTATGAGAGAGCGAGCCAGGACGAGTCTGCGCATCATACCGCCTGAGAGCTGCGAGACCGGGGAGCCGCTTCGGTGCTCTAGGCCCACGAACTTGAGCAGCTCCGCCGCCCTTTTTCTGGCCTCCGGCCTTGGGATGTCGAAGTAACGGGCGAAGACCTCCATGTTCTCCTGCACCGAGAGATCCGGATCCAGGCTGTTTTCCTGCTGGCAGACACCCAGCCTGGCCCTGATCAGCCTCCAACTCTGCTCGATGTCCAGCCCGAAGACCTTCAATGTGCCGCCTGAGCGCGGAGAAAAGCCGTAGATCATTCTGATGGTGGATGTCTTGCCCGCCCCATTGGGCCCCAGGAGCCCTAAGCACTCCCCTCGGCGCACCTCAAAGGAAACCTCCTCAACCGCCTTTGTGTGTCCAAAGCTTTTTCTTAGGCCCAAAGCCTGCACTACGGGTTCCCCTTGTGGCTCAACCATGTCCCATATCCTCAAAGGCTCCCATTCGTTCGGCCCATCGCACCTTGCTTTCTCTTGCAGGGCTTCTGCATTGGGAGCCCTAGTTATTTATCCGAGCAAGGACGGCTATAATAGTATGGAGTTCGGGAGGCCCATTTGGAATCCTGATCTTTCATACTACAGCTACCAAGCCAGAACGGAGGTTGCAATGGCCCCGAAATCCCGCTACCCGCTCATCACTGCCCAGGAAGCAGCAGCTCAAATTCCCCATGGATCCACAGTTACCTTTAGCGGCTTTGGAGCCGCGGCTTCGGCCAAGGCGGTTCCCAAGGCCCTTGCAGCACGTGCCCGGGAACTGCACTCCCAGGGAAAGCCTTTCAAGCTGAGGGTTCTCACCGGGGCCTCTACGGACGAGAACTTGGATGAGGAGCTGGCCAGGGCGGAAGCCATCTCCTGGCGCGCACCCTACCAGTCCTCCCAGACCCTTAGAAAGCAGATCAACACCCAGGATGTGGAATATGTGGACATGCACCTCTCCCACGTGCCCCAGGCGGTCATCTTCGGATTTTTCGGAAAGATAGACTTCGCAGTGGTGGAGGCCACTGAGATCACCCCGGACGGTCGGGTTTACCTGACCACCTCCATAGGGGCCTCCCCGACTTTTCTGCAGCACGCCGAGCAGGTAATCATAGAAATAAACCAGAGCCAGTCCCCCAGGCTGAGAGAGATGGCGGATATTCTGGTGCTTCCGCCTCCCCCCCACAGGAGCCCCATACCCATACATCACCCCTTGACCAAGATCGGCTGGCCGTACGCGGTTGTGGATCCCCGCAAGGTGATAGGCATAGTGGAGACCCAAGAGCCGGACCACGTGCCTCCCTTCTCGCCCCCCGACGAGGTGTCTAAGCGCATCGCCCACCACGTGGTGCGCTTTCTTCTGGAGGAAGTCTCCGCAGGCAGGATACCCAAAGAATTCCTCCCTCTTCAGTCGGGCGTTGGAAACGTTGCCAATGCGGTCATGGCGGGCCTTGGAGAGCATCCGGACATACCCCCTTTCCAAATGTACTCTGAGGTGTATCAGGATTCCCTCGTGGAGCTGATGCTGGAGGGAAGGCTGCTGGGGGCAAGCGCGGCCAGTTTGAATCTGAGTCCCGCATGCATGAGTAAGATAGTTGAGAATATGGACTTTTTCTCTTCCAAAATCGTGCTTAGGCCTCAGGAGCTCAGCAACCACCCCGGTATCATAAGGCGGTTGGGGGTGATAGCCATGAACACCGCCCTGGAGGCAGATATCTATGGAAACGTGAACTCAACCCATGTTTGCGGCCAGCACATAATGAACGGGGTGGGAGGAAGCGGGGAGTTCACCCGCAACAGTTATCTATCCATATTCATGTGCCCCTCCATAAGCAAGGGCGGGAAGATATCCCACATAGTGCCCATGTGCCCCCATGTGGACAACAACGAACATTCTGTTCAGATATTGGTCACGGACCAGGGCCTTGCCGACCTCAGGGGACTGGGGCCTGCCCAGAGGGCCAAAAGAATAATAGAGAGGTGCGCTCATCCGGCATACCGGGATTATCTGCTGAGCTACGTGAGCGAGGCCCCCCTGGGCCATATCCGCCACGATCTAAGCCGTTGCTTTGAGCTGCACCGAAACCTGATGCAGCACGGCTCCATGCTCCCTGGTCTTAAGTTGGAAGGCTGATGAGCCTTCCCAGGCAGCCTGGGGCACTAAGCCGATTCTTCTTTCATTCTTCACTCTTCATTCTTCACTCTTCACTCTTCATTCTTCATTCTTCACTCTTCACTCTTCACTCTTCATTCTTCATTCTTCATTCTTCACTCTTCAAAAAATCCCCTCCCTGCATCCGGCCGCAATTGTCTGGCCCAGCTCCCTGCAAAGGGCCAGCACATCATCTGTAATAGGGCCCTTTGCTACAACAGGCGGCTGAACCTTGCGAAACTGGTATCCTATACAGATGCGCTCTATGCTTTGGAGGGCCCCCAGCCCGTCATTCCCAGCGCTTATAAAGACAGCATAGGGCTTCCTAAATATCCTGGGATGGCCTCTTAGTTGCTCATAGGTCCTGTCAAAGAGATCTTTTAGGGCCCCTGCCATGTAACCGAAATACTCGGGGGAGCCAAGGATCAATGCGTCGCAATCCAGGAGGTCTTGAGCGTGGGTCTCGGATGCCTTCTTGAGCAGCACCCTTGTGTGCTCCATGAGGGCTGCACCCTGGGCTACTGCCTGAGCCATGCGAAGCGTGTTGCCGCTTTGGGAATGATAGACGATGAGGATAGACTTGCTCATCTGAATCCCACCCTGGAACTGTGAGTGCCCGAATCATATCACGGTCCTGCCCTGATGGGCTAGGAGGGGGCCTGAGCTGTGCTCCGGCACCTCCCTGGGAGGATCCACCACGGCCTGGCTGTGCTAAGATTGGAGCAGAATCGCGTTTGCGGGAAGCGGAGGGATAGAGACATGGATCAGGAAAACACCCCTCAACCACCCGGCCTCGAGGCTGAGGCCGGGATCTTTGCCACCCTGGTTGAGAACTCCTTAGTGGGGGTCTACCTCTTCCAGGATGGCAAGATGCTCTATGTGAACCCCACCTTCGAGCGCTTCCTGGGCAGGAGTGCCCGAGAGATCACCAGATCCGACATATTCCAGTTCATCCACCCAGAGGACAGGGAAATGGTGAGGGTCAAGGCTCAGAGCCGTCTGGAAGGCAGGCTGGAACCCGAGCCATATGTTTTCAGGATCCTGCACCCCACAGGCGGGGTTCGCTGGGTGGTGCTCCTGGCCGAGAGGATCCTCTATAAAGGAAGGCCTGCCCTGCTGGGCAACCTAATGGACATGACAGAGCTCAGAGAGGCCAAGCAAGAAAGCGATGAGATCCGGAGCCTGTTCGAGGGCCTCTTCGAGAGCATGCCCGATGCCATAGCGATCCTGGATCAGGAGGGAAGGGTCACCCAGGTCAATCCAGCCTTTGAGGCCCTTTTCGGCTACAGTCCGGAGGAGGCTCTGGGCCGGTTCATGTGGGATCTCATAGAGACGCAGGATAGAGCCGGGGAGGGGCGCGAGAACCAAAAAAGGATCATGGCCGGCCAGACCGTGCGTATGGAGACCCAGCGCAGGAGGAAGGACGGTACAGTCCTGGAGGTAGCCATCACGGGGTACCCTGTCAGGATTGGGGAGAAGGTCCATGGGATTTACGCCATTTACCAGGACGTCACCCAGAGGAAAGCGGCGCAACGCTCTTTAGAGCAAGCCGAGAGGCGTTACAGGGAGCTCGTGGAACAGGTGCCCGCAGGGGTTTACGAGATAGACGTGGCAACCGCCCGTTTCCTCACGGTGAACAACTACATGGTGCGCGTGTTCGGCTATTCCAGGGAAGAGTTTCTTTCCATGACCGGTTACGACCTGTGGACCGATGAAGGCAAAGAACTTCTAAGACAACGCATTCAGAGAATTCTTCAGGGCTTTGAGGTCCCACAGGTGGTGGAGTATCCGGGCCGCACAAAAGACGGCAGGGAAGTCTGGGCAAGGCTTTACTCGCACTTTTCCAAGAACGAGGAAGGAAGGCCAGTGGCCCGGGTGGTCTTGCTGGATGTGACCGAGCAAAGGCGCCTCCAGCAAGAGTTCTTGCAAGCCCAGAAAATGGAGGCCGTGGGAAGGCTTGCAGGAGGAGTGGCCCACGATATCAACAATGCCCTGACAAGTGTCTTGGGCTATGCTGACATCATCCTGAACACAACAAAGCCGGGGGAGCCTTTCCACGAAGAGGCCCGCGAAATAAAGGAAGGAGCCCTCAGAGCCGCTTCCATCACAAGCCAGCTTTTGGCCTTCAGCCGCAAGCAGCTCATAAGGCCCAAGGTCATCGATCTCAACGCCTTACTGCAAAATTTCACCAGGATGCTGGCCCCTCTGCTCGGGGAAGATGTCAGGCTGACCACGATGCTCTTTCCAAGACCCATCTGGATAAAAGTGGATCCCACCCAGATGGAACAGGTAATCCTGAATCTGGCCATCAACGCCAGAGATGCCATGCCCAAGGGTGGCAAACTCCTTGTGCAAACAGACCTGTTTTGCTTGGAGGAGAGCTATGCCAAAAGCCATGGAGTGGGCTTGCCTCCGGGCCCCTATGCCCGACTTTCGGTAAGCGACACAGGTCTGGGCATGGATCAGAAAACCCTTGAGCAGATCTTCGAGCCCTTTTTCACCACCAAGGAAATGGGAAGGGGAACTGGGCTGGGGCTTTCCACTGTTTACGGTATAATCAAGCAGAACAGAGGGGACATCAGGGTTTACAGCGAGCCGGGCCAAGGTACCACTTTCAGGATCTACCTCCCCCTGGAGCCCGAGGAAGGCTCGGTCCTGGGCAGAGGCACGGAGCCAGCCTCCGAGGATTCCCTTGCTGGGACCGAGACGATTCTGGTGGTTGAGGACTCGGACCAGGTAAGAAAGCTGGTCAGGACCACCCTGGAGCGTTTCGGGTATGGGGTGATAGAGGCGGCCGATGGGAAAGCCGCCCTCGGTCTTCTCCAAAAGGGCCAGCCCCAAGTGGATCTTGTAATCACTGACGTGGTGCTCCCGGAAATGGACGGGCCTGAGATGGCCAGGAGGGCTAGAGAATATATTCCAGGCCTGAAGGTGATTTTCATGTCCGGCTATACAGGAGAGTTCATGGTGGAAAGAGGGGTCCTAAAGTCAGGCCTGGAACTGATCGAGAAACCCTTTTCTCCGGCAGCCTTGGTTTACAAGGTAAGAAGAATGCTGGACGGTTGAGTCATCTTTTACCATGACTCTGGCCCTTAGGAAGCATATCTCTAAGAAACCCAAGGCCGCTTCCCCCCTGCAAATGGCAAAAGCTTTCGGGCTGGCCAAAAGGCTTCTCTGAATGTATCATCCAAAGGCTGCTTTCTGCGAACACCAGCCAGAGCGGGATGAGTCTAGCCCACATTATCCAGGTTGGGTGGATAATGCGGGCTAGAGGATGGGATCAGACCCCCTGGCAGACCAAGCTCCGGGCTTGAGGGAGGCACAGCACATGGGTGGATTCTTTGGGGTAGCTTCAAGTGAGGATTGCGTGTCAGACCTTTTTTTCGGGACAGACTACCATTCCCATCTGGGGACTCGACGCGGAGGCATGGCCACCCTGGATAGGGATGGCTTCACCAGATTCATCCACAACATAGAAAACGCCCAGTTCCGCTCCAAGTTCCAGGAAGACTTGGGAAGAATGAGGGGTTCCATGGGCATAGGGGTCATAAGCGACTACGAGGACCAGCCCCTCATCATAGGCTCGCACCTTGGCACTTATTGCATTGTCACAGTAGGGCTTGTACGAAACTTGGGTACTTTGGCCTCAGAAGCCTTTGGGAAAAAAATGCACTTCTCAGAGATGGTCAGGGGCGAGGTGAACCCCACGGAAGTGGTGGCAAGCCTCATAGACAGAGGTTCCTCCTTTGCCGAGGGCATAGAGGCTGTACAGGAGGCTGTGGAGGGTTCATGCAGTCTGCTGCTTCTTACCAGGGAGGGGATTTACGCAGCCAGGGACAGGCTGGGGCGAACCCCTGTGGTGCTGGGCGAGAAACCCGGGGCCTACGCAGCAACCCTGGAGACCTGCGCTTTTCCGAATCTGGGGTACCGTGTGACCAGGTACCTGGGGCCGGGTGAGATAGTGCTCTTGACTCCTCAAGGGGTGCACCAGATCCGTCCACCCAGGGACACTATGCAGGTGTGCGCGTTTCTTTGGGTCTATTACGGGTATCCTGCCTCCAGCTATGAGGGGATCAACGTGGAGCTGGTTAGAAACCGCTGCGGCGAGGCCCTGGCCAGAAGGGATCATGTGGAGGTGGACGTGGTGGCCGGGATCCCTGACTCTGGGACCGGTCACGCCCTAGGTTACGCATCGGCCGCCGGGATCCCCTATAGAAGGCCCTTTGTAAAGTACACTCCCACCTGGCCTCGAAGCTTCATGCCCCAAGACCAGGAAAAGAGGGATCTTGTGGCCCGCATGAAGCTGATACCCATTGAGGAGATCATTCATGGGAAACGCATTCTGTTTTGCGAGGATTCCATAGTCAGAGGAACCCAACTGAAAGACACCATCCAGAGGCTTTTTGACTGCGGGGCAAAAGAGGTGCACATGAGGCCCGCCTGCCCGCCCTTGGTTTATACCTGCCCGTACCTGAACTTCTCCCGCTCCCGATCGGAGTTGGACCTGGCTGCCAGAAAAGCCATTTTCGAGCTCCAGGGACAAGCTGTTGAGAACTTGGCCGAGTATGCAGATCCCGACTCGGATCGGCACAAGGCCATGGTGGAGCAGGTGAGAAGACGCCTGGGGCTCACCTCTCTTGGTTACCAGAGGCTGGAGGACCTTGTGGCAGCCATCGGCCTGCCCAAGCAGAAGCTCTGTACCCACTGCTGGGACGGCTCGTCTTGGGATTAGCGTTGCCTTGGAAGCTTGGTTGACAAACCTCTTGGCATTGGATATTAGATGTGGTGCAAGCCCTTGCCATGAGGCAAAGCCTATTTCAGATGGCCTAGGAAAGGAGACCACCATGAGGACAGTCATTGCATTGGGTTGCGCTCTCTTGCTGGGTGTCGGGGCAACGCCAGGGAAGGCCTCGGCACAGGCCAAGGAGCCCATAAGGATTGGGATGGTGGCTGACAAGACAGGGGGTCTGGCCGCATACGGTTATTCACACGAAAAGACGGTCAGGGCCGCCTTGGACAAGATAAACAAAGAAGGGGGGATCTCCGGTCGGCCGGTGGAACTTTATGTTGAGGACACGGAGAGCAAGCCGGCCGTGGGTGGCGTGAAGTTCAGGAAACTGGTGGAGAGTAACAAGGTGGATTTCGTCATCGACTCCAACAGCTCTGGAGTGGCCGTGGCTTGTGCGCCTGTGGCCAAGGAACTCAAGACCCCCTATTTCCCCTCGGCCGGGGCCACCGAGATATCGGGGGACAAAGGCAATAGATACGTCTTCCAGCCCTGCACCAACGTCAGGCAGGAGGTCAAGGGTGTTGCCCGCTGGGCAGTGGAGAACATAGGCAAGAAATGGGTGGTGGTGGTAGTCAACTATGCTTGGGGATGGTCCAACCAGGAGGAGTTCACCCAATACATAAAAGAAGCTGGGGGTCAGGTTCTGGAGGCTGTTCGGGTCCCTCTGGGAACAAGTGACTGGTTGCCATATTTGAAAGGCAAAATTACCCAGGAGGCTGATGCGGTTTTCCTGGCCGCCTTTGGGTCAGACTTTCTCTCAGCCGTGAGGGACATCCACGCCATCCGCCCGGATATAAAGAAGCTTGGGGCTTTGTATGCCCTCTCGGCTCAGGACGTGGCCAAGATCGGAGATCCTGTGGAGGGCATGTACTGCATCACTTCTTACCCAACCTACCTGGCCGCCATGGACACCGAGGCCAACAGGAGTTTCAGGGGGCTCATCGGGGTGGACCCCGAAGGGAAGGAACTGGGCACAGGAACTCGCTTCGTGCTGGCTTATAACTGGGCCATGTGGCAGACCATGTTCATCATCAAGCAGGGGATCGAGAAAAGCGGGTGGAAGTCCAGGGCCGATCATCCCAAGTTCATCCAGGCGGTGGAGGGCCTTCAGTGGAAACAGAGCGTGGAGTTCCCCCAAGGGGATGGATCCATCCGAGCCCAGGACCACCTGATACAAACAGGCATTTACATAGAGCAGGTGACCAAGGGCACCATCCGGGTGGCGGCCAAGATTCCGGTCTCAGAGACCACCTATCCACCCATAGTGGACCACACCAAAGAGGCATTCTGAGACCTCGGCGTGGAAATTGGACGGAAGGTCTGAATCCAAAAAAACAGAGAGAGGTTAGGGGTCAAGGGGCTAATTGTCTGCGCCGAGAGAAACGCGGCAGGCGGTCTCCCGACCGTCATCCAAACTGCGAGCGGGCGTGAAGCCTCTGTTTCGAACATCCAAGCCCTCTCATGCGCAACCAGTTCTCTAATCATGCATGAAATGTGAGGGGAGGGATCCAACGTGCCAGAGGCCTTCCTCACGGTAATTTTCTTGTTCATTAACGGGTTGGTCTGGGGTCTGGTGGTGGCCTTGATAGCCTTAGGCTTGGCCCTCATCTTCGGTGTCATGGGTATCGTTAACATGGCTCACGGGGATCTATACATGGCGGGAGCCGTCCTGGCCTTTTTCCTGGGCCCACTGCTGGGTGACTTCTGGCTTGGTCTTCTGGCTGTGCCCTTTGCCATAGCCCTGATCGCAGGCCCCATCGAACGGTACGTGCTCAGACCTTACGAGGGGCACCCCGCAGCCACCATGATCGCTACTGTCGGAATCTCTTTCATCCTCCAGCAGCTGGCCCTAGCCTTTTACGGGGGAATACCCAAGAAGATGGACCCTCCATGGGCTGCAAGCTTCAGCCTTCTGGGAGTTGACTACCCTGGGTACAGGCTGCTGGTGGCCGCTGTTTCTGTCGCAATCCTGGTTGGTGTTTGGCTCTTCCTTTACAGAAGTTCCTTGGGGATTCTCATTCGGGCCTCCATTGAGGACAGGCAGATGGCCCAGGCCATGGGCATAAATACCAGCAGGGTTCTGGTTTTCACCTTTGTCCTGGGTTGCGTGCTGGCAGCTGTGGCGGGGGTGTTGGCTGCCCCTGTTACCCAGGTTTCTTACCTGATGGGCACCGACGCGGCGCTTCTCTCTTTCATAGTGGTGATAATCGGGGGGCTGGGCAGTCTCGCAGGGGCGGTTGTGGCCGCTCTGGCCATCTGTTCTATGGAGGGGGTCCTCTCGGCTATCCTTACCCCTGTCCAATCCAAGGCAGCCATGTTCCTCCTGATGGTCATCATTTTGATGCTAAGGCCGCGGGGGCTCTTCGGTCATGGAAACGGGTGAGCTGGATGAATAGGACGCAGCTGGAGAGGGTTTACTCGTTGGGATCTCTGGCAGTTTTGTTCCTTCTGGGGTTCGTATTGCCCAGTGGGGCGCGCTCCCTTGTGGTGCAGATAATGGTATTGTGCATCTTCGCCATGGCCTACGACATATGTCTAGGTTTCACAGACCAGTGCAGCCTGGGCCATTCGGTTTTCTTCGGAGCTGGGGCGTACGGGGTAGTCCTCTCCATTGTGTGGCTGAAGCTGGGGCTCATCCCGGCCATTTTGGCCGGGGCCTTGGCCGGGTTGGTTGTGGGGATCCCGCTGGGCATGGTTAGCGTGCGGTTGTCTGAGGCCTATTTCGTCATTGTCACAGCCATAATATCAGCTGTGTTTCACCTTCTTGCCATGGACATGACCTGGCTGACAGGCGGGGACGACGGCATGAGCGTGAGCCTCCCCAAGCTTTCCTTGGGTCTTGCAGAACTCTCGGTATACAACCCTTACACCAATTATTACCTGGTCTTCATCCTCTTGCTGGGCAGCTACTGGCTGCTCAGGAGAGTCCTGGAAGCCCCTCTTGGCAGGGTATTCGTGGCCATAAGAGAGAACCAGAAAAGGGTTCGTTTTCTAGGCTACCACGTTGAGCGGTACAAACTGGTGGCCTATCTCATCTCGGCTGTTTTCTCTGGATTGGCAGGGGGGCTCTATGCTGTCACTCTCAGGTATGCTTCGGCTGATTACTTTGGGTTCTATTGGTCTGTTCTCCCCATTGTGTGGTGCCTCATAGGAGGCCTGGGGACTCTTTCTGGCTGCTGGGTCGGGGTGGCCCTGATGTGCGTGTTCCAGTATTACGTAAGCGCCTGGTTTACTTACTATTTGCTGATATTCGGAGTTCTGATCCTGGTTGTGCTCAGGGTGTCCCGCAGGGGCGTGCTGGGCTATCTGGCCACCAGGAGGTGAGGCTCATGGCGGCCCGAGATGGCTATCTCCTGGAGCTGTCGGAAGTGAGCAAGCGCTTCGGAGGCTTGAGTGCACTGGAAGGGGTCTCCATGGGGGTAGGCCGTGGCGAGGTGAGGGGGATCATAGGTCCCAATGGGGCTGGGAAAACAACGTTGTTCAACATTATCACCGGAGAGCTGAAGCCCACACAGGGTAAGGTGTTTTTGGAGGGGGAGGAGATAACCGGGATTTCCCCTCACCTTATCTGCCGCAAAGGCGTGGGCCGCACCTTTCAGTTGACGCTCATCTTTCCGGAGATGACCGTGTTCGATTGCGTTTGGGCCGGGGCCAATTCACAATTAAAGGGACTCTGGAGGCTTTTTTTCTCCAAGGTAAGTCCCAGTGACGAGGCGTCCCATTCTGTCATGCAGATCCTTGAACAAGTTGGGCTGGAGGACAAGGCAGAAGAGCTGGCCTGTAACCTCTCATATGGGGACCAGAAGGTGCTAGAGATCGCCATGGCACTCTCCACGCGGCCCAAGATCCTTTTGTTGGACGAGCCCACTCAGGGAGTCGGGCCTCAGGAGGCCGAGGGGATCGCTCGATTGATTCGCGCCCTTGCAACCAACACCTCCATCCTGCTCATAGAACATGACATGAACATGGTCTTACAGGTGTGCGACAGGATCACGGTTCTCAATTTCGGCAGTGTAGTGGCCGAAGGCTCTTGGGAAGAGATTAGCTCGGACCAAGAGGTTCAAAGGATTTACCTGGGAGAGAAATCTTGGAGCTTCTGAGTCTTGAAGGAATCAACACTTATTACGAAAAAAGCCACATCCTGAGAGGAGTAGACCTCAAGGTGAGCCATGGCGAGGTGGCAGCCTTGCTGGGAAGAAATGGGGTAGGCAAGACAACCACCCTCAATACCATTATGGGCTTTGTGAAACCGAAAGTGGGAAAGATCATCTTCAGGGAAAAAGATGTAACAAGACTTCCTACACACGAGATCTCTCGTATGGGCCTGGGCTATGTGCCTCAAGGCAGGCACCTTTTCCCAAAGATGACGGTCTTGGAGAACCTAAAGACAGGGATGATCCGCAGCTCTCACAAAAACGGGCTGGAGAGGGTTTTCTCGCTTTTCCCTAACCTCAAGCCCAAGCTTAACCAGAGGGCCGGGTCTTTATCGGGAGGTGAGCAGCAGGCCCTTGCAATATCGAGGGCCATCTTGATGGAGCCAGTGATCCTTCTGCTGGACGAGCCCACCACAGGGCTCATGCCTCTTTTCGTGGAAAGCCTTAGAGGCATAATCAGAAAGCTCAACCAAGAGGGCATGACCATACTGCTGGTGGAGGAAAAAGTGCCCTTTGCACTGGAGCTGGCCCACACAGTGCACTTCATGGTGAAAGGTAAGATTGAGCACACAGCCCCCCAGGCAGAACTGAAACACAGAAAGGAACTTTTTCTGAAATACCTTGGTGTGGAACTCTCGGCTTGACTCCTGGAACTGAGCACCTGATCCTGGAAAAATCATAGAAGAAAAAGGCTTCTACCCAAGATCCTCTTCAAGAGCAACAGCCAGCCCCAGAGCCCACCTAAAGCCCCCCCGTCCTTAAGCTATGGCTGGAACCTGAAGCTGATCCCTTAGAAAAGTAGAATCTGCAGCTAATAAAACCAAATAGTTAAATAAAGGATGGTGCCAGGCACCAAATTAGTTAAAAGTTAACATCCTATCTCATAAGATCAGTATGTTAACCACCCATTGGTGGCAGGCACCATTTAATTTTAAAGCCCTTACCTAGCTCGTGGTAAGGGCTTGATTTTACTGGTGCCGGAGGAGAGACTCGAACTCTCACGGGACCAGGTCCCGGGGGATTTTGAGTCCCCTGCGTCTACCTATTCCACCACTCCGGCACTGAGAACAAAAAAACCAGTTTAATTATATTGAGCCATTGGAACTGGTGTCAATCGGAACGCATTTGGGGCAAAGTACGGGCCTGATCAAATTACATGCGGATGACACTCAGGGCGGACTTGAAAACATTAGAGCCTCACCTAGCCTGAGTTTCCGGGTTATGAAGTGGGAATGGACGTAACATATTTATATTGTTAGAGAAAACAAGGATGCTATGGTATTACCCCTCGGCGATGAGGGGTTGAATCTGAAGGACTTCGGCGAGCTTGCGTTGCCTTGGGGTCATACGGCTTAGGGTAATGTGGCTCTTGAGGCCAGCCCCTTCTGGGTAAAGGAGTGCCACCTGCTTGATTGCACAAAGTTCTTTGAGCATTGTGGTGAGGGAGATATCTATTTGCGCTTGCCGGAGTTCCTTGTGGGCCAAGGAGCAGAGAAGGAGCGCCAGGACACAATAGAAGGCGTGTACCTTGAGTTTCTGGTCGGTCCAGTGATAGGCGGGTTGCCAGCGGAGAAAGCGTACATTTTTCATTTTCTTGAAAGTATCCTCGATTCGGGACAAAGTTCGATAGGCCCCGATGACCTGCTCAGGGGTCCAGGTCAGATGATCGGTGACCAGGAGGATCTTCCCCAGGCGCGTTCTACTGAGCTGTTCCAGGGCTCGATGATCTACACTGTAACTGATGGTGGGGAGGGCGCTTTTGTTTTGGATCTTGACCTTGAAGAGGGTACTCATAAACTGAGGGGCAAGGATCTCGTTGACTTCCCGCCTGACACTGGCCACAGAGGGCCTCTTCCCCCTTGCTTGGCCGTTGTGCCACTTTGAAAGGCGCCTGTGGAGGTCAGATAGTCTTGTTTGGGCCTTGACCATGTTCTGTGTTATGCCAGAGAGCTGCTGGGCAAAAAAGCTCTCTGTATAGGAGACTACTACCTGGAGCTCTTTTCCCCAAAGGGGCGCCACCGTGCAAAAGGCCTTTGTGCCAGGCATGGTGTGGATGTTGTGAAATTGGTCGGTTGAGACCTGCAAGATCTCTGGCATGCAGTTGGCGGATAAGGCGGCGACAAAGTGTATGCCATGGACAGTGAGCTGTTCCATGGCTTGCTCGGAGACATTGCCTTTGTCAAAGACCAGGGTGGCCTCCGGGGTGTCGGATGTAATCTGGCGGTAACGGGCGAGAAGTTGTTGGCAGATCTGGGGGAAAAGCTTCACATCCGGGATGTTGCCTGAATAGGTATGGTGTAGCAGAGGAACTTGAAAGTCTCTGCTGAGCATAAGGGCCAAGCCCACCTGGCACAGGTCGTGTCTCTTGGCCTTGGAATGGCCCCTTTGGGGGAGATTAGCGCGGTCATTGGAGGTAGCCAGGTAGGTAAAGAAGTTGGTGGTATCGTAAAGGAGCAGATCGGGGTTAATTCCGAAGCGTTCCTTTATCCTTAGAAGCAGGCGTTGCTCGATCTCGAGGATGTGATGGTCTTCGATTCGATCCATATGATCCCAGAAGCGCTGGGAAGAGAAGGCGGAAGTGGGGAAATGCCACATTTTTCGAAGGATGCTTTTTTCATACCAATCTCCTATAGCCAACTTGCTGCAGGGGTCCAGGGCGCGGTTGAAGGCTGCCAGCAGGATATAGTGAGCCACGGAGAGGCCTTGTTCTCTTTTGGGGAGGATCTCATTGATCAATTCCAGGAGTTGGAGTTGTTGGGTAATACGCAAGAGGGCTGCGATGCCTCCGGCCTCGAAGATTACGGACTCTTTGGGAGGGATGGGCTTAGCTGCATCGGATCGATTGAGGATGGCATCAAGGGTGCCGAGGTATTTCTGCCATACGATTCTGGGCTTGCCATCTACGCGAGCGGACTCGACGGCGTAGTAGTAGGGTTTGCCCTTTTTGATTTTCTTGATGAGGGAAGCCATGATGGAAGGGTAATACATAATGTATAGTCTGTCAAGACAAAAACGCAACATGTGGTAGAATAATCGCTTAAATAATCCATAAATGTGGGGTAATACATCTTGGATCCAAAAAAGTTCCCTGAAAACAATATGTTTCCATGGGATCCTGTTGACCTGTTGACCTAACTCGGAAACTCAGGCTAGGCCGGGAGTTTCATGACCTGGACCGGCTAGATGGACGAGGCCCTGGCCTG
>CAYPWF010000062.1:0-21067 GCA_964414345.1 uncultured Desulfarculaceae bacterium
TGGCCTTGGCATCCTCTGCCATGGCCTTGAGCAGCTTGGGATCCCTAAGCACGCAGATATCCTTTAACCCCTTGACCACCCTGTTTTCCTCCCCGGGCACATGGGAGAAGAGCTTCCCGCCGTTTACGATTTCCTCTATCGCCTTGTCAAAGGGGATGCTCATCCACTTGCCCTCTCCCCTTTTGCCGGCCCTCTTGAGCACCCGAGTCACCCGGTAAGGGTCGTAAACTGTCTGGATGCCGGCCTGCCCCTTGGGGCAGATGGGTGCATCCACGGTGCGCATCTCCACGGGGCTTGTCTTGTAGGAGGGGTGGGGCAGCATGACGAAGGGGTTGTAAGGGTTACCGTCTATCTTCACGGCCAGGGCCTTATCACCCTTCCTGTAGAGCTTCACCTTGATGCCGCAACCTGTGTTGCACTGCAGGCAAACAGTGTAGAGAATGTTCTCGGCCCGGATGAGCTCGTATTCCTCCTCCGGGGAAAGCAGCCCCGCCTCTGCGCGCTGCACCAGATCCCTGGCCCAGTTCATCTGGGAGGCAAGAAGCGTCCCCCCCAGAAGGGCCGAGCATTTTACAAAGCCTCTCCGACTAATGCCTTTTTCTCCGTTTCCTGATTGCTTGGCCATGGCTTGCCCCCCTTACGGCAGGATATAGAAGACGCGGGGCTTGGCCGGTGCCTGCCCTGCGAAGACGGGCTGCTTGCCCGGGTACCCGATAACTTGGGCCAGCTCGTGGGCTCTCATGCCTTTTAGCTCCGAGTTGGAGGGCTTCCTTTCCCCAGGACTGCTCACCGAGCCCAGCACCCGGACCCTGCTGGCATTCTCCTTCATCCAGATGTGTATCAGGCTCTGGGGGTCTTGCGGGTCCCCGAAGAAATTGGCCCTACAGGGGCAGGTGGTGACGCAGGCTGGCAGCATCCCCACCTTCAGCCTGTGCACGCAGAAGTGGCATTTCCTGGCCGTGCCCACCGGCAGCTCCTTCTCGGCCCTGGGCCATTTGCGGCCGTACTCCCAGCTTGGGGCCTTCTCGTAATCCTGGAGCTTGGGGGTCCCCTCGGTGTAGAAGGCGCCGCCATCGAGGGCCCTGGCCTTGTAAGGACAGGCTATGACACATCGGCCGCAGCCGATGCACTGAGTGTAGTTGATCATCACCACCCCGTCTTTGTCCTTCCAGGTGGCCTTGCCCTCCCCCTTATTGGGGCATGCTGCCACGCATGGCGGGTCATCGCACTGGTTGCAGAGCCTCGGGGTGAACCTCCTGGCCACCTTAGGAAAGGTGCCGAACTCTTCCTCGTACACTACCCTGTACATGACCCCCGGGGGGCTCTTCTGCTCTGAGACACACGCAGCAGTACAAGCGTGACAGGCAGTGCACCTTCTCAAGTCGATTAACATGGCCCAACGCCGTGCGGGGCGGCTGAGGGCCCGGTGCAGGTCCTCCTGCATCACAGTGAGCTCGTCCCTGCCCTGGTACATGGGTTCATCCCTCCTGGCTTGGAGTCTATTGGTGACAGACCTGACAATTATCCTTTACCGAAAAAGCCCTGCTGCCGTTATGGCAAGCCCCGCATGAAGCCCCTTTTTCCATTTGAGCCATGCTGACCGGCTTATGTCGGGTCCTGGTGGTGAAAAGCTCCGCGTGACAGTCCGTGCAGGCCTGAAAGTGAACCCCCACGTGGCTTTCGTGGCTGAATATAACCGGACCTGCTCCCGTTACCTTGAACTCCACATCCCCTCCCCCCACCACGGCCATGGCAGTGGGGACTCCTATGACAAGAAATGCCAGCACCAAGAGCTTTGACCTCATGAGCCGTCTCCTCCTTGCCGGAAAGATGGAAATAGAACCGCTTCCTTCGTCTCAGGGAGGCACCCTGGGATTAAAATTCCTCGATTTCCAAAATACATTTTCTTATTGGTTGAGTATGAAACAAAAACCAAAAGCTTTTGTCAAGTCAAAAAAAGAAAGAGAGGTCAGGCCGAAGGACGTATGGTGGAAACTATCAATATTCCAAGTCCCATAATGATGCAGAAGATGAGCCATAGGGGCTCGTAAACACCCCAGGTGTCGAAGACCCAGCCTGCAAGAGGCGGGCCCACCATGCCGCCGAGGGAGGCCGTGCCCATTGTGATGCCCAGCAGCTTTCCAAAAGAGCCCACCCCGAAGTGCTCCCTCAGCATGGCTCCCCTCAGGATCATGGTGCCACCGAAACCAGGGGGGAAAAAGGCAAGAAAAACAACCAGAGGCCATCCTGACCCAGCCTGGCTGAAGGCCCCAAGCCCAGCCAGCATGAAAGCGTATGCCGCCATCATCACCAGGCGCTTCTGGTACATGTCTGCAAGCCATCCAAAGCCGAACCTGCCTGCGATGCTCGCAAGGGGCAGGGCAGCCGCAACCAGGCCCGCGGTTCCCCTCTGGAACCCTATGGAACTCAGGTAAGGCATCACGTGGGTAACCACCGCAGTCAACACCATCATGCGCAGGGCCTCTGCCAGGTTGAGCGCCCAAAAGGAGCGATCCGAGAAAGAGGAGCGAAACCCCTTCTCCGAGTGCGCCTTTATATGCCAGGGGTGAGGCGCGTCCTTGTGGGCAGGCGGCTCCAGCTCCCCGTCCGCATCAGGATCCGGGTTTTCCCTTATGACAAAACCCAAAGGGATGCCCATGGCCCACATGAGAAGACCCAGGGATATGAGAGTGGCCCTCCATCCATGGGCGTCAATGGACCAGACCAAAAGCGGGATCAAAAGCCCCCCTGCTCCGTATCCGCAGGCCATGACCCCCAAAGCCTTCCCGATTCTTCTTTTGAACCATCGGGCCACTGCGGTCATGAGCACCACGCTGGTGCAGCCCCCTGCCCCGAAGGCCAGAAGCAGAAACGCCCCATAAAACATGGCCAGGGAACGGGTGAGGCCCAGAAGCACGAAACCCAGGCCCACTATGGCAGAGCCGGCCAGAACCAGCTTTCGGGAGCCATAGCGGTCCACCAGATATCCTGCCAGGGGGGCAAAGATCCCCATCTCCAGCCCCCTTAAGGCCACAACCAGGGAGACTTGCGTGTAGCTCCAGCCGAATTCGGCAACTATTGGCTCAAAGAAGGCGGTGAAGCCGAAAAAGAGCGCCCCGCTAACATAAAGCGCTATCATGAAGCCGGCCAGCACCACCCACCAGCCGTAGTAGATCATAGGGGTCCTCTCCGATAAACCTTGGGGCCACAAGGCCGACTCTAAGGCCCCATGGCCCCTGGATTTCTGTCAAGGATTATCTCCCTGCCGGCAAAGGGGGTCAATGCGGCTTTGAGACCGCACATTGTTCCCCGAAAATGGACCATGCGGGCCAACTTAAGGATATCCCCACATGAATTCAGTTGCTCAAATCAATAATCCCTTTCTAAAGTGGGCGGTCTGTTCGGCTGCCAAGCGGGATTCATCCCACAAGACCCGATCGGCCCGCCAAAACTTTTCTTCAGGCCAAAGTAATTTTGGTATTTCTAGCCCGCATTATTCAGGATCAGGGGATAATGCGGGCTATCTCATGCTTGGACAGACTGGTCCATACTCAAAAACAACCTGATTCTCCATTTCACCTTTGAGCCTGGTTTCTGCCGAAATCTACCAAAGCGTACTTGCGGGTTTGGGGGCGTGGCCCCAAAGTCAACGGTTTTGGAGAATAACCCAGGTTCATGGAAATTCCTTCGGGGGTTCAGGGCTTGGGAAGTGTGAGGTTTTACACGTCCAGCCTTCTGAGAGGTTCTTAACTTGATTCTTCAGGCGGGCAGAGTCACGAGGAAACTGGTCCATTTGTCTTGCTCGGAGCTGACCTGTATCTGGCCCCCGTGTTTCCCCACTATCTCCTTGGAGATGAAGAACCCCAAACCCGTGCCTCTTCTCTCTGAGGTTTTGTCTTTGTGGAACCTAACAAATTTCTCGAACAGACGCCCCATCTGATCAGGGGAAAGACCCTCACCTTGGTTCCATACCTCCAGCCGGACTTTCCCGTTCTCTTTTGAGGCCTCCAGGCGGATCAGCCCGCCTGTTCGGCCGTACTGGATCGCGTTGTGAACAAGATTGCGTACCACAACCCGCAGCAGGGCCGGATCTCCGGTCAAACCAATGGGGCCCCTGACTCTCTCTTGTACCAGCATGCCTTTCTCGGAGGCAGCCGAGGATAGCTCCTCCAGGACCGGCTTTATGACTTCCTCCACCAAATCCAAAGGCCTGGACTCCATGGAAAGTTCTGCCTTCTCGATGCGGGCCAGATCCAGATAGTTGCGTGTCATGGAAACCGCCGACTGGATGCTTCGGGATATGCCCTTTACCAGAGTTGCCTGGGGCTCGCTCAGGGGCCCGGCAAGTCCCTTTTCCAATGTGAGGGCAGAGGTGTAGATCACCCCGATAGTGTTCTTGAGCTCATGAGATATGAAGCCCAGCATGTCCATATAGTTGGCGTTCAGGCGTTGCAGCTTCTCATTGGTCCGCTCCAGATCCAGATTGGTTTGGGAAAGCCGTTCCTCCCTGTCCTTGAGGCTTGCAGCCATGGCATTGAAAGCCTGGGTGAGCTCCCTCACCTCGTCCTGGGAACGGGGCTCCTGGACCCTGAGGTCGTAATTCCCAGTGGCTATAAGGCTTGCTGCCTCGGCCAGCCTCGAGATGGAGCCTGAAAGTCTCCTTGCAAACAGCACTCCAATGCCCAGGACGACTGTTGCAGCCGCCACTGAAAGGGCAGCGTATAATTTCCAAAGCGCAGCTCTGATGTCGTCGTACTTACGTGCCAAGAGCCCCACATAAAGGATACCGATGGTCTTGCCTTCCAGGTCGTGGATTGGGTCGTACGCGCTTATGTACCAGTCGTCCACTACAAAGGCCCTGTCATACCAGCTGATATCGTTCTCCAGCACTTTGTCGTAGACGTCTGCGCTCACCCGGGTTCCTATTGCCCTGTTCCCATTGGGCAGGGTCACATTGGTGGCCACACGAACATCCCACTGGAATATGGTCACGGTTCCCAGGGGTTTCCCGTTGTAAAGTCTCTCCTCAAAAACCGCCGAGCGAATCCGGTCCACCAAAGCGTGGTTTCGGTTCACCAAGACCCCGGCATACAGGGCGCCTACTATGTTCCCCTTTTCGTCCTTTACCGGCGCTGCCGCGATGAGGGCCATGCCTGCAGTCTCGAATGTCTTGGCCCTGGGTTTGGCCTTGGTGGTTGGCTCAAAGGCCACAAATGCCCTTTCCTCCAAGTCTCCGCCCTCTGCCCTAAGCCTTTGCGCGCCTAGAATTACAAAGCCGCTAGGGGTGAAGCCCTTGAGGGCCGAGTTTACAAAAGGGTCCAGGGAGAGATCATCCCCCACATGATAAGGCTCAACGGTCCTTAAGATTACGCGACCGTGCTCGTCGGTAAGAGAAAGAAAATCAAACCCGCATTGTCTTCGGGCAGCCTCCAGGGAGGCCCTGTAGGCTGCGGGGTCCCCAGCGGCATAGGCCACCGCCACCCTCTTGCCGGTGCCCAGGACGGCCACCAGGATCCTGAGCTCCTCCAGCCTGCCCTGAATTACGCCCCAGGCCGAGCGCAGGTTCAGCCTCACGCTTCTTTGGGCCTCATCCACGGCCGTCCGATTAACCAGGAAGGCTCCCAGGAAAGAGCCCAAGACACCGAAGATCACTATCAACAAAACGAAGTTCAAATAGATCCGTCTGCGTAAAGTGGTCCTCAAGATCCGCCTTCCCAGCCGAGCGCTCCCCAACACTTCCCCAAGAATGGTGCAACGCGCGTGCCATTCGGCTTGAAGTGGAAATGTCCAGCAAAAACTTGGCGTGGCTTGGTTTAAGGGAGACAAATCCGGTGATATGCGGCTATATTTTGTCCGGGCTCTTTACAACTTGTAAAAAAACCACCTAAGTGCGGCTTTTCAATCAGACTGGATGCCGGCCTCCTGGATCCAGCGGGTCACCTCCTGGTCCTCGGGAAGAGATGGATCCAGAGGCTCCAATCTCCAGGAGAAACGGTTGCCCTTGTCCCGCTTGTTGCGGGCCTCCTCGAGCTCTTGCTTGAGCCTGATTCTCTGCTCCTCGAGCTGTTTTAGGGAACGCTCCACCGAGGGGTTGGGCCCCCTTTGCTGTGCCTTGCGGTGGGCGTCTATGCGGCCTTCCAGCTTGGCCAGTTCCTGCTCCAGTCTGGAGGCCCTGCCCTCGTCCCATATGGGCCTGCCAGGCTCCTCCAGGCGAAGCCTTAGGCTTCCCACGTACATGCCCTTGGAGTAGGACTGAAGGAGCCAGCTCCCGCCCTGTTGCTCAGCAGAGGAGACAAAGCGGCCGTCATGGCCTCCAAGGATGAACTGTATCCCCTCGACCTCCTTGGCCAGGCGCTGGTCACGGGCCATTCCCATGTCCGAGAGAACCACTACAAAGTCCACCTTTCCACGAAGCTCCTCCAGCGTCTTCTTGGCCGCTTCCCAAGGATCCAGAAGCGAAACCTTCTCTCCTGCTGCTTTGCGTACCTGGGGGTCCAGCTCTGGTCCCATAAGGCCCACGAAGCCTATTTTAAAGGATCCGGCCTCAACCACCCGGTAGGCTTTGAAAAGAAGTTTACCTGTTGAGGCCTCAGCCAGGTTGGCCGAGATCAGAGGAAGACCTTCCCCGGCCTTTTTCTGGAGAAAATCCACCCCTGCCAGCAGATCCAGGTCCCCAACATTGACCGCTGCAACCCCCATCTTCCTGTAGGCCTTGGCCAGGATTTCGGCTTTGGCCAGGTTTTTCTGCGGGTCAGCGGCCCCTTTTCTCTCGAAAAAGAGATCCCCTGAGTCCACTACCAGATGGGGATTCCCTTTGGAGCTAATCTTCTCCACCAGTTCCACCCGCCGGGCCAGACCGCCCAGCACCCTGTTGCCTCAGGTGGGGCACCCGAAGAGATGCCCTGTGACGTTGTTGGTGTGAAGGATTGTGATCTGAATCGGCTGGCCGGCCCAGGCCGAATTTCCCCAGAGAGGATTCAGGAACCCTACCCCCACTGCAACCAACAGCAGAAATGGCTGGCTCAACCAGAAGATTCTTTCCCCAAGCCGAGAGAACCTTTTCATGAATGCTAAGTCCTCCTGATTTTTGGGGTCATTATAGACCTTCGCCCAAGCATCCTGAAGACCGCAGCATGTTTCAATGCTTCTTGGGTTTTAGGGCCTGCACCCTCACACTGGCCACCGCCTTGGCTGCCTGGGCCAGCTCCTGCTGGGGCCTTTGGCTTAGAGACTCGGCCACGGCCGCCACCGTGGGATCGTGGGCCAGGTAATCCAAGGAAAAGCCTGTTTGCTCCAAAACCTGAACATCTTGAAACCCCGCTTTCTCCATGGCCTTTATGTAATCTTCCTTCTGCACGGCGCCTGCCACGCAGCCCACGTAGGCCGCCACTGAATTGCGGATGGCCTCCGGGAGCTCCCCTTCCAAGACTATGTCCGAGACCAAAAGCTTACCCCCCGGCTTCAAGACCCTGAAGGCCTCCCTGAAGACCTGGGCCTTGTCCGGGGCCAAGTTGATCACGCAGTTGGAAATGATCACATCCACGGAGTTGTCAGGGGCCGGCAGGTGCTCTATCTCCCCAAGGCGGAACTCCACATTCTGAAAGCTCCCAGCCTTGGCGTTCTCCCTGGCCTTCTGCACCATCTCAGGGGTCATGTCCACGCCGATGACTCTTCCCTTTTCTCCCACCTTCCTGGCCGCCAGGAAACAGTCGAAGCCGGCCCCTGAGCCCAGGTCCATCACGGTCTGGCCCTCCTTGAGGCAGGCCAGGGCAACTGGGTTCCCGCAGCCGAGCCCCAGGTTGGCCCCCTCAGGCACCTGGGAGAGCTCTTCCTTGGAGTAACCCAGCAGCTGGCTTATGTCCTGCACAGAGGCTCCACCGCAGCAAGAGCTCTGGGTGCCACAACAGGAGGTTCTCTCCAACGCCACTTTGGCGTATCTTTCCCTCACCTTCTCCTTGATCCGGATCTCATCCATCCATCTCTCCTTTCTCTTACCGGATTTACCCAAGATTTTGCTCAGGTCCCATCACATCCTCCAGCGCAGGGCCCAGCATCTCTTTCACCTTGGCTGAGAGGACCTGAGTCCTCATCAGGACCATGCAGCAGATCTCCCCATCCTTCTCCCAAAGCACAAGGGCCAGTTTCTCTCCTGGGCGGATCCCCGCCTTGTCTCTCACATCCTTGGGAAGCACCATCTGGCCGCGCTCATCCACGCTCACAACAGACTCCACCCTGCAGCAGGTCCCCAGTGTAGGAAACACATCAGGGAAACGTTTTCTTCTGGGCATTGGAGGCTCCTCACAAGGCACAACAAGTCTGACCAAATTCACCAAAATCAGAATAATCTGATTTATCAGAATTTGCAACCTCAAAATGTTTGGGGGCCCTCAGGCCGAACTCACTTGTGCTCCCCCAAGCTCATGGCCTTTCTCAAGGCATCCCTTATTAGCTGAACAGACGGCACATTGGCGAGGCGCCCGGCCTCGTCCCTGTAGGTCCTTCAGGAAACCGTCCCTTCCAGAACCCGCAGCCCCTCCAGGTCCCGGCCCTCCAGGAACACCGTGGGGGAGCCGGGTATGCCCGAACGCCTGGCCTCATCCTCGCCTATGACCTGGAAGTTTAGCTGCGCTTGGAGTCCCTCGAGGCTGAGTGCCTCCTTTATGTTGGCCTCCAGAGCCTCCCTGGAAGCGCACCCCTGTGACAAAAAACACTCGATCCTCATTTTTCACCCTCCCCTTTGGAAAGGTATTTGGGCCAGGATACCCTATGTCAGGGTAAGACTTGAAGCCAGGGAATGCCACCAGGGTATCCTCCCCCGGGCGAACCCGGCTTTTCCATTGACAAATCAGCCCAAGCTGGTAAGCTTTTCTTGTCGCTAGGGGTGGTTAGCTGAGAGTCGCGCTGGAGGGGCGCGACAACCCTTAGAACCTGATCTGGGTAATACCAGCGTAGGGAAGCGACGAGGGCTCTAACCAGAAACTCTTGGAGCCTGTGCCCTTGCGGGGGCTTTGGCTGCAGGGCCCTTGAAGGACGCCGCTTCCCTTCTTGTGGAAGCGGTTTTCTTTTTTGGGAGACAGCCCACCCCAGGAGGTGCCATGGAAAGATTGGAGATCTTCCTAAACGAGCAGCTTTTGGAGGTGGATCCAGGCACCACTTTGCACATGTTGAGGGATAGGTTCAAACCCAGGGCGGACATTCTCATTTACAACGGCTTTCCTCAAAGCCAAGACCTTCCGCTGCAACAGGGAGACAGGGTGGTTCTCATTCGCAGGGGGGAAACCCCCACTGCCCGGGAGCTGGAGGCCCTCATGGCAGCCCGCCACACCCCCGGGGTGCACGAGAAGGTCAAGGCTGCCAGGGTGGGGATAGCAGGCCTGGGGGGACTCGGCTCCTCGGTGGCCATAGCCCTGGCCAGGGTGGGCGTGGGGACCTTGGTGCTGGCCGACTTCGACGTGGTGGAGCCCAGCAACCTTAACCGCCAGCAGTACTTCGTGGAGCAGATAGGGATGCCCAAGGTGCAGGCCATGAGGGAGAACCTCTCCAGAATAAACCCCTATGTGCGAGTGGAGGGCCACGAGGTGGTGCTGGACAGCCACAACGTGCCCATCATCTTCGCTTCCACCCCCATCATAGTGGAAGCCTTCGACAAGGCGGAGATGAAGGAGATGATCATAACCACAGTGCTGGAGCAAATGCCTGATCACACTATAGTGGCCGCATCGGGGCTGGCGGGCTTTGGGCCCAACAACACCATCCGAACCGAGCGGGTCTCGCCCCGGCTCTTTATTGTGGGCGACCAGGTCTCTGCCGCCAGGCCCGGCTGGGGCCTCATGGCCCCAAGGGTGGGCATCGCGGCGCACCATCAGGCCAATTTGGTGCTCAGGCTCATCTTGGGGGAAGAGAGGGAAGAAAAACCAAGCCCAAAGTAAGAGGGGAATCCATGCAGACAAGAAAGATAGCTCAAGCTGTGATCCTGGTGGCCATAGCCGTGGCCCTGTCTCCCATTTTCATTCCCCTAGGCTTCATTAAGCTGTTTCCCGCCCAGCACATGATCAACGTGATAGGCGGGGTCATGCTGGGGCCTTGGTACGCGCTGGGGATTGCCACGGCTGCAGCCATAATCCGAAACCTTCTGGGAGTGGGAACACCCTTGGCGTTTCCAGGGGGCATGATAGGGGCCTTTCTGGCCGGATGGGCTTACATACTGTTTCGCAGGAGCTATGCAGCGGCTCTGGGGGAGGTGCTGGGCACGGGTTTTCTGGGAGCCCTTGTGAGCGTCTGGCTGGTGGCCCCCATGCTCATGAAGAAGACCATGGCAGCCTCGGTCATGATGGGGGCCTTCGCAGCCAGCTCCCTGGCCGGGGCAGTGCTGGGGGTTGCGGCATTGCAGGTGCTGCGGAAGGCCGGGATCTGGCGAGAATGATAGATCTGCAGAGCATCCAATACGCGTACCCCGGCTCCGGGGGTGTCCCTGTGCTGGACGGTCTGGATCTTAGGGTCAGATCCGGGGAAACTCTCATGGTTGCAGGGGCAAGCGGCTCAGGCAAATCCACCCTCTCATTTCTGCTGGGGGGGCTGATCCCCCACCTTCTGGGAGGCCGGCTTAAAGGAAGGGCCTTTCTGGACAATATGGACCTCAGCCTCCACTCCCCCTCGGAGCTGCTTTCTCACGTAGGTCTTGTGATGCAAAACGCCGATGCCCAGCTTTTCAACCCCACGGTACAGAGGGAACTGGCCTTTGGTCTGGAAAGCCTGGGCCTCCCCGAGGAGGAGATCCTCTCCAGGATCGAAAGGGCCTCTCAAGAGTTCGGCCTGGGCCATCTGCTCGGGCGCAGCCCCGAAGATCTCTCAGGCGGGGAGAAAAGGCTCGTGGGCATAGCCGCCTCGGCCTGCATGCCCTGTCCAGTCATGGTTCTGGATGAACCTCTGGCGCACCTGGATGAGATCTCCGTGGGGAAAGTAAAGAAGGTGCTTCGAAAACTGCGCTCAGAAGGCAGAACCCTTTTGATAGCAGAGCATAGGGTGCAGGCTCTTCTGGAAGAAGTGGACCGATGTCTCATCCTGGAGAGAGGAAGAGTCTGCTTTGAGGGCCCTGCGAGGCAGGCCAAGGAGGAGCTCGCCCGCATTGGGCTCATCCCCAGCTACTCTCCCAAACCGGCCGGGGATTTCTCAAGGGCTCAAACAGTGCTGGAGGTGCGGGATCTAAGCAAGAGCCTTGGAGGCCGCCTTATCCTTAACAATGTGGGCTTCAGCCTCCACGAGGGGGAGATTCTGGCCATACTCGGGCCCAATGGAGCCGGGAAAACCACGCTTATAAGGCATCTAAACGGGCTGCTCAGCCCGGACAGGGGTCAAATCTTTCTGAGGGGAGAGCCCATTTCGGGTAGGGATCCCTCCTCTTTGGCCCCCTTGGTGGGAATGGTCTTCCAGAACCCCAACGACCAGTTTTTCCGGAGCCTCGTGCGAGACGAGATCCTGGCGGGCCCTCTGGCCAGGAAATCTTGTTCTCCTGGGAAACTTCGCTCCATATGCGAGACCCTCGGCCTCGCTTCGCTCTTGGAGCGCTCCCCATACAGGCTGAGCGAGGGGGAAAAGAGGAGGGTGGCCATTGCCTCTGTTCTGGCCATGGGGTCCGGGATTCTGATACTGGATGAGCCCACGGCCGGGCAGGACGGCCGCTCCCGCATGGGGCTGGCCAGGCTGCTTTGCAGGCTGCAGGAGGAAGGCACCAGCATCCTGGTGGTCACCCACGACCGGGCCTTTGCCAGGGCCGTGGCTGACCGCTGCCTGGAGATGGAAGAGGGCAGGATAAGGCCGGTCTCGGAGATTCAAGACGGGCTTGCAAGCTTAAGGGCGTGAGGTCTCAAACTTGAAATCCATGGATCCCAGGACAAGGTTGATTCTAGGGCTTTTCACAGTGGCCCTGGTGCTTTGCACCGGGAAGCCTTGGCTTCTGGCCGCGGAGCTGGCTGCCTTGCTCCTGGGGGTGCTCTTGCTGGGCATGGCCGGGCCATGGCTCAAATCCCTTCGGATTTCGGCTCCCATGGTGGCCATGGTTTTTCTGGTGGGAGTCGCCGCATTCCCCCTCTCGGAAGCCCTGGAGATGGCTCTTCGCTTCCAGGCTCTCCTTACGGCCTCTTTCCTTCTTTTCAGCTCCATCACTCCGGATGAGCTGGGAGGGGCCTTGCGCAGGATGGGCCTGCCATACCAGTTCTCCTTCATTATCGTGACAGCCATGCGCTATGTGCCCCTCATGGGCAGACGGCTGAGGGCCATAATGGAAGCACAGCGCTCAAGGGGCATAGACCTCAGGCCAAGACCGGGAAATTTGGGGAATCTGACTGCCTTGCTGGCACCTCTCTTGATCCAGTCCTTCCAGCTGGCCGAGGATCTGGCCATGGCCATGGAGGTCAGGGGCTTTGCAAGAAAAGGGCGGACTCTCATGGGGAAATGGAGGATCAGTCCTTGGGAGTACGGGCTCATGGCCCTTTGGGCCGCTGTCTTGGCTCTCCTGGTGGGAAGCAGGGCGGCCAATTAAAAGTAGAATTCCGGGAGCCGGAAATTGGGAAGAGCAACAAAGCAGAAACTTGACCTGTTGTGCAAAGAGGCCCTTTCCTTGGGTGCGGCGCGGGCGCAGGCTGTCCCCACTTCCAGGCTGGTTGTGAGGGAAGCGGCAAGGGCCAAATGCTTTGTGCCCCTTTGCAGGTTCTATGGCAGCAGCGCCATGTGCCCTCCCCACAACCCGCTCACGCCGGATGTCACCCGCCGGATTCTGCGGGAGTACGCCTGGGGTGTGCTTTTCCAACTGGAGGCTCGGGTGGAGGATTTCGTGGGCGAGGGCTGGCGTTCCAGACACCTGCAGACCGAGCTAAGGCAAAAGGAGATGGTTGCGAGGCTGGAGGCTCAGGCTTTCTATATGGGGTTTCCCCTGGCCATGGGGTTTGCGGCAGGGGAGTGTTCTCTTTGCCTTCCTCTGACTCCTTGTGCGGTTCTGCGTGGAGAGCCCTGTGCTCATCCCCTGAGGGCAAGGCCTGCCATGGAAGCCTGTGGTTTCGACGTTTTCGCCATAGCCGAGTCACTGGGCTGGCCCTTGGTCCCCATAGGGCACTCCTCAAAAGTGGAGGAGGTAAAATGCGCAAGTCTCACAGGTCTTGTGCTGGTGGCATGAGACCATGAAAACCCCGGAGCAAGACTCCTACTCTTTACTGGTGGGCAAACGCACCCTCATTGTGGGGGAGGTGAACTCGGGGAAGACCACCCTTTGCCAGAGAATCCTGGATGGGTTTTCCAGGCAGGGCCTGGGCGGGAATATCCTGGTTCTGGATCTGGCCCCGAAGATCCCTGAGCATCTGGCTGCCCAAAAAGGGCTCTCAGGAGTGGGCGGCAGGCTCAAGCCACCCAGGGAAGAGCGCGTCAGGTACTTGAGACCTAGCCTTGCCCCGCCCAGGCTCATGGGAAGGAGTCAGGAGGAAATCCTGGAACTGGCCCAGGCAAACCTTGCGGCCATAGAGAATATCATGGCCCAGGCCGGGGGGCGGGAGGAAACCTTGTTTCTAAACGACGCCAGCATGTACCTGCAGGCCGGGTGCGCCGCAAACTTATTTTCCTGGCTGGAGAGGTTTCATACGGTGGTGGCCAATGGCTACATGGGAAAGAGATTGGGAGGCGGGGAGCTCTCCGTGAGGGAAAGAGCCCAAATGGAGGCTCTTGCCCGGCTTTTTGACCGGGTGGTGCGACTGGGCGGGCCCGGAGAGGGAAAACTTAAAGGAGAGGATCAATGAAAAGGGTTCTTGCCATAGCCGGCTCTGACTCTGGCGGAGGGGCTGGCATACAGGCGGATCTGAAGACCATAACAGTGCTTGGCGGTTACGGGATGAGCGTGATCACCGCTCTTACGGCCCAAAACACTTTGGGAGTCCATGGAGTCCAAATGGCGCCGGTGGAATTCGTGAGAAAGCAGCTGGATGCAGTACTCTCCGACATAGGCGCTGATGCGGCCAAGACCGGGATGCTTGGCACCGTGGAGATAACCCGGGTTGTGGCCGAGGGTATAAAGCACCACGGGGTGAGACTCCTGGTGGTGGATCCCGTGATGGTGGCCAAAAGCGGGGAGTCCCTTCTCTCGCAGGAGGCGGTCGAGACCCTGTGTCGTGAGCTCTTGCCCCTGGCCTACGTGGTCACTCCCAACCTGCCTGAGGCGTCCAGACTTACGGGCCTTACCATAAAGGGTCTGGAGGACATGGAGAAGGCAGCCCGCTTGATCCACGCCATGGGGCCTAGCCACGTGGTGGTCAAGGGAGGCCATCTGGAAGGGGAGGCCGTGGACCTGCTCTTCGACGGGGAATCCGCCCATTTGTTCCCAGGCCCCAGGCTTTCTTCCCGCAACACCCACGGCACTGGCTGCACTTTCTCGGCTGCTCTGGCCACATTTCTGGCACAGGGAGAACCCGTCGTACAGGCCGTGGGAAGGGCTAAGGAGTTCGTAACCAGGGCCATTGCCACCGGAGTTGCCCTGGGGGGAGGTTGCGGGCCCACAAATCCTTACGCAGAGGTGCTCAGGTGGAAGCAAAGAGAGCAGGTGCTGCGGGAGCTTGGCGAGGCTCTCCACAGGCTGGAGGCAGAACCCCTGGGGGACTTGATCCCAGAGGTGCGATCCAACCTGGGCTATGCACTGCCGGGTGCCCGGGGTTTCGATGAGGTGGCGGCAGTCCCAGGCCGCATAAGCCAGGAGGGCAGGAGGATCCTGGTCTTCAGGCAGCCAGCCTTTGGAGCATCCAGGCACATCGCCCGGGTGATACTGGCCGCCATGCGCCATGAACCAGAGATGCGCTCCGCAATGAACATAAGGCATTCGGCGGGCATAATAGAAGCCTGCCAGAGGGCCGGGCTTACCCTTGCCCGCTTCGACCGAAGGGAGGAACCCAAGGAGATCAAGGAACGGGAAGGTTCCACCCTGGAATGGGGGACCGATAAGGCCATCTCATCCCTGGGAAAGCTCCCGGACGCCGTGTTCGACGAAGGGGACCTGGGCAAGGAGCCCATGGTGCGGATCCTGGGCCGAAGCCCCCTGGAAGTGGTGGAGAAACTCCTGAGAGTGGCTCATATCATGAGCTCTGGGGTGGATTGTCCGGCCAGGTAAGGGTGGGAGCAATTGGGCCGGCCCATTTCTTGGTGCCCCAGGACGAGGTTTTTAAGAAGATGGGGAAGCATTTTTTCACACCCCAGGGAGCCTGCAGCCCGAATCAAAGGATAAGACCTCAGACCCCCTTGAACGCGTTCGCGGTTGGACTATTCTACAATTGAATAGACCAAGTTTCCCTGAAGCATCTTTTTAGGGATCATGAGGAGGGCAAAATGAACTTCATGAGGTTCCTGGACTGGATTTCCTACCTGCTGCTTTTTGGCGGCGCCATCAACTGGGGGATCTGGGGGTTGTTGGAGGTGGATCTCATCTCAGAGATCTTTGGAGGAAATACGACCCTGCCCAGCAAGATAGTGTATGTCCTGGTGGGTCTGTCCGCCCTTTATGAGATAGCAGGATGGAAAGCCATCAAGCACAGGTTCTGCGAGATGCCTGCTTGAAAGCCTAGGCAGGGTGAGATGCTGTTACATTCCTTCCCCTCAGCTCCTGGGTTTCCGAAACCCAAGGAGGAGAAGCCGAGGGGCTAGAGTTACATAAGGAGGCAATGGCCATGCAAGCAAAGATCAGGACCCATCCATTGGTGTGGGTTAGGGATGAGGCGGGCCGTCGTCTGCTCTGCCCCATGGACAAACTGAGGAGTCTGAACAGGGTGAGAATCGAAGAAAGGGTGCATTGCGTTGACGACGATTCTCGACTGGAGCACCCTCAAACCGTGCCGGGAGAAATAAGGCTCAGGTTCGGGGAATCCATGAGTCCCAATTGACCCAGGTCTCCCCAAACTCGACGTTCCTACCCCTGGTCCGGGGAGCCCTCCGGACCAGGGACAAGAAGGAGGCAGTATCGGGGCCGCAGCAAGAGGAAGCCCCCGGGCGACGGCCGGATCTTGAACGGCTGTCGCCTCTCCTGTTGGGAGCAGGCGGTTAGCCTTCCCTCAAGGCCTCTATGATGGCACGGCAAAATGCGGGCAGGTCATCCGGGCAGCGGGAAGTTATGAGGTTCCCGTCCCTTACCACAGGTCTGTCCAAGTAGCGGGCGCCTGAGTTTATCACATCGTCCTTGATGGCATAGAAACAGGTGGCCCTTTTCCCCTTGAGCACTCCAGCCGAGACCAAGACCCACCCGGCATGGCATATGGCCGCGACTATCTTGCCGGCCGCGTGCATATCCCTCACGAACTGAATCAAAGCCGGGTTGCGCCGCATGTAGTCAGGGGCAAAGCCCCCGGGCACAATGACCCCGTCGAAGTCCTCTACCCTCACCGTCTCGGCTAAGACGAGCTCTTCCAGACTCTCTCGCACAGAGGGATGCGGCGCCGGCAACCCATTGGAGCCCAGGTATTCCTTGGGCCCAGTGCCCACGATGCTCACCAAAGCCCCGGCCTCCTTCATGCGGAAATACGGGTACCAGAACTCGAACTCGTTGTACTTGCTCTCCAGGAGGATGGCAACGCGTTTTCCCCTGAGCTCCATGGAACTTACCTCCTTGGTCTCAACCCCTGACCGGTTATACTCAAGACAGCCCCCCACGCGAATCGCAGGATGCTGTCAGCCCGCGCAGACCGAACCCTTTTGCAGTCAGAATAACTCATCCCCCATCCGGGTGGGGAGCCGTGGATAACTCCAGCACCCTCTCCACCCGTATGAGGAGCATCCTCTTGGCCTGCGGAACAAGCCTGGCGCCTTCTGGCTCTGACATGTATCCATCCATTATCTCCTCCACTTGGCCTATCTCCACGCTCCCGATGATCTGGAATCCCCCTGAACCATCCTGCTCCATGAGGGAGATTGCCACCCTCGGGTTTTCTGTCAGGTTGTCCAGGCTCTGGAAACACAGCCAGTCCTTGATGCCCACACTCTCCTGGTCAACCAGGGTCAACCCCCTTGCGGCAGCCAGATGAGGCACTCCCTCCAGGCTGGAGGTGGCTACCAATACGACCCTGTCCCCTCTGATCATGCTCTTTACTTCCTCTGGGATGTTCATGGGCCTCCTCCTGTGCTGCAAGTGGAAGGCACCCCGCATGCCCTTCCACTTACAATTTGCCATCAGGAAGGGGCCGCGAAAAGATATGCCATCGTTTCCCCGGGATCCTGATTGGTGCCTTCTCATCTGCCCTGGAGCTTAGCCTCCAAGTACTCCTTGAGAGCAGCGGCGTTATTGAGCCTGGTTTCGGTAGAGCTGTAAATTAGGGTGACAGGGCCCCGGCGAACATGTTGGAGGAGTTTGTCTAGTCCCTGCGGGTTTGCGTCCAGCTCCAGGAAGTACTTTGACTTGAATTCCGCCCACTTGGCCGGGTCGTGGCTGTACCAGCGTCTCAACTCCGTAGATGGAGCCAGATCCCTGGCCCAGAAGGCTATCCGGGCCTTTTCCTTGGATATGCCACGGGGCCAGAGCCTGTCCACGAGGATCCTCTGTCCGTCTTCATCTGAGGCTTCTTCGTAAGCCCTCTTGATCTTCACTCGCACCACTGTTCACTCCTTCTCCTCAAGAATCCAGCTGATTCCAAGACCGCTTGGAGAGCCCCCCGAAGCTCTAAGCAAGCCCTTGGCTAGAATCAGCCCTTCACCTTGTCCCAGGTGACCCTGCCTCCTGGGTCTTGCGGGCCATGCGTGCCCGCACCTGCTGCAGCGCCAACACCGCCAGGAGTATCGCGGCCCCCCACAGATCGGTCTCTGCCCCTGGTTTTATGAGGAGCAAACCCGCCGCCAGAAGCGCCCCCCGCATGAAGAGCTGAAGCCTTCCAGTCAGATAGCCCATCATCCCCGAACCCAGGGCTGCGCAGCCGATCATCGCCGTCACCCCTGCTTGGAGAATCGTGGCCAGCTCTCCCTTCCAGATGAGGGCCGGGTGAAACACGAAGATGAAGGGCACCACATATGCCACAAGAGCGAGCCTCATGGCCTCGAACCCGGTCCGGAAGGGGGGGGATCCGGCTATGCCCGCCCCTGCAAAGGCTGCCAGGGCCACAGGAGGCGTTATGGTGCTGAGGCACGCGTAGTAGAACACGAACATGTGTGCGGCCAGGGGATCCACCCCCAGCTTGGTCAGCACCGGACCCCCCAGGATCACTGTGAGGATGTACGCAGCAGAGGTGGTGAGTCCCATGCCCAGGATCAAGGAGGTCACCATGACAAATATGAGGGCCAGGAGGAGCTGTCCCCCTGCAGCCTGGATCACCAGGCTCGAGAACTTGAGCCCCAGGCCCGTCTGGGTCACAACCCCAATGACTATCCCCGCTGTGGCGCAGGCGGTGAGCACCTCCAGGGAACCCCTGGCCCCCCTCTCCAGGGTCTCCAGGATTTGCCTGGGGCTCATGCGGCTGGCTCTCTTCAGGCTGCTGACCAGGAGCACTGCCACTATGGACCAGAAACCGGCCTTCATGGGCGAGTAGCCCAGCACCAGGAGGATTACCAGAAACGGGGCCGGCAGCAGCAGATAGCCCCCCTCCTTGAGAACCCGGCCCAGCCTAGGCAGCTCGGCCCTGGGCAATCCCCTGAGCCCCTGTCTCAATGCCTCCATGTGAACCATGTAAAGCAGGGCAAAGAAGTAGAGCACCGCGGGTATGGCGGCTGCCATGCAGACCCTCAGATAGGAGATCCCGAGCATGTCAGCCATTATGAAGGCCCCTGCCCCCATCACAGGGGGCATGATCTGCCCCCCTGTGGAGGCCACGGACTCAACCGCCCCGGCGAAGACCGGCCTGTATCCAATTTTCTTCATGAGGGGGATTGTGAAGGAGCCGGTGGAGACCACGTTGGCCACAGCCGAGCCAGAGATGGTCCCGAAGGCGGCCGAGGAGAGCACCGCCACCTTGGCCGGGCCCCCCCTCAGGTGCCCGGCCAGGGAATTGGCGAACTTTATGAAGAAATCCCCTGTGCCGGAGCTCACCAGAAAAGCCCCGAACAGGATGAACAGGAAGATGAAGTTGGCGGAGGCCCCCAAAGGGATTGAGAAGAGCCCCTCTGTGGTCAGGAACTGATATTCCACAAGCTCATCCAGGAAGACCCCCCTGTGGCCCCACTCCCCGGGAATGTGGTCGCCGAACAGGGCATAGGCAAGGCTCACCGCGCCAATCATGCTGAGAGCCGGGCCCAGGACCCTGCGGGTGGCCTCCAGGGTGACCAGTATCACGATGGAGCCGAACACCAGGTCAGCCGTGTTGGGAGCTCCGCCCCTCATGGCAATGTTCCTGTACTGACTGACTATGTAGAGGAGGCCCGCCGCCCCACCCACCATGAGGAGCATGTCCAGGGTTCGCCCCAACACCTTGAGGGGGCCCTTTTTGACTCCTGGGTAAAGAAGGAAGACCAGCAGCACCCCGAAAAGCAGGTGCACTCCCCTCTGGATCACCGCAGGTCTCAATCCGAACTGAGCCGTGTATAGATGGAAACCGCACATGGCCACGGCCGTGAGGGTCACCACCCAGCCCCAAAACCCTTTCCCCTTTCCCTGCCCACCCCCATCTGCCATATGTTGATTTCTCCTACCTCCCCGAGGCCGACCCTGTGCAGCGGGCGGCCTCGGCCTGGATCACCACAGAGGCCCCGGGTTCAATTACCTGGGACAGACGGTACTCCACCCCGCGGAGCAGGATCCTGTGATCGGCCAGCTCTTTGGACCCCATGATGAACTCCACCCTATCCATCCGGGTCTGGGGCACATCCACCTCCAGCCAGCCATCTGGTCTTGTGCGAATCCCCGCCGAGGTGAATCCCTGGCCATTGAGTAGGGACCTGGTTATCAGGCCATGAAAGAGTATCCGCCCCGGCCCCAGGATCCTGTAGTGCTCCCTCACAGGGAAGCGGTCGTAGGAATGGAGGAACTCCACCACCAGCTCCTCCTGCGCCACCACAGGCGAGCACCACAGGGCTTTCCCGCTGGACTCCTCCCTTAATACAAGGGCCAAGAGCTCCTGGGCAAGGGCCGTTGGGGGACGGCCCTGCCAGTAGGCCAGGCAGAAGGCCCAGGCCCACAAAGCCAACCACCCCCAGGACGGCCTCTTTGCCTGGCTCACTTGATCACGCCCTTTTCCTTCAGGAACTTCTCGGCTCCCGGATGAAGCGGGATGGCTATGCTCTTGGTGGCGTTCTGGAGCTTGATGTCCTTGAAGGCCACGTGGATCTGATCCAGCTCCTCTTTGTGCTCGAAGACGGCCTTCATGATGTCATAGGCCAGCTTCTCCTCCATGTCCTTGTTGCAGATGAAGATCCCGTAGTAGTTGACTGTGTTGAAGTCCTGTGTCTGGTCCTTGTAAGTCCCGGCCTTGACCGTCACCTGGGAGTAGAAAGGGTATTTCTCGCAGAAGGCCTTGGCCTTTTCTGGCTCCATGCTTATGAACACGATCTTTCTTTGGGTGGCAAGCTCCATGAGGGTGGGAGCAGGGGTGCCCAGCAGGTACATGGCCGCATCCACCGTGCCGTCCTTGAGGGCCTCTGTGGCCTCGGGTGCTGAGAGGAACTGCGGCTTTATGTGATCGTAGGTTATTCCATACATCTCCAGCACCATGCGGTTGAAGACCTCGGTGCCCGAGCCGGCCGCTCCCACTGCCACTTTCTTCCCCTTGAGATCTGAGAAGGTCTTTATCCCGGTCTTTTCCACTGTGTAGAAATAAGCCTCGATGGGGTACGTGGCGAAAAGCGCCCTCAGATTATCGTATTTCTTGTCGGCCTTGAAATCCGCCTCCCCCTTGAAGGCGAAATAGGCTGCATCCGGCATCACTATGGCCAGATCCACCCTGCCCCCACCCACGTTGCGGATGTTCTCCACAGAAGCCCCGGATGGCTTGGCCGAGGCCGAGGTATTGGCCACATACTTGCTGATGATGTTGGCCACACCGCCCCCCAGGGGATACCAGGTGCCCCCCGTGGAGGCCGTGGCTATGACGAGCCTCTTCTCAGCCCCCCAGCAGGCCCCAGGTCCCAAGAGCAA
>CAYPWF010000063.1:0-20213 GCA_964414345.1 uncultured Desulfarculaceae bacterium
ACCCTCCCCACTGCCGCCTTTATTTCCGCCCCAAGGGCGAAGGCCAGAGGGCATATCCTAGAGGATGGCCGAAACACCATCTCAACGCTGCCATCCTGGCTCACTTGAAGGTCCCTTATGAGTCTCATCTCCAATACGTTTTGGCAGGTCTCTGGGTCAAGAATCTCGCTCAGGGCCTGAATGATCCGTGCGAGAAGATTCTCATTTCCTGCCCTGGTCTCCATGTCATGCCTCCGGAACCAGTGGATGGAGCTGTTCCCACATCCTCCTTATGTCCTTAGCCGGCTGGCTTTCGGGGGCCCACTCCAGGAGGATTCTCCTGGCCACCAGGGCCCGGCTCACAACCACGTCGTAAGTTATCTTTCCAACCAAAGGGATATCCTGATCCTGGCAGAACCGCTCTATCTCCAGCGTGATCTGGGGATTTAGGTCCCATTTGTTAATGCACACAGCTCTCACGAGCCGAAAGTGTGATGCCAGCTCTGCCACACGCCTCAGATCGTGCAGCCCTGAGGGAGTGGGCTCCGTGACTATGAGGACAGCCCCTCCTCCGGCCATAGCCGAGATGACCGGACAGCCTATACCCGGTGGGCCGTCCACCAAGAGCCAGGGGATGCCTTGCTCCTCTGCCAAGACACGGGCTTGATGGCGCACCAAGGCCACCAGTTTCCCCGAGTTTTCCTCACCCGGGTGCAACCGGGCGTGTACGAAAGGACCAAAGCGGGTGCCGGACACATACCACTCCCCGGAGATTCTCTCCCGCAGGGAGACGGCCTTCTCAGGGCAGACCCTGGCGCAAACCCCGCAGCCCTCGCAATCGGTTGGCTGGACTTGATAATTCTCGGATATGGCCTCAAACCTGCAAAGCTCCCTGCAGGTTCCACATCGGGAGCACAACTCAGCGTCTATAACAGCTACCTGGCCGGCCTTGAACTCTCTATTGAATCGCATCTCGGGTTTGAGCAAGATAAAAAGATCCGCGGCGTCAACATCCACATCGGCTATTACCTTGGCCCCATCCAGAGCTGAAAGGCAGGCCGTGAGGGTGGTCTTCCCCGTGCCCCCCTTACCGCTTACCACCAAGAGCTCCTTCATGCCTTCCTCCCTGGATCAGCCCCTGGATTTCTTGGCTTTGTTGCTTTGCGAGAAGGGGAAGTCCCCTTCGGGCCTTTCAAGACTTCTCTTATGCCCTGCATTAGATTCCTGAAGGCTTTTCTGTAGCCCGGATGGGTGACCGTCATGAGCTGGCCCCTGGAATATGACTCTGCAATGGAGCGATCTTCGGGGATGCTCATCAGAACAGGTAAGCCCTGCTCCCGGCAGATCTTCTCCAGCTCTCCATCCCCGAGATCCGCCCTGTTTATCACCAATCCGTGAGGCAGCCCCAGGGAGCGCACCACCTCTAGGGCCAGCAATAGATCGTGAATGCCGAAGGGGGTCGGCTCGGTGACCAGCACACAGAAATCCACCCCTTTTAGAGTGGCGATAACAGGGCAGGAGGTGCCGGGAGGTGCATCCAGTATCACGGTCTTGTCAGGCCTTGCAAGCCTTCTGGCTGCCTTGATGAGTGGTGCGGACATGGCCTCCCCCACCCTAAGCCTTCCCCCGGCATAAAGTAAACCATTGGATCGGCCTTCTTCCAAAACCCCCAGGAGTCTGGGATGCTCCCTTATGGCCCCTGCGGGACAGGCAAGGGAACAAGCCCCGCAACCGTGGCAAAGTTCCCTGAATGTCAGGACCTGCTTCCCTACCACCACTATGGCCTTGTAATGGCAGGCTTCTGCACACATCCCGCAGAAGCTGCACTTGGAAAGATCCACCTCCGGCACCGGGAGTGTCACTGGTGTAATCTTGTCTACCACCGGGAAAAGGAACAGGTGGGCGTTGGGCTCTTCCACGTCACAGTCTATGATCTGAGCCTTGTCCCCAAGAAGGTGGGCCAGGTTTGTGGCCACCATCGTTTTCCCGGTGCCTCCCTTGCCGCTTGCCACTGCAATGATCATAGGGTTTCGGACCTCCTTCAGGCCCCTCTTGACCTATACAGCTTCTTCCAAGGCTCGTTTCTGGTCTGAAGGGCGTCACGAACCGCCTTCTTGAGAGTGTTGGCAGCCAGGTCAGCGCAGTGGGTGTGTTCTATGGGAAGCCCCCCCAGGGCTTCAATCACCTTTTTCCCGTCTATGCTCAGGGCTTCCCCCACAGTGGCCCCTTTGGCAAGCTCCGTAGCCATGCTGGAGCAGGCTATGGTGGCGGCACACCCGTTGGTCATAAAGGCTATGTCAATGATGCGATCCTGTGCCAGCTTAAGCTGTATCCTGATGGTGTCCTCACATATTCCCGAGAGGGTGGCTTCCCCGTCCGGGTCTTCCAGAACCCCCGCGTTTCGAGGACGCAAGGCATGCTCGGCCACTTTCTCCCCTATGGCCTTGCCCAAACCCTCCAGAATGGCTTTCTCGATCTCCTTGGCTATGCTCTCAGGGTCCTTCAAATCCATGCTCCCGGCCTCAATAGGGGTGTGTTCCAACCACTACTTGCTTGCCGAAGTTTTCTTTCACCATCACCGCCAGTTTCTCGAAGTCCAGCGGGCACTGGGCCGTTTTCTTTGCCTTGACCACGCAGGTGCCCAGATGTATTACGTCAAAATCCCTGTCCAGAACTCCTGTTATCTCCTTCATGAGCTTGATCTTTGGAATGACCAGGCCTGGGCAGTCCCCGCAATTGCCGAGGGCCACCAGTTCCACTTCCTCATCTTTGTACCTGGAAAACTCCCCTTCCCTTAGGCTCAACCCTTTGAGACACTTGGCGCAGGCAACACATAGCTGGTCCTGGATTCTCTTGCATCCCAAAATGGCTATCTTGGTCATCCTGAGGCCTCCTTATCGGTTTTCTCATGGCAGAGATGATAACCCAAGCAGGAGGGCCGGGGCCTGACCCCCGGCCTCATAGGAATAGGGGACACTGAGGTGGGAAAGCTTTTTTTAGTGGTCGCAGACATTGGCTCCGGTCTCTAAGGTGCGGTTCAGGAATTGCTCCACCAGGGCTTCGGGTGGAAGAGCTGGGGCCCCTGTTACAACCCGGATTCCCAATTGCTCGAACATACCCATGGCCCTGGCTCCCATGCCTCCTGCTATTATCACCTGGACTCCCATCTCGCTCAGCCAACGAGGAAGCACACCAGGCTCGTGGGGAGGCGGGGTGAGAAGCTCCTTGTGGGATATCTTGCCTTCCTTGGAATGCACAATGGCGAACTGCTGGCAATGGCCGAAGTGGTTGCACAGAACTCCGTCGGCCAAGGGAATCGCGAATCTCATGACGACCTCCATACTCTAAGTTTTGTTGTAGCTCCTACCTTGCTTCTGTATCTGAGATCCGGGCTTGGGGGGTGCTGCACGCGCAACCCTGCTTAGAGGTTGCAACTCACATCCAATGGCCCTGCACATTGGGTGCCGAAGCGGTTTTGTAAAGGCCCTTCAGATAATCCTGGACAGCCTGGCGTGCTGTGCCGGCCACGCCCACGCACACAGAGATTCCCCTTGCCTCGAGCACCTTGAAGGCCTTGGGCCCGCAGTTGCCCGTCAGGACCACGTCGGGAGATTCCTTAAGCAGGTTTTGAGCGGCCTGGATTCCCGCCCCTTGGGCCAGCTCCATGCTCATGGAGTTCTCAAGGCTCTTCCAGGCCATGGTTTCGGAGTCCACTATGATGAAATAGGAGGCCCTTCCAAAGCGAGGGTCAACCCTTGCATCCAGATCGGGCTTTTCAACTGATACCGCAATCTTCATTTTTTTGCCTCCATCTTGAGTCCAGCCCCGTTCAATTTGGCCAACACGCTTTGGGCGAGTTCCTGATAAGCCTTACGGGCCCTGGAGTACGGCTTCATCCATACCAGGGGCTTGCCTTGATCGCAAAGCTCCACCATGTCAGGCTCTATGGGAATGCGCCCCAGGAATGGGACATCCAGCTCTTTTGCCGCCCTTTCGCCGCCGCCTATCTTGAAGAGGGGAATCTCTTTGGAGCAGTGGGGGCATACAAGTCCGCTCATGTTCTCCACGATACCCAGCACCGGGATGTGGAGAAGCCTGCTGAAGCCCACGGCCTTTCGGGAATCAAGAAGAGCCACATCCTGGGGCGTAGTCACTATCACTGACCCGTCCACACTGGATATCAGATGAGCCACACTCAAAGGCTCATCCCCTGTGCCCGGGGGTAGATCCACGATTAGGAAGTCCAGATCTCCCCATTCCACATCCCCCAGAAACTGCTTTATCACGTTGTGCTTGATGGGCCCTCTCCAGACAATAGGGGAGTCAGGGTTATGTGAAATGAGGGCCATGGAAACCACCGTGAGGTTTGGATAAGCCTCCACGGGCCTAAGCCCATCCTTGGTGCCTTCCAGAGCGCAGAGATCCACTCCGAGCATCCTGGGTATATTAGGCCCGTGGATGTCCGCATCCAGGATTCCCACCCTGTGCCCGTCCATGGCCAAAGTAGCCGCCAGATTGACGGCCACAGTGCTCTTGCCCACCCCTCCCTTGCCGCTCATGACCAGGAGCTTGTGCCTTATGTGGAAAAGGCGTTCCTTGAGCCTGGCTTCCTCGTGGGCTTCTTTTTCCTGTTCAGAGCAGCGGCCCGCCGACTCGCAGGTCTCACAGGCTTTGTCTTTCTCACACTCGCCGTCTTTCATGTTTTTGTTTTCCTTTCCTTGTTTGATTCCAGGGATTCTTCAAAAACAGGGAGGCGGACTTGGAGATCCGCCCCCCCGGCTCAAGGAGTTCTCAGCTTGACTCCTTCCTGCTCAGCTTTTCCAGTCTTTGCTCCACCCGCTGCAATTCCTGCCTGAGCGCCTCTGCCTCCTCCTTGAGCCATTGGGCCTCCTCTTCGGTAGAGGCAGGAGCCCATCCAGGGGGACCCCAGGTCCAGAAAGAAAATGGAGCACCTGTGGGCCGCCTTCGGGCAAAACCGCGGCCGAGACCCCGACCCATTCCGCGGCCCCACCCAAACCCCGGGCCCCACCAACCTCGAGGAGGGAACCCTCTTGGACCCCCAACTCGCCCCAAACACCAACCCATACCCCAACCGGTTCCCGGTCCCATTCCCATGGGTCCTGTACCATCCAGTCTTGGCATTTCAAACACCTCCTTCCCTTATCACTCCACGGGCCGCGAGCGATTCTGCCCGCGCCTGAGTCTGCGACCTCGGCAGGCTCCGCGCAGATTTGCCCGGGCTCCCCCAAGATACGCCCTCAAGCCGTCCTCGGGTGTTCCTATGAGGCCCCAGAGGACCTGCACGTCAAGGGCTCTGAACATTTCCTGGAATACGGTGTTTATGCCTCCGGTGATCACCACCTCCACCCCCTTTTCGTGAAGCAGAGCCGGAATCTGGTGGGGGAAGTACCCATCCAGCCTTATCACCTCCCGACCCACCACCTGGTTTCCATCCAGCTCCAGGATCAAGACATCCTCTGTGAATCCGAACCTGGGGGCTATGCGCTCACGATACCTGGGGATGCCTATTTTCATGACTCTCCTTCCCGGCCTTCTAAAAGCAAGAGAAGTGCCATTCACTCCAAATGGCCGCAGAACACATAAACGGTCCAGGAGTTTCGGCCATGGCTGGGCCATCGGGGGTGGGGCCCCCCGCCGTGGCCGGTCTTGGCAGATGATCCTGGTTGTTGCAATTATGCAACTAAAGAGGGAAGTCCGGTTGGCTGCCCCAAAAGCGTCTAGGTTGCGTCATTGCAACGGTTGCGTTTTTGCAACTTCGGGTCCCCTAATCCCCAGCCGCTTCATCCTTCTCCAGAGAGTGGAGCGGTGGATTCCGAGGTCTCTGGCGGCATCGGAAATCCGGCCGGAGTGGCGTTCAAGCACTGCCAGGAGGGCCTCCCTTTCTTTTTCCCGAAGGATTTGGGAACCTGGTTGGTGGAGGGGAGGGGAGAAAGGCCCGCTTTGGGCCCCCGTGAGGAAAGCTGGAAGGTGCCTGGGCTGAAGTTCCACTCCCTTGCACAGAATCATGGCATGCTCCAGGATGTTTTGGAGCTCCCGCACATTTCCAGGGTAGCTGTGGCTGAGGAGGATCCTCATGGCCTTCTCGGATACGCCCCTTACCTGCTTGCCCAGCCTACGGTTCAGGAGGTGGAGGAAATGCTCTATGAGAAGTGGAATGTCTTCTGGCCTCTCCCTCAAGGGGGGGATGTCCACCCTAACAACGTTGAGCCGGTAGTAAAGGTCCTCTCTAAAGCGCCTCTCTCTGACCAGTTTTTCCAGGACAACGTTGGTAGCTGCCACTATTCTCACATCGGCCTTCTCGGTCTTGACCGCCCCAAGGGGTTCGTACTCCCTTCTCTCCAACACCCGTAAAAGTTTCACCTGGGTCCCAGGGGAAAGATCTCCCACCTCGTCCAAAAACAGGGTGCCCCCCTCGGCCAGCCTGAACCTGCCTGGTTTGTCCGTCTTAGCATCTGTGAAGGCCCCCTTCTTGTAACCGAAAAGCTCCGACTCCAAGAGAGTCTCGGGGAGGGCTCCGCAATTCACCTTCACCAAAGGCCCGTTCTTGCGGTGGCTCAATTGGTGAATGGCCGAGGCAAAAAGCTCCTTGCCCGTTCCGCTTTCACCATGCAGAAGCACCGTGGCATCGCTTGCGGCAATGTCTGGGAGGACCTGGAAGATCTTAGCGAATGTCTTGCTTCGGCTCACTATGTCCTGGAAACGATAGCGGCCCGCAATCTCTTTTCGGAGATCGTGAATGAGGGAGAGATCCCGGAAGGTCTCCACGGCACCGATCACCTCACCATCCTCGTCCCTGATCTGGGCTGTGGATATGCTGATGGGAATCTCCCGGTTCTGGCGGTTGAGAATATTCACCTCCAGGTTGACTATGCGCTCCTGAGTCTCGGCTGTGCGCCTCAAGGGGCAGTCCTCGAAGCAGATATTGGCCCTGAAAATCTCGTGGCAGAATTGGCCTATGGCCTCCTGGCGGCTAAAGCCTGTTATCTCCTCAGCAGCCCTGTTGAAGGAGGTGATCCTGCCTTCCCTATCCACGGTGAAGACCCCGTCTCCTATGCTGTCCAGGATGAGGGCGGTCCATCGTGGATCCTTAGCAGGATCCGGCCTAGAGAGATTTCTTGTCTTGCCCTTCAGGGTCCTTTCCATTTTCTCCCGACTCCATGATGGCATGATGGTCGCTCTCCTGCAACCTGATTCTAGCCCGGATCATTCTCCAAAGCCTGTGACTTCGGGGGTTAAGCCCCCGGTACAGTTCGGCATATTCCGACTCAACCCCGGGCAAAACCTGAAACCAAAAATCAGGGGTTTTTGAGTATGGACCGGTTTCTCCGAACATGTAATCAAGATAGCCGATATTACCCGCCGATCCTGAACAATGCGGGCAGGGGGGGTGGAAGCGTGAATTGATGAGAAGGCTTTGGGAGATGCCTGATGAGCGTCAAGCAGAGACTGCTGCTGTCTTGTTCCGCGGCAGGATAATCTGGAATCTGGATCCATGGCCTGGGCAGGAGTCCACCGATATGGTCCCTCCATGCTCATGGACTAGTTTACTGGTGAGCATGAGGCCAAGGCCGGTGCCCCTGGTTCCCTTGGTGGAGAAGAACCTCTGAAATAGTTTTTGCTTTGTTGACTCGTCCATGCCCATGCCGTTGTCTTCCACTTCGAGAGAGATCTGTCCCTCTCCGGGCCCCCCCCTTGTCCTTAGGATCACTCTGTGTTCTTTCTTGTGGGGGTCCTCGGCACAAGCGTCGATGGCATTGGAGAGAAGGTTGGCCAGGCAAGTGTGAACCGCCCTGGGGTCCATGGGAACCTCCCCAACAGAAGCGTCCAGCTCCAGGATGAGTTGGATCCCCATCCTATTGGCAGTCTCTGAGAAGAGCCCAAAGACCTCCTTGGCCAGGCCATTGGGATGTGTGGGTATTAGCTCTCCAACTCCAACCCGGGAATAGGCCAGAAGGTCCCTGACCAGGTGGGAAATCCTATCTATGTTGCGTTCCACCATTTCCCAGCCTTTTTGGAGGAGAGCCTGATCCGCCTTGCTCATGGCTGTCTGGGTCACGTACACGCCTCCTTCCAGCCCGGTCAGGATGTTCTTTATGCCGTGGGCCAGGGATGCCACTGTCTGCCCAACTGTGGCTAGCCGCTCTGCCTGGAGTTTTTCATGCTCCAATGCTTTAAGGGGTCTGAGGTCCACGGACATCTCTATTACATGATCAACATTTCCTCGTTCATTGGTGACCGGGGCTGTGTAGACGAGGTAAGGTATTTCCTGACCGTCACGGGTCACCCCGAGTTCTTCACTGCGATGAGCCGTACCATCCTGGAAGCTCTTCTCAACCAAGCAGTTGTGGCACTTGGTCTCTCTCTTTTTGTACACATGGTAACACTGGTCTCCTTCCGCCCCCCCAAAGGTGTCGCGGAAGTTACGATTCATCTCAACTATGCGGTAGTCTCTCCCCACAACTGCTATGTAGGATGGCACATGCTCGAAAAGCGTTCTGAACTCCTTGCGGCTTCTCTCCAGCTGTCGTTCCCGCTCCCTCACACGCTCACAGGCCATGGCGAAGGTTTGCAACAGAGATTGGAGCTCCCCGCTAGCCCTCATGGTTTGAACCTCTTTGGGCTCACCACGGGCCACCATGGCCATTGCCTGGGCCATCTCTCTGAGGGGTCTGGCCACCATGATGTGAACCCATATGCTCACTATGAGAGCGGAGACGAGACTTGCCAATACGGCCATCATGAAAGCAAAAGTAGTTCTGAGGCCTTCTGCCCCACAAATCACAAGAAAAGCCCCGAGGGAAAATCCTATCCCTAGGGCGCTTGCCCCGGCAGTGAGAAGTCCGAGCTCCAGAGTCAGGCCCGGATGCCTCTGCGGTGCGGCCCCATTGGGCATCCGATCTTCCTTTGGCTGGTTCATCTCTGTTCCCGCGCTCAGCCCATGGCTGCGGTCTTGATTCCTGGATCCTTCAGGCCAGATCAGCACTTTTCCCTGTCTCTGGCCTCCAGTGTTTCCTGGATCGCCTTTAGCAAGGCTTGGCGATCTATGGGCTTCTCCATGAAACCCTCTGGGGGGGGTATGGATTTGGTGGAGATGAACCGTTTGAAATCTATGAGAGGGTACTCAGGAGCGCTGAAGCCCGTTATCATGATCACGGGAATGTTCCTCAGGGTTGGGTCCTTCCTGATCTCCCGGTAGAGCAAAATGCCCGTCTTCTCAGGCATGAGAAGGTCCAGGCAGATCAGATCCGGGAGCTCTTTCTTTATCTTCTCCAAGCCCTCCGACCCGTCCATTGCCCAGCAGGTCTTGTAGCCGTTTTCCTCGAGCAGAGTGGTGAGGAAGGTGACCACGTCCTCCTCATCGTCTATGACCAGTATTTTCTTGGGTTTCATCTCTTCTCCCCCTCTCCTGGGCCGAGACCCCAGAGGAGGTTCCGGCCCGGTCAAGAATCTCCCTCACTGTACGCAGGAGAAGCTCCCTATCGATGGGTTTCTCCACATACCCCTCCGGACCAGGGACCGAACGCTCGTAAACGAACTTCTTGAAATCAACCCCCGGGAACTCCTCAGCCCTGAAACCCGTTACCATAACTACTGGGATTCCACTGAGCTGCGGGTTCTTCCTGAGCTCCCTGTAAAGAGCGATTCCGGACTTCTCAGGCATCAGTATGTCCAGACATATGAGATCAGGCCTTCTCTGCGCCAGGGCTGCCTCGCCCTCCTTACCGTTGGATGCGGTCACTACCTCGTAACCGTTCTCCTGGAACAGGGTGGCCAGATAGATCTGGACATCTGGTTCATCCTCTATGACCAGGATCGTTTTCGACATCTTCCTCACTCCCTAAGGGGACTCTTCTCCCCTGTTGGTGGTTCACCCGGGAGATTGCACCCCTTCAAGTCATCGCCCAGGTAAAGCCTTTCGTTCTCGTTAAGAATGCCCAGGGAAAGGCAAATGAGTGTCCACAGGTGCACCACCTTGAAGTCTCTTCCATAGTGATGGGCCAGCTCCATAATCTGGGAATGACAGTTGTGGCACGGGGCTATCACGTATCTGGCTCCCGTGCGGTCTATCTGCTCCAGTTTCAAACGACCGAATTTGAACCTTTCTTCCACATACTGGTTCTGGAGGAAACCGCCTCCCCCGCCGCAGCAATAGTTGTTGGACTTATTGGGCACCATATCCACGAAATTCTCTTCCCCCACCACCTTCTTGACCACGAAACGAAGCTCCTCCGCTATCCAGTCCCCGAGGGATTGACGCACTAACTTGCATGGATCCTGGACAGTGAACTTGAGCCCCTCCTTGTTCCAGTCTGAGTTGACCTTGAGCTTGCCTTCTCTGATCCCTTTGGCGTAGAACTCTATGACGCTGTGGAGCTCCCAGTTATGCGGGATCTTGAACTTTTGCAATCCAGCCTGGATTGCATAGAAGGCATGCCCTCATTCAGTCTCCAAGAACGTGCGGCATCCCAGATCGTCGACTACCTTGGCCTGGGTGGCGATGATCCTGGCCCAGGCATCGTCGTCGGCCAGGAACATGCAGTAGTTCTCTCCTCCCCACATCTCCGAGGAGTAAGTCCAGTCTATTCCGCAAAGGTGGAGTATCTTCCAAAGGGGCACCATCTCCTCCGGCTCGGTCACGGGCTCCCTGGAGTTCTGGTTCAGGTAGTACGGAGCGCCCTTCTTGTCGATGGGGGCCTGTAGGTTCTCCCACCCGGGCTGCTCACTCCTGACCTGTTCCAAGACATCCTCGACCACGAAGATCCAGTCCTCCTTGGGAATCCCCATGGCCCCGCCCCTTTCCACATGAAAATCGCAGGAGCCCCTGATCCCCTTTGGCCTTTCCTCCCGCGGCCAAGTGGCGCGGGCCTCGTACACCAGCCTGGGTATGTCCACCTTCATGGGGCAGGCATATATGCACCTCTGGCACTGGGTGCACATCCAGACCCAGGGCGTTGTCACCACCTCTTCGTCCAGGCCAAGCAGGACCATGCGCACGAACTTCCTGGGGTCCATGTCAGAGAGCCCAGCGGCCGGGCAACCCCCCACACAGGTGCCACAGAGCATGCACATGTCCAGGTTGCCCCCGTCGGGGATGGCCCCCTGCGCCCGCTGTTTGAACCTGGCCACCCGTTCCTCAAGTCTAACTGCCTCAGCCATGAAGGTTTACCTCCTGCCTGAAAGATGCTGTTTTCACCATGCCCTTCCTCTCTCCCCTCACAGCGGTGCGTCGCCTTTTCTCAGATGTGCGCAAAGGCATCCTCCAAAGTAGCCTCCACAACCGCCATCGTGGTCTTGTCCTCCAGTCCACGCACGAAGGCCGCCCCGCTGGGGCAAGCCGCAGCACACGCCCCGCAGCCCTGGCAGGCTGCCTGGTCCACTACGATCATGCCCTCTTGCGTGTCCACGCTCCTGGCCTCGTAGGGACACACGGCCACACAGGTTTCGCACAGGGTGCAGATGCTTCTCTTAACATCTGCCACCATCCTGGCCGAAAAGATCTCTTCCCTTCGGAGTATGGCCAGCGCTCTCTGGGCGGCGGATTTGGCCTGCGCCATGCTTTCGGCTATGGAGCGCGGGGAGTGGGCCGTGCCGCACACGAATACCCCCTCCTTGAGGAAATCCACGGGCCTCCACTTGGCGTCCGCCTCCAGGAAGAAGCCGTCCTGGTTCCTATTCAAGCCCAGGTTTTGGGCCAGCCCCTCGGTACCCTCAGGAGGCACCATGCCCGTGCTCAGCACCAAGGCCTCGGCCTTTATCTGCACCTCACGTTGCAGGATGGGATCCTGAAATCGCACCACTGGTACCCCCTCCTGGATGGAGACCTCCGGTTTTCTCTCCGGCCTGTAAGGGATGAACCTGATGCCCGCCGCCCGTGCCCTCGTGTAGTACCCTTCCAGAAAACCATATGTCATCAGGTCCCTGTAGAGCACATAGATCCTGGCATCCTTATTCCACTCCAGGGCCTTGAAGGCGTTCTTCAAGGCGGCCGAGCAGCACACCCTGCTGCAGTACGGCCTTTTCTCATCCCTGGATCCCACGCACTGGATCATCACTACCGTCTTGAGTCTGTCTTTGGGCAGCTTGAATTGGGCGAGGACCTCCTCAAACTCCTCCTGGGTGAAGATCCTGTCGCTCTGGCCATAGCAGTACTCCGCGGGGCTTGCCGCGGCGGCCCCTGTGGCAAGGATAGTCACCCCGTGCTCCACAGCGCGCTTCCTGCCGCCTTTGTCCTGAAGCACCGTCCGAAAAGCACCCACACGGCCGCAGGATTCAACCACCTCTGTCTCGGTCAGGACCTGGATCCCAGGCGTATCTTCCACCTGCTTCACCGTATCCGCCAGCAACCTGTGGGGGTCCGGGCCGTCCAGGGTGTGGTAGATATGCCGAAGCCGGCCCCCCAGGCTTTGGTCCTTTTCCACCAGAATGACCGGGAAGCCCATCTGGGAGATGGTCAAGGCTGCGGTCATCCCGGCGATGCCGCCTCCCACCACCAAGGCCCTTTGGGTTACCGGCACAGAGGCCATGGAGAGGGGATCACGGCGTTTGAGTCCCTCCAATGCCGTGCCCAGGAGGATCTCCGCCTTCTTGGTGGCTTCAATGGAGGAACCGTTCCCCGAGAACCCTAGACTTCGGAGGTCCACCACCTCCACCAACAACGGGTTGAGGCCGAGCCGGGTGCCCAGATCGCGCAGTCTTCTCTTGTACACATATGGAAGGCAGGCCCCCATGAGGAGTCGGTTGGTCTGTGTGGGCTCGAGTTTTCTGAGGAGCTCATCCAGGACCTCCTCAGAGCAGAGCTGATCCACCTCCAAGACGGCTTCCACGGAGCGATCCCCCTCCAGGCGGCTACGCAGGTATTTCCAATCGATCCCGTCTTCCATGGAGCCCATGCATTTACATAGCAACACGCTGACCCTTGGAGCAGCCCTGGCCACATCCCTCTTTTCATCCGGGATCGTCTCCCTGGAGGCCGAGACGCCCTTGGATGCGAGGTAGGTTGCGGTCTCGGCCGCCGCGGCCCCGGCCTGGACCAGGGTCTCGGAGATGTCCTTGAGCCCCGTCACCGAGCCGCACACGAAGACAGCCGGGTTGTCCGTGCGCACCTGCGAGAACCCCTGGGGGGCAGCAAACCCGGCCTCGTTCAGGGAAACCCCGAGCTTCTCCATCAGTTCCTTGAGGCCAGGCTGTGGGGCTTGTCCAGTTGACAGGACCACAAGGTCGAAGGCCTCCTCCCGCATGGTCCCCTCATCGTCCACGTAACGGATGCTCAGTTTGCCGTCATCCAACGGCACGGCCGTGTGCACCCTGGAGCGGATCAGACGCACCCCCTCTTCTTCCTGGGCCCACCTCTGGTAACGATAGAAGTCCTTGCCGTAGGTCCTCATATCCATGTAGAAGACCGCCGTGTCCACCTGGCCTGCACCGGCCTGCTTTGCCAGGACAGCCTCCTTGAGGGCGAACATGCAGCAGATGGAGGAGCAGTAATCCCTGTTAAGATGGAGGTTCCTGGAGCCCACGCACTGGATCCAGGCTATGCGGCGGATTGGCTCGCCGTCCGATGGCCTGAGGAGCCTTCCCTGGGTCGGCCCCACACCGCTCACAAGGCGCTCGAACTGGAGGCTGGTCATGACATTGGGGTGGGCCCCGCAACCGTAGAGGTCTCTCAAAGGCGCAGGGTCGAAGAACCCGGTGCCGCCTGCCAGGATAATGGCCCCCACCTGGACGGTCCGCTGCGTGTCGATGAGGAAGAGGTCGATGGCCTGTGTGGGGCAGTGGATCATGCACTTGCCGCACTTGTTGCAATGCTCGCGGTCTATGATGTAGGTGTTGGGGAGGTTCTGAGGGACGGGTCTGTACACGGCCTTTCTATCGGTAAGCCCCTGGTTGAACTCATCCGGGACCGCCACCGGGCACACCTCCACGCACTTGCCGCAGCCCATGCATCGATTCAGGTCCACCTGCCGGGCCTTCTGGAGGAGCGTTACCTGGAAGGCCCCCGGCTCCCCGGACACCTCTTTGACCTCTGTAAATGGCATGATCTCTATGTTGTCGTGGAAAAGGGCCTTCCTCATGCAGAATTCCGAGGCCCTCTCCCTCCCCACCAGGGGGAGCATCTTGCACATGCCGCAGTGGTTGTTGGGGAACTGGTAGTCCAGTTGGGCCAGTATCCCGCCTATGGCCGGGGAGCTGTCGATGAGCAGGACCCCATAGCCCAGCTCCGCCAGATCCAGGGCGGACCTGATCCCGCCTATGCCCGCCCCGACAACCAAAACGCTTGCCGATGTCATCTCCATAATGGAACCCCTTCATACGAGCGCTTACTGAAACAAATTCGAGTCCGATGGCCTCTTCTCACCATCTTCACTTTCCCCCAGCCACCTCCTCGAACTCCTTCTCGTAGAAGACCCCGAGGGGAAGGGGCTCTTTCACGTCCCTTCCCGGCTCGTAATGGAAGAGCCGCTGGCTTCCCTCGGCCACGCTTCGGAAGAGCTGGGAGACGGGGATGTGGCTAGGACATACGCTCGTGCACTGGCCGCAGCCCACACACAAGGTGCTCATGTGCTGCATCCTGGTGAGGTGATAAAAGATGGTGTCCGTGGGCAGCTTGAGCATGCCCCTCTTCTCGGCCCAGCGGAAATACTGCTCCGAGTCGTGCTGAAAGGTATCTGTGACGAAGACGCACTCCCGGCAGTAGCACACAGGGCATGCCACCCTGCAGTTGTAGCAGTTGATGCAATTCCCCAAGACGTCCATGAGGCCTTCCAGGTCCCTGGTCTGGTCCCTCATATCCTTCAGCCACGCGTCGCGAAAAGAGGTGCGCTCCAGCAACAGGGCCTGTAGGGCTTGTTCCCTGCCATCCGGCCTTTGGGCCTCGTCCATGCCGGCCTTGGAGAGGGCCTCCTTGCCCTTGGGAGTGACTCCTTGCAGGGTGAGGCCTTTGTCTATGTCCTCCCCGATGAGGCAGATGCAAATGTCCGCCCCTTCGGCCACCGGGTGCTCGCAGGCCTTGCACGCCTCGGCCAGGTCCGTGCCGTCGCGAGCCGTGCCTTTCCCGTCTCGGATGGATCTATAGAAATCAAGGGTGAAAGAGGGATTGGCCCCGTCCAAGGCCAGAAAATCGGCATTCTCATACCTGCCAAGGCAGTCCAGGCCGATGATGAGGACCTCCTCCAAGCGTCCCTGCTTGAGCTTTACCAGCTCCACGAAGGGACGGATCTCGCATGGGCGCATGACCAGGGCCAGGCCCCTACCGGTCTCGTCATGGGTGAGCTGGGCTGCGAATTTGGCAGAGTTGGTGGGGACCACGGGTGCCATGGGATCCACGCCCTCCAGCTTAGCCGGGTCCCTTACGAGGGTTTGCATGATGACCCGTTTGTACGGGAGCCTCATAGGCACCATCACAGCATCCACCACCCCTTTTTCCATGAGGGTTGCCAAAAAAGAGCGCAATCCTCCCAACGCACCTCCATCCTTGCCTTCCATTCGCGTGTACTCGACCATTGGTGTCCTCTTCAGAATGATCTCTCGTTGGTCCATGCCAATTCTAGGCCACAAGCTTTTTTTTCACCGGACTGGGCCCGAGCGCCTTGACCTTCTCCACCATTTCTTTGATGGTCTCTGCGAAGAGGTTCCCCTCGCTGGCTGCGATCCACTTGAGCCAGAGACGGTCCTCCTCGAAGCCGAATCGCCTGAGGATCTCCTTGAGGAGGGCCACCCTGCGGCGCGCCTTTAGGTTCCCGTTGATGTAATGACAGTCCCCTGGCCAGCATCCTCCAATGAGGACCGCGTCAGCCCCCTCCAGGAAGGCCTTGATAACGTATTTGGGGTCCACCATGCCGCTGCACATGACCCGGATCAGGCGCACATTGGCCGGGTAAGATAGCCGAGATGTGCCAGCCAGGTCTGCTGCGGTGAAGGTGCACCAGTTGCAAACAAAGGCAACGATTATGGGCTCGAAGTCTGCCATTTAAAGTCCCTCCTACTGGATGACTTCATGCTGAGATCCAGTCCTTTCCAATAGAGCTTGTTTCATATAGCTGCTTGATCCCAGTCCATTACCCTGTGGTTCCGAACCTGATCCCATCCAGGAGTCCGTCGATCTCGGCGAAAAGCTGTTTGTCCGAGAAGTGCTTAATCTTGGCCGCCCCGCTGGGGCAGTAGGCGGCGCAGCTCCCGCAGCCCTTGCAGACAGCCTCATTGACCACCGAGACCCGACGCCTCTCGTCGAACTCGATGGCCGAGTAGGGGCAGAGCTCTCGGCAGACCTGGCAACCAACGCATATATAGGGGTCTATCTCCGAGATCATGGGGCTCACGGTCACCCGGCCGTAACTGCTCAGGGCCAAAGCCTCGCTGGCTGCGGCCTTGGCCTGGGCCACCGTGTCCGGTATGTCCTTGGGACCCTGGCAGGCCCCCGCGATGAAGACCCCTGAGGTGGCGGTGGAGACGGGCTCCAGCTTGGGGTGTTCCTCGAGGAAAAAGCCCTCACGGCCCGTGGATATCCCGAAGGTGCGCGCCACCTGTTCGGCGTCCTTGCGACTCTCCATGGCCGCGCAGAGGATCACCATGTCCACGGGAACCCGCATGAGCTTTCCAACCAAGGTGTCCTCGGCCACAACCACCAGTTTCCCCCTCTCGGATTCGTCCAGGGCCTCGTCCGTGACCCGCGCCGCCTTGCCGCGGATCATCATCACACCTTCGTCCTGGACCCTCTTGAGGAACTCCTCGTAGCCCTTCCCGAAACAGCGCATGTCTATGTAGAAGTTGTAGACAAGGGTCTCGTGGCCCACCTTGTCCTTGATGAGATGGGCGAATTTCAAGGCGTACATGCAGCAGACCCTGGAGCAGTACTCGTGGTAGTTGACGTCGCGGCTCCCTATGCAGTGGAGGATCGCCACGCTCTCGGGGGCTCTGGTGAAGGCCCCGCTTTGATCCCTCATGAGGATCTTGCCGTTTGTGGGGCCCGTGGCGTTGTTTAGCCTCTCGAACTCCAGGCTGGTGAAGACGTTGGGGTATCTGCCATAGCCGAACTGCCTCATGGGGGTGGGGTCCATGAGGTCATAACCGGTGGCCACGATGATGGATCCCACATCCAGTTCCAAGATCTCATCCTGCATCCCGTGATCTATGGCCTTGGCCTTACAGGCCGAGACGCACTCCATACACTCTGAGCAGACTCCGCATGAAACGCACCTCTGGGCCTCTGCCATGGCATCCTGGCTTGACAGGCCCAGGTTGACCTCAGAGAAGTCCCCTCTCTTGTCCAAAGGCAATGAGATGGACCTGAATCTGGGCTGCTGGGGCACTCTTTGGGGCAAATCAGCCCAGTTCTGGCCAGAAGGTACCACAGACCTTCCCTCGCGCAGGTCGAGACCGCTTAGGAACCTGTGGATGGAGATGGCTGCCTGCCTTCCTGCTGCCACGGCCTCCACGGCTGTGGCCGGACCCGTGACCAGGTCTCCCCCAGCAAAGACGCCTTTGCGGGTTGTCTCGTACGTGAGGGGGTCTACTATGACGGTTCCGCGCTGGGTCAGTTGGAGACCCTTTATCCCTTCCAGAAAGGTTGTGTCGGGGACCTGACCAATGGCCGAGATCACCGTGTCAGCCCTTACCTGGAACTCGGAGCCTGCAATGGGCAAGGGTCTTCTCCTGCCTGTGGCATCAGGCTGCCCGAGCTCCATTTTCACGCACATGAGCCCTTGCAACTTCCCGTCCTGGGAAAGCACTTTCATTGGGGCCACCAGGAACTGCAGTCGCACGCCTTCCTCTATAGCTGCTTCCACCTCCTCTGGGTATGCAGGCATTTCCGCCCTGGTCCTGCGGTAGAGGATGGTTACGGTATCGGCTCCCAGCCTCAATGCACTTCTGGCCGCATCCACAGCCACGTTGCCGCCGCCTATCACTACGACCTCGGGGCCTATTTGTGGCCGCGAGCCCAGGTTGACTTCCTTGAGAAAGCGTGTGGCCGGAATCACGCCGGGAGCTTCCTCACCTGGGATTCCCAGCTTGACGTTGCGGTGAGCACCTGTAGCCAGGTACACCGCCTGATATCCTTCCTCGAAGAGGTCATCGAGGCTGTGCTCAGGGCCTATGGGGCTTGCGAGTCTTATTCCCACGTTCAGGCGCTTCAGATAATCGATCTCCCTTTCCAAGATCTCAGGGGGGAGTCTGTAGTCTGGGATACCCACCCTCAGCATGCCTCCTGCCACTGGCAAGGCTTCGAAGACGGTCACCCTGTATCCTTCCAATGCCAAGAAATAAGCCGCCGAGATTCCCCCCGGCCCTGAGCCCACAACCGCCACCTTCTGCTTCTTTTGGCTGACCAGGGGAGTTGGCAGGCTCTCCCAGTCCACCTGGTCCGCGGCGTATCGTTTGAGCTCCCTTATGGCAAGGGGTTCATCAAAATCTCCCCTTCGGCAGACTTTCTCGCAGGGAGCAGGACAGATGCGGCCCAGGGTTCCGGGCAGGGGTAGTTTCTCCATGATGAGTCTGAGGGCTTCATGGTTCTTCCCTTGCCCGATCAAAGCCACGTATCCCTGAACGTTTGTGCCTGCAGGGCAGGTCTGAACGCAAGGCCCCCTGTCCTTCTTCTCGATGAGGAAAGTAATTGGCACAGCCTGCGGAAAGGATCTATAAATGGCCTTCCTTGGGCCCAGCTTCTCGTCCCACTCGTTGGGGCGGGTAACCGGGCACACATTGGCGCACTCTCCGCATCCAGTGCACTCCTGCTTGACATACCTGGCCTTCTTGCGCACCCGGACCTTGTAATTGCCAATGAATCCGGTGACCTCTTCCACCTCGCTGTGTGTCAAGAGCTCTATGTTGGGGCTCTGTCCCACGGAAACCATTTTGGGGGTGCCGATGCAGGAGGCGCAGTCCAGGGTGGGGAAGGTCTTGTCGAACTGGAGCATGTGGCCGCCGATGGTGGGCTGCCTCTCCACCAGATATGCCTTGTACCCTGCCTTGGCCACATCCAGGGCGGCCTGCATTCCTGCGATCCCGCCGCCCACTATGAGCACGTTGGGATTCACTGGATACTCCACTGTCTGCAGCGGCCTGTGGAACCGGACCCTGTTCACGGCCCCGCGGATGAGTTCCTTGGCCTTTTCCGTGGCCTCATCCGGGTCCTGCGTTACCCAGGAGCAGTGCTCCCTGATGCAGATCATCTGGAATGCCCTGAAGGGGTTCAGGCCTCCCCTCTTGACGGCCCCTCGAAAGGTGATCTCGTGCATCCGGGGGGAACAGGAGGCTACGACCACTCGGGTCAGTCGATGCTCCGGAATGTCCTTCTCTATGAGCTCCTGGCCGGGGTCCGAGCACATGAAGAGGTAATCACGTGCAACCACCACGTCTTTCAAGGTGGCCACATAATCCCTTACTTCCTCCACCCGCACTTTACCCGCTATGTTCGTCCCGCAATGGCAGATGTAAACTCCTATGCGCTCTTTCATCTTCGTCCCTTGTCACTTCTCATTAGTAAATTGACTGTTGCCCCCGTTTGGCCGACACATGTTGCCGAATAGTCCCGAAGCCTAAGCTGGCCTCTCTCAGTCCTCCAGGGATTCCAAGAGGAGCTCCGAGAGCTCCATGACGCGCATGGTCTCGGACCTGCCCGTGGTCTTGAGGGCGTCCTCGAACATGGACACGCAGTAGGGGCACGCGGCCACGATGACCTCGGCTCCGGTCTCCTCGGCTTCGGCAACCCTCAGCTCCGAGAAGCGCTCCCCGGAAGGCACCTCCATCCAGATCCCACCTCCGCCCCCGCCGCAGCAGAGGCTTTCATCCCTGTTTCTCCTCATCTCCACCAAATCGACTCCCGGGATAGCCCGAATGAGTTCCCTAGGCGGCTCGTAAATCCCGTTGTGGCGGCCCAGATAGCAGGGATCGTGGTAGGTGACCTTGAGGTGCAGATCCTTCTTGGGTTGCAGTTTGCCCTGCTGGAGGAGATTGGCCAAAAGCACGGAGTAGTGCACCGCATCCAGGTTCCCCCCGATCTGCCGGTAGTCCTTGCGAAAGGCGTTCATGCAGTGGGGAGACGCCACCAGCAGCTTACCCACTCCCTTCTCCTCGAACAGTGCAAGGTTTGCCTGGGCGAGCCTGGAGAAAAGCTCTTCCCCTCCAAGCTTGCGGCAGGCGTCTCCGCAGCAGCTCTCTTTCTCCCCGATGACGCCGAAGTCCACCCCGCATGCCTGGAGGACCTTCACTAGGGCGCG
>CAYPWF010000064.1:0-20121 GCA_964414345.1 uncultured Desulfarculaceae bacterium
CTGTCCCTAGTACGAGAGGACCGGGATGGACGAACCTCTGGTGTACCAGTTGTCGCGCCAGCGGCATCGCTGGATAGCTATGTTCGGACGGGATAACCGCTGAAAGCATCTAAGCGGGAAGCCCACCTCAAGATGAGATATCCCTTCCTGCTTCGGCGGGAACTAAAGACCCCTCGAAGACCACGAGGTTGATAGGCCGGAGGTGTAAGTGCGGTAACGCATTAAGCTAACCGGTACTAATCGGTCGTGCGGCTTGACCACAAACCCTTTACGTTGGTATGAATTCAAAACGTTTAAGACCCGAACCAGGTTCTGTTGTCCAAGAAGGCTAGGGTTTCCCGGTGGCCATAGCGGAGGGGAAACACCTGTTCCCATCCCGAACACAGAAGTTAAGCCCTCCAGCGCCGATGGTACTGCTCTGGTGACGGAGTGGGAGAGTAGGTCGCTGCCGGGAAACATTTTGGCCCGTCGCCGCATGGAAAAAAGCGGTGGCGGGCTTTTTTTTTGAGCGGGCTGGGAGCTCGTCTTTCCAAAGCCCGGCCTTTGTGTTAGTTTTTCTTGAAATTCATTTTGCAAGGCTTTGCCTTTTTGGATCAGGGAGGGAGGGGAAAAGAAAATGTCTGGGCACTCCAAATGGGCCAGCATTAAGCATAAGAAGGCCGCCGTGGATGCCAAACGGGGCAAGATCTTCACAAAGATCATAAAGGAGATCATGGTGGCCGCGCGCTTGGGAGGGGGAGACCCCGATGGAAACGCCAGGTTGAGACTGGCCGTGGACAAAGCCAAGTCCGTGAACATGCCCAAAGAGAATATTGAACGGGCCATTAAGAAGGGCACGGGAGAGCTGGCGGGAATGGCCTATGAGGAGTTTCTATACGAGGGTTATGGCCCGGGGGGAGTGGCAGTACTGGTGGAGGTGATGACGGACAACCGCAACCGAACCGTAGGCGAAATCCGTCACCTCTTCACAAAGCACAACGGTAAGCCCGGGGAAGCCGGAAGCGTGGCTTGGATGTTCGAGAAAAAAGGCCTCATTTTGGTGGACAAAAAGGGGTGTGAGGAGGAAATTCTAATGGAGGCGGCTCTTGATGCCGGGGCCGAGGATATCCAAGAGGAAGAGGAGGCCTGGGTTGTACACAGCCGGCCGGCTGAATTTGAGTCAGTAAAAAAAGCTGTTCAGGATCGCGGCTGGAAGATCCTTTCCTCGGAACTCACCATGGTACCAAAGAACACAATTCGTCTTGAGGGCAAGGAGGCCGAGCAGATGCTCAGGCTCATGATGGCTCTGGAAGACAACGACGACGTGCAGAACGCTTACGCCAACTTCGATATCCCAAGAGAGATCATGGAGAGGATGGCTGTCTGAAAATTAGAGTGTGCGCCCGAAAGGATTCGAACCTTCGGCCCCAGCATCCGGAGTGCTGTGCTCTATCCAACTGAGCTACGGGCGCATGTGGAATTTTTTATCACAGGCCATGTTCATTGGCAATCCCGGCCTCAGGCACCTGGATTACACCTTTGTAGGGAAGATCCGGGTCCAATCTGTAAGAACAAGGACAAAGTGGCTTTGACCCCCAAAGTGATTCTGGGAGTGGATCCAGGTTCTTGGAAAGCTGGCTACGGGCTCATAGAGGCTCAAGGGGCTGCTTTAGAGCATCTGGCCCACGGAGTCATTCATGCAGGGGCTGCAGGCCTCAGTCTCCCTGAACGTTTGGGAAGGCTGTATCAGGGGTTCACAGAACTCATGAAACAATATCGGCCTGAGGTGATGGCCGTGGAGTCGGTCTTCCACTCTCGAAATGCCCGCAGTTGCCTGATCTTGGGGCATGCCCGCGGGGTGATTCTCTTGGCTGGGATTCATGCAGGAGTCTTGGTGGAAGAGTATAGCCCCCTGTCGGTAAAACAGGCTCTCACCGGTTTCGGGGCTGCCGAGAAGAAGCAGGTTCGCTACATGGTGCGCTCCATTTTGGGTTTGCGTGCTCTCCCCCCCATTGACGCCTCCGATGCACTTGCTGTGGCGGTCTGTCATGCTCACTCTTACAAGATATCTCCCCTGGGAGCAGCTCTGAGATGATTGCCTGGCTTCGCGGGTTACTGGTGGAAAAAGAGACGGACTCAGTGGTGTTGGATGTGGGGGGAGTTGGCTACAGGCTCTTTGTTACCAATCAAACGCTTGCAAGGCTGCCTGCAAAGGGGCTCACAGTGGAGTTGCTGGCGCACATGGTGGTCAGAGAGGATGCCATACAGCTTTACGGGTTTTTGGAAAGCGAAGAAAGGCAGGCTTTTCTATCCCTCTTAGGAGTAAACGGCATCGGCCCCAGATTGGCTCGTGTGATTCTTTCAGGGATCCGACCCGGGGACCTGGCAGATGCTGTGGTGCAAGGCAAAAGTGAAAGGCTCCAGAGCATCCCGGGGGTGGGCAAGAGGATGGCCCAGCGGATTGTAACAGAGTTGAAAGGAAAGGTGGGAGGATTTCAATCCATTACCCAGCCATGGAGGGCCCAGCAGGATCATCCTTTGGAAGCCGAGGGTATGTTTGGAGATGTGGTCTCAGTGCTCACTAATTTAGGCTACAGGCCTGCAGAGGCCAGAAGGGCCGTTGCGGAAGCCAGGGAAGTTTTCCAAGGTGTGCCTACGGTCCAAAGCTGGGTTAGAGAGGCCCTCAGACTATTGTCCCCTTGATAGGAGTTTGGAATGACGCAGGCCGACTCCAGAAAAAGAACCGTTTCTCCGCTGCTAGAGCCGGCTGATCATGGGCTTGAGGTGTCCCTAAGACCCAAGAGGCTTTCGGACTACGTAGGCCAGGGACAGCTTAAGGAGAACTTGCGGGTTTTCGTAGAGGCGGCCAAACAAAGGGGCGAAGCCCTGGACCACTGCTTGTTTTACGGACCTCCTGGACTAGGCAAGACCACTCTTGCCCACATAATAGCCGAGGAGATGGGGGTCCAGATCAGGGTCACATCAGGTCCATCATTGGAAAGGGCCGGGGACTTGGCGGCAATACTCACCAATCTGGAAGATCGTGACGTGCTTTTTATAGACGAGATTCACAGATTGGGTCCGGTGGTGGAAGAGACCCTTTATCCGGCCATGGAGGACTTTCACCTTGACCTGGTCATAGGCCAGGGTCCCAGCGCAAGGACCTTAAAACTTGAGCTGCCCAGGTTCACCTTGGTAGGGGCTACCACCAGGACAGGACTCCTCACATCCCCTCTTAGGGACCGTTTTGGGATTTCCGCCAGGCTCCAGTATTACTCGGAGGATGAACTTTTGGAGATAGTTGAGAGGTCGGTGCGAATAATGGGGATAAGGGTTGAACCTGAGGGTGCCAGGGAGATAGCCAGGCGCTCCCGCGGAACCCCGAGGGTGGCCAACAGGCTTCTAAGAAGGGTGAGGGACTTCGCCCAGGTGGAGGGGGATGGAGTAATAAGCAAAAGGATCGCGGTGGGGGCATTGGAAAGGCTGGGTGTAGACTCCAGGGGACTGGACGGCATGGATAAGGCCATCTTGAGCGCAGTAATAAAGAAGTTTGACGGGGGGCCGGTGGGAATAGATACGCTCTGTGCAGTGCTAAGCGAGGAGCGGGATACCCTGGAGGAGGTTTATGAGCCCTTTCTCCTGCAAAGCGGTTTTCTGAAGCGAACCCCTAGAGGAAGGGTGGCCACCCGTTTGGCTTACGAACATCTTGGTTTGCCTTTGCCCCGCGCAAGACAAGCCTCCATTGCTTTTGAGGAGCCATGAGGGTTCTTCTCCACATCTGTTGTGCGAACTGTGCTCTATACCCTGTTAGGATACTCAGGGAAGAGGGGCATGAAGTCACGGGATTGTTCTTCAACCCCAATATCCACCCATACGAGGAATTTGTGCGACGCAGGCAGGCGGTGGAGACCCTGTCTCAAAAGATGGGCTTCCAGGTTATCTTTTGGGACCGTTATCCCTTGGAGGAATTCTTTCGCAGGGTGGCCTTTAGGGAGGCTCAGAGGTGTAATCTATGTTTTCAGTGGAGGCTTGAGACAACGGCCAAGGTGGCACGAAGAGGTCGTTTCGATTCCTTCAGCACAACTTTGCTTTTCAGTAAGTATCAGCCTCACGAGTTGGTGCGCCAGGTGGGGGAGGCGGAAGCCCAGGGCGGTTTCGTAAGCTTTTTGTATCGGGATTTTCGTATAGGGTGGAAAGAAGCCACCCGCCTATCCCTGGAGATGGGGATATACAGGCAGAAGTACTGCGGCTGTGTGTACAGCGAAGCCGAGCGCCACTTGGGCCGCAAGAGGATAAGTGTGCGATAATTTCCACACCCTTGTGTGATTTTTGCCACACTAACAGTTATGCCGTGAGTGCAAAGACTCTCCGAGTCTGCAATCTATAGCCAATTTTGCAAAGAATCTCAATCAGCTCTGCTCTGCCAGCCGACCTCTTGGCAATTTCTACAGCTTGGCATGTGTATTTCATAACAAAAAAAGGGATCAGGATCTCGGAAGGGGAGAGCTAATGCACTTTCAGCGTACTTTAAAAAAGACCATAGCCTTAGAGGGGCTTGGACTTCATACTGGCAGGAATATCCGTATGCGTATTCACCCGGCCCCCCCAGAGCATGGCATTGTTTTCGTGCGCTCGGATCTTTCTCGAGGGGTTCGCATCCCGGCCAGGCTGGAGTTTGTTGTGGACACTACTCTTGCCACTACTTTGGGCAGGGAGGGAGCAGTGGTGTCCACTGTGGAGCATTTAATGTCCGCCCTTTTTGGCACAGGAGTGGACAATGCTTTGATTGAGGTGGAGGGTCCGGAGATACCTATCCTGGATGGGAGCGCAGCTCCTTTTGTGCGTCTGATCAGATCCACTGGAACCGTGTTGCAGCCGAGACTCCGGAAGTATCTGGTAGTACAAAAACCCTTTAATATTAGCGATGGCGACAGAAAGGTCTCCCTCTTGCCCTGCCCGGAGTTTATGATTTCCTTTGGGATCCAGTTTGATCACCCGGCCATAGGCAATCAGTTCCTAAAGGTTCGACTCTCCGAGGAGGATTACGACAGGGAGATCAGCAGAGCCCGCACTTTCGGATTTCTCAGGGATGTGGAGGCCATGAAGGCCCAAGGTTATGCACTGGGAGGATCCTTGGAAAATGCTTTGGTCCTGGACGAAAAAGAGGTGCTCAATTCAGGGGGACTTCGCTACCAGGACGAGTTTGTAAGGCACAAGGTTTTGGATTCAGTGGGAGACCTTTCTTTAATAGGTTTTAGGCTGCTGGGGCATTTTGTAGCCCACAAGGCAGGCCACTCCCTAAACCACAAGCTCCTAAAGCATCTCATGGATAGCCCTATGGGCTGGAAGATAATGAGTGCTTCCAAAATGGAGCATGGTGAGGAAGGCTATTGGGTCCATCCAAGCCACGCAGAGGCCTCAGAAAGAATACCCGCAACTGCTTGATGCAACAAAAGCTTCTTGCCTCAGCCCAAATCAGGGCAAACCAAGGATCCCCTCCTGAGTATCAGAGAAGGTTTCTTAGGTAAATCACTGCCCCCTCAGAGCCAAGTGCCCCATCCAAATTGGATCAGGGAAGTCAAGTCCAAAGAGAGCAAAGGTCTTCCCCAAGAACGGGCGGCCTTGCAACCCTTGGAAAGCTTGTCCTAGAATTGTTTAATCTCGATGCTTTGCGACCAGTAAGAAATAGGGGCTGGCATTAGCGCGCATTATTCACGATCAGCGGATAGTGCGGGCTGTCCTGAAGGTTATGTTGGGACAGAGCGAGCCATGCTCAGAAACACCCTGATTCTGGGTCTCAGATTTGGAGCTGTTTTGGGCCGGAAATTGCCAAAGCGTAAGCGGGGGCTTTGGGGTGGCCCCAAAGTAGCCGGTCTCGGCGAATAACTCAGATTAACTGTAGTGGATAAAGGCCTTTCGGATAGTAAGATCCCTCCAATAGTTTGGGTAGGGGGTTGCCTCGCGCGTCCATGGACCCTTCAAGCCAGTTGTCTGCCGATTTAGCCGAGCAGAGAAGACGCCGGCGGGAACGCTACATCATGGTTGCCGTCGGGTTGCTACTCATTGGAAGTACCGCCCTCACTGTGTACCTTTCAGGCCCCTCCACCTTGGTGTCCCTAGCCAGCAACATCCTGGTATTTGGTTTGCTCTTCCTCAATATCATTCTTATCCTACTGCTTCTTTTTCTGGTGGTCCGAAACCTTGTAAAACTGCTTTTTGAAAGGCGCAGGAACATCTTCGGGGCCAGGCTCAGGACCAAGTTCGTGGTCGCCTTTGTAGGGTTCTCTATTACGCCTGCAGTAGTGCTTTTCGCGGTGGCCATCTCTTACATAGGCAAGGGTACCGATCTTTGGCTCAACTACCAAATAGAGCAGTCCTTGGGAATGTCCAAGGAGATTTCCGAAGCTTTTCGTAAAGAAAAAGTGGCTCAGGCCCTAGGCTCTGCCAGAAACGTTGCTCGCTTCCTTACAGCCAGGGAGGAGTTGCTTTCCCAATCCAATCTGCTCAAGCCCTATTTGGAGGAAAAAAGAAGGGACTTCCAGCTTGATCTCTTAGCCGTGTACAGCAAGGACCAGGAAATATTGGGGTACGTCTACTCCTCCAACGTGAGCTCTGAGTCAACTCGCATATATCCTCGGGCCAAGTTTCCCAAAGCAAAGATCATGCGGGGGGAAGAATGGGTGGGAAGCAGGCGTTCCGACTTGGGGGAGCTGGTAGAGGGCATTGTGCCTCTCTACTCCGGTTACGATCCCAAAGATATAAACGGGGCTGTGGTGGCGGGTTTCTTGATCCCTCCCCATGTGGAAGACCCGGGGGAGATCATTTCCCAAACATATGAGCAGTACAGGGAACTTGCCAGCCGCAAGGGCTTGATAGAGTTGAATTACTATGTACTCTTGAGTGTGGTGCTCTTGGTAGTCGTTTTCTTGTCCACATGGTTTGGTTTTTATCTCTCCAAGCAGATAACCATCCCGCTCCAGGCTGTGGCCGAGAAAACCAGGGAGGTAGCCCAAGGCCGTCTTGACTTTCGCTTGGAGGAAGTTTCAAGAGACGAGGTGGGCCTTTTGGTGGATTCTTTCAACCAGATGGCCCAGAGGCTAAGGGAGAGCCACCAGGCTTTGGAAGCCTCCCACAGAGAACTGCAAAGGGCGAACGCCGAGTCAGAGCAAAGGCGAAGGTACATGGAAATCATCCTAGGGAACATAGGCTCCGGAGTCATATCCCTGGATGAACAGGACAGGATAGTCACGGCCAACAAACCAGCCCAGAGGGTAATGAGTAAATCCTTGCAAGAAGCTCTAGGCCGGCCAATGGAGGAGGTCCTAATCCCAGAGGCTGCGGGGGTGGTAAGATCCCTCATGGAGGAGCTGGGTAGGGGTCGCACCGAGGAGGTACAAAGCGAGACCCATTTACCCATGGCCGAGGGGCAGGTGCCGTTCAGAATTCTGGTGAGTGGCCTAAGGGACGAAAGCCAGGTTTCCATTGGAAGCGTGGTGGTCTTTGACGATCTGACCGATATGGTGAAGGCTCAAAAGGCCTTGGCCTGGAAAGAGGTGGCCCGCCGAATGGCCCACGAGATCAAGAATCCCCTCACCCCCATAAAACTATGCGCCCAAAGGATCCGAAGGAGACATCCAGATCTGTTGGAAAAGGAGGGGGGAATTCTGGATGAATGCACCCGCACGATAATACAGCAGGTGGATCACCTCCATGAGATGGTTAACGAGTTCCAGCGATTTGCCAGAATGCCTGAGCTCCAAAGAACCCCTCAGGATCTCAACCAAGTGGTGGGGGAGGTGGCCGGGCTCTACAGGGAGAGTCATCCACAGGTGTGCCTTGATCTGGATCTGGCGGAGGATTTGCCGCAGGTGCCTCTGGACAGGGAACAGATGCAAAGGGTCCTCATCAATCTTTTCAACAACGCTCTGGCAGTGCTGCCCGACCAAGGGGGAAGTATCCAGGTGCGTACGGCCTTCAACAGGGGGCTTAGAATCGTGCGGATGGAAGTGGCGGACAATGGCCCCGGCATCCCATCCTCCCACAAAAAAAGGCTGTTTGAGCCATATTTTTCAACCAAGGAGGGAGGTATGGGCTTGGGGCTTACCATAGTGAGATCCGTGGTGGCAGAGCATGGTGGGTACATAAGGGTTGTGGACAATCAGCCTAGGGGAAGCCGCTTTGTGATAGAGCTGCCCCTTTGAGACCTGGGATAGGCGGAGAAGGTAATGGCATCATGAAACCAGAGCAGACCACCATCCTGGTGGTGGACGACGAAGAGAGCATCCGCAAGTCTCTCAAAGGTATATTGGAGGATGAAGGATACAGAGTCCTTTTGGCCGAAGACGGGCAGAGCGCCCTCTCCATGTTGGAAGAGGAGATCCCGGACGCGGTTTTTCTGGATATCTGGCTGCCGGATAAGGACGGCATGCTCGTCCTGGAGGAGATGAGGAGGGGTTGGCCCACATTGCCTGTGGTCATGATCTCAGGTCATGGCTCCATAGACCTGGCAGTGAGGGCTACCAAGCTGGGGGCCTATGATTTCGTGGAAAAACCCCTCTCTCTGGAAAAAGTTCTCCTGGTGGTAAGAAATGTCCTTAGGTACTCCTCCCTGGAGCAGGAGAACCGCTGGCTTCGCCAGCAGGTGAGCCCCAGGGAGGAGGTCACGGGAGTGAGCCTCCCCATTCAGAGGCTTAGAGAGCAGATCAGGATAATAGCCCCCACCTCCAGTTTTGTACTCATACACGGTGAAAACGGCACAGGCAAGGAGGTGGTGGCAAGGGCCATCTACAGGCAAAGCAAGAGGTCTCAGGGACCTTTTGTGGAAGTGAACTGCGCTGCTATCCCGGAGGAGCTCATAGAAAGCGAACTTTTCGGCCACGAGCGAGGGGCCTTTACAGGCGCCACCCAAATGCGCAGGGGCAAGTTTGACCTGGCTCACGGGGGGACCCTTTTCTTGGACGAAATAGGGGATATGAGTCTGAGCACTCAGGCCAAAATCCTTAGGATCCTTCAGGAGCAAAGATTCCAAAGAGTCGGGGGAAGCCGTTTCATCCAGGTGGACGTAAGAGTCGTGGCCGCCACCAACAAGGATCTGGAGGAAGAGATCAGGGCTGGACGGTTTAGAGAGGACCTTTATCACAGACTCAATGTGATTCCCGTAGAGGTGCCCCCATTGAGGGACAGAAGGGAGGATATCCCGCTTCTGGTGGGGGAGTTTGTGGATGAGTTCTGCAAAGGGAGGGGATATCCCAGGCGGCAGTTCTCGGATGGGGTGATGGAGGCCTTTCAGCAATACAGTTGGCCCGGAAACGTAAGAGAGTTGAAAAATGTGGTGGAGAGGTTGCTGATCTTGGCCCGCTCCCAGGTAGTGGAGGTCGCCGACCTAACCCCACCCGTATGGGCCGGGCCCCAGGTGGTAACCAAGCCTGGTGCGCAGACCCCGCAAAGCCTAAAAGAGGCCAGGGAGGCTTTTGAGAGGACTTTCCTGGAGGCCAAGCTAAGGGAGTATGGCGGGAACGTGTCACGCACTGCAGAGGCTGTGGGTCTGGAAAGAAGCCATCTACACAAGAAGCTCAAAGAGCTGGGCATAAGGATGAGAGGGGAAGCATAGGGGAAGAAGAGCCGGGGGTTGAAGATAAGGGTTAGCCCGGATTATCCGTTGATCGTGAATAATGTGGGTTTAGGGTTGAGCTTTACTTCAAGCCTCCAGTCCAGATGAAGAGGTTTTTTATGCGAGAGATAATCATCGGAACAGCGGGGCACATAGACCATGGAAAGACAGCCCTCGTTGAGGCTATAACCGGGATCAACACGGATAGACTCAAGGAAGAGAAGCTAAGGGGCATCACCATTGAGCTGGGCTTCGCCCACCTGAGTCTTCCCAGCGGGAGATTGGCTGCCATAGTAGATGTGCCGGGCCACGAGAGGTTCGTCAAGACCATGGTGGCAGGGGCCACGGGTGTGGACCTGGTAATGCTGGTGATCGCCGCGGATGAGGGCATAATGCCCCAGACCAGGGAACATCTGGACATTTGCCGATTGCTCAGGGTGAAAAAGGGCTTGGTGGCCCTCACAAAGGTGGATCTGGTGGAGGAGGAATGGTTACAGCTGGTGGAGGAGGATCTCAGGGAGTTCCTGAAGGGAAGCTTTCTGGAAGGGGCTCCGGTGGTGAGAACTTCGGCTGTGACCCGGCAGGGCCTGGGGGATCTTCTGGCCAAGCTGGATGGGCTGGCAGCCCAAATCCAAGAGAGGCCCCCTGCAAAATTTTTCCGGCTTCCCATTGACCGAGCCTTCACCATGAAGGGTTTCGGCACAGTGGTCACCGGCACCCTCATGGCCGGGAGAATTCTGGAGGGTGACTCGGTGGAGGTGGCCCCCAGGGGGATTCGAACCAAGGTTCGAGGCTTGCAGGTGCACGGCCGTGCCGTGAAGGAGTCTTTGGGGGGTATGCGCACAGCCGTGAACCTCCAGGGGGTGGAGAAGGAGCAGATTGAGAGGGGGGATGTGCTGATACCTCCCGAGTCTCTTCCCGTGACCCACATGGTGGATGCTCACCTGGAATACCTTCCCTCAGCCCCTTGGAAACTTAAGAACAGGGCTAGAGTGAGGTTCCACACAGGTACGGCCGAGATTCTGGGAAGGGTTGTGCTTCTGGATCGAGAGCTCTTGGAGCCTGGGCAGGAGGCAGATGTGCAGATCCGGCTTGAATCCCCCACAGTGGTGGTGCATGGGGATTCATTTGTCATCAGAAGCTATTCCCCGGCCCACACCATCGGGGGAGGGGTTGTCCTGGACGGTTTTCCCCGAAAACACAAGCGCTACTCACAAGAGGTCATGTCCTATCTGGAGGGTCTAAGGAGAGGCCAGCCAAGCGAGGTGAGCCTCCTTTTGGTGCAGGCTAGCGGCACCAAGGGGTTCAGCAAGGCTGAGCTGGATCGAAGGCTTAATCTGGCAGAGGAACTCTGGGATCAGGTTTTGGGCTCAGAGCTCTTCAAGAGGGGAGTCAGGGAGATAGATGGGGGCTCTGGAGGAAAGGCCAGGCAAGAGGATCTGCTATTTGTGGCAGCCCAGGTGCATTCCATGGTAAGGAATGAAGTCTTAAAGGCTCTTCAGGATTACGGTCAAGCCCATCCTTTGGAGTCCGGGATTCCCAAAGAGGATCTGAGGGGCAGGTGTAAATCCCGTCCTTCCCCCAGGGTATTTTCCCAGGTGTTGCAGGATCTCTTGGAAGAGGGAGAGGTGTTGGTGGAGGGTGATAGGTGGCGCTGGAAAGGCCACAAAGTGGATCTGGGAGAAAAGGAACAGGCACGCCTTGGGGAAATGGAAGCTATCTTCCTGACTGCCGGGCTTCAGCCTCCTTTGCAGAAAGAGGTGGAGGATAAACTCGGTCTTCCGGAGAAAGAGGCCAAGGACCTATTGGAACTCATGGTCCGACAGGGGAAACTGGTAAAGGTGAAAGATGGTCTCTACTTCCACTCAAATGAGGTTCGGGCTTTGGAGGAGAGACTTGTGGATTTCTTGAAGGAAAAAGGGGAAATACAGCCATTGGATTTCAAGGAGATGACTGGTCTGTCCCGAAAGTACATGATCCCTCTTTTGGAGTATTTCGACAGAAAAAAACTCACTATGCGGGTGGGAGACAAGAGGGTCTTGAGGAAGTAAGAGGGGGGAAATATATGGGAAAGCAATGGGGAGTTGTCCTGACCCCTGAGAACCAAGAAATGGAAGTGGGAGATATGGGAGATGATGTGATAGAAAAAAAGAGAGTTCTTTTGCTTCAAAATGGGGTTCTTACAGAGTCCCATGTGAATTTGATCCGGGAGTTACCCCTTACCATTTATTTGGATGGGCAAGAGCTGGTCACCCTTCTTTGTACCGGGCAATACCCTGAGGATCTGGCAGTGGGTTTCTTGCGCTCAGAGGGGATCTTGGACAACTGGGCGGAGGTATCATCCCTGAGGGTGGATGAGAAGGCTGGTGTTGTTTGGGTGGAGCTAAGAGAGAAACGCAAGCTCAGGCAAGAGCTTCTGCACAAAAGGACCCTTGGGGCTGGATGCGGAAGAGCCAGTCTTTACTATCAACCCCTAGACGGGACCCAGATCAAGAACGTGGGGCCAGGACCTCGGTTGAGCCCTGAAAGAATAGTGGATCTTATGCATAAAGCTAGTGTCATGGGGGCTCTTTACAAGGAAGCCCGGACGACCCATGCAGCAGGTCTTGCCACTCCGGATCAGGTGGTGGTTTTCAGGGAGGACATAGGACGCCACAATGCAGTGGACATGATTGTGGGATATGCTATGAGGAACGACATTTCCTTGGGGGATAAGATCCTTCTTACCACAGGCAGGGCTTCCTCCGAGATAGTGCTCAAGGCTGCCCGGGTGGGCATTCCGGTTGTGGCTTCCCGGTCGGCTGCCACGGCCCTGGGTGTGGCCCTCGCCCAGAACGTGGGGATAACTCTTCTAGGGTCCGTGCGCGGGGGCAAGCTAACCGTTTATTCCCACCCTGAGCGCATTGTTTTTTGAAGGGGCGGTGGATTGGGTTATGCTGATGCAAGCCCTTTGCTTGCGGCCCAAATTGCTCACAAAGAAGCAATGATCCAAACTATTGATTCTGGGAAAGGCGGGGTTTGCCCCCGCCTCTCTTTGCCTACCAGCAACCCCTCATGGGCCCTCTACCCCAGCCGCTCCCAAATCCCGGTCCTCTGCCTGTACCCAGTTTTTGCTGCTGCTCTGGGGTCAGAATGCTTCTGGCCTCCAAGAGATGCTTTGTGGACATCTCCTGCATCTGGGCTTGAAGCTGGCTTATCTCCCTCTGTTTGGCCATTATCTGGTCTGCATCCGGGTTGGGGTTGGCCCAAAGGAGCCTCAGCTCCTGCCTTTTATTGAAGAGCTCTTGCTGCAAGGGGGAGATCTCTTTGAAGTGTTTTTCCCTCATGGCCTGAAGCTGGGCCTCTTGCTCCTGGGTTAGTCCCAGATAGGAGGCCATATAGGGATGGGGACCCGAGCCTCCTGCCGGACCCATGCCCCTGCCCCACCCAGGGCCTGCCACACTCGATACTGCCCAGCCCAAAAAGGCCACTCCTGCCATCAGACCTACCCATTTCCTCTTCATTGCTCTTACCCCTTTTTGATGATCTCTGGGTCTGCTCCATGGGACCCTTGTCCTGCTCACTTCGAGCGGCTCTCTGGTGCGTAACTAAAGCAAAGGGCATGCCATGTGCTGTTTGTACAGCTATCTCGGGCAGTTAACCCGCTATATCGGCTAACAACCACTCTCCACCCCCGGAAAAAAACGTCGAGAGAATTTTCCATTCAGAAGGGCAATCCCCTGAATTTTGCAATGAATTACGATTTAACGAAAAGACCGGAAGTCTTCGACGTTTTTGTCGAGGGAGGATCCTCTTCCAGCCGGTCAAAAGTGCAAGCACTCAGTCCTACTCCATCAGAATCCAGGCCCCTGCTCCTGTATTGGGGTGGAGAGTTCTTGCCGTGGATAAGGGTGGATCACCTTGAGGACCTCCGGTTTAGCTCCGGTGGTGGCCTCCTGGATCTAGGCCTGGGTCTCGGCAATCTCCTTGTGCCTGGCAGCCATCTGGGCTCCGTCGGGGTTGGGATCAGTCCAAAAAAGGGCGGGCCTTGTGCCTCGAGGCCCGGCATTGGCGGTGGCCGCTGCCACCAAAAAAGGCCGGTCCAGCCGCCCATCCTGACAATCCCTTCATCGCTGCGCTGCCTTCTGCTGAGCTTATTGGGCTTTTGGGAATAAAGTACGACTTCGGCTACTGGAGCTCTTGCTGAACCATGACCTCTGCGTGGGGGCTCTGGCAAGAAGGGGAGGGTTCCCAAGCCCTTGGCCCGCAGCTCGGTAGGTCGGCAACGGCCCCTCACATCCCACCCTCGGTTCTCTCAATCCCCCGCTGCCCGGCGCAAGGCATTGACGAACGAAGCCCGATGGGAGTCATCCTTGAAAGGGAGTCTGCTCGCGAAGAGCTCGGGGGAGAGCCCCGGGTGCGAAGCCCGGAGCCTGGCTGCGGCCCCTCTGGCTTGCTCCTCTTGGCCTGCCATGCCGTAAGCCGCCGCCAACCCCAAAAGGGCCCAGGGGTTTCTCTCGTTTCGGGAAAGGGCTTTCTCGAAGGCTGAAATGGCTTGGTCATGGCGACCGCTGAGACAGTAGGCGAACCCCAGGTGCTGGAGATACCATGCCGCAGGGCTCTGGGTGGCGCGCACGGCCTTCTCCAGGGGAGGGACGGCCTCCTGGATCTGACCGCTGTAAAAGAGGGCCACCCCCAACCACCCCCATGATTCAGGCTCATCCGGGTTGGTGGCCACCAACCCCTTGGCCGTGTCCAGGGCCTTTTGCCGCTCGCCTCTTAGAGTGAGGACATACGATCGAAGCCCCTGGGCATTGAGGTTTGTCTCTTTGAGCTGGGAAGCCTTCTCGGTCATCTCCAGGGCCTGCTCCAGGGCCTTTTCTCCAGAGCTCTCCCAGCCAAGCCACCAATCCGTTATGTATGTGTGGGCCAGGGCCAGGTACGCATCCAGGAAGCCCGGGTCCAGAGACACGGCCTCCTTGAAAGAACGTCTGGCCAGGGCGTTTTTCTCCCTGGCGAAATAGGAGGCATAGGATCGACCCCTTAGAAAGCGAAGGTACGCCTCGAGGCTATCTGTCTGCCTCGGCTTCATGGAAAACCCTTCCCTTTCCGCAAGTTGTGCCTGGATGGCCTTCACCACTCGCAAGGTCACGTCGTCTCTTAGGGCAAAGAGATCCTCTGTCTCCAGGTCGTAGCGCTCCGCCCAAAGGTGAAAACCTGTCTCGGCCTCTATGAGCTGCGCCGTGACCCTCACCCTGGGTCCCTCCTTCTGCACGCTTCCCTCGAGGAGATAGCGCACCTTGAGCTCCTGGCCCAGTTCTCTGGGATCGGGCACCTTCCCCTTGTACCTGAAGGTGCTGGTGCGGGAGACGACCGAGAGGCGAGGCATGGCAGCCAGGGCAGTGATGATGTCCTCCGCCATCCCGTCTCCCAGACGCTCCTGCTGGGCAGCATCACTTAGGTCCAGAAATGGAAGCACCGCGATGCTGAGACCTGGAGATCTCGGGGATGGCTTGACCACGGCGGGTGAGCCACCAGGGTTCTTTGTTGCTTAGCCCATGAACACCTCCTGGGCCCTGGGAAGCAAACCGGGGATGCCCCCAGGACTTAGGGCCAGCTCACTGGCATGACGGCCCATTTACTCCTGGAGGCAGAGGCTGTTGAGGCCCAGGGCTATCCTGACAACCCAGCGACTCTCCCTCCTCCATTTGCAAGAGTGTCGAAATTGGCTGTGAAGGCACTTGCTGGCCCTGTAATCTCAGCCATGCCTGAACATAGCCTTTTTCTCGTTTTTCGGCCCGAGGGACTTGCGGCCCTTCCCCCATAAAAGCTGTGACCTGGATTCTGGCTGGCCTATTGTCTTGCCCGGGCGGGGAGCTGATCCCACCTGGCTTCTCCTCCAAGGTGGAGAGGAATATTCCCACCTCCACACACGCAAATGTCCCTATGATCAAAATGGCCAAAAGCATCCTGCGGATGTCTCCTCTGTCGAGTGCTGAGTGGAACCTTCCCTCCCAGATCTCCTCTGCCTTGTTGGAGTTCGATGGCATCTCTGGCCTCTCGTACTGTGCGGCCCCAAAAGGCCGCGACAGAGAAGGGCGGAGGTAATCCCCCGCCCCCCCAATATCGGTTAGGGTGAGATGATCTTCAGGATCTCAGCCCTCAGGGCCGATGACTCCTGCTGCATCTGGTCGATGAGATCGAAGATCTCCTTCTGCAGGGCGTTGATCCTGGCCTGATCCGGGTTCTGGCTCACCCACAGGGACCGAAGCTCCATCTTCTTCTTGAAGAGCTCCTCCTGAATGGGTGTCACCTTCTCCTGGTGGGCCTGCTGCAGGGCCAGGATCTTGGCAGACTGCTCGGGGGTCAGATTGCTCAAAGCAGGCCCCATCCCGTAGAACCTGCCGCCCCAGGGCCCGGCAAGGGTTGTGGATGCAAGAACTACCATGGCCACCAGAACCGTCGTCAATGTGAGCACTCTCTTCATTGTACCATACTTCCTTGTGTGGTTTGTTTTGGGCGGGGTTAATCCCCCGCCCCTTGTGCGTGGACTACCAGCCTCTGGCCATTCTGCCCTTGCCCCAGCCGGGACCTCCGCCCAGGCCTGGGCCTCTCATCACAGACAGCTTCTGTTGCTGTTCAGGGGTGAGAATGCTTCTCGCCTCCAGTTGATGCTTTGTGGACAGCTCCTGGATCTGGGCTTGGAGAGCAGTGATCTCCTTCTGCTTGGCCGTGATCTGGGAAGCGTCCGGGTTGGGGTTGGCCCAAAGGAGCCTGAGCTCCTGCCTCTTGCTGAAGAGTTTCTCCTGCAAGGGCGAGATCTCCTTGAAGTGCCTCTCCCGCATTGCCTGGAGCTGGGAAGTCTGCTCCGGGGTGAGCCCCAGATAAGATGCCGCGTAGGGGTTAGCCACGCCTCCCCCACCAGGCCCCATGCCCTTGCCCCATCCCGGCCCTGCCGTGGCCGCCGCGGCCCAGCCGACCATGGCCACTCCTGCCACCAAACCTACCCATTTCCTCTTCATCGTCTTTCCCTCCCTTTGTGAGAATTTTGTGGTCCCACCTGGGACCCTCTTGTGACCAGCTCGGTCCTCTTGACCAGGGCATACTGCACGGCTTGTGCCAACTTCCTTCCAACGAGCAGTTGGACTGGGATTACAACTAGTTACAATTCCTAAGGTCTCTTGGTTAGCCGGCACTGCCCCAGGAAATAAACGTCGAGGGCAACCGTGGGGCCCCGCCAAAAAGTAGGAAATACAATAAGTTATCGGCTGACAAGGAACAACCGGGAGTCTCGACAACACTGTCGAGACATGACCCCTCCAGGGATGGTAGGCCCCATGGGTTCTCTCCAGCCCTGATAGGGCCCCCTTTCCCATGTTCAAATGGTTGGGCTCCATCTTTCCTGCGGGTGCACAGTGGGTCTGCCCATCAGGCTTCACCGGCCAGGGTTTCCCAAAGCCCAGAGGGTCTCTGGCATCCAGCCGCCTCAGGCGGGCTCTGCCTCGCCTCGACCCAGAGGAGAAACTAGAACCTGATGGAACCGGCAAGCATTGTGGAAGCCTTCTGCCTCTTTTTGCCCTCAAGTATTGAGTCCATCGCTTTTTATCAGGGCACATTAGTGGTGGGGGTTCAACAAGAGAATAGACTGAGGGCCTAACAGAAATTCGCTGAGTCCTACTCCAGGCCGAGCGCCGCCCTGTAGTGACCGGGAAAGGTCGGTATGGTATGTTCATTGCTAGTACAACTGTGGAGGCTCCTTCCATGAGAAGGACATGGGTGTGTGCGATGGTGGGGGCTCTGGTCAGGTGGCACGGATGAGGCAGGATCTGCTCGCCAGGAGATGGGAAGTGGAGGCGCTTCTCAGGCATGCGGAGGCCAAGGAGGAATCCATTAGGAAAAAGGCCCAGGAGATGGTCCTGGCCCATAGACAGCTCCAGGAAAAGATGGTGCAGTACCAGCTACGGCTCCGTGCCATCTTGAGCCCGGAGCAGCTCAGTAGGTGGTGCACTCTCATGGGTCCTGACCCTGGGCCAGGAAGATGGGGGAGGCCGTGAGCCGGGATCAAGGGGTGCGCCAGCCGAATCAGGGTGGCGCTTCTCTGGGGGCAAGAGCCTCCCAACCTATCATCCTAGTTCTCTTGGGGGCGGTTTTCGTCTCTCTTTTCTTGGGCCTTTCCATCTTGAACTGGAAGAGACTGGAGGCCACCCTTTATCAGGTTCAGGCCAACAAGGCCATATCCATAGTGGAGGGTGTGGAGAGGGCGGCAAGGGAGCTTTTTTCCTCTCTGGGACGGATGGAGGGGGCATACGATGCCATCAGCGCCAGCTCGGCCTTGAGCGAGGAGAGCCTCTTGGCCCACGAGTTCCTTGTCAGCTCCATCATCGATGTGGCCAGGGATCTGGATGCGGCCGAGGAAAAGGGAGGCCTGAGCAGCCAGGACCTTGCAGAGATGGCCAGGAGCCTGCGCCTCCTTTCGATAGTTTTCCTCAACGAGCGAGCTGAGACGGGCCTCCACAGTGGCCCGCTTCCCCAAAGCGTGCTCCAAGAGGCGAGGAGCCTGATGGACAAAGGGGAGGGAGTGTCCATCATGCTGCTCCCGGGTAGGGTGGATCCAGGGTCTGTCCCTTTCGTGGTTTTGAGGAGAAGGAGCGTGCCAGGGGTAGTGGTCATAACCCTGGGAGAGGAGGACCTGACTGACTGGAGGATGAGGGCCTCCTTGCAGGAGGCCATCGAGGTGGCCGGCTGGCGAAAGGGGGTGATCTACTTCGCGGTGGAGGATTCGCAGGGCCGCATTCTGGCACGAGCCGGAGAGGTTTCCCAGGCAGGTCCGGAGGCCACCGGCTTAGGGCAATCCCAGGTACTTGGTGATGCGAGCATGTTGCGGCGGGAGGTCATGGGGCAGCGGGTCGTGGAGGTGTCAGTGCCTTTCCGGCTGGGAGACGCGCCCGTGGGCCAAGCGCGGCTGGGCCTGGACTCCAGGGAGGTGGACGAGCTTCTATCCAGAAACCGCCTCCAGATCTACCTCTCCACAGGGATGATCACTCTGCTGGCCCTCTTGGCCGTGGTGTTACTCTATACCACACAGATCCGGCATCAGAGGAGACTGCGGGAGGTGCAGGAAAGGCTGTATCAGGCAGAGAGGCTCTCGGCCCTGGGGAGGCTTGCCGGGGTTGTGGCCCATGAGGTAAGAAACCCCCTCAATGCCATAAGCATGGCTGTCCAAAGGTTGGGCAGGCAGTACGCTCCTAGCGAGGGGTCCTCCCGAGAGGAGTTCTCCCGGATGATCCAGGTGCTTCGGGATGAAATCCAGAGGATCAACCGGATCATAGAGGAGTTCCTAGGCCTCACCAGAAAGGGCAGACTCAGGATCCAAGAGATTCCAGTGAGGGAAATTCTGGACAGGTTGAGGACCTTGGTGGAGCCTCAGGCCACCTCAGGCTCTGTGGAACTCAGAGTGGAGGGGGATGGGGAGGATCTCTCCGTAATGGTTGACCGCGACAGAATCATGCAGGCTCTACTGAACCTCCTGAGCAATGCCATGGAGGCAATGCCCCCGGAGGGCGGGGTCGTGTCCCTCAGTTACAGGCCTCATGGGAAGGACAGGGCGCTCATCCAGATCTCTGATACCGGAAAGGGGATCTTGCCTGAAGAGATGGACAAGATCTTCGACTTGGGCTACACCACCAAGGGCAAAGGCTTGGGGCTGGGGCTTCACGTAGCCCGGGAGATAGTTGAGTTGCACGGCGGGAGCGTTGATGTGAGAAGTGAGAAGGGCAAGGGAACCGTGTTTTCCGTTTACCTGCCAGCCAGGTAGGATTCAACCCTGGAAGGGGGGAAGGTGATGTGAGACCTCTTGAGATCCTGATCGTGGAAGACGAGCCCTCCCAGAGGGAGATGCTGGCGGAGTTTCTGCGAAAAGAGGGGCATCACGTGGAGGAGGCTTCGGATGGCAGGGCGGCCCTGGATGTGGTAAGAAGGCGCTCCCTGGATGTGGTGCTATTGGACCAGAAGATGCCCGGCATGGGCGGCCTGGAGGTGCTGCAAGAGGCAAAGAAAATCCAGCCCGAGCTGGACGTCATAATGGTGACCGCCTACGGGACAGTGGAAAGCGCTGTAGGGGCCATGAAACTTGGGGCCTACGATTACATAACCAAGCCTGTGGACTTGGATGAGCTCTTGATGGTTCTGGAGAGGATATCAGAGAAGCAGACGCTCCTGCGCGAAAACCGGATCCTAAAGGAGCGTTTAAAGGAGAAGGGGATTGGCGCAGGCCGTCTCATTTACAAGAGCCCCCAGATGGCCGAGGTGGTCAACCTGGCAGGGAGGGTGGCATCCAGCAAGGCGGCCGTGCTCCTCCTGGGGGAGAGCGGGACGGGCAAGGAGCTTTTGGCAAGGCTCATTCACTCCCTCAGCCCGCGTTCCTCCAAGCCCCTTGTCACTGTGAATTGCGCGGCGCTGCCCGAGTCGCTGCTCGAGAGCGAGCTTTTCGGCCACGAGAAAGGGGCCTTCACGGGGGCCATACAGAGGCGCATCGGCCTTTTCGAACAGGCCGA
>CAYPWF010000065.1:0-19872 GCA_964414345.1 uncultured Desulfarculaceae bacterium
GAAGGAATATGGGGGCTTGGATCCCTCCTATTGCGAAATCGAACATCGTCTCACCTCCTCCTCAGTGGCCGTAGTGATCTATCTTCTTGATCTTCCAGCCCAGAAAATCCGTGAAGCCCTCTGCCATCAACCCCAGGCAGAGTCCCAGGGCTATGACCACGGCCACGTTCCAGACCCCTGACCAGGGATTGGTCTACACCCCCTTGTGTATGAAAGTGTCCTTGTATTTGAAGCCCTTGGACTCCTTGATCTCCCAAGGGGCGATGACCACCAGCTTGTCACCTTCCAGCTTGGCCCTCTTTCCGGCCTCCAGGACCTTCTTATCTATGACCCCGTTGGCCCCCTCAGGGAGTCTGTCACCCTTTTTCACGGGCACAGCCACCCTCCCCTCTATCCTCTGCGCCCCCGGCTGGATCTGGAGCACAGCCGGTTTCTCCTTGGTTGCGTCCTTGAAGGAGTTCACGTTTATGGCATAGCCGTCCGTCTTGGTCTGGTAGTAGTACCAGCGCACCATCTGGCCCGAGTTGTAGGAATGAACCACGAAATACACCATGGCCACTGATGCGATGGTCCAGACCACGAACTTGATCGTCCCTCTTGTTCTGTGATTGTCGGCCAATGCAATCCCTCCCTTCCTGTGGATTGGCTTTCGCGGCAGCCTGCCGGAGCCCTGGTGGTTTGTGCTGCAATAAGGGTTTTTCTCATCCCCCCTCTCTTTCGGATTTTCGTAGGCCCATGGGCTTACCGGTCTTTCTGGAAAGCAAGGGGGGTGCCAGCTTCAGATTGGAAGTTAACTCAATGTAATCAATTGGTATTTTGGTCGTAGACGAAAAAGATGTGAGGTGGGCCCGGCCCCAGAGCTTTGGATTTCTTTACATCCTGTAAAGTGTTCTAACAGTGTGTGGGGATTTTCAACAAGGGATTAGGTTCCAGGTGTGAATGCTGGGGCACTCATCTGACTGTATATACTCGGCTTCACTCATTTGCCCAAAAGAAACAATATTGAGCCCGCCCCCGTATCTTCTTCCCGCAATGGACAACCCGGCTTGGCTCAGGCCTGGGTGGCCCAAATGGATTCCTGGCAGAAGCAGCTTCTGGAGGGCCTCATCATTGTGCAGGCCGCTTTGGTGTGCTATATGGTCATGTCATGAGGTGGAGGCGGATCAGTCTTAGGACCAGGATTCTGATTTTGGTCGGGGCCATGGCCGCGGCGGCCCTCACAGGGGGCGTGGTGACCATGGCCTACATGGTCTGGCTGGGCTCTGTGTTGACCGCCGTGTCCGAAAAGGACGTGGCTGCCATGCGTTTTGCCAGAGAGATGGAAGTCGCTCTTGTGATGCAGAAGGGCTTTGCCACCTACTTTGCCCAGGACAGGGATCCTCAATGGCTGTCAAGTCTGGATGAGTACAGAAACTCCTTTTCCCAGTGGCTTCAAAAGGCAAAGCAGAATGTTTCGGGCCGAGAGGCCCTTGAGTTGTTGCAGGGCATAGAGAGGGAGTATGAGGTCTATGACCGGGAAAGAGCCCAGGTCATATCGCTTTACGCTGAGGCTCGGGAAGAGGAGGCAAAGTCCCTTCACAGGCAAGTGAGGGCCAGGTTCCTAAGGGTCCGGGACCTTTGCGAGAGATACAGCCAGAACCACGAGAAGCATATGGAGGATTCCAGAGCGGAGATCTCCAGAAGGGCCGACTTTATAAACGATCTAGCCATGTCCACCATGCCGGGGGTGGTGCTCCTGGCTGCGGCTCTGGGCTACGTGCTTACAAGACAGGTATTGGCTCCCATAAGGCAGCTTGCGGGTGGGGCTGGGCCAGGGGTGCTTGGGGAGCCCGACGAGGTCAAGGCCCTCACCAGACGGGTAAGGGGGCTCATGGAAGATGTGGACCAGACCAGACTCCAACTGGAACAAAGCCAGGAGCAGCTCATCCGTTCTGAGAAACTGGCTCTTGTGGGAAAGCTTGCAGCCGGTGTGGCCCACTCCATAAGAAATCCCCTTACCTCGGTTAAGATGCGGATTTTCTCCTTGGAGAGGGAATCCATACTAACCCCACAGCAAAAGGAGGACCTGGCTGTGGTCTCAGAGGAGATCCGGCAGATAGACCATATAGTGCAAAGCTTTCTGGAGTTCTCAAGACCACCTAGGCTGCGCATTGAGAGATTCAGCCCATCCCCGGTGGTGGATGGAGCCGTGAGTCTGCTAAGGGAAAGGTTTGGAGCCTACGGCATAGGGTTTTCAGTGGAGCGGGGAGAGCCTCTCCCTGAGCTGTACGGGGACCAGGAGCGCATAAAAGAGGTTTTGGTGAACCTCATGGTGAATGCGGCGGAGGCCATAGGAGCAAGAGGCGGGAGGATCACCGTGAGGGAACGCACAGGGAGCTCTTCGGCCGGCCAGCCCGTGGTGGTGCTGGAGGTGGAGGACAACGGGCCGGGAATCCCCGAGGAGTTGCAGGAAAAGGTGCTCCAGCCCTTCTTCAGCACCAAAGAGGAGGGAACCGGATTTGGGGCTTAGCATTGCGGCCAGAATAGTGGAGGAGCACGGGGGTTGGATGGAGTTCAGATCCAAGCAAGGGGAGGGTGCCACCTTCGTGATAAATCTGCCCAGGAGGGATGAGCCTTGGGAACCATCCTGATTGTGGACGATGACCCCAGGCTTCGCCAGAGCTTCGAGAGGCTTCTTACGGCCGAGGGGCACAAGGTTTTGACTGCCCCTACCGGAGAGGCTGCCCTGGAGTTTGCAGCCAGGGGCCTGCCCGATCTCGTCATAATGGACGTGAGGCTCCCCGGTATGAGCGGCCTGGAGGCCTTTCTGGAGATAAAAAAAATGGAGCCCAGGTTGCCGGTCATCATCATGACCGCCTTTGGGACCACTGAGACAGCCATCGAGGCCACCAAGCTGGGGGCTTACGACTACGTGCTGAAGCCCTTTGAAATCCCGGACATGCTCTCCCTTATCTCCCAGGCCTTGGAGGCAGGGCGCTTCATGCGCTCAAGAGTGGAAATGGATCCCTCCAGGGACAAGGCGGCTTCGGTTGAAGCTCTTGTGGGCAGGAGTCGAGCCATGCAGGAGGTGTACAAGGCCATAGGGAGAGTGGCCCCCACCGATGCCACGGTCCTCATCCGGGGGGAGTCCGGGACCGGCAAAGAGCTTGTGGCCAGAGCCATATACCAGCACAGCTTGAGGGCCCAGAGGCCGTTTCTGGTGATAAACTGTGTGGCCATTCCCGAGACGCTGCTTGAAAGCGAGCTTTTCGGGTACGAGAGGGGGGCCTTCACAGGGGCTGTGAGCCGCAAGGTGGGCAAGATCGAGCAGGCCCACAAAGGCACGGTCTTTCTGGACGAAATAGGGGACATGCCCTTCAGCATACAGTCCAAGATCCTGAGGTTGCTCCAAGAGAGAAGCATCGAGAGACTAGGGGGAAGAGAGCCCATTGCAGTGGATGTGAGAATCATAGCGGCTACCAATAGGGATCTGGAGGGGGCCCTGGCCGAGGGCAGGTTCAGAGAAGACCTTTACTACAGGCTGAACGTGGTCACTTTATGGCTGCCTCCCCTGAGGGAACGGGTGGAGGACATCCCGCTTTTGGCCGATTACTTTCTGTCCAGGTTCGCATCCGAGATGGGAGTTGCCAACCCAGGTCTCAGCCCAGAGGCCTTGAGACTCTTGCAGTCGCACAACTGGCCCGGCAACGTCAGGGAGCTTGCCAACACCTTTCAAAAGGGCCTCATTTTCAGCCGAGGAGGCCCCATCTCAGCCAAAGACGTATCCCAGGCCATAATCTCGGGAGAGCTGAACGAAAAGACACATGACCTACTATCGGTGGAAGAGGCGGTGCAGTCCTGGATAAGGCGGGCAATGGCTCAAGGGGCTGCGGAGGGCGTGTTTGAGACTCTCACCGAAAGGTTTGCCAGCATGGTCATCAGGGAGGCCCTGAGTATAACAGGTGGGAACCGAAGCAGGGCCGCCAAGCTACTTGGCCTCTCCAGGCCCACACTTCAAGCCAAGATAGAGAAATACGGTCTCAAGATTCAGACCTCGGTCCAGGATTCATAAAAGCCTTAGCCCGGATTGTTCTCCAAAGCCCGTAACTTTGGGGGCTACGCCCCCAAACCCCCGGTACACTTCGACATGTTCCGACTCAAAGCAGGATCAAATCTGGAGACGAAAATCAGAGTGCTTTTGAGTATAGACCGGTTTCTCAAAGGATGTCATTAAGATAGCCCGCCTAATCCACTCATCGTGAATGATGCGGGCTAAAGGCGAGCGTTTTTCTCCCATTCCCCGACCCGGGCAATAATGCGGGATAGTATTGCAGCCTTGTGGGCAAGGGGGGGGGAATGTGCATAGAGTTGTGGGGTTTGTTGCAGGCCATGATGGGCGTTGGGAGAGCGGTGTTTATGGCTATTTTTTGACATGTTGAAAAGGAGGCTGGCACTCAAAGGCTAGAAAAAGCCTTTGCTCTAAAGGAAGTTCCTTTCAGATGCCCTGGCACACCCCTTGCGTAGGCCTCTCGGGGAGGCGGGGGTGTAACTTGAGAGAGCCCTTTAGGATCCTGGTGGCTGACAGAAACAGACATGTAAGGGAGTTCCTAAAGAGGGAACTGGCCTCTCAAGGGTTTTTGGTGGAGACCGTTGGGGACGGAAAAGAACTCTTGGATGGGTTCGGGGCTGGCCGCATACCGGATCTTCTGGTACTGGATCTGGAGCTTCCTTTGCTGGACGGCTGCCAGGTGGCTTCCAGGCTGAAAGAACTTGGGATTCGGATTCCTATAGTGATTCACAGCTTCCTTCCGGAAGGCCCTTTGCCTTCCGGGATAGAGGAGATTGGCCGCTTTGTTGAGAAAAGCGGGGAGAACATCCAGATGCTCCTGGCCACAATTTGCAGTTTGCTTGGGCAAACCTACCCGGCCCGCTCAAGTGACAAAAAAGCGGATGAATCAGACCGGATTATTCTCCAAAGCCCTTAGCTTTGGGGGCTAAGCCCCCAAGCCCCAGATACACTTAGAGATATTCCGACTCAAAGCACGACCAAAGCTGAAACCGAAAAACAGGGTGCTTTTGAGTGTGGACCGGTTTTTCCAAACATGTCATAAGATAGCCCGCCTCACCCACTCATGGTGAATAATGCGGGTTAGGGAAGGAAGAGCTGCCTGCTCAAGATTCTTGCACTTGATATCTTCTATTAGAAGCTTTTTCCTGCTATTTTTCCTGGACAGCCCTCGGGAGAAAGGGGCCCAAAAGCCCTCTTTTGTGAAGCCGGGGGTTCCTGCGGGGCGGTCTGATGTTTTTCCTTAGGGATTCATTAAAGGATGTGACAGGGCCTGGATTTTACAGTTCCCTTAGACGAAACATTCTCCTGGTGATCATTGCGCTCTCCTTTGCTCCCCTTGTGCTTATCACGGGACTCATAGGCTACTACTTTCACACCTCTTATCAAAACAAGGTTCTGGATCACCTGGTGGAGCTGGTGGAAAAGCACAAGCAGAGCATAGACGCTTTTCTTTATGAGCGGCTCTCCGGCATTGCCCTCATAGCCCGCACCTTTGATTTCGAGCAGCTCAGCAACGAAATGTTTCTGAGGGAAAAGCTCTCCATATTGAGGGAGTAATACGGCGGAATCTTCGTGGACCTGGGGCTGGTGAGCGACAAAGGCATTCAGATAGCCTACGCAGGTCCCTTCGAGCTTCGCAGGGCCATGTATTCGGACGCCGAGTGGTTTAAAAAGGCCATGCAGAGCCAGGTCTTTATAAGCGATGTTTTCACCGGCTTGAGAGGCATGCCCCACTTCATCGTGGCGGTAAAGAGGACATACGGCTCCAGGGAATGGCTTCTGAGGGCCACCATAGATTTCGTGGCCTTCAACTCCCTGGTGGAGTCCACAAAGATGGGCGCAACAGGCTCAGCCTTTATCCTGAACCGAGCAGGGGAGTTTCAGACAAGGCCCCGCACAGAGAGTGCGGTGCAAAGGGAGAGGCTCTTGGATTTCCTGTCCAAACGCTCCTTGGAGGAGCGTGTGGCAGCATTCCAGCAAAAGGATCTCTCGGGCAGGAGCTTCCTTTACGTCTTGACTCCTCTCAAAAACGGGGAGTGGATCCTTGTTTATCAGCAGGACGAGGATGACGCATACGCTGATCTGTACAGGGCTCGCCGTTGGGCCTTCCTCATCGTGCTGGTGGGAGGCCTCGGGATAGTGGCCACCTCTGTAGCGCTGTCTAGGCGCATGGTGCACCGCATAGAGAGGGCCGACCGAGAAAAAGAGATGATGAACGAGCAGGTCATAGAGGCAGGAAAGCTGGCCTCAGTGGGTGAGCTGGCAGCCGGGATTGCCCATGAGATAAACAACCCCGTGGCCATCATGGTGGAAGAGGCGGGCTGGATAGAGGACCTGCTGGAGGACGAGCAGTTAAGCGGGAGTGCCAATCTGGAGGAATTCCGCCGTGCCGTGAGGCAGATTCAGACCCAAGGGAGGCGCTGCAAGGAGATCGCTCACAAACTTTTGAGCTTTGCCAGGAAAACCGACCCCAAGCTCAAAGAGGTCCAACTCAACGATCTGGCGCAGGAGATGGCTTCCCTTTGCGAACAGAGGGCCAGATTCAGCAACGTGCGCATGGAGCTTCACCTGGATCCGGCGCTTCCCAAGGTGTGCGCGTTTCCCTCGGAGATGCAGCAGGTCTTCCTGAACCTTATCAACAACGCCCTGGATGCCATGGAGAAGACAGGGGGGAAGATAGACATAACCACCCGTGTGGAGGCAGATCGGGTTGTGGTGGATGTTGCCGACACAGGGCCCGGCATACCCCAGGCCAATCTGGGCAGAATCTTTGATCCTTTTTTCACCACAAAGCCTGTGGGCAAAGGCACAGGATTGGGCCTCTCCATATGCTATGGTATCATCCACAAAATGGGAGGAGAGATCAGCGTGCAAAGCGCGGTGGGGATGGGTACGGTGTTCCACATACGTTTGCCCCTCCCCAAGGGTGAAGGGAAAGGGAGCTGTGTGTGACTGTAAATGAGCGTCGGATCAGGGGAATGCAGGAGGGGATGCCATGGCTGGTACAGTGGTTATGCTGGTGGATGATGAGGTTCCCTTTGTGGAGACCATGACCAAGTGCCTTACAAAAAGGGGCCTTACTGTGCTTTCGGCCTACAGCGGGCCAGAGGCCCTCAAGGGACTTGAAGAGCACCGAAACGTGGACGTGGTGATCCTGGATGTGAAGATGCCCGGTATGGACGGCATAGAAACCCTCAGGGAGATAAAGCGGCAGCACCCCCTGGTGGAGGTGATAATGCTCACAGGTCACGCCACCGTGGAGACGGCCATAGAGGGTATGAAGCTGGGGGCTTTCGACTACCTCATGAAGCCCTGCGAGGTGGAGCAGTTGATGGGCAAGGTGCAAGAGGCCAAGGGGAAAAAGAGCCAGCACGAGAGAAAGATCCTGGAGGCCCGCATGAAGGAGATAACCTCCAGGCGGGGATTTGATTGAGGACCCCATGACAGAACAGGTCTCCTCCACTCCCATAAATCTGCTTCTGGTGGACGACGAGGAAGGTTATGTTCAGGTTCTGGCCAAACGTTTGGGCAAGCGCAACATCAGGGTGACCCCGGCTTTGTGCGGCTCAGAAGGGATCCAGAGGCTTCGGCGGGAGGATTTTGACGTGGCTGTGCTGGATCTCAAAATGGAGGATATGGACGGAATAGAAGTGCTTCGCGTTTTCAAGCGTATGGTTCCATCCATGCCGGTCATCATGCTTACGGGCCACGGCTCGGAGAAGGCAGCCAGGGAAGGCCTGGAGCTGGGGGCCTTCGATTATCTGACCAAGCCCTGCGATCTGGAGGAACTGGTCAGGAAGATTAGGGAGGCTTGTAAAAAGGGAGGTGAGGCAGGTGGCTGATTTGGGGGTCCTGCTGGTGGATGACGAGGTGGAGTTCCTGGAGACCCTGGAGAAGAGGCTTCGCCGGAGGAACATGGATGTAAGGGTGGCCACAAGCGGCGAGGAGGCTCTGGAGGTGCTTTCCCAGTTTCCGCCGGATGTGGTGGTGCTGGACGTGAAAATGCCCGGCATGGACGGAATAGAGACCCTCAGGGAGATCAAGAGGAGGGCCCCCCTCATAGAGGTGGTGATGCTTACAGGCCACGCCAACCTGGAGGTGGCCATCCAGGGCATGGAGATGGGGGCCTTTGACTATCTGATGAAACCCGTGGACATAGACGAGCTGGTGTACAAGCTCCAGGACGCCCAAAGGAGGAAGTCCCTTCAAGAGGACAGGATAAAGGAGCTGGAGGAGAAAGAGAGACTCCCGGGAGTGGGTCCCGGGGGTTAGAAGAGGGATTCTGCAAGCGCGTCGGAGCCGGGCGCTTTGGAATCCCAAGAAAAGGGAGGTGGAAACGGATGCTGAAGTGGAGAGGGGTTTACAGGATGCTGTTGGAGGCTACGGTTGCCCACGCCCGGTGGGAGAAGGAGATGTCGGACAATCTCCTTCGAGACAAGAGAAGACTTCTGGTGCTGGCCGCCCTAGGAGGTGGGGCGGTTTTGATCTCCGTTGCTTTGGCCTCGGATCTGCCCAAGGTGCTGGGCGGTAAAGAGGCCTACACACCTTCTTTTTACACTCCCACAACTTTTCTGGTCTCCACGGTCATAGGGCTTTGCGCAGGGCTAATAACAGGGGCCATAGGCGCTGGGGGGGCTTCATCATAACCCCGGCCTTGATGAGCGCAGGTGTCAAGGGGATTCTGGCCGTGGGCACAGATCTCTTCCACATATTTGCAAAGGCCATCATGGGCACGGTGGTGCACAAGAAACTCGGGAACGTCTCGGTGAGCCTGGCCATAGCCTTCCTGGTAGGCTCTGTTCTGGAGGCCACGGGCGGGGGGCTCATAAACCGGGCTCTTTATGAGACAAACCCGGTTTTGAGTGACACCTTCATAAGTGTGGTTTACGTGCTGCTCCTTGGATTCTTGGGCATTTACTCGCTTATGGATTTTCTGAGACTGAGGAAGATGGGGGATCAAGTGGGGGCTCACCACGGTGAGAGCCCCCACGGGGCCGAGGCGGCCAAGGCTGAAAAAGGGCTTCCTGCAAAGCTGCAGGCGGCCCGGATTCCTCCCATGCTCACCTTTGACGAGGATTTGGTGCGCGGGGGGAAGCGCATCCCCGCCCTCTTCGTGGCCCTCTGCAGGGCCGTGGTGGGTTTCGTGGCCTCCATAATGGGGGTTGGAGGCGGATTCCTAACCTTCCCCATGTTTGTGTACATCCTGTGGGTATCCTCCTTCACTACGGTGGGCACAGACGTGCTCCAGATCATCTTCACCGCAGGTTACGCGGCCATAAGCCAGTACGTGATCTACGGGTTCATTTTCTACACTCTGGCCATGGGCATGCTCTTGGGCTCCCTCATAGGGATCCAGCTCGGGGCCATGACCACCAAGGTGGTAAAGGGAATCTACATCCGGGGCTTTTACGCCACAGCGGTCCTAGCCGGCTTCATCAACCGCCTCTTTGCCCTTCCGAAACAGTTGAGGGAGATGGAGATCCTGGATATCTCAAAGGGTACGGCGGAGCTCCTGGGAAGCGTCGGCAACTGGGTCTTTTTCATCGTAGTGGGGATCTTCGCGTTCTGGGTCATGAGCAAGTTCCTGGGGAACATCCGGGTGCTCAGGGGGGAGGGCTGAGAAATGGTGATGGTGAACAAGAAAGAATTCCGAATCGGACTGATAATGGCGATTTGTTTCTTCGTGGTGCTCTTTCTTATGTTCTCTCCGCTTTTCGGGGGAAAGAACGCTTTTGAGGCCGCAGACGACTTCTTCAACTCCATAGCCAAGGGCTCCACTTACTACATGGGGGATCTGGCCAAGGAGGCTGAGAAGAGGAAGGGCAAGGTGGTGGAGGTAACGGTGAAGCTGGGGGACCCCAAGGCGGCAGCCTCCTCAGCCGCGATTCTCAAGGCCTCAGGGGCCTTGGTGGAGGAGACCGGGCCTCAGCTCAGGGCGGCCGGGGACCTGGCGAAAATCACCTTGGCCGCCATCCGCGACTCAGAGGCCATGTTCCAAAACAAGGGCCAGGAGTTGGTGGCACGCTACAACTTGCCCGAGAAGCAAGCCCTTTACCTCTGGTGGGCCCTTTTCAGGGAAATGGAAAAGGATCTGAAACGCCAGAAGAAGTTTGAGGAGGCTGCCTGGCTTTCCACTGTCTCCAAGAAGGGGTTGGAGGTGGGTTACAATTTTTACGGCATACAGGCCAAGAGCGCTTCCTCCACAGCCGGGGGCCTAGCCTTTTCCCTGGTCTTCTATGTGATATACACCCTGTGGTGGGGATATGCCATCCTGTTTCTGTGCGAGGGGTTGGGCCTCCAGATGAAGCCTGGGGGCAAGAAGGAGGTCTAAAAAAGTTTTATTTTGTGAGGGGAGCTCTGGGGCTCTGATGGCTCCGGGAGCCTCCCCGGCCTCTTTTTAGCCTGATTTTCCCTCGCAAGGCCGCCATGGTTGCACTAGCAAGACTCTTGCGCAAGATCCTGCCTTGGGGCAAGGCAGAGGGTGAGATCCCTTCAGACCCAGAAGCCCTCAGGGCCGCCTTCCGGGCCCGCTACCACAGCTTCCGCCTTCTTCTCACGGCCAATACCAGGGCCCTTGAGGCCATGAGCGAGATGGAGAGGGCTTCCAGGGGAGACAGGCCTTTTGGCATGTCTTTTGTGCGGGCCAACCTGACATCTGTCTCGGTAAACGTCTTTAGGATCATCAAACACCTAGACGAACTGGCTCCTGGGAAGTACAGAGTTCTGTTTACACGTTTCCGGGAGATCCAGGATCGTATCCAAGAGGAGTTGGCTCCCCATCCACTTGCAGAAGCAGACAGGATGGTCTACCCCCTCTCCCAGGTGGACAAACACATGGCGGACATCGTGGGAAGCAAGATGGCCAACTTGGGGGAGATCCGCAGCAGGCTGAACATGAGGGTTCCTCCTGGATTCGTAGTATCTACAAAAGCCTACAGGCGGTTCATGGAGGAAAACCAACTCCAGGCTGAGATAGATCGAAGGCTCCAGGCGGCCAAACCCGAAGACATGGCCGACCTGTACGCTCTCAGCACCTCCATCCAGCAGTTGATCCTGAGGGCTCCGGTGCCCGAAGATGTGGCCCAAGAGATACAAGCCGCTTACCAAGAACTGGAAAAAGAGCTGGGAGAGGGGCTGACCGTATCCATGAGAAGCAGTGCTTTGGCCGAAGATGCCGCCGGAACCTCCTTTGCCGGGCAGTACCGATCCGTCTTGAACGTGAACAAAGAGAGCCTCTTGGAAGCCTACCGGGAGATCCTGGCCAGCAAGTACAACGTGGCGGCCATGGCCTACCGTCACAACAGGGGGCTAAGGGATGAGGACATAGCCATGTGCGTTGGCTGCATGGCCATGGTTCAGGCTGTCTCAAGCGGAGTAATGTACTCCAGGGATCCGCTGAGCATCAGGGATCGTTCGGTGCACATAAATGCTGCCTGGGGTCTTCCCAAGGCTGTAGTGGACGGGACGGTCACCCCGGATTTGTTCGTGGTGGCCCGCGATCCTGGACTCCGTCTGGTCAGAAGTGAAATCCGCAACAAAGACAAGGCCTTTGTTTGTTATCCCCAAGAAGGTGTGTGCAGGCTGGACCTGGCCGGAGAGAAGGCCTCCATGCCCTCCCTGACAGAGGAGCAGGCCTTGGAGTTGGCACAGTTGGCTGTGAGGCTGGAAGAGCACTATGGGGGACCGCAGGACATAGAGTGGGCCATAGGTCCGGACGGGCAGATATACGTACTTCAGTGCAGGCCTTTGCAACAATTGGAAAGCAAAGGCCAGAAGGAGGTGGCCCGGGAGGCCCAGACCTCCACCAGGATACTCCTTGCCGGGGGGGCCACTGCCAGTCCCGGGGTGGGGGTTGGTCCTGTTTTCAAGGTAAAGAAGGACGCGGATTTGCTGAGATTCCCTAAGGGTGCGGTGCTGGTGGCCTCCCAGGCGCTTCCCAGGTGGGCTGCTGTTCTAAGCCGGGCTGCCGCGGTGATAACCGAGCATGGCAGCGTTACAGGGCACCTGGCCAATGTGGCCAGGGAGTTCAAGGTCCCAGCCTTGATGGGATTGGCCAAGGCCACGAGTGTATTGGAGGAGGGGAGGCTCCTCACAGTGGATGCGGACGCCAGGAAGGTGTATGACGGGCTTGTGGAGGAACTCCTGGCAGAGATCCAATCGGGGCCCCTTATCATGGAAGGAAGCCCGGTTTATAAGACCTTGCATGCTGTTATGACCCACGTGATCCCTCTCAACCTCATAGATCCTGACAGCCCTCTGTTTCGTGCCGATAAGTGCAGGACTTTCCATGACATAACCCGCTTTGCCCACGAGAAATCCGTGGAGGAGATGTTCAACTTCGGGAAGGCCCATCGCTTCCCGGAGCGCACCAGCAAGCAGCTCCTGTGCGATGTGCCAATGCAATGGTGGGTGTTGGACCTGGAGGACGGCTTCTCTGGGGAGGTGGAGGGCAGGTTCGTAAGGTTGGAGCAAATCCGCTCCATACCCATGCTGGCCCTCTGGGAGGGGATCACGGCGGTTGCATGGGAGGGCCCTCCTCCTGTGGATGCCAAAGGGTTCATGTCCGTCATGGTGCAGGCCACAGCCAACCCAGCCCTGGACCCCTCCATGCAATCCCCTTATGCCAACCGCAATTACTTCATGATCTCCCGCAACTATTGCAGCCTCAACTCCTGCTTCGGTTTTCACTTCTCAGGGGTGGAAACCCTGGTAGGGGAAAGGGCCCCGGAGAACTATATAAGCTTCCAGTTCAAGGGTGGAGCAGCCGACTTCCCAAGGCGAGTGGCCAGGGCCGTTTTCGTGGCAGATATCCTTCGTGGGCATGGCTTCAGGGCCGAGTTAAAGGAGGATGCGGTCTTTGCCAGGCTGGACGGAGGGGATGAGACTTTCATGTGCAACAGGTTGAGGCTTCTTGGCTATCTCATCATCCACACCCGTCAGTTGGACATGGTAATGGCAAACCCGGCCACCTTCCAAAGACAAAGAGAGAAGATCCTCATGGACCTGGAAAGGCTGGGCTCTGGGTCTCCCAGGAACCATGTTCGGGCAGACAGCTCAAACTGATGTCCAGCAAACTCCAGTGGTTCCTGGGATTGGGGTTGCTCTTGGCGGTGACGGCGGTCCTGAAGCTTTGGCCCCGGGGGCTCCAGGCATGGTGGAGGTCCCTGGCGCCTTTATCCCTGGCCGGGCTATTCCCACACCTGGCTCTGGTTCCATAAGGCCGGGCTCCGGCTCCAGGCCGCGTGGGTCGGCGGCCTGCGTATCGGTGACCGTCAGTATGGGAGCTGCGGCCAGAAGCCCCCTGTGCTCCACGCCGAAAGAGGTGCTGGCGGCTGCGGACAGGGCTCTGTACAGGGCCAAGCGGATGGGCCGCAACAGGGTGGAGTTTGAACGCCGCAGGAAAAGACGTGCCTGAAAAACAGCTTGGGTCATGCGTCAGTGGGGGATAATGCTGGTTGGGTGGCTGAAATGAGAGGCGTGGGCGGGGCTGAACCCCGCCCTGAGGAGACCCGCACCCCGGATTCATTGATATTGTTGGGCTCCCGTAGGGGAGGGGTTTAACCCCTCCCTTAGGGTTTTGGGGGTTTTGGTTCGGATGGTTTTGCGGGCGGGGCTGAACCCGCCCCCAGGATCTTGGGCGTGATCCCTCCCGTTGCCCCCACCAGGGGAGGGAACCAGGCCATGGGCGGGAACGCCTCAGAATGCCTTTTTGAGGTTTTCCAGGTGATGCCTCAGCTCCTGCGGGAGCCGGTCACCGAACTGGGCGTAGAAAGCCTCGGCCTCGGCCACCTCCTTGCGCCATTCCTGAGCCCTCACCTCCAGGAGCCTCTCCAGGACCTTGCGGTCAATTTGCAGTCCCTCCAGAGAGAGGTCCTGGGGTCTGGGAACCAGCCCGATGGGGGTCTCGGCTGCTTGTGCCTTTCCCTTGATTCTGTCTATGATCCACTTGATGACACGGGTGTTTTCCCTGAATCCGGGCCAGATGAATTGACCTTCTTCATCCTTCTGGAACCAGTTGACCGAATAGATCCTGGGGGGCTTTCTCAGCCTCTTGCCTACCTCCAGCCAGTGCCGGAAATAGTCAGCCATGTTGTAGCCCGTGAAGGGCAGCATTGCCATGGGGTCACGCCTTACTACTCCCACTTTTCCTATGGCTGCAGTGGTGGTCTCGGAGCCGTTTATGGAGGCTCTGAAGACCCCGTGGGTCCAGTCAAAGCTCTCCGAGACCAGGGGGATGGTGTCCGAGCGGCGCCCCCCGAATATTATGGCCGAGACCGGCACCCCTGAGGGGTTGTCGAACTCGGGGGAAAGGGTGGGGCAGTTATAAAGAGAGACTGTGAAGCGGGAGTTGGGGTGGGCCGCAGGTTTCCCTGAGGCAGGATCATAGGGGTTGCCCTGCCAGTCCTCAAGCTTGGCTGGCATTTCCCCCAGGCCCTCCCACCAAGGGGAGTTGGTTTGCACATCCAAAGCAGTGTTAGTGAAAAGAGTTGGATACCACTTATCGTTCTTAAGGGTGCGCATCATGTTGGGGTTGGTCTTGTAGGAAGTCCCCGGTGCCACCCCAAAAAAGCCGCTTTCCGGATTGATGGCGTAGAGCCTCCCGTCCGGCCCCACATTGATCCATGCTATGTCGTCCCCCAAAGTTGTGACCTTGTAGCCTTCCAGGATCGGATCCAGCATGGCCAGGTTGGTTTTCCCGCATGCCGATGGGAAAGCGCCCAGGATATAGGTCACGTCTCCCTCAGGGTCTTCAACCCCCATGATGATCATGTGCTCGGCCAGCCAGCCTTCCCTGTAGCCCTGGTGGGAGGCTATGCGAAGGGAGAAGCATTTTTTCCCGAGAAGTGCGTTTCCTCCATAACCGGATCCTATGCTCATCACGAGGTTTTCCTGGGGGAAGTGCATGATGAAACGCCTCTGGGGGTCCAGATCCCCTATGGAGTGGAGCCCCTTGACGAAATTTTCCGAGTCCCCGATGCGCTTCAAGGTGCGTTCCCCGGCCCTTGTCATGATGCACATGCTCACCACAACGTATATGGAGTCCGTGATCTGAATGCAGGGCTTGGCATATGGGGAGTCCGGGTGGCCCATCATGTAAGGGATCACGTAAAGGGTCCTGCCCCTCATGCAGCCCTCGAAAAGGCCGCTTAGCATCCGCTTGGCCTCTCCTGGCTCCATCCAGTTGTTGTTGGGGCCTGTTTCCTCCTTGGTGGGCAGGCACACGAAGGTGAGCTGCTCTGTTCGGGCCACATCGGTGGGATGGCTCCTGTGCAAATAGGATTTGGGGAAAACCTTGTGATTGAGTTCCCTGAAGGTGAGGTGAGGGCCTGTGTGCTCGACGGTCATGGCTATTTCCATGAGAGCACGAATCTCCTCCTCGGTGCCCTTGACCCAGTGTATCTTCTCAGGCTTTGTGAGCCTGGCCTGCTCCTCCACCCAACGTTCCACAGCCTTAGGCATCTTCAGCCTCCTCCTTAGATTTTCGCGGCCCCGCATCAACCAAGGGTGCGGGCTACAGCCAAGTCGGGAAAACCCGGCAACGTTATTTCAGTTCTTGGGGATGGTCCAGGTTCAGGGGAAACGACTTGCTAGCTTCCTTGAATTCACAATCTATTTAAGCCCTAGGGGGCTTGGGGCTCATCTCTTGCGGGCTGCCACGAAATCCGCCACTGCCAGCATAGCGGCCCTGGCCTTGGAGGCTGGAAGCCCCATAAGCCTGGCCTTGGCTTCCTCCACAAATCGGCAGGCCATCTGCTGGGTGTACTGGAGACCGTCGTAATTTTGGACCGTCTCTAGGATCTCGTGCACTTCCTTTTGGCTCACGGATCTGGACCTTATGACCTCCATGAGCCTCTTTCTCTCCAAGGCGGTGCACCGGCCCAATGTGCGGATTATGGGCAGGGTCACCTTCCCCTCCTGAATGTCTTTCCCGATGGTCTTCCCCAGCTCCTCCTCTTCAGCAGCATAATCCAAGACGTCATCCACCAGTTGAAAAGCTACCCCCAGATTCATCCCAAATAAAGAAAGGTCTCCCTCCCACTCAGGCTTCTCCCCAAGTATGGGTCCCAGACGGCAGGCGGCCGATATCAAGACCGCTGTCTTGTCCCTTACAATGGCCAAGTAGTCATCTTCCCCGATTCCTGGATCCCCGCTCTTGGCCAGCTCCAATATCTCCCCCTCTGCCAGCTGGTTGCAGGCCTTGCTCATAAGCTCCAGGATCCTCATGTCTCCATGCTCCACCATCATGCAGAAGGAACGCGTGAAGAGAAAATCCCCTATGAGGATGCTCGTCTCACTGCTCCAAAGAGAGTTGACCGAGCGGGATCCCCTCCTTAGGTCTGCATGGTCCACCACGTCGTCATGGAGCAAAGTGGCGGTGTGGATCAACTCCGTGACCGCCGCCATGATCACATGGGCGTTGCCCTGGTAACCGCACAGCCGGCTGGAAAGAATGGTGAGCAGGGGCCGCATGCGTTTACCACCGCTTTCGAAAACGTAACGGCCCACCTGGGGAATCAAGGAGACCTCTGAGGAGAGACCGTTTCTAAGAACCTGCTCCACTCGACGCAGGTCTTCCTCCACATAACCGAACACATCCTCCATGGTGAGCACTAACTGCTCATCCCATGGGTTTTGGTCCTCAGAAAGGGATATCATCATCCGGTTCCATGGGCGGCTCGGTGGAAGGCAGCGGTGGAGGCTCCTCCTCCACACGCCCCTGTTCAGCCCCCGCCGGGGAAAGCATCTGCATATGGGAGGCTACTATCTCGGTGGTCCAGCGGCGATTCCCATCCCGATCCTCCCACTCCCGGGTCTGAATACGGCCTTCGATGTAAACCAGTCTCCCCTTGGAAAGATACTGGTCGCAGATCTCGGCCAACTTACCCCAGGCCACTATTCGGTGCCACTCGGTGCGCTCCTCCCTCTGGCCTTCACGGTTTGTGCGGGGCGGGGAGGAGGTGGCCAAACGGAAGGTCACCACCGGCATTCCGCTTGCGGTGTAGCGCTTCTCAGGATCCGCCCCCAGTCTTCCCACAAGAATCGCCTTGTTGACGCTGGCCATGGCCCGTCTCCAGGCAGGATGTTGCTCGTAGAGTTCAACTCTACGGCACCTTGATCATATAACACCTTTCGCTCGGATTGGCAATTCCCCGTTGCGGATGGGCTGGCCGGGCTCATTGACCCACTCCGGGGGGTTTCCTATAATGGCCCTAAATCCGGGAGGTTTCGGCTTGTTTAGAACCATTTTTGTGAATCTGAACATTCTGCTGGCCTTCTTAACCTTGGCCTATCCCAGGGTGGTGCTGTCCATCTTGGACCGATCAGGGGACTTGGCCCACAAGGTGGCCCGGCTCTGGGGTAGGTGGATACTGGCCTCGGCCGGGGTTCGGGTAAGGGTTCAAGGCAAAGAGAATCTGCTTCAGGGGAGACCCCAAGTTGTTTTTAGCAATCATTCCAGCTACTTTGATGTATTTTGTCTCCTGGCCCATCTTCCCATCCAGTTTCGCTGGCTGGCCAAAGAGGAGCTCTTCCGTATCCCCCTTTTTGGAAAAGCCATGGAATATGGGGGTTACCTTCCCATAGACAGATCCAACCCCAGGAGAGCCCATCGTAGCATGGTTGCAGCCGCACAGAGGATAAGTGCCGGCACATCCATAGTTATCTTTCCGGAGGGCACCAGAAGCCGGGATGGAAAGCTGCAGGAGTTCAAGAGCGGGGGCGCCATCCTGGCCATCAGGGCCCAGGTGCCGGTTGTGCCGGTGGCCATCATAGGGACTCACAGAATCATGCCGAAAGGGACCGTCAGAGTCAAACCCGGGCCTGTGGAGATAAGGGTGGGGGAGCCGATTCCCACAGAGGGGTTGAGTCAGAAGAACAGGGAGGATTTGTTGAGCAGGGCCAGGCAGAGCATTTCAATGCTGATGGGGGAGGGTTAAGGTGGGTTTTGTTCCTGAGGACGATTCGGTGGCCTGGGTACCCCTGGGAGGACTTGGGGAAATAGGGCTCAACTGCATGGCCTTTGCCTGCAAGGGGAAGCTGATGCTTGTGGATGCGGGATCCATGTTCCCTGAGGAGCACATGCCTGGGGTGGATGTTGTGATCCCTGATCTGCGTCCCATCCTGGAACAAAACGGGAGGGTCGCCGGGATCCTTTTGACACACGGCCATGAGGACCACATAGGCGCCTTGCCCTACCTTATCCCATCCATGCCTGAAGTGCCTTTATACGGGGCCCCTCTCACTTTGGCCTTGGTCAGGGAGAAGCTCCTGGAGCACAGGATGGATCAGCTTCCCCCCATGGTGGAGGTTCGAGCTGGAGAAACGGTGAAACTGGGCCCCTTTGAGGTAGAGTTCCTGAGAGTATGTCACAGCATAGCGGACGGGGTGGGTCTGGCCATACGGACGCCCCAGGGTGTGATAATCCACGCGGGGGACTTCAAGTTCGACCCCTCCCCGGTTGGTGAGGAGCCTCTGGACATCCACGGCTTCAGCAGGTACGGGCAAGAGGGTGTGAGACTCCTGCTTAGCGATTCCACCAATGTGGAAAGGCCGGGCTGCTCTGTTTCAGAGAGGGAGATACAGCTTAACCTGGAGAGGATATTCCGCTTTTGCGAGGGCCGGATCATCCTTTCCACCTTTTCTTCCAATGTGCAGCGCATAAGGGAGGTGGTGGAGCTTACCCAGCAGTTCAGGCGAAGGCTTCACTTAAGCGGGCGTTCCATGGTCTCCATGGTAAGGCTGGCAGGGGAGCTGGGGTACCTGCAACTGCCCGATGGGCTTCTTGTGGATGCCGCAGAGCTGGCGGGGGTGGCCCAGGAAAAGCTTGTTGTGCTTACTACAGGCAGCCAGGGAGAGCCCTTGTCAGCTCTTTCCCTGATGGCCACAGACAGGCATAAGTGGCTAAGGGTGGAGCCTGGAGATACGGTAGTATTTTCCTCCAGATTCATTCCCGGGAACGAGAGAGCCATCTACGGGATCATAAACTCCCTGTACCGCAAGGGGGCAAAGGTCCTTTACGAGCCCATGGCCCAGGTGCATGTCTCAGGGCATGCCAGCCGAGAGGAACTGAAGCTCATGATCCGCTTGACCAAGCCACAGTACTTTGTGCCTATCCACGGGGAGTTCCGCCACCTGGTGCAACACAGGGATCTGGCCATGGAGGTGGGGGTCAGTGCAGATAGGGCCATAGTGGCCCAGAACGGAGAAGTTTACAGGCTTTGCGAAGGTGGAATGGACCGGGCCGGATCAGTGGGGGCTGGGAGGGTTTATGTGGACGGAAAGGGAGTTGGGGATGTGGGGGAGGCGGTCTTGAGGGACAGGCAGCACCTGGCTGAAGATGGACTGGTGGTGGCCATGGTGGTGATTCACAAGTCCAGCGGGGAGATAGTCTCTGGCCCTGAGCTCTTCTCCCGCGGGTTCATATTTGAGGGAGAAGAGACCCGCATGATGATGGAGGCCCGCCAACTGGTGCTGAATGTGCTCAGAAAGGCCAGGGAAAGCTCACAGGAAGAGAGCCCCGAAGACCTTGAGGCTGAGCTGAGGGGAGTCTTGAGACGCCATTTCTGGCGTTCCATAGGAAGGCGTCCCATGATAATGCCTGTGGTAGTCCAATTGTAACAGGGCGCTTTGGGGCCAGGTTAAATCCCTGGGGGGGAGTGTTCAAAAGACTTTGGCTGAAGGAAAAACACACATCACAGCCAGAAGACTGGGCACAGAGCTCATGGGGCTGTTTTTTTGGGGAGCCTCGGCCTACTTGCTCATGAGCCTGCTTTCTTACTCCCCAACAGATCCTTCCTTCAACCGGGCCGGGGGGGCATGGCCTG
>CAYPWF010000066.1:0-12295 GCA_964414345.1 uncultured Desulfarculaceae bacterium
GGGAGCTTACTCCCACTAAACCAAGGAGGCTTGACAACACGACACAGTATCTACATTACCCATATAAATCCAATGGGATGGATGTTTGGGGTCGTCGGGGCGGGTTCAGCCCCGCCTGTAATAGGTGGCCAATGGTCTCGCAGGGGCGCATTTTAGATGCGGCCGCAAGACAGGCAAAAAAAACCCCAGGACGAAATAAACCCCACAAGAGTGGGTTAACCCTTCCCCTACATTACTCCTGTGAACATAGGACCAACCAGGTCCTTTATGTTTTTTTTTGGGTGAATCAGGGTCCAATTTTTGTTGACATAAGGCTTAAACCCATGATACACAGCGAGCTCGATCCTTTGGAAAGGAGGTGATGTGACAGAGACGCCAAGCTATCCGCTGCCATGAATTGAAGGCGGAAGACAACACTGAGGCACGCGAAACGTTGTTATGTACAGGTTGGCAGCTCGTTGAGTGGGTAGGTTTTGTTGAATTTAAGGATTACCAAGGACAGGCCATCAAATACCCTAAAAAGGAGGGCATATGAATCGATGAGCGTTGGTAAGAGTGGTCTTGTTTCTGGTTGTGAGTTATGCATCATTGTCCATAACTCCAGCATGGGCCCAGAGGTCTTCTGACTCGTCCTTAACTGCGCAGCCAAAGGCTTTTGCGGCGGCTACCGGAAAATCGGTGAAGAGGGTTGGTGTTGACGCTCAGGATTCTTTCCACGAGTTTGTACAATACCCTGATACGGTCAATTCGCTGGTAATAAGGGTCAGCACTGGTCCCACAATTGCTATCTGGACGGGGAAGCCTGTACAAGTCTGGGGCCGGATATTTTGTCCTATCCAAATATGCCTTCACCCGATCGAAATTACACTTTGGTAGCTTCGAACCCTGGGTTTGAGTATGGTACATTCACTGTCACGACTCTGTGGCCCCCTGGATGGCTTGTTGCCAACCGGTATTATCTCTTCACAGCCCGAGTGGGTGGGTTCGCGGTTGACCCCCCTGGAAATACCAGGTTGAGAACTCTGAAGATAGAGGCTTATAAGTGACCTTGCCTGGTCGGAGGCGCGCAGGTCGCCTCTGCCCTGCCACAACAACCCGATAAGCCTCTCAGGTTTGACAACCAGGGCTAAGCCGAGGGCTCGGTAGATGCTCGCCTGGAGCTTGCGGCAAGCTTCTTGCTGCCCCACCCCCTCAAGCCAGAGCAAACCGACCCGCATGGATCAGGCAGGAGCGCTGTTCCTTGGGGGGACATTCCACTTGCCACCCGGGCCGGCCTGGGTTTAGAGTAAGGGCCCATGGGTGCTCCCAGGCCACTTAGAGTAGCAGTGCTCATAGACCACCGGCCCAATCATCCCGGAGAGGTCGGGGGCCTGGCAGGCACATGGGAGCAGGTGAGCCGGGCGGCTGAGGGCAGGGAGGAGCTGGACCTCACATTGTTCTTTCTCGGGGATCGGACCTGCTCCGAGAGGCCGGCCCCCAACCTGGGGCGGGTCCTGATAAGGCCTGCCCTGGGCACTGAGAGGATTCCCTTCCTCTCCTCCATCCCAACCCACACGGACCTGGCCCCGGTTCACCCGGGCCTCTTCAATCGCCTCCGAGGCTTTGACCTGATCCACACAACCGAGGCCTTCTACGCCTTTGCCAGGACCGGGCTGTGGGCCTCCAGGCTGAGGGGAGTCCCTCTGGTCAACTCCATCCAGACAGACATCATCGCCTGGGCCCGCATATACACGCCAGGAATCCTCTCCAGGATCCTCCCCCCAGGGGCGGCCCGGTGGCTTCTCGGGAGATACAGGCTCCTGGAGCGCCAGGAGAGGTCCATGGAGAGGAAATTGGGCCGCTACATGAGAGCCTGCTCGGCTGTTCTAATCTCCCATGAAAGGGACCTCAACAGGCTCAGAAGGCTCGCCCCACGCACACCAGCCTATTTCCTTAGAAGGGGAATAGATCTGGAGCGATTCAACCCTGGCAGGAAGGATAGGTATCTACTTCTCAGACGCTTCGGAATTCCCGGTACCAGGCGCTTGATTCTGTTTGTGGGGCGTCTGGACCAGGTCAAGGGTGTTATGATCGCGGCACAGGTGGTCAAGGCCCTTTGCCAGGAAGGGCTGGAGGTGCATCTTTTGGCTGTTGGAAACGGCTCCCAGGCGCACCAAGTGGCCTCCCTGCTAAAAGACCGGGTCACTCTGACAGGCAACCTCCCCCATCAGGAGCTGGGCTGGATATATGCCAGCTCGGACCTGCTCTTGTTCCCTTCGGAGGCGGAGGTCTGGCCCAATGTGGTTACAGAGGCCAGGGCCTGCGGCCTGCCTGTCTTGGCCTGTCTGGAAGGCGCTCGCCACGTGATGTTGGGGGATGGGCAGGACGGCTTTCTGCTTAAGGGTAGGGATCTGGAGACTTGGGTTCGCTGTGCCAGAGAGCTCCTCCTAAACCCCTTGCTTCTTGAGGAAATGGGACAAAGGGCAAGACAGCACGCCCAGACCATTTACCCTTCCTGGAAGAAGGTGCTGGAGGAAGATATCCTTCCTGTTTGGCTGGGAGCGGCCGGAGGCTCTCTTCCCCCCTCCCCTGAATTCAGCACCCAGAGCTGAAACTTCCAGTCCGCTGCAGATGGGGCCGGAAGCCCGGGGATTTCAAGAAGCTGGATTCCCTTGGGGGTGGCCGCCAGCGCCAAAGGCTTGCCTGAGGCCAGCATCTCCATAAACTCTTCCTTGGAGATTATCCACTGAGGCAGCCTTGGGGCTTGGGCCTTTATTTGGGAGAGTTCCTGGAACCTGATCATGAACACCTGGCGTCCTGCATAGAAGTTCCAGCCGGCTGTTCCCTCGAATTGTGCATCCGAGGGATCTGCAACCACCAGCGGCCACTCCTTGGGCAGCGTTTCCGACACCCACACGGCCAGATCACGCCTGCTCTCCAGTGGAGCCATGGCTCCCTGCAGAAGAGAGAGCATCCAGCCTCCGGGAAGCATCACAGCTCCTATGAACGTAGCCCCGACCCGTGTCCTGCCTTTGCCCATCCAAAAGGCCGAGACCCCAACCAATACAGCCACCATGGCCATACAGATTTGAACCCTGCTTACCAGATCCTGTCTTGCGAGGCCCTTCCAAATTCTCTCCAGGATCTCCCCTGTGATGAAGACCCCTGCCACCGAAGCAGCACTCAGGGCCCCCAATAGCAAAGATGGGCCCCAGGCAGGCAGGATTCTGCCGGGTTGGGCCAGCCGCAACCCCACCAGGGCCACCATGGGAACTGTAGCCGGAAGTGTGTAAGTCTGATTTCTCCCGGCCGACAAGAACACAGAGCCTAGAACCAAAAACGCATATATCCAAAGAAGGCCCAAGACATTTCCCTTTCCCGAACCAAGGCCCAGGGTCCAGGGCAAGAGCAAAGTAACAGGGCCCAGTAATCCGGCAAATCCCAAAAGAATCTCCCAGCGGGGGAGAGCCACAAAAGGCCCCCCTCCCCCGCCCGAGGCCACCCTCATTACCTGTTGTTCCAGAAAATGGTGCCACAAAAAGCCCGGCTCTCTGGATTCCGCCATGAGAAACCATGGAAGGCTGATCCCCAGGAAAACCACCAACCCAGCCAGCCAAGGCACTTCCCCCAGCTTGTTGCGCCTCAGCAAGATCAGGAAGAAGAGCATGGCCCCCAGGGGATACAGGGCCCCTGCCAAACCCTTTGCCAGCAAAGCCAATGCACAAAACCCAAAGCCCACCAAATAGAAAGGCTTGGATGTTTCCAGAAAAGCTTTGCAGAAAGCCACCAGGGCCCCTGTCATGAAAAATAAGGCTACCACATCGCTGGAAAGCATCCTTCCGTAATACTGGGCAGCCGGACTTCCTAGGTACAGGGTTACCCCAAGTACAGCCCATGGGGGGCCTGCAGTCATGTGCAGCAACCAGCCTACACAAAGAGCGATTCCAAGCATGGCCAAAAAATTGGGCAACCGGGCTGCTGTCTCGCTTTTCCCCAGTAACTTCATTGAAAGGGCCACCAGCCAGCCCACCATAGGAGGCTTGTTAAGATATGGGGAGTTGTTAAGGTGCGGGATGACCCAATCCCCTGTTTGGAGCATTTCCCAGCCCACTTCGGCAAAGCGGGCCTCCCGGAAATCCCTAAGAGGCAAATCCTGGGCACCCATGAAAAGAGAGAGGGCCAGCAACAGCCCTACCCCCCAAAGGCCTGCCCTTAGCCCCGGGGAAACCGATCTGGAGGTTATATTTTTCATAAGACCAGCCGATTAGCCCAAACCCCGTGGAGATTGCACTTTGCCTTTACCGTGATCTGCATTGAGGGCTTTCTTTGAAGGCTTAATTGCCACCTGGGGATAAGATCTCCGGGTTGAAGGCTCATCTCGCAGGCTTTCAAATCCTCAATCCAGACCTGAACCCAGTGAAGGTAATGGGTTTGTGTCATGCTGTGCATCTGCCGGCCCACCCGGATGATTAGCTGCACGGCCTCCTCTTTGCTTTCAGGAGAGAGGACCTCCAGCAAGGGCACGTGATCCGTCTCCAGTCCTTGGAGTCTGGAGATGTCTTTGGGCCAGTGCACATCGGCTTGGGGTTCAACCTTCTTCTCAGGTGAGGGTCGAGGCTTGGATGCCTTAGGGTTTTTTTTGGGGGGCTTCTCCGAAAATCGCTCTTGAGCCTGGAGCTGTTTGGGCTCTAGTTGAATCCCCATGCTAGCTCCCAAGGCAATGGCCGCAAGGCCCATGCCAGCCTTGATCCACAACCTGCGCTCCATCCCCTTACCCCCTCCTGCCTTTTTCCCAAACCTTTTCAGACCCGCCCCAACTTAGAGAGACCCGTGCTTCCAAAGACAATAGGAAACGCTTTATGTCAAGGCCGCAGCCGAACCCCCCCAAGCCACCGTCCCGCCTGATTAAACGATGACAAGGCACCAACAGAGGGACTGGATTGCTCCCCGCAGCTCCCCCCACAGCTCTGGCCGCTTTGGGAAGCCCCAAAGCATGGGCCAGTTCACCGTAAGAACGAGTCTGGGCATAGGGGATGCTTCTCAAAAGATCCCAGACCCTGACCTGGAATTCGGTGCCCCAGAGATCCAGTTCTATATCGAAAGCTCTTCTCTCACCGGCAAAATATTGCTGGATTTCATCCATGGCTTTCCTGTTGGGAGCCTGCTCCTCCCTGACCTCACACTCCTTTCTTCTCTTTAGATCCCTCTCGAGCTTCTCCCTCGGACCCCGCAGGGAGATCCCGCACACCCCTTTTCCACTGGAACAGACCCAAACCAGACCCCATGGGCCATCAAAACTGGAAATCCAAATGCGCAAAGGCATGAAATTACCCCCGCTTTCCTTTACCCCAGTGATCCCCTCGCCGTGGGCCCAATTCGAAAGCCCTGGGGTTCGTCAGGCACCAGTTCCAAGGATGGGGTGGATATTACCCCAGGATTGCCGGTCTTTCAATCCGAGAGCCCCTTGGTCCAGGAAGAAACGGCCCCCTTCACTATATCTGTGAGCCTTGACTCGAATCCCCAGAAAAAATGGTCAGCACCTTCAATGATCCTCAGTTCCTTTGGTTCTTCCAGGCTTTCAAAGAGCTCTTCCAGGAGGCTCAAGGGGCAAAAGTTGTCTTTGGTCCCGGCTATTAGAAGTTTGTTTCCTGAGATGCCTTTTGTGAATGAGAAGTCCCAAATCCCCAGAGGGGGCGCTACCGCCACCCATCCCAATATGGGCTCCATTGCCCTTAAGGCCCTAATTCCAACCCATGCCCCGAAGGAATACCCCACAAGAACCAGCCAGGATGGATCGCAGCCGGTCCTAGTTCTTAGAAAATTCAAGGCAGCTTTTGCCTCTTCAAGCTCCAAGTCCCCCTCCTCCGTGGGCTCACAGCCTAAATTTCTCCCCCTGAAGTTGAATCTTAATACACTCCCACCGGCTGCTGACAAACCCAAACAGGCAGCTCTTACTACATTGTTCTCCATGTTCCCGCCGTAGCCTGGGTGGGGATGGCAAACAACACCTGCGAAGGCTCGGCCTAAAGAAACCACACCTTCCAGCATGACCTCCCCGTGGGGGATCCAAACCCTCTCCTCCTGCAAGCCGAGCTGTGACAATTCAGCCTCCTTTTTATTCCTCCCATTTTTCCAAGGAGGACAGCCCTTTGCTCATGGGTATCCACCAAGCAGCAGCCATGAGCACCCCCAGAAGTGCCAAACTGACCCCCATGCTCAGGTAGCTCCATAGGCCAAGATCCACTCCTGTGAACCTGGAATGAAATACCAGATAAACCGGTACCCCTTCCAGAATCACAACCCCGCCCATAAAACCAACGGCCAGAAGCATGTAAACCAAGCCCCCCATGCCGTTGGAGATGTGAGCCACGTTTTCCACCTGGAACCTTGGGTACAGGGCGCCCAGCCCCACCCCCAGACCAGTCAGGGCAAAGCTGGCCAGAAGCATGGTGATGGTAGACAGGAGCATCATAAATGGGGCCACCTTCAGCAAAGCATTGGAGGCTACCACCAGAAGCTCTGAAAGCAGAGCCAAGGGGAGCAAGCTGGTCCAGAACTTGGCCCAAACAAAGGTCTTTAGACTAAGCGGTGAGGATCGGATTATCCAAAAGGCTCTACCCTCCAGACTCACTGCCGGAAACACAAAGCGTACCGCCACGGCAGCCACCACAAAACCTGCAAGGCCCATGTTCAGAAATGCTATGAGATTCTGGAGGTACCAGGACTCAACCGGGGCTTTCTCCAGCGGCAAGGCCGCGAAGTTGTATAGATACACCACTATCAAGGCCCCCAAAAGAAGGAGCTGAGACCATTGGGAGGGATCCCTCAGAAAAGTGATGGCGTCCTTGGCCACCATGGGACGCAGTCTAGTGGGAAACACTGCGGCCCAACGGGCCACCAGGAAACGCACCAATCGGGAGCGGCTCATGGGCGCTCTCCGGCCTTCCTGAGAGCGGGACCATCCTGCCCTGTAAACCATCTGTGCAAACCACCCCCCCAAAACCACAAAAGCACAGGCCGTAGACCAGAGCATGGAAAGAAAAAAAAGAGGGGCACCTTGGGTTCCAAAAAGGGAGGGGGAGATGGCCTGCACAATCCAATGACTGGGCAGCAAGGGATAACGAGGTGCATTTAGGGCCACCAAATAACCAAGCACCCCGCTGAAGGTCTCCGGATCCACAAGTCTCTCAGGCTGAAGAAACCTGATAAGAAGGTAAAGTCCCACACCAAACACCAAGCCCATAAGCAGCATCACATCCCTGGCCCTGCGGGCCGGGAACAAGTTGGCCAAACCCATCATCAGAGCCACCCCCACCGCTGCCGGGATCATCAGAAAAGGGGGAAGGCTTAGAGCCAACATCATGTAGTAGCTCCAAGAGGCCCCGTAAACCACCCCATAAACCAAAAAAACTGGGGTTCCAAAGAGCATCACCATCCATGAACTGCCCGTCAGGGTTTCAAGCAGCTTGGCTTTGTAGATATGAGCCGTGCCTATGGGGGCTGAAAGAAGCAATTCCAAGTCCCTGGACAAGAAAAAGCTCGAGAAAGAGGTTACAACATTGCTGAATACCAAGAGCGCCAGGAAGGTGAGCAATATCATGGAAAGGAGCTTGGCGGCCAGGATATCTCCCAAGGACTCGATGGATCTGAAATAATCCAGAACCTTCCAGAAGCCCCAGAAGGTCCCTGCCCAAAAAAAACTCCCAAGGGCCAGAAAGAGAAGCAGTCTGAGGCGCTCTCCGGTCTCCAGCCTGCGTCTCTGGGAAAGCCACCACGGAACTATGAGCTTCGCCCAGCTCAAGTGTTTGACCCCTTGTAAAAGACCTGGAGCATAGTTGGGATTAAGGGGCTGAGGCTTCACCTTAAACGAAGACTGCCCAAGAGGTCTTCTATATCCTCACCACCGGTGAGGCGCAAAAACACTGCCTCCAGATCTCCTCCAGTCTGCCCCGCAGTTCTTCTCAATTCCTCTGGAGTTCCTTTGGCAACCAGCCGACCCTTTTGAAGTATTCCTATGCGATCACACATCTCCTCGGCCATCTCCAGGGTGTGGGTGGACATAAAAATAGTGGTACCCATCTCCTTGGCCTCCCTGCGGAACACCTCCTTGAGGAGTCTGGACCCTCTGGGGTCCAATCCCACCATGGGTTCGTCCACTACAAGAACCTTTGGTTTGTGGAGCAAGGCCCCGCACATCACGAGCCTTTGCTTCATCCCGTGGGAGTAATTTTCTATGAGTTGGCCTCGCCAGTCCTCAAGCTCGAAAATTTCCAGAAGCTGTTCCATTCTCTCCCTGGCAGAGGCCGGCCCCAATCCGTAGATGTCCCCAAGGAAACGCAGGAACTCATCCCCGGTAAGCTTCTCGTAGAGAAAAGGCCTGTCCGGCACTAGCCCCATGGCAGCCTTGGCGGCTTCTGGCTCTGTGCGGATATCGTGGCCGGCAATCTCCACAGTGCCGGATGTGGGCCTGAGCAGCCCGGCCATGACCCTAATGGTAGTAGTCTTTCCTGCCCCGTTGGGCCCCAGGAATCCGAAGATCTCCCCTGGTTCCACACTGAGGCTTAAGTCCTCCAGGGCCTGAAATGAACCGTACCGCTTGGAGAGGTTCTTGATTCTTATCATCGGTGAGCCAAGATCTCCGCCTTCAAATTCCCCATGAGAGAGACCAGCTTAGCTTGGCCTTCCAGCTCCCCTTCCACGAACTTGACATGGGTTGCATCAGCCGGGAACTGCCCAAACAAGGAGTCCAGGCTGAACCAATGGCCTAAGAACACCTCGTTCCAAGCGTGATAATAGAAACGGCCTTCCTGGTACACTATCCCTGCACAAATTTTTGTGGGGATACCCGCTGCCCTGGCAAGGGCTGCAAAAAGCACTGCATGCTCGTTGCAGTCACCCTGTCTAGTCTTCAAAACCTCTACTGCGCTAGGCACGCTCAGGGTAGGAAGCTTCTTGAGGTTTTGATGCACCCAAGCCAAAATCCTCTCCACCCCCTTGAGGGCGTTGGTCTCGCCTTGCAAGGCGGCTTTGGAGACCGCCACTATTGCAGGATCATCACTTTGAACAAGCGGTGTGGGATCCAAGAATCCAGCAAGTTGCTCTGTCCTTGGGTGGGGCAATTCATAGCTAATTGCTTTTCCCATGTCCTCCTTGGTCACCTCCACCTCTCGGCCTGATCTTCTCTGTCTGATGCCGCCCATGGAAAAGTTGGAGAGATCAGCTCCTGAAAAGCTCACCTTCAGGTAGGAAATTCTGCTGGGCTCCTCCAGGACAGGCTCGGCCGGCACGGCCATGGCCCGGAATAGATCCACTCCTTTACCCACTGCCCATCCCTCTCCCAATGCCTGCTCCCTGCTCTCCTTGACCATGCTCAAGCCACCGAACCCTTCCTCCCTGAGCACCTCCCCCGCAAGGCTCACCCATGCTTTAGAGCGAAGTCCGGCCCAGGAATACCCCAGCCTAAGCGCATCCAGCTCCCGTTCCCCAGACCTGATCCTATCTTTTGCCTCCACCACTATTTCCATTGGCTCAGTGGAGAAAGTCAAAGGATCAATCATGGGCATCCTAAAGCGCTGCCCCACTTGCAGCTCTCCCTGGAGAAGAAGCATGTAACGCAGAGTCTGAGGCACCCAGGGAATCTCTTTCACTGGAATCCGCAGCTCGCTAATCCTGCCTGCAGAACGAACCTCCACCCACAGTTCCGAGTCCCCGACTCTACCCTCGGCCTCAAAACGTGTGGGGCCGCTTTCCACCCTGGTAAGAAACCCTCTCAAGAGGAACCCCTCTGTAACCTCAACAGTGGTGGTGCTCCTCATCTCTCTGGGGATACCCAAGAGGCTCAGTCTCAATAAAGCCCTCTCTTCCAGCAGCCATCCCCCCTGCGCACGGCTAAGGCGCGTGCTGGCATAACCTATTTTCTGGGCTTGAGCATAAATTCCCATCCACTCTTCCCGGTCCTCCACCTCCCTGGCTGCAGCACCCCTAGGACTCACCGGAGCGGCCGGCAGGAAATATTCCCTCCAAAGAAGAGCCCCGCACATCCCCAACCACCAAAGCAATATTGCCGCTGAAATGGCTCTTCCGGACTTGAGAGAATATCCTTTGAAGAATTCCAGCCCCATCTTCAGCTATTCTTTGCTCCCAAACGCTCGGCCAGTTCCAGAAAATTCCTCCAAACCATTTCCAGCTCATGAGAGTCCATCCCGGCTCCCATCCCTATTCTGGCTCTTGACTCCGCATCCAATATGTCTCGGGGGGAGTGGGAATCAGTATTCAAAAGCAACCTGGCTCCAGTTTCCCTGGCCACCCTCACCACCCGGCCGTTGCCAAGGCTGTGGCCTTGGCGGGTGCTCACCTCCAGGAACACGCCCGAGGCGGCTGCTGAAGCCGCCTCCTCGGGGCTGATGAGTCCAGGGTGAGCCAAAAGATCCACCCCTGCCTCCAAGGCTGCTCTGTTGGTGCCAGGGGCCACAGGCTCCACGAGGGTTTCTCCGTGAACCACCACCCATCTGGCCCCCATCTGCCTGGCCCGATAGGCAAGCTTCTCTATGCGGGCCGGGGGCACATGAGTCAGCTCCACCCCAGGCACTACAGGGATCCCCCAATCCCGGCCAATTTCTTCCACAAACTTGAGCAGTCTGGAGAGCACGAAATCCAGATTGGAGCTGTCAGCATGGTCGGTTAAGGCCAGGCAACGGCAACCCCTTTCATGCACCCTCTGAACCAGCTCCGAGGGAAGCAGCTCTCCGTCGCTGAAAATGGTGTGGGTATGAAAATCCGCAAACCAGTTCTTCTCATTCATTGAAAAGACCCCTCTCCGTCTAGAGACCTGGCCCAAAGAGAGTGTTTGAGACTTCTCTCGACTCTGGCCCTGACCAACTTTCCCCTCAGCAATTCGGGTTCCCCAGGCATGTGCACTATCCTGAATGTCCTTGTTCGCCCAGTGACCTGCTTGGAGCCGTAAAGTGATGGGCCCTCCACCAGGACCTCCTGGAGACTGCCCACACAGCTTTCCAAAACCGAAGAAGTGATGGATTCCTGGAGCTCCTGGACCAGACGAAGCCGATGGGCCTTTACCTCTTTGGGAACGCTGTCGTGCACTGCGGCCGCCTTGGTGAAGGGTCTGGGAGAAAACTTGAAGGAATAAATGGAATCAAAACGCACTCTCTCCAGGAGATCCAGGGTCAGCTCCAAGTCCTTTTCTGTTTCCCCCGGGAAACCAACTATCACATCTGTTGTGAGAGCTATGCCTGGGATGCGTTCCCTGAGGGCCTCCACCTTTCCCAGGTATTCCTCCCTGGTGTAACCTCTGTTCATAGCCTTAAGCACCCTGGTTGAACCCGACTGCACAGGCAGATGAAGATGTTCGCAAACCTTTCCCAGTCCTGCGAAAGCATCCATGAGCTCCAAGGAGAGATCCTTTGGGTGGGATGTGGTAAAGCGGATTCTTTCTATGCCTTCTATCTCCTCAATGGCTTCCAGCAGTCTCACAAATCCTTTTGGGTCTCCCAGGGTTCTGCCGTAGGAGTTCACGTTCTGACCCAGAAGCATGACCTCCTTGACCCCTAAGAGAGCCAGTTTCTTTACCTCCTCAAGGATCTCCCTCTCGGGCCGGCTTTGTTCAGGGCCCCTCACATGGGGCACTATGCAGTAGGAACAGAAGTTGTCACAACCCTGCATTATGGTCACAAAGGCCCTGACCTGCCCTTGGGCTATTCGGGGGGAGTAGTGCAGACTGCCCACATCGTCGGTGATATCCACCCGGCAGCTCCTTATCCCCTGCCCCGCCATCCTCACCAGCTCTGGAACCAATTGGATTTGATGCGTTCCGAAAACAAAATCCAGATGGGGGGCCCTCTCCAAAAGCCTCTCCCCTGCCTGCTGGGCCACACAACCCCCGACTCCTATTATCAAGGAAGGCTTACGCTTCTTGAGGGGAAGCAGCCTGCCCAGGGCGCTGTACAGCTTCTGTTCAGGTTTCTCCCTAACGCTGCAGGTATTCAGGATTATGCAATCAGCCTCCCGGGGATCCTGCGTACTTTCGTGCCCCTCCTCGGTTAAGAGGGAGAGGATCTTTTGGGAGTCATGCTCGTTCATTTGGCATCCGTATGTGGAAACCAGGACTCGCATACTTTCTGACACCCTCCCCTTGTTTCCTCTGCCTATTTTACGCCAGCTTCACCCGAGTTACTAACCCGGAGCTCTTCCCACCTGAGCAGGGAAATGAATGTGCATGGAAGGATTTGGATTTTGAGAGCAAAGGGGCGGGGGTAAACCCCGCCCCGACGAAATCCAGCGTACAACCCATTAAAATTAC
>CAYPWF010000066.1:12395-19135 GCA_964414345.1 uncultured Desulfarculaceae bacterium
TCCCGGGGTTTTTGGTTTGGCCCGTTTTACGGGCACTTACGAAATGCACCCCGACCAAACCAAGGGCCGAACCCGTTACGGGCGGGGGTAAACCCCGCCCCGACGAAATCCAGCGTACAACCCATTAAAATTACATGGTTGTTGTAGGGGAGGGGTTCATCCCCTCCCGGGGTTTTTGGTTTGGCCCGTTTTACGGGCACTTACGAAATGCACCCCGACGAAACCCGAACAGACCGAACAGACTGAACCGACCAAATAGACCGAACAGCCTGAAGGGTGAGCCTCTCTCTTTAGTATGACAAGAGGGTTCCCCCGGATGCCAAACCAAGGCCTGTCTTAACAGGTGTCGGTACTAATTGCCGCGAGTTTCTTGCCTGGGAAGCTCTCAGGACTGCTGGACGGCCTGGCTTTGGAGGGGCTCTACAGCGGTGGCAGCGGCCTTCTTCTCGTCATCCACTAGCTTGCGGCCTATGGGGCAGCCCTCGCAAAGGCCAAGCCCCTTCTTAAGCACGTAGTGAAAGGAATCGTCCTCGGACACCGTTTCAAAAGCCTTCCCCAACGCAGCCCTATAGCGCTTCATGCAGGCCTTCTTTGAAATGAGCAGAAGGCCCGGCTGATGTGGACAGACAATCATCTCCCCCTGGTGTTCCTCCATCCATTTGCTTATGTCCTGATCCTTTAGATAACCCATCCTAACCTTCTCCTTACAATTGATCTTAGCGCACCTGTGAAGGTGTCTTGACCGCGCCGGCACCAACAGTGTAATCACTCTCTAGTTGAAGTCCAGAGGGGCGGGTGCAGACGAGCAACATTTTTTTTGACAACCTCCCCCCCGGAAAGTTCCATTTCTCATTCGATGAGACGCCAAATCCCCGGGGAGGTTCACACCATCATCCTGCCAAGAAATGGGTTAAGCCCAAGCTTTGGGGGCATTCCGCAAATCTTTCCGATTCTTTTGCCAGGATTATTATGAACGGACCGGTTTTTCCAAATATGTCATAAAGATAGCCCGCATTACCCACTGATCGTGAACAATGCGGGCTACAAAACAAATCAGCAGCTTAGCTTCCGGCCCACCTTGTAAAAAGTTGGTGGGGAATTTGAAACTGATCCATTATTTTTCCCACCACATGCAGGACTAGCTGCTCCATGGAGGAGGGCTTGTGATAGAAGCCTGGGATGGGTGGAAGGATTACTGCCCCCAGCTCGGCGGCCTGGCACATGAGACGCAAATGCCCCAGGTGTAGGGGGGTCTCCCTGACTGCCAGGACCAATTTGCGGCCTTCTTTCAAGCAGACGTCAGCAGCCCGAATCAGGAGGTTGTCGTTGTAGGAATGCACTATGGCCGAAAGGCTCTTCACACTGCAAGGCACAACGGCCATGCCTTCGGTCATAAAGGAACCGCTGGCTATGGCTGCCGCATGGTCCCTAGAGTCATGCACCACGCTGGCCAGATTCTCCACTTGCTGGATAGAGTAATCCGTCTCTATGGAAATGGTTTTCTTTGCAGCTTCCGTTATCACAAGGTGGGTTTCCACATCCTTGTCCCTCAATGCTTTAAGCAACTCTATGCCGTACACAGCACCACTTGCTCCGCTGATACCTACTATCAGCCGTCCTGATCCCCCAGATTTCACATGGGCCTCCATCTCACCCGGCCTGGTCACTATCCCCAGACTCGCTGTTTCGCCTTTCCACTTCCATTATGCGGTAACCTGCCTGTTTGAGCCTTTCAAGAAGCTCCTCGGGCTTCTCAGTCTCCACCCTCAGCACCACCTTCCTGCCGGATCCCTCTTTCTGCTTGAGGGTGAATATGCTGTGGAGCACAGCCCCTGTCTCTTCAACCCTCTGGGAAATCTCCCTGAGGGTCCCCGGACCCATCACCACGTCTTGGAGGGTCACACCCACCCATCTTTCCCTGACACCCAACACCTGGGCAAAGGTCTCGAATATCTCCTCGTAAGACACAGTGCCCACAAGCTTGCCTTCCTCCATCACCGGGAAGAAGCTAACCCCCAGCTCCGCACCCTTTCTCATGGCCTCTTCCACCGGCTCATCAGCCGATATGGTCTTGGGCTTCCTGATCATGAGATCCTTAACTTTGAGGCGTTCGTTGAAATAACGAAGCTCATATACGTTTTGCCTAGAGGTGACGTAAGTGGCAGCCTCGTAAAGGTCTCTTCGGCGAAGTATCCCACGCAGAACCCCGTTGTCCACCACGGGCACATAGCGAAGCCCATGGCGTTGAACCAGCTCCTGGGCCTCTCTCACCATCGCCTCGCTGCTTATGCTCAAGGGATTCCGCCGCATCCAGTTCCTGACGATCATGCGCTTGCTCCTCCTTGCAGGAGCCCCTCCATGAGGCTGACCGCCTCCAAGGCGAATCGCTCCTCGTTAATGTGGGCCTGCACTCGGCGCACCCTCCTGCCCCCCACAAGCCCCTTTTCCAAGACGGCCAGAAGCGCTTCCCTGGATTCAGGGTCATAAAGGGGCATTTCAGGTGCATCAGCCTCTGACCACCCCAAAGTAGGGACCAGTATTTCCACCGGCCCCCTGTACAGGTTGAGCCTCCTGGCCAGATCCTGCCCCAGCCTGGCTGACTCCCCGGGCTCCAGCCCTATGGCAGAGCGGAAATCGTAGAAAAATAGTTTCCGGCCAAGGTAGCGCTCCGGGACCGAGTCCTTGGTGAACTCCAACACCGCGCAGTCGAGCCCCCCTGGGATGACCAGTCTGGGGAGAGCCTTGTCTGGGGGGCTGAAAAGCCGCACCTGACCGGCCCCGCGGCAATAACCTCCCATCATGTCGTCGGCCAGTTCGTGCAGGGCCAGATCCAGGATGCCATGAAAGTAGCCGCCTACAGCCATCTCCTCCATGGCCCTGCCGCCGGTGCCGTTGGCGTGAAAGGCCACCACCTCGTATCCTCTCTGTTCCAGGAGCCCCCTGATGCGCTGGGCGGCCTCGGTCACGAACCCGAAGCTCGTCATGGCTATGGTGGCGCGGCGGGGCTGCGGGCTCCACCCTGCCTTGCTCATGGCGCAGACGGCCGCAGCAGCCTGATCCAGGATCCTGCCTGTGACCGAGTTCACGCCTATCAGGTCGGCCACGCTGTGGATCATGGTGATATCGCTGGTGGAGACAATAGAGGAGAGATCCCTGGAAGCCACTGTGGAGACCATCACCTTGGGGAAGCCTATGGGCAGTTGCCTCATCACCGTGGTGGCCATGTGGGTGCCGGTGCCGCCCCCGCAGGAGATGAGCCCCGAGATCTCACCGGATTTCTGAAGAACCGAGACCTCAGCTTTGGCTCTCTGGAGGACCTTTTCCACCGCGTCCTCCCTGGCCATCCGGCCCCTCACCCCCAGGTCCAGATCAGGGGGGAAGGCTGGCGGGCCCAGGGTGCCTATGTTGATGGTCAAAACGGGCATCCCCCGGCGAGTCACGGCCTCTCTCAGGAAAAGGTGCTCTTCCCCCTTGGAGTCAAGGGTGCCCATCACGGCTATGGAGCCCATCTCAGCCCTGCTCCTGATCCAGGGCATCGCTTAGGTTAAGCCGCAACATGCGTACGCTGGCCAGGATTCTCCTGGCGTTTCTCTCCAATGCCTGGATTCCTTTGGCCTCCTGGAGAAGCTCACGCGTGGTCTCCTCCAGCTCGCGCACCAGCAGCCCGAGTCTGGCCAGATCAGCGCCTGGGCCTCCGACACACAGTCCCTCATTGAGCCCCATCAATCTCCTCCATGAACCTTTCGAAGGTCCTTGAACCTTCTTGCCTTGACCTCGTATCTGGGCAGGGACCCATAGGGGTGAAAACTTATCTCATAGCCCAGATTGGTCTTGAGCCTGAGCTGGTCCACCAGCCTGGAGAGCACCTTTTGCTGGCGCGCCTGTGCCCACGGCTGGAGCTCCACCTTGAGGGCGATCCTGTCTGCGTCACCCTCCCTGGTGACCACCACCTCATACTCGTCCCCCAGCTCCGGGATGGACCTCACCACGTCCTCTATGGCCGTGGGAGCCAGCAGCACGCCCTTCACCTTGGTTATGTCGTCCGCCCGGCCCAGGACCCCGCCCCGGATGAGCCTGAAGCTCCTCCCACACGGGCAAGGCTCCCCAGACCACATGATGATGTCCTTGGAGTCGAACCGCACGCATGGCTGGGCAAGCCGGTCCAAGGCCGTTATCACCATCCTGCCGGGCTTGCCCGGCTCCTCAATGAGCTTTCCAGTCTCCAGGTCCTCGATCTGCACAAGGAACATGGCCTCGTTGACGTGAAGCCCGCCCGGCTGCTCCTCGCACTCGTAGCTCCAAGCCCCTATCTCCGTGGCGCCCACGTGGTCGAACACCTTGGCCCCCCATGCCTCCTGTATCCTCTGCTTGGTGGCGGGCACACTGGCACCTGGCTCCCCCGCACAGGTGATCCTCCTCACCCGGAGATCCTTGGGGGGCTCAAGGCCCAGCTTTTTCCTGGCCACGTCGGCCATGGCCAGCATATATGTGGGGGTTCCCATCATGGCAGTGGCCCTCACCTCCTGCATCTTGAGGACCCTGGCCTCTGTGCTGAGCACCCCGCCCGGGACCACCTCGCACCCGAGTTTCTCCGCCCCGTAGTGCCCTGCCCAGAAGGCCACGAAAACGTTGTACCCGAAGGGGATGAAGACCCTGTCACGGTTCCTGTAGCCCTGTGCGTACAGTATGTAGGCCCAGCACTCCGACCACCATTCCCAGTCCTCCCAGGTGTCAGGCTGGTAAACGGGCTGGCCGGTGGTGCCGCTTGTCTGGCGGAACTCGGTCACCTCCTCCAGGGGGACACAGAGCATCTCTCCATAGGGGAAGGGTTCCTTGCCCTGGATTCCCCGCATCATGGATTTCTCCACCTTGGGCACCAGGGTGATGTCCTCCAGTGTGCGCACATCCCCGGGCCTGAGCCCTGCCTCATCGTAGAGCTTTCTGTGGAAGCGGGAACGCTCGTACGCCCACTTGAGAATGCGCTTGAACTTCCGCAATTGAAGTTCTCGTAGTCTTTCCTCTTCCATAGCCTCCAATATGGGATTCCACATGCGGTCTGCGTTGGGGTGCATAGGCTCCTCCGGGAAAATCTCCTTCTCATCACCAGCTCATCGCACAATACCCGCCTTCTGGAGCCACAGGAGAGCTCGACCACCCAGGCTCCGGCACCTGCCGCCGCCTCACACAGGATTCACTCACATCCCGCAATCGCCCAGGGGGCGGCGGCCTGCTCACGGAACAACTGTACCGGCCGCTGAGTTCACCCGGCCTCTTCCTCGAGGATCTGCTCCAGTTGCTCCACAACAGCCCTGGCAAAGGCAGGTTCGTTGATGTGGGCATCCACCTCCTCAACCAGTATTTCGGGGTGAAGGCTCTCCCTGAGTGCACGGACGAAACACCGGTCTGCTTCCGGGTCATGGAGAGGCCCCCCCTCCACGCTCAGGGAGGAGAAGCCCCTGAGAGGGATCAGGAATCTCACCATGTTCTTCCTGGGGTGCTGGTTCAGCCTCTGGGCCACTTCCCTGGCCACCATCACCATCTCCTCACCACTGGTTCGGGCCTGAACCCGCATGGCATCTTGCACCAGAAGCTTCCTCTGGGCAAGGGCCCGCTCCACCCATAGGGGGTCGGCCTTGTCCCTGCGCTCCACGGGCCCACAGCTCAGCATGTCGAAGCCGCAGGGGGCCAGGAGGTAAGGAGTCTTACTTTTCACAGCCCCCAGGAGCCTCTCCGGGCCAGCGTCCCTGTTGCCTCCCAGGAGGTGTTCGCTCAGACCGGCCGGCACCAGATCAACGAATGCCTGGAACAGCCCCTGGCCCACAAGGTCCTCGGCAGCCCGATCCCCCATGCCGGTGGCGTGAAAGGATATGAGGTTGTAGCCTCGCTCCTCCAGAAGAGCCCTTACCTGCTGGGCCCCCTTATCGCAGAAGCCCAGCTCGGTGAGGGCTACGGATGGGCGTTCCTCCCTGGCCACCGGCGCCCATTTCTCCACCATGCCGCAGATGGCACCACAGGCATTGTTCATGAGGGCCCGCACCAGGGGGTTCGTGCCCACGGTGTCCACCACGGTGTGCATTACCGTTATGTCCCTGAGACCAAAGAACTGAGAGAACTTCCCTGCATAGGCAGGCATGGCCAGGGCACTGGAGACCAGGAGCTTGGGGAAACCAAAGGGGAGGGCCTTGAGGGCTGGAAGGGCGATGGTGCTGGTGGTCATACCCCCCACCGCCACCACCCCCCCAAGCTGACCTGAGACCTGCAGCTCCACCAGCTTTCTGGTGAGCCCCTGGGACATGGCCGAGGTGGCCTTCTCCCTGTCCTTTTCGGCCAGTTCCTTTATGCCCCAGGTCTGGATACCGCCCAGGAGGGCAAGCTCTGAACTGGAAACATCCGGCTTCAGGGCGGGGGAAATCCCCCCGACTCCCAGGCTGGTGTCAATGAGTAAGGTCCCCATGCCCCTGGAGCGTATCTTCTCGCAAAGTAGACCCAGGGCCTCCTCCCGCTCGTCCAGCATTCCAACAATTCCTACGGCCACCTTGCCACCCCCCTTCTCTTGCAGCTCTTTCTTACAAGCCCAGCTCGCTCCACCGCTCCTTCACCCTCTTGAGCACTTCTGGGTCCAGCTCTATGGGGATGGGCTGCTCCTTCCATTCGTAGGGGATCGTTGCGGCTATCAGAAGCCTTCCGGTGATGTCTCTGGCGGCTATGGGCAGGGAGGGGGCAAGGGGGGTGGATCTGCC
>CAYPWF010000067.1:0-18503 GCA_964414345.1 uncultured Desulfarculaceae bacterium
CAATAACCATGAGTTTGGGGGCTAAGCCCTCATACTCGGTCATCTTTCGACCTGGTCAGTTCAAACCCGGGTTTAATCTTACACCGAAGATCAAAGTGTTTCTCAGCACGGGTCAATTTACCTCGCCCTATTCTCAAGAGGGCCCGCCTTATCCAAGGGTCTTGAATAGGACGGTAAACCCTTAAGCTATTGGTCTGCTTAGACTGGAAGCCCGACCGAAAGCGGCAAAAAAGGCAATCCGACCCTGGAAGCCACCAGGCAACAGCATCCTATAGACGAAATCCCTCTCCCAGGTAGAAACGCCTTGCTTTCTCACTGGCGGCTATCTGCTCAGGGCTACCCATCTCCAATATTTCACCCTCGTTTATGATGTAAGCCCTGTCGCAAACCCCTAGAGTCTCCCTCACGTTGTGGTCTGTTATGATGACCCCTATGCCACGCTCCTTTAGGCCCCGGACTATGTTCTGGATCTCCACCACAGCCAGGGGATCTATCCCAGCAAAAGGTTCGTCCAAGAGGATGAAACGTGGGTTTATAGCCAAGGACCTGCATATTTCCACGCGCCGTGTCTCCCCACCGGAGAGGGAGTAGGCCTTGTTGCGAGCCAGGTGCTCTATTCGAAGCTCCCTCAACAGCTCATCACAACGTTGTTTGCGCCTAACCGGGTCCTTTTCCCATAACTCCAGTATCAGCAGCAGGTTTTCTTCCACGCTCAGCCTTCGAAAAATGGAGGATTCTTGTGGAAGATAATTCAAGCCTTTTCTGGCCCTCAGATACATGGGAGCCTCTGTAACATCTTCTCCAAGAAGAAAAACCCTCCCCTGGTTGGGTCTGATGGCACCTGTGAGCATATAAAAGATGGTGGTTTTTCCGGCCCCATTAGGGCCCAGTAGCCCCACTATCTCCCCTCTTCGAGCCTCCAGATCCACTCCCTTCACTACTGTCTTGTGGCCGAAACTCTTAACCAGTCCCCTGGCCTCCAACCGCTCGGCCCGTGCGCTCATCTCTTACCCCCTGGTATCACAAGGGTCCTAACCCTGCCGCCCCTGCCTCCAAGCACAGTGCTTCTTTTCTCATTCAAGAAATAGACTATGCTTTCGCCCTCCACATGCTCTCCACCTTGTATCATCTTGGGCGACTCGTGCATCTCCAACGACTGGGCTGCCACATCCAGTACAGCCATCCCGCAGGTGGCCCTGGAATCCTCGGTCTCCATGCGCACCTTTCCCCTTGCCACGAGGTGGCTTATCTTGCGGGTTTCGGGGTCCCACCTCACCTCCAGCAGGTCCGAATTCATCTTGTATTCAGGCTGCCTCACCGAGACGTTCCCGGTGTATATGATGAGGTTGTCCTGCCTTCGAAGTTCCATCCTGTCCGCCAGAATCTCCACTGGTTGCCCTTCCAGGGAAGCTCTTCGATCCCTCCACTGGCCAGGGTCCAGGGCCAACGCAGTCCAGCTCCAAGTCAACAAGGCTATCCATAGGGCCGCTGCTCTTGTCAGAATTTTCCACAGCCCTTTCATGGCCGCATCTTCTCTTTGGCTTTCTGCAGTGCCTCTGGCCTGAGCATGGTTTGCACTTTTTCTCTGATCAGCACCATCTCCTTCTCCAGCCACACATGCAGGCCCGTGCCGTTGGTGGTGCCCTCAGGGCCCTCCATGTAGACCTGGTCCGGGCCCTCTATCTCCCTAGCCTCGTAATCGTAGGTTGCGCGATCCGTGAAGATCTGGTACCCGTCCTCTGTCAGGATTCGCACATCTCCTTGTATGTGGACGACCTTGTTATCCATGTCAGCCTGGCCGGAATCCCCCTTGAGCTCAACCCTCTGGCCCGTTCCACCCTGCCTGGCAGGGGCGAGCACCCTTACCCGCAAGAGATCAACCTGTTGCTTCAAACGGGAGTACCGGGCCGACTCCGCCCACAGCTCCAAGGTACGGCCCGACTCGCCGAACTCCTCCAGGTAAACCCCCTTCATATGTAGCACAGCCTCTTGGCCATCCGACTCCTGGGGCTGAGCGTTGGCCTGCTCCTTCTTGACCGCGGCCTGGCATTCAAGGCACCACCAGGCGACCCCCCCCAACAGCAAGCCCGCCAGGAGTTTGCCTCTCATCAGATCACCCCTGCCCTCAACACATCGTGCAGGTGCAAAATACCGGACACTGTCCTTTCGTCCTCCCCCTCGAACACGAACAAGGAGGTTATGGCATGCCTCTGCATCTTGTTGAGAGCATCAACGGCAAGAGCTTGGGCCGAGATGCACTTGGGATTACAGGTCATCACGGCAGAAGCAGGCTCTTCCAGCATGTGGTTTCCTCTCTGGAGCCCTCGCCTCAGATCCCCATCTGTGATGACCCCCACCAACCGCCCCTCATCATCCACCACACCGGTCACACCCAGCCCCTTGGAGGTGATCTCCAGGATGGCCTCTCGCATACACGTGGCCTGGTGCACCAGGGGAACCCCATCCCCAGTATGCATCAGATCCCCAACCCTGAGCAGAAGCCTCTTGCCCAGGGTCCCTCCAGGATGTAGCCTGGCGAAGTCCGAAGGAGTGAATCCCCTGAGTTCCAGCAGGGATATGGCCATGGCATCCCCCATGGCCAGTGCCGCCGTAGTGCTGGCCGTGGGGGCAAGCCCCAAGGGACAGGCCTCCTCAGCCACCTCAACCAAAACAACCGCGTCGCTTGCTTTGCCCAAGGGGGAGTCCTTCCGGCCGGTAATTGATATGACCGGGCAACCCAATCTCTTTACAAATGGCACCAACTGAACCACTTCCTGACTTGAACCGCTGTGGGAGACAAACAGGAAGACATCCTCGGGAGTGGCCATACCTAGATCCCCGTGGACCCCCTCGGCCGGATGCAGGAAAAAGGAAGGAGTTCCGGTGCTGGCCAGTGTGGAGGCTATCTTTCGTCCCACATGACCTGACTTGCCCACCCCGGAAACTATGACCTTGCCCTGGCAACGGAACAGAATGGATACTGCGGAGGCAAAATCAGGCCCCACCTGATCCACCAGCTGCCATATGGCCCGGGCCTCTATCTCAAGAACCCGCCTGGCGCTTAGAATTACCCGCTTTAGTAGTCCCTTTTCTGGTGTCAACATGCCTTCTGGTAAGTGCATCTATCTCCTTTATCTCCTCCAAAAGTTCCCTCAACCCTTTGATACAAAGGCTGTTAGGGCCATCACACAGGGCTGCATCTGGATCAGGGTGCACCTCCAAGAACAATCCGTCCACCCCAACGGCCACCGCGGCCTTGGCCAATGCCGGCACAAACTGCCTCTGCCCTCCGGAGACATGGCCTAAGCCACCGGGAAGCTGAACACTGTGGGTGGCGTCAAAAACCACAGCAACGCCAAGTTCCCTTAATATTACTAAGGAACGAAAATCCACCACCAACTGGTTGTACCCGAAGCATGACCCTCTTTCAGAAACCAAAATGCGATCGTTCCCTGCGCCTCGTATTTTCTCCAAAACAGGCGCCATGTCCCATGGCGCCATGAACTGCCCTTTCTTCACATTGATGGCGCGACCCGTGCGGGCTGCAGCCACCAGCAAGTCTGTCTGACGGCATAGAAAAGCCGGAATTTGTATCACATCCAACGAACGGGCGGCTCTTTCTATCTCAGTGCGGCAATGAACGTCGGATAGCACAGGTACGCTGCAAGCCTCCCTAACTTCCTCCAGAATTTCCAGACCCCTTTCCAGCCCTGGCCCTCTATAGGATCTTATGGACGTCCGGTTGGCCTTGTCATAAGAGGACTTAAAAATGAAAGGCATGCCCAAATCCCTTGTCATCTCCACCAAAGCAGCTGCCACCTCCAAAGCCTGCTGCCTGGACTCTATGACGCAGGGACCGGCCACCAACGCAAGGGGAGCACCCTGACCGATTTTAAGGGATCCCACCGAGAAACCCATACTCAGACCCCCTTGAACAGCTTCCGCAGGAACCCGCCAGGTTTCACTGCAGGGCCCTGCCGCCCAGATAACATCCCTTGAGCCCTTGCTTTGGGTGCCATTTCTCGCGCCCGTTTCACATGGAGGCTCCAATTTGAGCTAAATTCAGGCTAGCCCCCGTTGGTTCCTGTGGCGCTGGCGCCTGTGATCTCATCCGCCTCGGGTCTTGAGGAAAGCTCGGCATCTGCAAAGCGGTTTCGGTATTCAATAGCAGCCCCTATGAAAGAGCGGAAAAGGGGATGGGGATCCAAAGGCCGGGACTTGAATTCAGGGTGGAACTGGCATCCCAAGAACCAATTGCGCCCCGGGATCTCCACCATCTCCACCAACCTCTGGTCAGGAGAAATCCCGGAAATCCTCATGCCTCGTTCCTCCAACAATGAGCGATACTTGTTGTTGAGCTCGTAACGATGCCTGTGTCTCTCGGAGATTTGCTCTTTGCGGTATGCCTCCCAAGCTAAAGTTCCTTCCATGACACGGCAGGGATAGGCCCCCAACCTCATGGTGCCGCCCTTCTCCTCTACGGAGCGTTGATCAGGCATCAAATCTATGACCGGGTGAGGGCTCGTTTCCTCGAACTCAGTTGAATTTGCCCCCATTAGGCCGCAGACATTCCTGGCAAACTCCACAACAGCCAACTGCATTCCAAGACAGATCCCAAAAAAAGGAATATCTTTTTCTCTGGCGTACTGGATAGCCTTCATCTTTCCCTCGATGCCGCGACTGCCGAATCCTCCCGGCACCAAGATAGCATCCACTCCCTGGAACTGCACCTCCCAATTAGGTTTCTCCAGAACTTCGGAATCCACGTAGTGAAGGTTTACCCTGCAATCGTTGGCTATACCCCCGTGGACCAAGGCTTCGCTCAAGCTCTTGTACGACTCTGTGAGGTGAACGTATTTCCCCACAATGGCCACTTTTACCTCATGGAGGGGATTTCTGATGCGTTCCACAATGCGCTCCCACTCCTCCAGCACCGGGGCCCTCGTCCACATGTTGAGAATTTCCATTATCTTCTCATCCAGGCCTTCCTTGTGGAAAACCAGGGGCACCTCATAAATGCTCTCCACATCTTTGGCTGTGATAACGGCATCGGGCGGGATGTTGCAAAATAGGGCGATCTTGGCCTTTATCTCTTGGCTGAGATACCTGTCAGTTCTACAAAGAAGCATGTCTGGTTGAATACCTATGGCTCTGAGCTCCTTGACACTGTGCTGGGTAGGCTTTGTCTTTACCTCCCCTGCGGTTTGGATATAGGGGACCAATGTGAGATGGATGTAACAGACGTTTTCCTTGCCCAGATCCCCTCTGAGCTGCCTGATGGCCTCCAGGAAGGGAAGCCCCTCTATGTCTCCCACAGTGCCTCCGATCTCCACTATGGCAAGATCCACCCCTTCCGCGGCACCCAAGACACATTGCTTTATCTCGTCTGTTATATGAGGGATCACCTGAACCGTCCCGCCCAAGTAGTCCCCTCGTCTCTCCTTGCGGATCACGTTGTAGTAAATGCGGCCGGTGGTGTAGTTGTTTTTTTGCGACATGCGCGCATGGGTGTAGCGCTCATAATGGCCCAGATCCAAATCCGTTTCTGCTCCATCATCCGTGACGAACACCTCCCCATGCTGAAAGGGGTTCATGGTCCCGGGGTCCACGTTTATGTAAGGATCCAGCTTGATCAGGGTTATCTTAAGTCCCCTGGCTTCAAGCAGAGCCCCAATGGAGGCAGCGGCCAACCCTTTTCCCAAGGAGGAAAGCACACCCCCTGTTATGAAAATGAACTTTGTCCTCATGCTCCCTCCCGGCTTAACTCTTGCAAAAGAATCCTCTCAACCCTGGCTGCATCTTCGGGCACATCCACTCCAATGGTCCTCTGAAGGGTGGGTATCACTTTTATGCGAAGCCCCCAGTACAAGAATCTCAACTGCTCCAGCTTCTCCGCCTCCTCCCATGGGGCAGGGGGCAAGGATTGGATCATCTCCAGGGCCTTTTTCCTGTAAGCGTAAATTCCTACGTGAATCCAGGCGCTTTTGGAAGCGCCTACACCCAGACTTCCTTCATCCCGGTAAAAGGGAATTGGTGCCCTGGAGAAGTACATGGCGTATTTTTGGTGGTCCATGACCACCTTCACGTTGTTGGGATCCCCTATCTCCAGGGAATCCCTGCTCAGCACCCCCAAAGTGGCCAAATCTGCTGATGGATCCTCTTCAAGGGCCTTGATCACCAGATCCACCTGCTCTGGATCTATGAGAGGCTCATCTCCTTGTAGGTTCACCACCGGATCCCCTCCAACCATTTTCTGGGCTTCTATGACCCTGTGGGTGCCCGTGGGATGCTTTGGAGAAGTCATCACCGCTTTGCCCCCGAAGCCCTCCACTGCCCTGGCAATTCTGATGTCCTCAGTGGCAATCCACACCTCTTTCACTTCCCTGGCCTTTTGGGCACGCTCGTACACATGCTGGATCATGGGCTTTCCTAAAATGGGTACCAAGGGTTTGCCCGGGAAGCGACTCGAGGAAAAGCGAGCGGGAATGATTACCGTGGCTGGCATCCTGTCACCAGGGCGTGTTTTACACACTATAGCAGAGCGCTTACCCTTGTCAAGGCGCGCCCCGCCTTGACGTTCGGCTCATGCTGTCCTTATGATTGCTCTTGGTGGATGGTACAGGCAAGACAGCAAAATCGGGATTTCGCCGCCGGCCCGGGCAGGGGCCGGGAGGGACTCTGTAGTCATGCCCGCCAATCTCCCCCCCCAATATTTTGAAGCCGAAAAACGCTACAGACTGGCCAGAACTCCCCAGGAGAAGATCCAGGCCCTGGAGGAGATGCTTCGGATCATGCCCAAACACAAGGGCACGGACCGGCTGCAAGGGGAGGTTCGTCGTAAGATCTCTTTGCTCAGAAAAGAGGCCAGTTCCAAGCAGTCAGGAGGGCGCAGAGGGGACAATTACTTTGTGGAAAAGGCAGGGGCCGGGCAGGTGGTCATGGCCGGCCCGCCAAACTCAGGCAAGTCCACTCTGCTGGGCTGCCTCACCAATGCAAAACCCGAAGTAGCGGATTACCCTTTTACCACCCGTTTTCCTCAGGCAGGCATGCTATTGTTCCAAAATGTGAAGATCCAACTTGTGGATGTGCCGCCTGTTCATCCTGAGATGACCGAGCCGTGGGTTTACGCCATATTTCGCAATGCCGATGTGCTTTGGATAGTGCTGGATCTAAACAGCGACGATCTCTTGCAAGAAACGGAAATGGTTCTGGAAGCCTTGGATGGCGCCAGCATCCGCCCGGTTGGCAAAGACCTGCAGCCAGAGGACGAGGAGCGTTTGAGCAAGCGTTCCCTTTTGGTGGCCAATAAAATGGATTTGCCAAACTCAAGGGCTCATCTTGAAATACTGGAAGAATTCTACGGGCAGACCTTCCATATTCTGGCTGTCTCCACCAAAAGCCTCGAGGGGCTAAACGGGCTGGTCTCGGCCACCTTCAAAGCTCTTAACATACTGAGGGCTTATACAAAGGCTCCCGGCAAGGAGCCGGACTTGCAAGATCCTGTGGTGCTGCCTGTGGGAAGCACTGTGGCGGATTTTGCCGAGCAGATCCACAAGGACTTCGCCCAAAAGCTTAAGTTCGCAAGAATCTGGGGTAAGGACAAGCACGACGGCCAAAGAGTCCACCTGGACTTTCCCCTTTCAGATGGAGACATCCTGGAACTCCATATATGAGAAGGTATGCCCCTGGGTCTTACGAGGCTGTGGCCCCAACTAGCGATGAGGGGCGATCAATTGAGCAGGATTGTATGATTGTGGCCTAAGGGCCATAGGTTTGATGGACTTCTCAGGCCTCCCAGGATGAATCCGACTCGGCAGCCCGCAGAAAGAGCAGGCTTCCAAAGAGTCTTATTCATGAACAACGTGCCAAAGCCCTCGACTTTGGCCGCCGGATACCCGCTTCCCGAGCGGGCAATGAGGCCTGCCAAAGGGGAGATGACATTCTGGGTGATGGGATGGTGATCAAGTGCGCAAGTTAGTCAGAAGAAAGGCCGGCCGAAAGAGGCTTCGCATGGCTGTGAGTTATGGCCTCAAAGGTTTTGAGAGAAGAGGCTTCACCATGAACATCTCCCCCACCGGTCTAGCCATTAGGACCAGTCAGGTGTTTCCACCCGGCACCCGGCTGTTCATAAGGCTTGAGGCAAACGAATCCATGCCCACCGGTTGCGGCACAGTGCGTTGGGCAAAACAGGTCCCGCCCCTTCTGATCAATTACACGCATTGCGGTATGGGCATAGAGTTCACAGAGTTGAGCCCCTCTCTCAAGGAATTTTTGGAGAGACTGGAGCAAAAGGAGAGCCGCCCTAAAGAGTCATGATGTGGGCCCTGAATGCCAGGAGCTTTCGCTCCAGCAGCTCCAGGCCATGCCCGGTCTGGGCTCTCAATTCTTTGGATATTGGAGTCCCAGACCGGATGCCCTAAGATCAGGTGGAGGCCAAAGTGCCCCCGTCCACATAAAGGCTTTGTCCTGTGATGAAACCGGCCGAGTCCGAACACAGAAACAACACGGCCCCTACTATGTCCTGGGGTTCTGCCAGTCTTCCCTTGGGGATCCTCATGACTATCTGGCGCTCCAGCTCCGGGTTGCTCCATATGGGCTGGCTGAAGTGAGTGCGGGTAAGCCCCGGCCCCACAGCATTCACAGAGATGTTGTAGGGTGCCCATTCGGCCGCCATGCACATGGTAAGCATTTTTACTGCCGCCTTGCTGGCATGATAAGCCCCCATCATAACACCGCCCCGCACAGCTCCCACTGTGGTTATGTTGACTATTCTCCCCCCGCCCTGCTCTTTCATGACCTTTGCTGCAGCCCGGCTGAGCAGAAAGGTCCCCTTCACATTGGTGTCAAAGATCTTGTCAAACCCATCCTCTCTTAGCTCCAACAATGGTCTGAGAAAGCTTCTGGCCGCATTGTTGATAAGCAGATCCAATCGGCCGAAGGTCTCAACAGTCGCCTTGACCAATGCTTCCACTTGCTCGTTTAGGCTGACATCCGTAACCCTCCATGCCGCTTCTCCCCCTCGGGACCTGATTTCACCTGCCACTGCCTCTATTTCAGCCTGGGTCCTGGCAGCGATCATGACTTTGGCTCCAGCCTCGGCTAGGCCCAAGGCTATGGCCTTCCCGATTCCCTTACCGCCTCCTGTGACTATGGCCACCTTCCCGCTCAAGTCGAATCGATCTCCCATGTGCCTTTCCTCCTGTTCAAGATTCTCGGAGCACCCTCTCCAAACCGAGATGATACACTTTCATAGAGGAGTTCATTGCTCTTGGCAAGGGGACAGATGAGAAATCGGTTGACCTGTAAGAAACCCTAACCTATCATGCAGTGAGACTCGGGTCTGCCCTTTCGGTAACCAACTGAGGATGAGGCATAAAAGCCTGGTGTGCTTCCAAAAAGGAAAGCCCAGGCGTTTCAGCCGGTCGTTCTCTGTTGCTTTGTGGGCTTGAGAGCGTTGGGGAAGAAGCAATCCTTCGAAAACGAGGAGTGCAAATGGTCCTTGAGACTTCACTAAGAAAAGTAGGAAAAGTTTTGATTTTGGGAGTGTCTCTTTGGCTGCTTGCCTCCTGTAGCGGATCAGGCATGCAGATCGTGTACCTTCAGTTCAGGCCTACTGGGGAGTACGCAACCCCTCAGGCTTTGACCGTGGGAGTGGCCCCATTTCAAGATACCCGCTCTACCCCACAGATCTTAGGCAAGAGGGTCAGGGTGGACGGCAGCCCTGAGACGATCATGCTGGGTTCTCCAACCACTGGAAAGGATCTCAGCTTGATGGTTGTTCGTTATCTGGAGGCCAGGGGCATGAGGGTGGTGGATCTTCGCTCCTGGAGTGGGGAGCCTGAGACCCTCAAAGACTTACCCCAGGATGTGAAGGTGGCCGTGACCGGTCGTATCGAGGCCCTGGAGGTCCATGCCGACTCAACGTTGTTTCGAACAACCACCAGATACAGGGTGCGTTTGAGCAGTTCCATCGGGTTGGTGGACAAGAACGAGGTATTGACCAGATCCATCGAACTCAGCCCCCAAAAAACCACTTTTCAGTTCGACCTCAGGGACCTGGAAGAGGAACTCAACCGGGCCGTCCTTGAAGCCCTGGAAAGGCTCTTCGAAGGGGTTTTGCCCCGAGGTTGATGGATCTTGGAGTCTGTTCTCCTGTCTGAGGAAGAGATCCGGCTGGCCCTGAAACTGGGACAGTCGGCAGTCAGATGTCTGCAGGCTAGCCGGCCTAGAATAGAAATCCCTGACAAGTCAATTGCTTGGGGAACTGAGCCTGGCTCCTGGGCTGTTTTGCCGGCATCATTTAACCCCCCTACACTGGCTCACCAATACATGGCTGAGTGGGCTCTTGGAAGGGGAGGTTTCCATGGAGTGATCCTCATCTTAGATCTTCGCCATGCGGACAAACCTTCTCAAGATGCCCATATCGTAGATAGATACCTTATGGCTGGACTGAGTTTTGATCTCCAAAATAGAGTCCTCATAGGGCTTTCCAGCCACGGGCTCTTTCTGGATAAGGCCAAGGCCCTGTCTGATTTTTTCCCTCCCTCCACGGCTTGGAGTTTCTTGGTGGGAGAGGATACGGCAGCCCGCATCTTGGACCCCAAATTCTATGAAAATCCCCTCCTAGAACTGGATACCCTGTTCTCTGAGGTTTCCTTCCTGGTCTTTGAAAGACCTGGGGTCTTATTGAAGAGGTTCCCCAGGCGCTTCCCCCGGGTGCCAACCCCCAAGTATATCCAAGGGGTCTCATCCAGTTGGGTGCGCACAAGACGCAGCCTTCATCTGCCATGGGAAGAATTTGTCTGCAAAGAGGTAGCCCAGTTCATAGAGCGCACAGGTCTTTATCTACCTGAGCCAAACCCCTATGAAACCAGGAGGAGGCGGCTGGAAGAGCTTTTTGGCGGCCCTTAAGACTCAAAACCAGCCAGCCCCGCATAACTATTGAGATCCACAGGCGGCCCCTTGCGCGCACTTAAGCCTTTGTCTGAAGGCCAGGGTTTTGTCCCATTTCTCGAGTTCCAAGATAATTCGGGTGCAGTTGCAGGGCCATCGCCTACACTCGGGCTAAGTCCTGGCCTTGGATACAGGGTCATGAAGACTGCAAGGCAGCATGACCACACACTTGCCGCAGACATGGGTTGTCTCAGGCAGCCCGGCAAGGGTTGAGGCTTTTTCCCTGTTGGCCTTAAGCCTTTCCCAGCAGCTCTTCCTATCAAATTCCCCCAAGCCCAAAGCCCCCACCGGGCAACGCTCCACACATTTAAGGCAACGCTTTCCCGCCTTGTGGAGACAGGCTTGCTCTCCCAGAACCAACGGGTGGTCTCCCAGATCCGCCTCTGTAACCAGACTGCCTATTCTCCCCGCACAGCCTGAAGGGGTTATAAGCTGTGAATTTTGCCCGAAGCGGCCCAGCCCGGCCAAGTAACCCAAGTGTTTGTGGGACCATCGGCTCATAAGCCGAACAGGATCAAAATTATGAGTTGGAGGGGTAACAGCCGAAGCGTATCCATCTTTTTCCAAAAGGCAACTCATTTCCCTGCTGATCTTGGCAATGAGCTCATTGGTCTGCACGTAGGCCCTGCCCCAGCTTCGGGCCGGCTCCTGGCCGTGGCGGTTTTCTCTTAGAAGCTCTAGTCGAAAGGGCAGGAAAAAGACTACGAGGCTTTTCGCGCCGGGCAACAGCTCCCAAGGCATCAAATGGTCAGGCGCAGCCATTTCCCTGAGTTTCAAAAAGCGCTCATCCACTCTGGCCGAGGCCAAAAGCGGTTCTCGCCAAAGCCCTCCTCCTGGGCCGCGGGCCGATTCCTCTTCCACAAGGCCTTTGAGCAAATCACGAAGCCTCTGCAGCTCTGCCATAGATTTTTCCTCCGTACCCCGCCTATTGGTTGCCTTATATGTTATTCTGGATTTCCATCCAAAGCCCTTGGTTTCCGGCAATACGCCCACAAGCCGCCGGCGCGCTTGCACATATGCCGGCTCACAGACAAAACCTGGAACCTAAAATTCAAATTTTTTGAACATGGATCCCTCTGGCCCAACATGTGCTCCAGACAGCCCCATTCTCCACTCAATGTGAGTAATGCTGGTTAGAAGAGCTCAAGGAACCGCTGAGCCACCATTTTGGCGATTTGGGGGGCGTTACCACCCGAGCGATTGTTGACTATCACATAGGCATGCCCCTCGGCCTCTGTCACAAGCTTCATGATTTGAGCCGTCTGCTCTATCATGCTAGGCTGAAGCATCCCTTGAACAATACGGTCAAAAGGGTGCGCCTTGGCATAGGCCTCCTCGTAGCGCATTCCCAAAGGAGTCATGAGCCTAATGACCCACTCCCTCCCCGCCTTAAGAAACCTCCCTCCTGACTCCTTCATCTGCCTCATAAGGGGTGGCAGCCAGCTCCAATGGGAGAGCACCTGGCCCACATTGTGCGTTTCCATGACACGGAACACTGCTTCAGCCAAGTATTGTGCAGTCCTTAACTCCAAATGATATCTTCCATCCTTAGGAACCCGGCTGAAAAATGTCTCCAGATCCTCAGCCATCTGATCCACTGAAACCCGATCCCCCTTGGGTTGATATTCCTGCTCCAAGACAATTCCCACCATGGCCTCGCCCAGTAGCCTGGAGGCCGGCTCGTAAAAGCCAAAAGTGAAAAGCTCAGGGTCCAAGTAGTTGGGATTTGGTTCAAAATGGCCTTCCCTTCTCAGCTTGCGGGCTGTTACGGCTTGGGGGGCCTTCAGAATGATGCGGTCCTCTCTGTTCATGTGGGTCCTGTACATCTCCAGGAGCCTGTGGTTGGGTGTGGGTCTGCCCTTATGATCCATCAGCGGAGAATAGAAGGTAAAGTCCAGCTCCAGGACCCCAAAATGTTGGAAGTACTCCTCAAGGCTCTCCACTGGGAGCAGCTCCTCCACAAAGCTCCTCTCTCCCAGGGGCTTGACTCTTCTCTGTATACGCCCTTGGTACTTTTCGGGGGAATAAATCTGCCCCAGCCAGCCAGCATATCTATCGCTGGCCGTGCCCAAGAAGATCCTTGGGTGCAGGTCCCTGAAGAAGTAACCTTCCAGATCCAATTGCTTGCCACCTCAACACAGGAGTCCGAAACGTCCCCCTTCCTCAAAAACAAGCCCCTTGGAGATAAGCCTTCTTAGGTGCTTGCCCATTATTGCTTTCTCGCCAAAGGCGAAAAAGGCTTCCGGCTCCCGGGGCCTTCCGTAGACAATCCAAGCCCTTACAATCTCATCCATTCTTCTGGGTTCTTTCAAAAATTCCAGCAGCTTCTCTTCTCTTCTCCAAATGACCTCCAGATAAGCCTCCCAAAGTGCCCCCGGGGGCTCAGAGAATATCCCAGTCTCGTGGCCAGTTATCCAGACTCGTGCATCCATGCTTCGAAGCAGATTCACGGAGGCCACAGTCTCTTCTATGTCCGAGTAACGGTCCCCGTACCAGGGCCCGAAGCTGGTAAGGTCGTAGTCCCCAAGGAAAAGAATCCCAAGCTCCAAGAATCGGAATGCCAAATGCCCCGGGGTGTGGCCTGGGGTGTGGATCACTTCCACGGTCACGCCTCCAACCTGAACCCTTTGCCCGGGCCTCAGAAAGCCTGCCGGCTTTCTGGGCTTTAGATTAAACTGAACCGCCAAGATGTTTCTCCAGTAATGCCTGCAAGAATCCTCCTCCATGTCGTACCAGTCTAGAAAAGTCTCAAGGTCTTCTAGCGGAGGGGAGTCCTGTTCAGAGATCAAAATGGGAAGGTCCTCGAACAAATCCAGATGAACGATGTGATCCTCGTGCCAGTGGGAAAGCCAAATCTCCCTTACCCCGCCTTTTTCCCTAAGCTCTTTGAGGGTCTTCCTATCTGAGCCTGGATCTATTAGCACCCCGGCCTCCTCAATGTAAAGGGAATGGCAATGGGGGTATCTCCCCTTGTTTTGACCTTGAACAAACATCACAGGACCCAAGTCCACTTGCTTTGTCACCTTTGCCCTCCAATCCTCTCCATGCCTGATAGCCCCTTCTGGGAACCCTTGGACTAAAAACTTCAACCCCCCTCACCTTGCAGCCCATAACCAATTTGAGCGGTGCGAATCCTGAAAAGAGTCCTTGCTTAGAGTCATGCTAACACAGATGAAGTCTCGCAGGCAGAGGGTGCTCTAAGAGAAACATCTCTCATGTGTGCTTAGCCTGAGGGTTTGGAGGTGGTATAATAAAAATTTAAGTGCGTTTTCCAACCCTGGGATAGGGTTTTTGTTCCAAGGGAACTAGCCCGTAAGCAGCTTAGGAGGAAAGGCTTAATGCTCATAATAGTGATAGGTGCTGGAGAGGTGGGTTTCAACGTAGCAGCCCACCTGAGCCGCGAGTTCAAAGACATAGTGGTCATAGACAAAGACGAAGAAAAGTTGGAGAGAGTCTCCGAACTATTGGATGTGCGCACCCTTTCCGGAAGCGGAAGCAGCATGTCGGTTCTGCGAAAGGCGGAAATCCACAAGGCCGATATCTTAATCGCAGCCACGGACAGCGATGAGGTTAACATGATCTCCTGCCTGGTGGCCGGGATTCAATCCAGGATTCCCAAGAAGGTGGCCAGGATAAGAGATCCGGAGTACGCCACCAGCGCCCGCCTCATGGGGCCTGAGCGCCTAGGCATAGACCTAGTGATCAACACCGATCAGGAAGTTGTGGAGTCCATTCTCAGGATTCTTGAGACACACAAGGCAAAGGATGTTGTGGACTTGGCTGAAGGCCGGCTCCGAATGGCCTCTTTCGTGGCAGAGGAACAAAACCCTTTTTCCGGGAAACATTTGCAGGAACTCAGGGACATCCTGACGGAGAAACGTTTGATAGTAGCGGCGGTGCTAAGAGGCGAAAAAGTAATCATCCCCCGTGGAGATGACAAGATTCAACCCCATGACCTTGTATATGTGCTGGGAACCCCTCAAGCAGTCTCAGAGATCTTCTTGAGTTTTGACCCGGCCAATGCCAGACCCGCCCGCAGGGTGATGATATATGGAGGAAACTCCCTGGGTTTGAGATTGGCGCAGGCTCTCGAAAAAAGGGATCTTCAAGTATGGATAGTGGATCCCAGTGAGGAAAGATGTGAATTACTTGCCTCAGAGCTGGACAATGCCACGGTATTGAAAGGAGATTTCACATCCTCGGAGATCATGAGAGAAGAGGGAGTCCAGAAGCTGGATGCCTTTTTAGCCTTGACTGTCGAGGAGGAAAAGAACATCCTGGTCTCCCTTCTGGCCAGGAGAATGGGCTGCAAGAGGGTCATTGCTCTGACAAATCGAGTAGGCTACATCCCTTTGGCTTACCAGACCGGAGTTGATGTGGTCATAAGCCCCTCCCTCATAGCCATTAACAGAATCCTTCAATATGTCCGCAGGGGAAGGATAGCCAATGTGGTGCTCTTTCCGGAAGGCCAGGCCGAACTCCTAGAGGTGGAGGCCATGGAGACCTCGGATCTTGTGGCTGGAGCTCTCAAGGAGCTCGGCCTGCCCAGAGGTATTCTTGTCGGGGCCATAACAAGAAACCAGGACGTGATAATCCCCACAGGGGAGACCCGTATCCAACCGGGAGACCGAGTGGTCATGGTTGTGGGCTCAGATTCCCTCAAGCTCCTGGAAAAAATTGTAAGTGTGAAGATAGAGTACTGGTGAGATGCGCCAGGTCATTGGAATCCTATGTTTCTTTAACTTATGCGTCGGACTTACCATGGCCCTCCCTTTGGGGCTTGGCTTTTTGGAAGCAGAAAAGGAGGCCCTGGATTTTCTAAAGGCGGCAATCCTGGTCACCTTGGTGGGCGGGGTGGGCAGCTTGTGGGGTCTGCGGGGAAAGATCACCATCGGGCGCCGGGGGGCCTTCGCCATAGTCTCTTTCGGATGGCTCACTGCCAGCATCTTCGGGGCGGTCCCTTTTGTCTTGTCGGGCAGCCTGCCCCCCCTGGACGCCCTGTTCGAAGTGGTATCAGGCTTCACAACCACCGGGGCCTCGGTGATCCCGAAACCTGATGAGTTTCCCAAAAGCCTCTTGCTTTGGCGCTCCATGGTCCAGTGGCTGGGGGGGATGGGAATCATCCTGCTTGGGGTGGCTGTCCTGCCCTTGCTCGGGGTGGGGGGCATCCAGCTTTATAGGGCGGAGGTGCCTGGGCCTTTCCTGGAAAAACTGAGGCCCAAAATAGCCGACACAGCCCGCCTACTCTGGCAGACCTATTTGCTGATAACGCTGGTGGAGATAGCACTACTTGCTGCGGGAGGTATGAGCCTGTTTGACGCCGTGTGCCACTCCTTCACCACCATGGCCACGGGAGGTTTCTCCACCAAAACCGAAAGCATAGCCTTCTACGATCACTATCACAGGGTGGTGATTATTTTTTTCATGTTCTTGGCAGCCACCAATTTTTCCCTTCATTACGCCGTGGCAAAGGGGGCCATAGCCCAATACTGGATCGACAGGGAGTTCAGGCTCTACTTTGGCTTGACGATGTGCTCTACGCTCTTGGTGTTTGCCTATCTACTGGCCCACCAGGGTGGGGGTTGGCTGCAAAGGCTGGAAGATGCAGCCTTTCAGGTAGTCTCCATAATCACAACAACCGGATTCGCTACAGCGGATTTCGACAAGTGGCCTCCTTTTTGCCATGTTGTCTTATTACTTCTTATGTTCATTGGAGGTTGCGCCGGGTCCACAGGAGGAGGTATCAAGTGCGTGCGTTTTCTCATCCTGTACCGTTATCTCCAAGGGGAGCTGCGCAGGCTGCTGCACCCCCAGGCGGTTGTGGCCGTCAAGATAGCCAAGCAGACAGTGCCGCCTGGCGTAGTACACCACGTTTTGGGAATGACTCTTCTTTACCTTGGAATTTTTGCTGCGGCATCAGCAATAATGGCCGGTTTGGGGCTGGATCTGGTCACAAGTACCTCATCCGTGGCAGCCACCTTGGGGAACATAGGGCCAGGGTTGGCCCAGGTGGGGCCTGCGGGCCACTACGGAGACATACCGGCTCTGGGCAAATGTGTGCTCATATTTTGCATGCTGGCGGGTAGGCTGGAGATTTACACGGTTTTCGTCTTGCTTTTCCCGGAGTTCTGGAAAAAATGATATCTGCTCAGCTCCCTTCCTCCCTGAGCTTTTCCAGGGACTTGTTGGGCCCCAGGAGGATGAGCAGGTCGCTGTCCTTCACAACGAAGCTCCCGGTGGGGATCATGTTCAACCTCTCGGGCACCAGTTCCCTGACAGCCACCACCTGGACCCCATAGCGGTTTATGAGGTCCAGATCCTTGAGGGCCTTGCCTATGAATCGCCTGGGGGGAGCCAGCTCCACTATGCTGTAATCCGGAGAGAATGGAAGATAATCCAGCATATTGGGGTTGTGGAGGCGTTCTGCCAGGGAAATGGCCAGGTCCTTCTCCGGGAATACCACCTCGGAGGCGCCCACCTTCTCGAGTATGCGGCCATGGGGTTCGCTGATGGCCATGGCTACCACATGGCTCACACCGATATCCTTGAGGTGAAGGGTGGCCAGAACCGAGTCGTTTATCTCGGTGCCTATGGAGACCACCACAGTGTCTATCTCGTGCAGGCCCAGGGTCTCCAGGGTCTCCCTGTCGGTGGCATCCGCCACCACGGCCTGGGTTACCAGGTCCTTTATGGCCTGGACCTTCTGGGGATCCCTGTCTATGGCCATGACTTCATGGCCTTTGGCGCACAGGCTCGTGGCCAGGTGATACCCGAAGTTGCCAAGCCCTATAACAGCGAACTGTCGCATGGCGCACCTCAGCCTATCATTATGCTCTCCTCGGCAAAGCGAAAGCGCACGGTCCTCTGCCTGGCCACGGCCACGGCCATGACAAGGGGACCCAGCCTGCCCATGAACATGATGAGGACTATGAGCAGCTTCCCGCCGTCCGTCAGGGCCGGCGTGACCCCGGTGGAAAGGCCCACAGTTCCGAAGGCGCTCACCACCTCGAAGAGCAGTTCCAGGAAACGACCCCTTGCCCCTGGGGAGGGGGAACTGCCCACCTCGGTCATCTGGAGCAGCAGGGTCCCCAGCAGCACCACCGCTGCACAGACCATGGTGACGCTCATTGCCCTTGCCACGCTGCCCGGGGATATGGTCCTCCCGAAGGCCTTGGGCTCGGGATAACCCAGAAGCCTGGATACACCCATCACAACCAGGGTAGCGAAGGTTCCGGTCTTGATGCCTCCGCCCGTGGAGCCCGAGGAGGCCCCGATGAACATGAGAATCACCATGAGCATGAGGGTCTGATTGGCCATGGAACCTATGGGAAGGGTGTTGAACCCGGCGGTGCGAGGCGTCACGGCCTGAAAAAAAGAGGCCAAGAGCTTCTCCCCCACAGAAAGGCCAGCCAGAGTATTCCCCCACTCCATCAGGAGGATCAGGAGGCTCCCGCCACCTATGAGGGCCCCGGATGTGACCAACACCAGCCTAGAATGCAGGCTCAAACACCGGTTGGCCCGCCCCCTCCCACGAAATAGCAGCTTGAGCT
>CAYPWF010000068.1:0-17790 GCA_964414345.1 uncultured Desulfarculaceae bacterium
CCCAAGCTGCGCTACGCCCTCATCTAATGTCCTGAAGACAATGAGCTCCTTAATATGAGGAAACAGCAACATACTCAGCAAAAGATCGTGGCTTTGGAACAGGCAAGTTGTCCTCCAGCAAACCACGAATGTGCATCTCAATCGCCTGGTGCATATTGCGCGTAACCTGTTCGCGAGTCTTGCCTGTCGCCACGCAACCCGGCAGGTCTGGTGAGTAGGCTGAATAGTTCCCGTCCGCTCTCTCAACAACAATCAGAAAACGATACATCTTTATCTCTCACCCTTTTCTATGTCTCACCCTTCCTCGGCTTTGGCAACTGGGCCTGTTTGAGAACGCTGTTCAGAGTGCCTGACGCCAAATCATCGTTGAGGGGTCCGGCAATTGTGACGCGACCAGGTTTGGCCGGATGCTTGTATTGCCGGTGACTGCCCCTCGTGACTACCAGATACCACCCGTCCTCTTCGATCATCTTGATGACATCACGGACCTTCATCGCCGCCTATTCTCATCCCCAACAGCCAAACCCTCACCGATAACACACTGCCATTCTAGCACAAATCCTCAAGAAGTGCCCCAGAACTTGCATGTAGCCTGACCGTTGGCCCTGGTGGCCTAACGGCACGCGCTTCAGCCGCGCCGCGAAGCGCAGCGGAGCGGCGTCGGCTGAAAGCGCATGTTGGGCGGGCTTTTTCTCTTTTTTTGTTACTCACAACAATTTCAAGAAATCATCCACCTCCAGTCGTGCTTGCTTCAAAATATGTGCCAATGTAGAGCGTTTGACTGGACGATGGGCAGGTACCGTTATCTTGAGCACCTAGCTCCCTATGCGTTTCTGTAACCGAATGTGACTGCCGCGCTTACGTACCACGGTCCACCCGTCTCTTTGCAAGGCATGAATGATTTGCTGATACGGCAGACTGGGCACTTTCACAATTCAATCTCCTGCACCAGCGCGGTCTCATCCATGACCAGATCATCTTCCACTGGCTCAAGATATAGTTCGATCGCCTCTTGGATATTTCTCAAGGCTTCTTCTACTGTCTCTCCTTCGCTAATACAACCAGGCAAAGACGGGACGTAAACAGTGTACCCACCTTCGTCGCTTGCCTCAAGAACAACTTTGAAGCGCATAATTCCTCTCCTTACGAACTATCTTCGGAAATTCCCGTATACCACAAAAAAGAGTATTCCACCAGTTATCAAACCTGCCCAGAATATTCCCCATAGAGTGCTTCGTGCAGTGTCGGACACCTTGAGGGTCGAACACCGCCCCAATCAGCAATGCGATGGCGGGAATGAGGCTCAAGCCTAGAAGCACTTGGCTTACCGTTTCGAGAAAAGGGGGAAGAGACATGTTGGCTCCTTTAGGATCAGACAAGCGCGCGAGGCTGTATGGATTGCGATTATGATACTTTGAGATCAGCGACCACGCCCGCCCAACATTTCTTTTTACACCTATTCTATCCCCCGAGGGGATGGTAGCCAGGGCGAGGGGGCATGTCAAGAAAAATGTGACGGCCTGTTGTTAGTACATGAAATGTCCGGTTGGTATAGCAAGTGATGTGTCAGCTTTTTTGGTTTGAGGGGGCAGGGGAAAATGATGAAGCGAGCCATGGATATCCAGGAGTGATTTTGAGGGCTATGGACGGAAGGCTCGAGGGGGGGGACCAGGGGAGCAGGGTATCTGGGGATAGGAGGTCTTCGGCATTTTGGCCGGTCTCAGGCCAACATTCAAAATCCATTCCCCCTCAGTTGCTCCAGGATGAACCTCTCCACCTCCCTCGCCGGCTGAAAGATGCCGAAATGCCCCTCGCACAGCACATCTGCCTTGAGAGACAGCAGCCTTCTCATGGAAGAGGCCCATTGGGCCAGGTCAGAGCCAAACTCCTCCATGAAGGGGCCGTGGATGTCCTGGCCGAAGAGCACCTTTCCCTGGGGCCTATCCCAGAGGATGGAGATGGAGCCGGGGGTGTGGCCTGGTGTATGAATACACAGGAGTTCCGCCGAGCCTACCTGCACTTTTTCTTCCTCACCCTCCAGGACCATATCCACCTTCACCTTGGGAAGCCTTATCCCGTACCAGGGAGAGGCCGTCTGCTCGGGCTCCCCAGTCTCTATGGCATCCAGGTCCCCCTTGTGGCAGATGACCAGGGGTTGCAGCTTCTTCACGATTCCCCCAAGGCCCCCTATGTGGTCCACGTGGCAGTGGGTGAGAAAAACCGTGCTTATGGGCTTCTCACCTAGGCCCACCCGCTCCAAATTGGCCATTAGCTTTCCAACTGACTTCCCGGACCCGCAGTCCACAAGGGCCGACTCTTTACCTCCATCCACTGCATAGATGAGACAGTCAGAGGGATGGGTAAGCTCAGGGCCTCCAACCAAGTATACCCCTGGGAATACCTCCCTTGGCTTTCTCCCTGACAAAACCCACCTCCCCCAAAACTTCTAACCCCCCAGACCCCGCAGTTGCCCTTCACCAAGCTCTAGGGGATCCAGGCCCTTCAGCTCCGACCTCCGGGCGGATTTTCTGAGATCTTACCCTGCACAGCACGGTTCCACAAGCTCCACGGCCTTGTTTCAGGGCTTCTGGTGAGGTACAAATGCTTTTATGGAAAAAGTCAAAGCCATTGGATTCGATCTTTTCAACACCTTGGTAACAGTGGATCCCATGACCCTGGCCATGGCTTTGGAGAGGCTCATGGAGAGCCTACGGGAAAAGGGATTCCAGGTCCAGTCCGAGAACTTCAAGGAAGCATACAGAAGACAGGCCAAGAGGTTCCTGGAGGCCACCCGCTCAACAGGCAGGGAGACTCACAACCGCTTCTGGGTGGCAGCTGCATTGTGTGAAGCGGGCTTTTATGCGGAGCCAGATGATCCAAGGGTGCTGGAGGCCGTGGAGGACTATTTCCAGGCCTTCTCCAAGAAATGTGTGCTTCTTCCGGGAACCATGGAGGCCTTGGAGAGGCTAAGAGAGCTTTTCCCGCTGGGGCTGCTCTCCAACTTCACACATGCCCCTGCGGCCTGGAGAATCCTTGAAGAGTTAAAGCTTGAATCTCTTTTTCGGGTAATCCTGATCTCGGGTGAGCTGGGTTACAGAAAGCCGCATCCCAGCGTATTTAGAAAGCTTTGCCAGGAGCTGGGGGTCTTCCCAGAGGAGCTAATCTATGTGGGAGACGACCCTGGACCCGATATTTACGGGGCTTTGGATGCAGGGGTTAGGCCTGTGTGGAGTCTACATGCCCAAAGCTTGGGGATCCGCCACGTGGCTGACCTGGCTTACCAGGGACTGCCTTCACCGGATGGCGCGATCCCGAGAATCTCCAACTGGGAAGAACTTCTGGCCCTGGTGGGCATGAGCTGAAGGTAAACAAAAAAGGGGACAATTGGTGAAGGCTGGGGGAGAGATCCTGGTGGGGTGTTGCGGTTTCTCACTCCCCCAGTCCCGTTATTTCAGGACTTTCAGGCTCTTGGAAATTCAGCAGAGCTTCTATGAACCCCCCTCTTTACAAACCGCCCAGAGGTGGAGGAGCCTTGCCCCCGAGGGATTCACTTTCACCCTCAAGGCTTGGCAGCTCATAACCCACGAGCCCACAAGCCCCACGTACAGGAGACTTCGCACCCCCATAGAACCGGGTGAGCGTTCACATTACGGCAGCTTCAAGCCTACCGATCAGGTTCTGGCCGCCTGGGAGCGCACAAGGCAGGTTGCAGGCGCTTTGGATGCCTCCCTGGTGCTCTTCCAATGCCCGGCCAGCTTCAAACCGATTCCCAAAAACCTTGAGAACATGAGAAGCTTCTTCGGCAGGATCCAGAGAGACAACTTGGCAATGGCCTGGGAGCCAAGGGGCGCATGGCCTCAGGAGCTTGTGAGATCCTTGTGCCAGGAGCTGGATCTGATCCACTGTGTGGATCCTTTTAGGGGGCTAGCGCTCTGGGGGGGTATGAATTACTTCCGTCTCCACGGTGTCACCGGTTACGGTTACATCTTTACCCTGGAGGACCTAAGGAGGCTGCTTTCTTGGTGTTCTAAAAAGCCGAGTTGGGTGCTTTTCAACAATATCACCATGGCCCAGGACGCAGCCAGGTTCCAGATGCTCTTGGGGGAAGCTTAAAGAGCTCCCTGGCCGGGGAAGACTCTGGTACAATTCAATCTCAAGGACTTTGGCTGGGCTCATATGAGGTTGGAGAGATAAATCGCTCAGGGAGGTGTGAGAATGGCAAAAGGCAAAGTGCGATGGCTGGGGCATGCCTTTGTGGAGTTCACCACAGGGGATGGAAAGGTAATCCTTTTCGATCCCTGGACCAAGGAAGACGGAAATCCAGGGGCAAGGATAACCCTTGAGGAGATCACTAAGGCGGATCTGGTTCTGGTAAGCCACGACCACTTCGACCATGTGGCCTCGGCTGTGGCCATTTGTAAGAAAACAGGCGCTTTTCTGGGAGGGCCGGTCCAGACCGTCAAGAGGCTCATTTCCGAAGGCCTGGATGAGCAGAAGGTGGTGAATTTCGGTTTTGGTTACATGGTGGGGGGAGGAGTCAGTTTCGACTGGGTCAAGGTGGTTTCAACCCCGGCCATGCACTCCTCGGACACAGCCTGCGCCCTGGGGACCATAGTCCAAGCTTCGGACGGCACCACCCTGTACCACGCAGGCGACACGAGTCTTTTTGGGGACATGGAGCTTTGGGGAAAGCTCTACCCTTTGGACCTAGCCATACTGCCCATAGGAGGAGTCTTTACCATGGACGCCCAGCAGGCCAGCGAGGCCTCAAGGTTGCTCAATCCGCGAATGGTCATGCCAATCCACTACAAGTCCTTCCCCATAATAGCCCAGTCTGCGGAGGAGTTTGCTGGCCTTTGCAAGAAGAAAGCTCCCGGGGTGAAGGTGCTTACCCCCCAGGTTGGGGACACCCTGTCTTTGGGATGAGAAAGGCTAAGACTTCAGGCTTATCAACCCATTAAATACCATTAAATAGCACCGGGCCCGGGGCATTCTCACCCGGGCCGGCCAGCACCCTTTTTCTTTCCGGCCCTCATGCGGGCCACATCCTCGGCATGTCCGTACACATGCAGCCCCTTTGAGGTGGCGATTATCTCGCCGTCCTCCACCCCTATCTCAGAGGCCATGTATTCCTTGAGGAGCTGGATCCCGGCCAGGTTAAGGGGAAAGCCCCCCCAGAGATCCCAGGACCTGAAATAGGGCATGAAGTGAAGCTTTCCGTCTCTTATGCGGGTGTCTATGTGGCGCAAGCAAGGAGGGTCCTCCAGGAGAAGGTCTTCCGGCTCCGCTACCTGCAAGACCAGCTGGTTGGTGCCATGACCTTTGCGGTACCTATCAATAACAATCTGGATCTGGCTCTTTCCGTCCATTCGTCTACAAAGCCGGCTCCCGTAGGTGTATTGCTCGCCAGGTCTTTTCTGTTCACAAAAAAGGTATTCGCTGAAGTATCTCAGAACCCCTTCCTCGTCGCACGGGGGGGGCACCCCATAGGGAACCGTTGGAATAAGCCTTCTGAGGCTTCCCTTGTCTGAGCCGGGAGCTCCTCCCGGAGTTTTTATGTGCACAGTAATCCAGTCAAACTCCCTTCTGGTGTCTCCTTCGTAACTGCCCTGCTCCACCAGGTAGGTACAATGCTCTGCCTGGAACAGCTCGAATAAACACTTGAACCAAGCCTCGTCTAAGGTCTTTGCTTCAATGAAGGTGAGTCTCATTTTATGCTCTTGAAACCCGCCGTCTCCCCCTGAAAACTCAGGCTTTCTCTGTCCAAAGAACTCACTCGCATCACCACAATTCGCCAAGGCCCCTTATCCTACCTAATTTCTGAAACCAGGGTCAATGGCCCTAATCTGAGCCATGAGGTCCTGGATGTTCTGTTGTATCTTGGCAGCGTATCGGTTGTTAGGGTACCTACGATTGGTCTCTTCCAGGATCTCCAAGGCCTTCAGAAGATTTGCCTTGCGTTTGGAACCCCCCTCCTCCCTGGCCCTCAATACCAGGTCTGCCGCCTCTTTGCGCCGTTTCTCCGCATAGCGGTCCTGCGCTTCCTGGATACCTTTGCGCACCTGCTCCTCGTGGGCAGGAGCCTGAACCTGCTGAAAAGTCTGAATAGCCTCCTCATACTGCTCGGCATCCATCAGCCTCTGGGCTTCTTGCAGGCGTGCCAACTGCACCTCCTGGCCTCCCCCTGTGGGCTGAGCAGGAGGCTGAGAAGGTGGGGGTTGGAGTGCAGGAGTTTGTTCCTCAGGAGGTCTCTCCCTCACAGGCGGGGCTTGGGCAGAAGGAGGTGCGATGGGCTCCCTTGGGGGAAAACTCAGGGAGGGAGCCGGGGGCTCCTGAGCTGCCTGAGTTGGGAGAGCCTGCTGCTCCGGGGGTCTTTGCACTTCGGCCTGAGCCACCGGTTCCCCTTTTCGCAGTTTGATCTGTTCCAGCCTAAGCCTGGCCAACTCCGCCCATCTCTCCCTTTCCTGACCTGTCTCCAGCAGAGCCTTGTATCGCTCCGCCGCCTTTTCCAAATGTCCCTCTTCGAAAAGCCAGTTGGCCGTGAGGTACCTCACCTGCTGCGCATCCAACAGAAGCCCTTGTGCGGACAGCGGCTCTAGAATCTTGAGGGCCTCCTGCCTTTTACCAGAGCGCCCCAAGCAAACCCCTCTCATCATCTGCACATCCAAAGGAGTGCTCATGTCCGAATGGGTTCTGCTCAGAGCCTCATGCTCTTGCAGGAACCAAGAGCAGTCTCCTCTCTGGTAGGCCGAACGCAGGGGTTCCCAGGAAATCCGGGTTTCCTCCTGAACCCGCGGCCCTGCTGCTGCAAAGGGCGGCTCCAAAGGGGACAGGCTCAAACACTCAAGCAAAAGAGCCGTGAGCCGTTGGGAGCGCCTGGCCCTCTCCTGAGGATCTGGCACCGAACCGAGGCTCCGTGTCTCCCTCATTATCTCCTTCATCCTACCTACCTGGTCCTCTAGAGCCGTGACCCATGCATCCAAGACAGCCCGCCTTGTGGGGCTCAGTTCCTCTCTCTTGCTTCTGGCAGAGGCCACCGCAGCCTCACGCTTCCTGATCTCCTTTTCCACCAGCTTTAGATCCACAACTTCGGCTTCGCCCGTCAAAGGCCTCACAACTTGAGGGGGGCGCCCGGGAGCCTGAGGGGCTGCCTCCCCGGGAGGAGTGACTGTCTTACGAGGGGCACAGGCTGCGAGCATAACCCCAAACACAGCAATGAGGGCCGCCTGGCACCATACGCTCCTCATGCCTTTCATGATCTTCACCTTTCCCCACGGTCTATTGGAGCGAAAAAGCGCTTCAGTTCCACTTTCTCTCCTCTGATTTCCCCATAAGTCCTTATTCGAGGCCCCTCCCCGCCTTCTCGACGTGGAAGGCCAGAGTTGCCGTCCACTGGGATCTCCACAGAGTCCTTAGACCATTGCAAACCCAATGAGGCAGAGGGGCGAAAGGCCAGTTCCACCAGGTCCAGCCGCTCCTGATAGTCCAGATATTCAAGCGCCGATTGAGCCACCCTGGTCCAAATGGGCAAGGCCCCGGCGGCCCCGTACACCCTTATGTGGGCGTTTTTCATGGGCCGATTGTCATCATATCCCACATAGACCGCTATCACCACCCCTTTCTCATGGGTGAGCTGGAGAGTGCCTGCAACAGGCCCTGGGATAAGCCCCACAAAGCTGGAGTTCTGATACTCATTGGCCGTTCCGGTCTTGCCCAAGGCCGGAACCTTAAGATTCGCGCGCACCAGTAACCGCTCGTTTCTCCCTCCTTTCAGCACTAAGGCCCCCTCTGCCTGGTGACCAGTGCCGTGGGATACCACTTTGCGCAGGATTTCAGCCATCTCGACGCACAATTCCTCGGGTATGATCCTTTGGAATCTGGGTTCAGACTCGTAAAGCACCTCCCCGTCTGGTCCCTCGATTCGTCTGATAAGAAAGGTGCTGGAGCCAAGGCTGTCCTCCTCTTCGGAGCCCCGAAAGATCCCCCCGCTCACAATGGCGTAGTAAAGACGCGAAACGTCCTCCATGGTCACGGCATTCGCCCCCAGGGGCAAGGAAAGCACCGGCTCCAACGGCGACTCAACTCCGGCGCGTTTTGCCAGATGCACCACATACCTCAAAGCCATGGTAACCCTGAAATCAGGAACCCGTATCAAGACCTCCAGATCGTAAGGATCTTTCTCCCTCAAAGAAGCCAGCCTCTTCTGTATTCCCTCCTGCAACTGGTCCAGGAGAGAAGCCGGCATCACGCCGTCCACCCAGATCCTGGAAAGGGGAATGATCCGCTCCAGTTCCGTGCCCATGCCCACCTGAGAGGCAAGCCATCCCAGATCCAATGCCACCAACGGGCGTCCCCCGGGGTTCTGGGTGTAGACTATCCGTTCCCCATCAGGATGATGCTGAAAGTAAAAACGCCCCTTCCCCCCTGCGGGCAGCCCCGCCCTCACTCCGGGCTCGGCCCTGGTCACAGCCCATCTTAGGGACTCATAGTCGTTTCTCATGTCTTCTTGGAGGGCCCTCAGCCTCAGGAAGTTATGGTGCAAGACCATGAGTTCCTCTTCAGTTGCTTTTGATTCAGGCCTCGCATGCCTCTCTCTCAAGTAGCGCTCCACCCCTGAGCCGTAGTGAAGGTCATCCAGCCCCCTTAACTCTTCGTTTCGGCCTCCAAAGATCAGGTCTGTGCGAAGCTCCTCTTTGGTCTCTTCGAAAGCCGCCTGAAGCAGACTCTCACGTGTGACCAGGATCCCCATCTGGTCCCTGATCCTGGAGACATATGCCCCTCTGGATTCTCCTGACCTGGGAGCCATATCAAGGATTCTGGCCAGCTCCTTCAACTGCGAGGGGTTCAGGCGGTCACAAAGGTGATAAAGAAGCCACACGGTGGCTATGTTCTCGGACTTGACACCCGCCCAAGTCATGGAGACCCATTCCTGCACATTGGGATGGTCCGGACGGGGAATGTATATCCGACCCATGTATGGAAAGGCCTGCCATCGGTTCTTGAGAGGATCCAAATTGTTCCACCCAAGTTGGAGGGCGGCCATGTACACCAAAGGTTTGAACACCGAACCCACTTGCCTCCTGGCGTCTACGGCACGGTTGAAATGCACATTGTCCATACCCCCCACCATGGCCCTGATGAAACCGTCCTGCACCACCAAAACCCCTGCATTGAGCTCAGGATAGCGTTCCATGGTAAGAAGGGTCCTGCCATCCTTGTCTTTTCCCCTAACACGCACAAATATGGGATCTCCGGTCTGGATCTCTTTGAGAAGAAGAGCCTCGTCCCCTTTTCTTGGAGCCGCCCAAGTGCCTCTCATGCCCTGTACCAAAGCGGTGAGCAAAGGTTGAAGCCCCTCACGATCCAGTTTCGCCACTTCTCCTCCCGGCAGTTCCACATCTATCTCCACAGAAGGGGCCTGCCCCCTGACGGCCTTCACCTTCCCGAACAGGAACTCCTTTCGATCCACCTCCTCTTCTGAGCTCAAAACCCTCTGGTAGTGCTCCAGGATATTCTCCCGTTTGTAGCCGCTTAGCCTGGTCTCAAGCAAGGACAGATTCTGTCTCACAGCCCTCAAGGCCTCTTCCTGAAGGTCCTTGCGGATGCTTGTGTAAATGCGAATCCCGGATGTGGCTATATTCTCCACCCCAGCATCTGCCAAGGCCTCCTGGATCTCAGGCCTCTCCAGCCTTTCCCTGACTACGTCCAAAATAGCGTTTAGCCCGTAGCGGATCTTGCCTTGCTTGAAAGGGATCTCCTGTGCAATGGCCTCCTGGAACTGCTTCTGGTCTATGAAGCCCAGCTCCAGCATCCCTTTTAAAACATAATGGGTCCGCTCCTTGGCCCTGTGAAGAGCTTGTCTTCGGGCCTGCTCTCCCTTTTGTATAAAGGGATTGTACCTATTGGGAGCTTTTACGCACCCGGCCAGGAAAGCGCTTTCCACCAAGGTGAGCTTCTCAGGGGGTTTGTTAAAGAAGTATTGGGAGGCAATCCCCAGACCCACCCCGTTTCCCGTTACAAAGAACTGGTTTGCATACCACTCCAGAATCTGCTCCTTGGAGTAGTGGGCTTCCAGCTTCAAAGCATGCACCAGCTCCACCAGTTTGGCGTAAAAAGAACGTCTTTGCCTCTTGAAAAGGTTCTTGGCCGTCTGTTGTGTGATGGTGCTGCCGCCCTGGACAACTCTGCCAGCCTTGATGTTTAGGGCCAGTGCCCTCAGAATTCCGCCTGGATCCACACCGGGATGGGAAAAGAAGTTCTTGTCTTCGGCAGCCAACAAGGCCAGCACAAAGAAACGGGGTATGCGATCGTACGGAACGTATGTGCGGTGTTCCTCCTGGAAGAAGACCCCCAGAACACTTTGGCCATCATCGTAGTACACAGGGCTTTCCAGGGCAAAAATACGCTGGATGTTCTCCCTGGAGATCTCAGGGCCTGGATTAAGAAGGATAAAGTAATAGTAAGCAGCCGCAAGAGAGGCTGCCCCAAGCACTGTCCAGATTCCCAGCCAGGCAAGTACATGGCGGGACCCCTTCGGCTTGGGAGGCCTCCCAGCCTGTTTGGGGGTGGTTCTCTCTTCACCACGGCCCTTCACTTCTTGAAGAACCCTTTTCGTTTGGGAGTCACGGCCTCGCCGGATATCTCGGCCAGCTCCTTGAGGAGCTCCTCTTGTCTCTTGGTCAGGTTGGTGGGGGTTTTCACCACCACCTGTATGACTTGATCTCCCCGACCATGACCCTTGAGGCGGGGCATCCCGGCGCCTCTCAACCTGAAAAGGGTTCCGGACTGCGTGCCCCTGGGAATGGTGAGGGTCTCCTTCCCCTCCAAGGTGGGTACATCTATTCGGGCCCCCAAGGCCGCCTGTGTGAAGGATATGGGGGTCTGACAGAAGATATCATCCCCTTGTCTTTCAAAAAGGGAATGGGGCTCCACGTAGATGACCACGTACAGGTCTCCAGGGGGGCCGCCTGCTTCCCCTGGCTCCCCTTCGCCTCTGAGTCTCAACCTGGAGCCTGTGTCCACTCCGGGAGGCACCCTCACCAGGACCTTTCTTTGCACGTGCACCCAACCGGTTCCTTGGCAGTTTTCACAGGGATCCACTATGAACTGCCCTTGCCCGTAACATCTGGGGCAAGTGCTGGTCATGGTGAAGAAACCTTGGGAACGGGTCACTTGACCCCTTCCGTTGCAGGCAGGGCAAACAGCTGGAGAACTCCCGGGTCTGGAGCCCGAGCCGCCGCAGGTAGGGCAAGGCTCTTTGTGCTCCACAGGGATCTCCACCTCTTTGCCTTGAGCAGCCTCTTCAAGGGTTATGGTCAGGTTGTACCGCAGGTCAGAGCCGGGTCTACCCCTCCCCCTGGCTCTCCCTGTGTGCATCCCAAAGCCGAATACCTCCTCAAAAATATCCCCAAAGGCCGAGAAAATATCATCGAACCCCCTGAAGCCTGAAAAGCCGCTCCCCCTCAACCCCTCATGCCCGTAACGGTCATAGATCTGCCGTTTCTCCGGATCCCTTAAGACCTCATAGGCCTCTGAGGCTTCTTTGAATCTCTCCTCGGCCTGGGGATCTCCGGGATTTCGATCCGGGTGGTACTTCATGGCGAGCCTTCGATAGGCCCTTTTGATGTCCTCATCGGTGGCCTGGCGGCTCACACCCAGGATCTCGTAGTAGTCTCTTTCCGTAGGCATCAGAGGTCGTAGTCCTCCAGGATCTTGCCGGTGCGGCCCCTCTCCACGATCTCGTCCAGCTCTGGCCCGAGGTCGGCCCCCAGCTCCTGCAGCCGCTTCTTGGCCCAAAGCCCAACGTTCCTGGAGTCCTTGTAGAAAGAGTCCTCCTTGGCGGCCTTGGGGTCGAAATCCTTGAGTCTCTGGGCCTCTGTCTTGTGGATGGAGAATCTGGAGAGCACCTTCACCAGAGCGCCCCCTCCACACTTGGAGCAGCGCAAAGAGGTCTCATCCTCCGGCCTCAAGACAAGCACACTCATCACCCTGTTGCAAGGCCGACAAAGATACTCATAGATGGGCATGGCTTAACCTCCTGAGCCGCTTGCCCCCGAAGCACTGGAAGGACTAATGCTCTTCATATCCCTTGAGATCTGCTCCAGAAGCTTGCTTCCCACAAAATAAACCTGCCCCTTAGGATCGCCCCAGGCATATCTGAGCCCGGGATCGGCTTTCACCTCTGCCCCCACACTCATGCGGGCCACAGGTTGCTTGCCATCCTCGAAAATCTCTATATGAAATTTGGGAGAGTCCACCCCCATTTCCCCATCCGAAGGCCTCTGCTCAGGAAACCCCTCGAATCTGGCCTCCCTCACGCTCCAAAGCAGACCCGAGACTTGATAGGACTCAAGATCCTTCTGCTCGGGTTTCAACATCTTCCATTCAGAATCCCCTTTTCTTCGAATCTCCATTTCCCGCCCATCCCACATGAGCAGGACCCTCTTCACCTTGGGAACCTCGAAGTTCACGAAACGCTTCTCCCTAAGTTCCCAGACTGTGGCTTTTTTCATCTCCTCCAAGAAGGAGCTGGGTACTTCAACCGTTTCCTCTTGGGCAGGCGCTTTGGCATAATAGCCTTGCCCATGGGCTGAAGCCCTGCCGATCCTCAGTTCAAGAGGCTTCTCCTGCGCTTCCAGCCAAACCCGGGTCACCATTAGGGGGGGATCCAGCAGGTCCTGCCCTGATCCCTCAATGTTTGGGAACCCGGCTGCTCTGGCGTCCTTTAGATTCCAAAGCAAATCGCTTACCTTGACTGGATCTGCGCTGAGCCGCTCAGGCTTTTCTATCTCCCACTGATTTTGGGCCAGCTTCCGCAAGGCAAGGGTCTGATCACCTCTTACCACTTCCAGCCTTTCCACTTTCTCCCTGTCAAAAGAAATGAGGATCTTGGAGCGCCAACCCTCTTTCTCCAGTGGAATCTCCCCTACCTGAGAGGCTTCCACCTGCACCAAAGGAGAATCCCCCTCCAGCTTGGCCCAGAGCCTGGGCTTCTTCTCTGCGCCCACCGGCTCCCCTGAAACCTCCTTGCCGACCAACAGGGCCTTCTCCTCATCGGGATCCGCCAGCTTCAAGACTATCTTTCGCACAGGGGGATCCAACCCCATCTCTGAGAGAGGCCTCTCAGGCTTATCCTCGAAGGCCGAAGCTCTCAGCCTTGAAAGACGAAACAGAAGGGATTGTATGGCATCCGCATCGGCCTGTAGCCCCTTGGGCCCCTCAATGCGCCATTGTTTGTCGGTTTCTTTCTGAAGCAAGATCTCCTTTCCGCCACCCCATATCTTGAGGCTTTGGACCTTTGAGGTATCAAAGCTGAGCAGACTCTTGTCCCTGAGCTCAACCAAGGATTTTTCAGCATCCCTTCTCAAAGTGTCCGAGACCAGGAAAACCTCTTTCTGCCCCTGCAACTGGGAAAAATAGTAGACCTCAGTAGGATTTTTTGCTCCCAGAAGAACACTCCTTTGCTCCTCGGGAGATTTGCCCCGGAGCCTTATTACGTACTTTGGATCCCCCAATCCGTAAGCCTGCAGATCCGAGGGCTCATCAGCAATGACTCGATCCTTTCGGGCGCGCAGGAGCCCTTCCACCAAACGCTTTGCTTCTTCCTGATCGGCCTTTGCCGTCACAGGCTCCTTGATAAGCCAGCCCTTTTCTTCCTCCCGCACCAATCGAATGGTATCCGAGGGACGCTGGATAATGACCTCGCTTACATCCTCAGGTTTCCAGGGGAAGAGCTTCTTTTTTTCCTCTTCCAAGCCCTTTTGCTTGGCAACACGCTGGTGGTCCCATATATATAAGCCCGCCAGCAAGGCCAGGATTATCCCCAGGAAAACTGTCTTGCGCCAGCTCACTTCTTTCTCCTCCTGCTCCAAACCACCACGATCCCCAAGCCAAGTATGCTCAAGGGGAAAAGCACAACCACCAACAAGAAGATGAGGGTCCATTGTCCGGGCTTCAGCATCACAGGTCGGCTGGGGGCCGACTTGGCCCTGATGGAGATCAGGTCTTCCTGTTCAGCCAGCCAGTTTAGGCCATTGAGGAAGAAGTCCTGGTTCCCCGAGCGGTTTGGATCTATGGCCCCGTTGGAGATGAAATCCGAGTCCCCCACGACCAGGATCCTGCCCTTCTTGGCACCATCTTTTCCCTGGACAGTAGCCACGGCTGCCACAGGCACCGGGCCCTGGAGGTCTTCTGGGTTCAGCTCCGCCTCTCCCCGGCGAAGCCTATCCAGGTCCTTTTCCCCCCAGCTGCCCGGCCCGGTGCGGGCCAGGATCTCCACGCTGACCCCCTCGGGCGGCTTCTCCTCACTCCTGACCGATCTGGCCATGGGCAGGTACACGAGGTAGGGGCTTTGCCTGAAATCCCGAGTTATGGGATGAGACTCATACTCCACCAAGGGGGGCACTAGGTAATCCCCTCCCAGAAGCCGGCTGTTGCGGTCCACTATGATGTCCTCATCCAGAAGAATCCCGTACTGGGAGAGGAAATCCTTGGCTCCAGGTGCAGCCTGGGGGTCCAAGAGCATCATCAATTTGCCGCCCCCCTCCACATAGCTCTTGAGGGCCTTCCATTCCTCTTCCAGAAGCTCCTTCTGGGGGCCTGCCAGGATGACCGCGCCGGCATCTTCCGGCACCTTGGCTTCTCTTGCCAGAACAAGAGCTTTGACCTCATAGTGCTCGTTTTCCATGGCTTTCTTGGCTTCGCTGTAACCATCTTTTTGCACGCTTTCCAAACCGTGCTCGCCATGGCCTTGGAGCACGTAAACCACTGGCTTCTTTTCCCTGGTGAGCTTCACCAGGGCGTTTGTGATCTTCTCCTCTTCAGCCAGATAGACCTTCTCGAACTTCTCCCCAAGCTCCAGGACCAGGGAATTGTAAGTGTTAACCTTGTATTGCTGGGCCTTCATGGGGAATCTGTCAGGATCCACGAATTCCCACTCTATTTTCTTCCCAGACTTGGTCTCGTACAGATTCAGCAGGTCCTCGGCCGAGCTCCTGGATGGGTCGGCTTCCTGGTAAAAGGCGTATATTTTGACGGGCTGTTTTAGGCCCTCCAGGACCTTCACGGTCTGGGAAGCCAGGCTGTATCTTTTGTTCTTGGTGGTATCTATCTCGGCGTGGAACCTCTCCTTGGAGAACAGTTCCACCACCACAAGGATGCCCAGCACCACAAGGACCATCACCCCAAGGTTCACCCCATGTTTTGTGGATCGGCTCCCGAGCCAGCCTGCCATAACATCACCCCCGCCACCTTTTGGATTCCAGGGAACGCAGAGTCAAAAACAGGAAGAAATAAGAGAAAAGCAGATAAAAAACTATGTCCCTGGTGTCCAGCACACCCTTTAGGAAACTCTGCAGATGGTTGAAGATATTGAGATCCTTTAGAACTTCCCCCACAGAGGGCCCCACGAATCCTCCGGACCAGCCCATGGCCAGAAGTACCAGGAGCATGCCGTAAGTTCCGAAAGCCGCTATGATCTGATTCTCGGTCAGGGAAGACACGAAGATCCCCAAGCAAATAAAGGCACCCCCTAGAAGAAGCATCCCCAGGTATCCCACCAATATAGGCAGAGGCTCCGGATTGGTCAGAAGCGCCATGGTGACGGGATACACTGCCGTGAGAGCCAGCATAAGGGAAAAGACGCTCCAGCAGGCCAGGAATTTCCCCAGAAGGGTCTCCCAGTCTTTGAGAGGCAAGGTGAAGAGTATCTCGTATGTGCCAGCCTTTTTCTCCTCAGCAAATAGCCGCATGGTGAGAAGCGGCAATCCGAAAAGCATCACCAAGGCCAAGTTCCCGAAAAGGTTCCGGATGACCAGTTCGTTCACGTTCAGAGCTTCGGCATAGTATGGGTTCTGAGTGGCCTGCATACTTATGATCACAAAACGCTGGAAGTCCCAAAAGAACCACCACACCCCCACTATGGCGATGAACACGAACGTGATCACATAGGCAACCGGAGAAGTGAAATACGACCTGAGTTCCTTCTTGTAAATCGGGATCCAGTTCATTCAAGCCTCCCCAACAAGGATCTTCAAAGCCTTGGAAGATTTTCTCCCCCCTCTGGCTCACTGGGTGGTCTGCAGATCCTCCCCCTGCGGCTCTTCGGTCACAAGCTGCAAGAAGATGTCCTCCAGGCTCATCTCCACTGCATGAAGCTCCAGCAAATCCCACCCGCGGCCTATTATCTCCCTGGCAAGCCTCGCCCTTATGTCCGAGCGGTCCGTGGACTCCACTAAATAGGCCCTCACCTCAGGGGCTACATCCCTCTCCAGGCTCACCCTGCTTACTCCCTCCACACCTCTTAGGGCTTGCTCCACCTCAGCCCCTTCCCGAGCGCGCACTTGAAGCTGTATGCGCATGCCTTTCTGCAGTCGAGCCGTCAGGTTCTCGGGGGTGTCAGCCGCTACCACACGTCCCTGATTTATGATGAGGGCGCGGCTGCACACCATGCTCACTTCAGGCAATATATGGGTGCTCACGATGACCGTGCGCTCCCCGGCCAATCCTCGGATCAACTGGCGTATTTCTATGATTTGCCTGGGGTCAAGTCCTATGGTGGGCTCGTCCAGTATCAGCACCTCGGGTCTGTGCACAAGGGCCTGGGCGATTCCCACCCGCTGCCTGTATCCTTTGGAAAGCCTGCCTATGAGACGGTCCCCCACCTGTTCCAGCCCGCATTCTTCCATGACTTGGGCCACCTGGGCCTTTCTCTTGGATTTACCGACTCCCCTGGCCTCGGCTATGAAGTTAAGGTAGGACCAGACACTTTGGTCTGTATAAAGGGGCACGCTCTCCGGGAGGTATCCCACCCTCTTTCGCACCTCCAAAGAGTCATTGAACACGTCAAAGCCGGCCACCTTGGCTTTCCCGGAACTTGGGGGATGGAAACAGGTAAGTACGCGCATGGTGGTGGTTTTCCCTGCCCCATTGGGCCCCAGAAAACCAACTATCTCTCCCTTGTCCACCTGAAAGCTCACATCCTGGATCGCGGCCACCGGGCCATAAAACTTGGAGACTCTCTCCACCTCTATCATGCTGCCCTCCTGGCTATCGGGGCTTGAAACGGACAGGGCGTGATGGCCTCACGCCCCTCCTGGACCGGCACATTCTTACATTGGAAACAGTGGGCATCTGTGAACCAACGCGTGAATAATATGAAAATCTTAGACGCCCCTGTCAAGGGAAGGTTCACCCTACCCCCTTGCGGGTTTTCCTGCGGAGCATCCAGGCACCCAGCCCGGCCATGGGCAGGCTGAGGAGCTGGCCCATGGAGAGGGGGCCCAGGATCAGGCCCAGTTGGGGGTCGGGCTCCCTGGCAAACTCCGCCAGGAACCGAAAAAGGCCGTAAAACATCACAAAACCCCAAAACGGGATGCCCGGTTTTCTCTCCACCCTGCCCAGCCTCCACATGACAAGAAAAAGCACCAGCCCCTCCAGCAAAGCCTCATAGAGTTGAGATGGGTGGCGGCACTCGGGCCCGCCCATGGGGAAGACCATGCACCAGGGCAGATCAGAGGGCCTTCCGAAGAGCTCACCGTTTATGAAATTTCCTATTCTCCCAAGTCCCAGGGCTATGGGCAGGGGCACAACCGCAGCGTCGGCCATCTCGTAAAACCCTATCTTGTTCCTTCTGGCAAACCATGTCCCCGCCAGGATGACTCCAACAAAGCCCCCGTGAAAGGAAAGACCCCCTTTCCAGATGGCAAAGGCTTCCAGGGGATGCTCCAGGTAGTATGGAAGGTTGTATATGAGCACATATCCTAATCTGCCCCCCACCACAACCCCCAGGGC
>CAYPWF010000069.1:0-17682 GCA_964414345.1 uncultured Desulfarculaceae bacterium
CAGCCAAACCCCCCCCCCCGGCCGGCCCCCTTCCGGGGAAAAAACCGGCGTTGTGTGCACTATGGACCGGCTCCCCCAAAGCGGCCAAAGGCCGCCCTCCCCCGTTATGCGTGTCGAATCCATACCCCACTGCAAGGCACGGGTGAGATCCTGTCTTAAGGTCTCATCTTCAGGGCCGGTCTGCCCCCAAATGACTGTTCGGGCCTGATCCACCCACAGAACCGCGATGCCATCTTGCTCTGCAACCAGAGCCAATAGGGACTTCCCCTCCCGCCTTATGGCCTCAGGGTCTGAACCCTTTCCAGCCAGGACCTGAAGCCCTGCAGCAAGAAGACTCCCTGTGCGCTGAAGCTCCAGGACCCTCATGTTGACCCCGTCCGCATGAAGGGCCTGAAGGATGAGCATCCCTGCCAGCACCACCGCCACAGCAGCCACAAGGGTCACGCTGGCTACTATCTCCGAGCGAAGGCTTCCCCGGCTCTTAGCTTGCCCTTTCACGAAGCTCTCCCCAATGCCAGGTACCAATTCACCAGTTCATCTCCCCCCAGCATGTACACCACCGCCCCCATGGCCAGGAAAGGCCCGAACGGGATTGGTTCCCCGGCATCCTTCCCGCTTAGACGAAGCGCTGCATAACCCACCACAGCCCCCACAAAGGAGGAGAGGACCAAGGTTAGCAATACGGCCTTCCAGCCCAGGAAGGCCCCGATCATTGCCAGAAGTTTCACATCTCCGAACCCCATCCCCTCTTTGTTCCTAACCCATTTGAAGAGCACCGCCACCAGCCAGAGAATCCCTCCCCCTAGGGCCAGTCCTAAAAGGGAGTCCTTGAGGCTCACCTCAGGAAGGAAGAAGGATGCGGCCACCCCCAAGGGGATACCCGGGTATGTGATGCTGTTGGGGATGATCTGGTGGTCCAGGTCAATGAAGGTGATGACTATCAGGGCTGAGGAGAGCACGAAGAAGATGGGGGTTTCGGGGCTCCACCCGAAGCGGCCGGAAAGGGCAAGGGCCACCCCTGCTGTGAGGGCCTCCACAAAGGGGTATCTGGGGCTGATCCTCCCTGCGCAAGCCCTGCAGCGGCCCCTGAGGAGGAGGTAGCTCAGAATGGGGATGTTGTCATAGGGCCTTATGGGAGAGCCGCAGCTGGGGCAATGGGAGCCGGGATACACGAGGGACTCTTGGCGAGGCAGCCTGTAGATGCAGACGTTGAGGAAACTGCCCACCACGGCCCCCATTGCCAGAGAGCCTGCCCAAAGAAGCCAGCTCACCTGTGTTTCCACCAAAGTCGACCTTGCCTACTCACACTCAATCCATCCCCTCAGGACTCGCCTTACCCGCCCGTGAGGAAGAAGCCGCCTCCATGGGCCCGTTGACACGGCCCATGAGAATATCCTCCACGATTTTTGGCAAAGCTTCCTTGGTCTCGCTCAGATACTCCCCCTTGATGACCGCAAGTGGGTCGAGCACTTGAAGGGGGAAAAACCGGAGTCTATACACGAAATAGTCCTTTTCGAAGTAGCTCTTTCTGGATGCAGCCTCAAGCATTGCCATCCAATCAAACCGGGCTATCCTGGTAATTGTCACGATGTCAAAGAGATCCTTCGGGTCATCTCTGCCCACCACCGCGTTGATCTTGTTGGCCAGGATGTTTTCTATGTTGTCTATTCTGAACCCCTCTGGGGTCCTCCTCACCTGACCGATATAAGGCAATCGGTCATTGACCAGATCCACCCTGAGCATGGACCCCACCTGGAGGCGAACGAAATCCCTTGTGTCCACTTCCACCTTCGGCTCCAGGCCTTGATGGGCTAGTTCACCCTTTAGACCTCTCACATATTCCCTGTAAAGCTCCTCGTCGTTGCAGAACAGACCCAGGTCGTCCGAGTGCCGCCTGGGTTTATAAAACCTGTGCAGGCAGGTTCCACCTGTGAGATAGAATCCGCTTGGCATTAAGGCATGCCATCAAGACACGCTCCTGGAGCTCGTAAAGCGCACCATAGTCTACTTTCGGATCCATTGCCCCTCACCTTCCAGGGGCTCGCCCAGGAGCACGGCACGCACCAAATTTCTTTTTCTGGCCAAGCGACCAGACACAACCACGCGATCCAGGATTCTTCTCAGGCGCTCCTGCGGGAAAAGCACCCGAAGCCTTGCGCTGGGGAAGCTGCTTTGGGCCAGGATGCGGGAGACCAGAAAGACCTCGAAGGCCTCATCCCCTTCCTCCAGCCTTCGCTCCACCTCTGTGGGGTCCAGGATGTAGTCCCCCCAGAAACACTCCCTGAGCACGAGCTCTATGGTCTTTCTTTTATCCGGCATGGTGCCTGGAACCAATTTTTATGGATCTATTTGATATCACAACTTTCAATTGTTAGTTATTGCGCTCAAGAATAGCTTCTACAAGCTCCAGGTAGAACTCCTCCTGTTTTCTCACCATCTCGTCTATGTCGAACTCCTGGACTCTTTTTCTTCCCTCCTCTCCCATTTTGCGGCGAAGCTCAGGATCCCTTAGTAGCTGCACTACTCTTGCGGCCATTCCCTCCACGTCCCTTGGCTCCACCACGAAGCCGTTGACCCCATCCAGGACGGCCTCGGGAGAGCCATCCACCCTTGTCACCACAGCCGGCACGCCCACTGCCATGGCCTGGAGAAGAGTAAGTGGAAAGCCTTCCCACAAGGAGGTGAGCACAAGCACGTCCGTTACACCCAAGATGGAGGCCACATCCCTCCTCCACCCCAGATGCTGAAATCTTCCCTGGAGATCCGCTTGAGCCACTGCCAGGTTTACCTGTGGACGAAGTTCCCCATCCCCGACAAGCAAGAATTTGGCTTGGGGGATCTGGCTGGCCACCCTCCAGGCCACAGAAACGAAATCCACGGGGGCTTTCTGGGGCTTAAGACAGGAGACCATTGAGACTATCTTGTCACCTTCCCCCAAACCCAGTTCCTCTCTCTTTTGCCGGGCATCCTGCCTTGCGTCCCTGAATTTCTCAATCTCGATACCCCCATGGATCACCCTGGAGAGGATCTGCGGCCTGATTCCGCAACGCTCTGCTTTGACCAGGTTGGCCCTAGAGACCATGACCAGACCGTGGGTGATCCTGGAAGTCAGCTGCTCAATGCCTTGGAACACCAGCCGCACCATGGGTGTTTGCCAATCATGGAATCCAAAGCCGTGATAAGTGTGAATGATCAAAGGAACTCCTTCAAGCTTGGCTGCCCAACGTCCCAAGATCCCTGCCTTGGAGCTGTGGGTGTGAACAATAGCTACCCCCCCTTGGCCGCTGGCCAAGAGGATCTGCCTTATGGCCCGGCGAATCTCCCAGAAAGCCAAGATGTCCATTTGCGGCCTTATTTCCCTCACCATGTGTGGGATCCACCATACAGGCACCTGCCCATCCTCCCGAGCTTCCTGATCCAGGAGACCTCCCTTCCCACACACCAGGTGAGGTACAAAGCGCTCCCTGTTCATGGTGGCGGCTAAATGTAGGGCTAGCTGCTGGGCCCCACCCAGCTCCAATTTGGTAATCACCTGAATGACCGGGATTCTCACTGTTCCAGAGCCCATCGCGCGGCTTCCCGCCCTTGGATAATGGCATGTTCCATGGTCCCGTATCCCCAGGCACCATACCTGCCCGCGCACTTGATGCCATGTGAGTCGAGAACAGAGAGTACCTGCGGAAGCCACTTGGTACGACGCACATCGTGGATTACATAAGCCATCTGGATCTTCACGGGAAGCACGATCTCCACCTCCCGCAAACTACCCAGGACCCCGCATCTTACAAGGGCCTCCAGGGCCTGTTTCACCATCTCATCCTTGGAAAGCCCCCTCACCCAATGGCAGGGGATCTCCACGTAAAAGGAGCTCCTGCCGGGGGGGGCCAGATGAGGGCCGAAGGCCGTGTAGGAACCCACCCGAAAAAAAGGAAACGCTTTTTCCGGAAAGTATATCCAGTGGTAACGGCAGGCTGAGGGTCTCGTCACACCCACGTTTAGCACCCAGATGGAAACCGCCCTGGGAGTGGGAGCCGGGTCCAAAAGAGCCCCAAGGGGCGGATCCAAGAGCCCCAGGAGACTTGCAAGAGGTATTGTGGAGATCAACTTCCTGTAGCCGACCCTCCCATATCTAGAAACCATGGCCGCCTTTTCTTGCCAAAGTATCCTATCCAGCCTGGCCATGGTACGCACTCCCCTGAGCCCCATGGCCATGGCTTTGGGGACTATCTCAATGCCTCCACCTGAGGGGTAGCAAAGCCTCGCGTTATAGCCCATAAGAGGATTCCTGGCACCCAGGGCCCCATCAACCACCTCCTGGAGGGTGGGTCTTGGCACAGACCACTCGATGCCCTCGGCCGACAGCTCCCCCAGCGCAACCCCCCAGAGCTTCTCGTGATAAGGGAAGAAAAAAAGCCGCGCCATGGCATCTCCGAAGGCCTTCCTGATCCAGGCAGGCCATCCCTTATCCTCCGAGCCACCCTCTCTGGCCCGCTCCAAGAGGAAAGACGCCAGACACTCCATGTTATCCTCACGGGGTAGAGCCCCAAGGTGGGCCTGGAATGGGAACGGGACCTCAGCGCCCCTCATGTAAATGCATGATTCCCTCTGAAACCACTTCAGTTTTCCATCCAGGAGCTCATTGACCCATGAAGCCACCCACGGTTCCCTCGGGCAAAAAAGATGCCCGGACCAATCGAAGGTGTAACCCCTGGCCTTTATGGAGCGACACAGTCCTCCAACGGTTCCTGCCTTTTCCAAAAGTACGTAGTCCTCGCCGCAGTCCTGGAGGTGAAGGGCTGCGCTCAGGCCAGTGACCCCTCCCCCGGCAATGAGGATCACCCCTGGCTCCCTACCGGAGCCAGCCTCCATTTGAGGTAGGATACTGGCATACTCGGTCACATGGTCATATCGATTTTCTTGAGAAAGATTCCTGTAATGAGGGCCGCAGCTGTCAGGCCAACCAGTACCAAACCGGCCCCAATCTCAGAGAGGTACATCATCCATATGGCGCAGACAGCCAAGATGGACGAGGCCAAATAGCTGCACAGAACCGTCTGAGGCACGCTGAGCCTCCACTTCCTGAGCCTTAGCGCGAAGTGGTCCGGGCTGCCTAGAGTCACTGGCATACCCCGGCGCCACCTTATGTAGCTCACGAAAGCTGTGTCGAACAGTGGGACCCCGAGAATCACCACCGGAGCCAGGAGGCTCACCGTGTTCTTTATCGTATAGCTGCCAATAAGGGTCAAAGATGCGAGAACTGCGCCTACGAACAAACTGCCAGTGTCACCAAGGTATATCTTGGCTGGTGAGAAGTTGAACCTCACGAAACCCGCCAGAGACCCCGCCATGGCAATGGCCATCATGGCCACTGCAGGGCGATCGTTGATAAGGGAGACACAGAAGAGAGCCGTGCAACATATGGCGGCCACCCCAGCCGCTAGTCCATCCATGATGTCAATGATATTGAAGGCATTGGTTACGACCAGAATCCACAGTACCGAGAGGGGGAGCTCAGCCCAATCGGGCAGAGAAACAAGCTCCATCCTGATCCCCGACTTGACCAAGACGAAAGCCGCCAATAGCTGAAAACCAAGCTTCACCTTGGGTGAAAGCCTTCCCAGATCGTCTATTAGACCAAGAACCAACACCAGGGTTCCTCCCAAGAGCACTCCTAGGACCTTTTTGTCGAAAGAGAAGGTAAAGGCCAACGCCACCAGGAACCCGAGGTAAACAGCCAATCCACCCAAGTAAGGGACAGGCTCTTGCTGCTTTTTGAGCTTCCCGTCCGGCTGGTCCACGATTCCGAAACAAATGGCCGCCTCTCTCATGATAGGGGTGAAGTAGCTGGTAATGAAAAAAGCCAGAATCCCAGTCAGGGCATATATGAAGGGAAGGTTCTTCACCACCCTGCTCCCTGTCTCTCCTCCGGCCTGTCCTCTTCACCTGCATGGATGCTGCCATTGATTTCGGCCAGAAGGGTGTCATACAGGCGGGCCATGGCAGACGCCGCAGCCTCCATGGAGCGGTTTCTGGCCACCCAGGCACTAGCCTGCAGGGCCAATTGGTTGGCCGTATCGGGCTGTTTCAAAAGCCAGGCCATCGCCTTGGCCAAGGCGGAAGCGTCCCCCGGGGGGACCAACAATCCCGTGACCCCGTGCTTCACGATCTCCAGAGTGCCTCCTGAGGCAGTAGCCAGAACAGGCACTCCTGATGCCATGGCTTCCAGGACTACATTGGGCGATCCCTCCAGCAAAGAGGGCACCACCAGCAAATTGAAGCTTCCCATTAGGGAGACCGCATCCTTCCTCTCCCCCAAGAAAAGGACACTGTCTCCAAGGCCCAAACGCTTTGAGAGAAGCTCCATTCGCCCCCTATCCCTCCCCTCGCCCACCAGGACCGCCTCACATTCTATCCCATCCTGTCTCAACATTCTGAGCGCCCAGAGGAGAACACCCACCCCCTTGAGGGGCTCCACGATCCTGCCCACATAGCCGATGCGCTGGGGGCAGCCTCTGCCAGCCCTGTTGCGCAGAGGCACATTCTGCCTTTCCCGGCATGCTGCATTGCCAGTTACATCCACCCCGTTGGGCACCACCACCAGCCTTTGGGCCGGGTAGCCCAGTCGCTCCATGTCGAACCGCTTTACGGCCTCAGAGGGCATGGTCATGCAGGTGCTTAGGCTGAGCGCACACTTGTCCACCCATTTTTGCCAGTGCCGGAGCCAGGTTCTAACATCCCTGTCGGATAGCACAACGACCGGCACCTTGGCTGCCCAGCCAGCGAGAGCACCGGCCCAATTGGCTAATGTAGTGTAACAGTGAAGGATTGCCGGCCTGGAGCGTCTAAGTTCCAGGTAAAGCCTCCCCACTACCCTGGGATCCCATTTACCCTTCCCGCCAAGCCAGAGAGTCGGGATCCCCGTGGCCTGGAACTCCTGGGTAAGAGGCCCCTCTCCCTTGAGGGCACACACGGAGATCTCGTAGCCCCACTGCTTCACCCATGGAAGAACTCCCAGGAGCTGCTTTTCCACACCTCCCACCGTGTATCCCACCAAGAGCTGTAAGACCTTGGCCTTGGGGGCGGGAAGGGACTTGGCGGCAGAAGGGTACAAAGGAAGTGGCCTTAAGCTAGCCTGAACTGCTCAGCAAGCTCTGGGGCATTGGACACAAAATCCGGGCATGTCTGGAAGAAGCCCCCTCTTCACCGGCTCAATAGTCCGGGCCCAGACACCCAAGAATCACTCCTTCAAAGCCTTGAAGGCGAATGCCCCAGCCAGGGCGAAGAGCCTCTTCTCTTCAAGCCTCTTGCCATTTCGGGACAGGACCTTCCCGATTTCCCACCAACCCCGATGGAGAACTGAAGGCACTCCCATAAAGACCATAGAGAGCCATCTGGGGGCTCTGGGGAACAGGCATCCTGACAGGGCTGCCAGGGCCTGCCAATCTGGTTGTGGAGAGACCCATTCGATTCTCAATCCTGCACTCCTCAGACACGCTAGAAGGCCTAGGTGGGTATGGTGATAATGGCTGTTGCTGTGGAAGGGCTCCAGGAAGGCCACGGTTCCCATGAAAGAGCCATTTGCCTTGAGCGTCCTGTAAACCTCTTTCATGGCCACAACCGGGTGAGTCAGGTGTTCCAGCACGGCCATGGAGAGCACGAAATCGAAGGACTCTGCTGCGAAGGGCAAGGCATGTGCATCTGCCAGCACTGTGGCCTCGGAAGAGGGAGAGATGTCTACCCCGACCCATCGGAATCCAAGTTCTTGGAAGGTCTCCCGGGACGTGCCCTCACCGCATCCCAGGTCCAAGGCAAGGCTTTCCGGGGCACCTCGGGGCAGGTGGGCCAACATCTCAGGGCTCATGTGCTTGGGAGCCCTGAGGCCCTTCCAAGGGCTTCTTGGAACAGCGGCCTTGGAAAGCCTCACAAATGGGGTTTGTTCCTTGCTCCAAGACTGGATTCCCACTTCCAGATCCACCTGCACCCTTTTGGCACCTCTCAGCCGCAGATCCAGGCGGCCTTCATTAGTTCGCGGATAAGCCTCTGAGCAGCCTTTGCAAAGAGCCCCCTTCTCGGAAACATCAAGCTCTGCCCCACACATAGGGCACGCAAGCAGGCACCACAGCCAACTTTCTTCGCGAATCTGACTGGAGGATCCGTGTGAGCCGGCCCTATCCCCGTCCATCATGACCTCACCCAGCCTAAATTATTCTCCAGAGCCTGTGACTTTGGGGGCTAAGCCCCGAACCCCAGATACACTTCTGCCTAAGCCGAGTCAACCCCGGGCAAAACCTGTAACCAAAAGTCAGGATGTTTTTGAGTCTGGGCCGTTTTGTCCAAATATGTCATTGGGATAGCCACCATTATCCATTGAGCCGGAACAATGCAGGCTGGCCCCACATCAGGCTCTCTATGAGCCTCGTGGTAGAGGCCACCATCTTCTCAATGCCGAACTCGCAAAGGACTCTCGCTCGCGCCAGCTTTCCCCTGCGTGCCAGGCCCTCCCCGCTCTCGGCCAGCAAGTCACCCAAAGCTGAGGCCAGATTTTCGGCGTCCCCTTTCGGGACCACAAGGCCCGTGTCGCCAACCACACGGGCTGAGTCGCCCACATCGCTCACCACACACGGGACCTGGCAGGACATGGCCTCGCCCACCACGTTGGGGAACCCCTCTCCGTATATTGAGGGCAGGCACAGCAAGTCCAGAGCCGAGTAAAGGCTCACCACATCCTGCACCTCTCCGGCCCAAATCACCTTTTCCCCCAAGCCCAGGCCACAGGCAAGGCCCTGCAGGTAGAGTAGGCGCTTTGGCTCTCCCCTCCCAGCACATACGAAGAAAACATCCGGGTGCCTGGCAGCCACCCTTTGGGCTGCTCGGAGGAAAATCTCGTGTCCTTTCATGGGATGCATACGCGCCACCACCCCGACGGCTCGACTGTCTGGCCCCAGGCCCCATGACCTCTTCAGCTCAAGCCCCTTCTGCACATATTTCACGAAATAGTTGGTGTCTATCCCGTTGGGAACCACTTCCATTCGCCGTGCACAGTAACCAGCATGTGCGTAATCTTCCTTACCCTTGAATGAGTTGAGTATTATCAAGTCCGCCCAGCTAGAGAGATACCGGCCCGTCTGAAAACTCACCTTCTCCGCCCATTCGTAATCGCCAAAGTCTCTGGCAGATCTGCGCAACCCCCAGATCACTTTGAGCCCCAAAATCCTTCCGGCCAGGAGACTCATCTGAGCCGGAACCTCCATGAATCCATAAACCACGTGAGCCCCGCTACGCCTCAATAAGCTCATGAGTCTGGCCATGGAAATTGGGAACTCCCACCTTCTATTGCGCTTCAGGCTCTCCAGCCTCACCCCTTTCAGGCCCACAAGTTCATCCGAGAGAGCCCCCCCAGGGTAAAGAGTGATCACCTGGACTTTGAACTTCTCCTTGTCCAGCCCTCTGGCCAGGGCCATGAGCTGTCTTTCGGCACCCCCCGGGTCCAGTCTGTGGATCAGAAGGGCTAGACGAATCTTGCCCCGAGCCACCCGGGAGATGGGCCCGCAGAGTCTTCCTTCCTGTGAACTGATTGCAACTTTCGAGATCAGAACTCGCCCCTAATGAGGTCAAGCCTCGACCCCCGGCCCCTGAGCCGATCCTGTAGGTATACAAGGTAGCCAATGGGCCATGCCATGGCCCAAAGCCTCCTGGCCTCTGGATTTTCAAGGCGTCTCAGTTGTTGAAGGAGCCCCATGCCGCAGTGAAAGGAATACCTTGTATATCTCATGGCCGTTCGATAGAACTCGGCGGGCCAGAATTTCATGTAATCTATCTCCCGGTTGAGGATCTCGAGAGTGCGGTACAGACCGGTGACAGGCCTCAAGCGCTTGGGCGACCTTGCCAGAGATTCCTCGGGAGAGTCCTGGTAGTAAATCTCCAACACCTCGTTGACAAAGCGCATCTTGTACTTGCGCGCGATCCGGCGCCAAGGGTTGCATCCCATGTGGGCAGTCTCGTCAAAAGGGAACTCCCTCATCACTTCAAGCCTGTGGAACCCCCCTTTCTGCCCACGAACCCTGTACCTGTAAGTGATTTCAAGGCTGTCCGAATCCATCACGTCTCTGGGAAAAGGATCCCCGATGAGCCGACCGGTCTCATCCCGGCAAAGGCAGCACACCCCGCTGAATCTTCGCCTTTCGGCCTGGGGAATGGATTCCCAGTGGTAGAGGAGCCTCTCCATAGCTTGTGGTTCCAGTGCGTCGTCCGAATCCAGTGGGAGAAGGAACTCCCCCCTGGCTTCCTCAACTCCCCTGTTGAAGGCCCAATGAAGCCCCCTGTGCTCTTGGGAGAAGTATCTGATGGGGAAAGAAGAGCCCGCAGCCCACTGGGCTATCAAATCCACTGTGTTATCCTTGGATCCATCGTCCACCAGAAGCCATTCAAAATTTCTGTATGTCTGTGTCTCGAGGCTGGAGAAGGGCCGCTTGAGCTTGGGGGCTCGGTTGTAGGCGGCTGTGAAAACTGTAAAGAGTGGCCGGCTCTTCACGAACTCTTCATCTGTATTGGAAGTAGAGGGTCGGTCCAGATAATAAACCCAGCCTGAATGATCCACATCAAAGCCACAGCCTCCTGACACCTTGGGTCCATCTTGCACGCCAGGCAGTAGCTCTAGGTGCCAGCCGGGTGCTGAGAATCGCATCCAGGATGAGCAGAATCATGCCCGGCGAGGGGGTGGGTTCCTGCCACAGAGCCCTGAGGAGGTAGCTTGTGCCCTGTGCCACACCACCCTCTGAGAAGAACAACCAAGCCAGATGGAGCCATCGCCTGGCCAAGAACTTCCTTTCGAAGAGACGCCCGTATTGCCTGGCCTCTTCCCGGTACATGGAGACCAGCCTCAAGGTAGACTCTTCCACTGCGCTGGCCCCAACGTGTCTTTCCCTGTACACCCTGGCCAGAGGCTCTGGAACCGAGCCCAGGCGGAAATTCTTCACGAACCTGAGAAGCCACTCCCAATCCTCGAGGCGCTTGAACCGTTCGTCCAAGAATCCGATCTTGTCGAAACACTCTCGCGCCACAAGGAGTGTGGTCCCAGGCCCCAGGTCACAGCCGAGAAGCAGATGTCTGTGCCAAGAGCTCGGCTCAGGGCGACCCACCTTCTCGATGGCTGGCTGGGCCCCATTGTGAAGGAAGTAGCCGCAACACACACCCAGGGGTTCAGGTGTAATGGAGTAGAGATGGGCAAGCTGAATCTCCAATTTGTTGGGAAGCCACTCGTCGTCCGAATCCAAAAAAGCAATCCATCTGCCACTGGCTGCCCGTATCCCGGTATTCCTGGCGGCTGCTGCGCCACGGTTGATCTCGTGACGCTCCCATCTCAATCGTGGATCCTTGAGCTGGCTGGCCAAAGCGCCCGTGTGGTCTGTGGAGCCGTCGTCCACCACTATGACCTCGAGATCTTGGTGGGTCTGGGCAAGGGCGCTGGGAATACTTCGCTGGAGGCTTCCGGCCCGGTTGAAAGCTGGGATCACAACACTTACGTGAGGCAAACCCCTCATTTGATTACAGAGGGCGACCTTTCAAGCCGACTGCGAGACGCCTCAAAACCCTGGGACACAAGATAACGGGCCACCAAAAGCTCCCGCGGTAACCCCTACGTACAGCCGCCTTCATACGCTTGAAATCCCTATTTTTCCAACTACCCAGCAGCATCTCGACTGAGATCCGGGCATGCCATAGTTGAATCCAAAACCTCTCTGTCCAACCTAATGGCTCTTCAAGGTATTGCTCCGCGATCCCCCAGTATTCCTCATTGACTTCGAAGGCATGCACCATGGAAGGATCGAAGGTCAAGGACCCAGAATGAGACCTGTATCTATACACGCACCTCGGCACATGCTGGCTGGGAATCCCGGCCAAAGCCAGGCGAATAAGGAATTCCCGGTCTGAGGCTATCTTGTACCGGGGGTCGAAACCTCCTACTTTCTCGAAAACCCCCTTGTGGAAAAATCGAGCATTAAGGATGGGTTGCCCCAAACATACGTTTCGAACACTTAAAGAGCTGTATGAGGGGCTCAAGAAAACCCTTTTCCGATTTCCCGTTTGAGAATCCCCGAAGATCTCTGCTCCGCCACACACAGTTCCCCAGCCAGCCCCCTCCCGGAAACTTTTCATGACCTCGCCAAATACTCCAGGCACGTAAGCATCGTCGGCATTTAAAAAACCCAGGATTTCCCCATTGGCAATTGCAAGTCCTTTGTTGAGGGCGTCGTAAATGCCCTCATCGGGTTCGCTTATGACTTTCACCCCCTGATACTGGGCAAGCACATCCAAAGTGCCATCTGTCGAGCCGCCGTCTACGACTATATACTCCACAGGGGAGTAATCCTGCCCCAGCACGCTCTCCACGGCCTCTCTCACGAAACTGACCCGGTCCAGACAGGGTGTTATGATGGATAAGAGCACAGCTGGTACCTTGGGCCTGGCTAGAGTGAAAGCCTAATCTCATCAGGGGCCATTTCGGCTGGATTGCCACAAGACAGCTCTTCCTTATGGGAAAGGATCTCCTCGAACCACTCCAGATAAGCGTCTAGTTGCATATTCAAGTCGAAGCGCCCCTTCGCGTCCCTGGCTGCGTTTTCCCCAAGCTGGGCTCTCAGTTCCCGGTCTCTTAGCAGGATCCAAAGGGCCCTCGCCATGGCCTCTGGGTGCTTTGGCGGAGTGAGAAGTCCAGTGGCCTCTTTTGACCGGTAACTCGGAAAACCTCCCGGGTGGGCTTCCCACTCCATTGCCCTTATCTGTTCAGGAATACCCCCAACCGCTGTGGCGACCACCGGAGTACCACAGGCTAATGCCTCCAAAACCGTATTAGGGAAGGTGTCTGCTCGGGCCGCATGGATGTACACGTCGGCAGCCTGGTAGTAACGTGAAACCATCTTTTGCTCCTTCTGATACGGCACGAACTGTACGCTAGCCCGGCCGATGAGTTCGGAAGGAGCGCTCTCCCCCAGCGCAAAAAAGAGGATCGTCTGTCCCTCGGTGGTTTCAACCACCCGACTCACCGCCCCCCGCATGGTCTCATAGTCTTTCCAGATGTTACGGCGGATTCCGTTGGCGGTGAACAAGAGCACCTTTGCCCCTAATGGTATCCCCAGCGCCTCACGGGCATCTGACTTCTCGGCAGGATAAAAAACAGACAAATCCACCCCATTGGGGATCACTCTGGCTCCAACTATTGCAGGGGCGAGCATGGATTCTTCCACTTTCTGCATCAACCATCTGGAAGGTGTTGCTATATAGAGCCGACTCTTAGAGTATATATCCCTTTTCCGTCGCCAGTTGTAGGCGGTGGCGTCGCGCTTGACGGAGGGGTAGATGGTCAGGTCCGGGCACTGACCGCAGCCGGTCTTCCAGCGCTCGCAGTCGAAGGAGTGGGCGCAGTGGCCTGTTATTAGCCACATGTCATGAAGGGTCAATATCACTGGCACCCTTTGGCATAACCATGGAAGAGCTCGAAGATCAAAATAGTCTCCATGCATATTGTGAATATGGAGGACATCTGGAGGTTCTGGCGTAATTGAGAGGAGCTTCCAAGTCCCGGGAAAACGAAAATCTTCAATCCCATTAAATCTTTCCCAGATTCTTCTAGGGTCCGCAATATCCCTGACCATCCTCCGCAGTCTCGAGGAGCCTCTAAGGCGACCTTGCATCCCCTCGAGCCATCTTTCCACCTTCCACCAAAACCCCTGCCACCCTCCACAAAGGTCGTTCGGAATGACAATCGTCCTCTCGTCACTATTACGACACGAACCCACTGCCAACCAACAATCGTGGCCACTATGGACGTACTTGCGGGACAGTTGAACCGCTACTCGTTGAGCTCCCCCTCTGTGATTCGAGGGGGCCACCGTCAGGATTCGCAAGCCCATGACCTTGTCATTTGACGGAGAGCGCGGCTATTCCACCGGGCCCAAGAAGAACGAGCGACCCTTCTGATGAGGGGATTTTTTGAGTTGTAAGAAAACGAGCCCAGCCTCAATAAGGCCCTTCCAACCCGGTACCCCTTGCTTTTTAGCAAGGCTTCCACATCCTCTGTTGGCCTCAGCTCCACTTTGAGCCGCCCGGATTTTATGTCAGAGATCATTTCCCTTATGGCTTCCGGATGTTGGCCCCTGAACCTTTCGAGCCAACTGGGATACACGTACACGTTGTGCACGCGGAAGGGATTTTCCAACCCCATAAACACTTTCTGAGCCCAGATTTCGGAGTGGCGGGCATGACCAGCCCAAGGGGCGGAGGAGTAGTAGGCACACTTATCGTAAACCACCGTGGGAAACAGGAGAGAGTAGTGGTAGAGTTTTACTCCCCACGAAGCTGTAGTCTTAACATCAATCCACCTCAGCTCCCGAAGGTCCTTTCCTCTCTCTGAGATAACCGTAGGAGGTCGGTGCCGCACGTAAGTAAAACCTTCTTTCTTCCTGAATACTCTATGAAAAGTGTTACCCCCTCCCGTGAGGTACCAACTGTCCACCACGTAGTCAAAACCACCCCAGAATGTGATCTGCTCAAATGACATGCCGCTAATTTCAGGGTGAGCTTTTATAAAACTTATGACCCTTTCGATATCTCTTGCCAGGTAGAACTCGTCCACGTCCACCTGCCAAACGAAATCGCCTTCAGCCAGATCGAAATACCTCCTCGACTGTTCATCTTTTTCCGACCAGAACCCGTCTCTTGTGACGATTTTGACCTTGTCCAGGGGGTCCTCCTCCTCTTTGAACCTCCAGAGGGTGTCCAGAGTACCATCAGTCGAGTGGCCGTCAGAAGTAGCAATTGCTTTTGCCGCAAGACACGCCCCTTCTACCACCAGAATCTCGTGAGCGAAGGGATAAAGTGCCCTAAGACAATATTTCGTAAATGGTTCTCCATTCAGGACTATTATCCCGAAAGATATTTTAGGAAAGGAAGTGAGCAATTCTATAACTTTGGTCCATCTACTGATGACTAGTCGAGTTTCCTCTTATAGCCGCCCAAAGATAGCCAGCTTTTCCGACATCCGGTAGGACCTGTTCCCACAAAAAGTTATGATAGTAGGGGTATTTGTCCCTGTCCCTCGATACACCACCCCAAAATACTTTTGCCGCAGCGCCAACTACCGTCCTTGCAAGCCTGATTCCGAGGCGCAAACGTGTCTCTTTCGGTGTTTCCCCTTTAAGCGAGAAATAGTCCCATCCAGATCTCAGTCTCGATTTTATGCCGTAAAAAATTGAGGTCTTCCTAGGATCAACCCAGTGATGCACAATGAGGTCAGGACAATAAAAGAACCTTTCCTCGGGGTACCCTTCGAAGAGCCTCTTGAGAAGCTCAGTCTCATCTCCGAAGGCGACCTTCCTGCCTCTTTTCCCGAAGGCCGGATTGAACCCCCCCGCCTTCTCAATCAGGTCTCGTCTAATAATCAAATTTCCGCCACTCAGAACACCCCACTCCCCAATTCCGAGGAAACATGGCTCATCTTTCGGCACGTGACTCCCGTAACGGAACCAGCGTGGAACTGAGCTTTCGACCGCAGCGAAGTATGGTCCCCCGAACACACCAGGATGCACCTCATCTATTATCTTCAGTGCCGTGGCTATCCATCGCCGGTCTGGCCTGCAATCATCGTCGAGATAACCGACATATTCGCCCAGTGCCTCCTTCCAGCCCCTATTCCTAGCGTGAGAAACTCCTTGGACAGCTTCCGTGCAATATCTCAAAATGGCATTCTGCTGGCCACAGGCCTCCACTACCGCGCGCGTCTCCTCGTTTTGGCAGTTATCCACTACAATGATCTCCAATGAACTCAGAGCTTCACCTTGGCTCACCAGTGCCTCCAGAGCCCCACGTAGAAACCGAGGGCGGTTCCAGGTGCATATCACTATGCTTAGGATAACCATGAAGCCCCCACACCATCAGTTATCTTTCTGCGTTTCTCAAAAACAGATTGGCGCGTCATTCTCAACACTTCTTCTTCCTGCTGTACAGCACAGCTCCCCAGTAAGACCCACCATTTTTTATCCGCAAGATACAGCAGGATCCTCTGAATTATTTAGGACTAACATCACACATATTAAGAATTCCGAATGCTTGCGCCAGCTTTTTTGCGAATGCGACAAGTGTAGTCTTTTGTAGGAGCTGCCTCTCATTAAGCAAAGCGTCTATGAACAAGAGTGTACCTACAGGGGCATTCCATTTTACAACTTGCGATGACAGGAAATAAAGCCTTCTCCCTAGATCCCCTCTGACTTCCTTAACTTCCATCTCACTAAGAGGAAAAACGCCGATATATTTTTTATACAGCCTTTTCAAGGATCGAGCCGCCAGCAATATTTCCTTGGTGTTGGCTGTCGACGAAACATAGTTCTTACACCGTAATTGCCGAAGAATATGTTGAGGTACGTTGCATAGTGATAGCTCTCTTACTGCCTTAGCCATAATCTTGATAGCATTTTCTTCCTGCATCTGTGCATACATTGAACATATTCCGGTTTCTAGATGCCGTCGTCTCACCAGTATTTCTGGTAGATTTCTTATCTTAGTTCCCTTAGCCACTCGCAGCCATAAGTCGTAATCCTCAACATGCAACGCTTCCCTTCTGTAGAACCCACATTCTTCTATCAAAGCCTTCCTCATCAGAACTGATGGGTGAGCTACGCAGTTGCCGAAGAGAAGCGCCCACCTAATGCCTCCAGCAGTAATTGGTGTATACCAGTAGCCTACGTTTCTTCCCATCCAATCAATATACTCAATCCAAGTGCCCAGGACTCCAACATCGGTATGCCTTTCCAAGTATGAGACTTGTTTCTCCAATCTGGAGTTGAGACTGATATCGTCTGCATCCATTCGGGCTATATATTTTCCAGAGGCGATTCGGCAGCCTAAATTCAGGGCGGCAACCACGCCCTGATTGTTTTGGTGGTATAGCCTTATGCGCCCGTCCCGTGACCGGCAAAAATCCAGAATCGCGGGTGTGCCGTCTGTTGATCCATCATTTATGATGATGAACTCAAAGTCTGCAAAGCTCTGATTTACAATGCTTTCTATAGCCTCCGGTAAGTACTTCTCAGCGTTGTAAACTGGCATTACAACACTCACCAAGGGATACCTACTCATCTAGCAAATTTCCTCGGTAGCTCCCGGCTTCATTTTGCCAGTCGTGAGAGTTTCAATGGGCGGTGATTGCAATCCTATCCTTTTGAAAATTTCGGCGAAACGATGTACATAAGTGTGCTCGCGAATGGTTCTTTCGTAGCCTGCCAGAGAGATTCTTTCCCTGTCATCCTCATGGGTCAAATAGTAGGTTATTTTTCTTAGTAGATCATCGGTGTTCTCGAAGCAAACTATCTCCTCGCCTGGCTCATAATATTCGGAGATATTCTCCGCCCATCCTGTCAGTAGAAAGCCTCCACACCCAGGCACCTCGAAGTTCCTTCCCTTAATCTGATCTGAATAACTTGGGGCCGGAACCCCGGACGTTCCCCCAACTTTCCCTCCAGACATGCGGTCCTTTACTAGACGTAAGAGCCTTCTGCCCGCTCTTTTAAGGGGGGAAACGAGGGGCATGGTATCTAGACAACTAGGAAGCAAACTCCTGATTCCGTTCTCCCACTGTGGCCTATGAACAGGAAGGGGAGTGGAGGAATTGGACAAATTGAGGTTGATACG
>CAYPWF010000070.1:0-17556 GCA_964414345.1 uncultured Desulfarculaceae bacterium
CCCATGGTTTTCGGTTTTGCCCGTTTTGCGGGCGGACATAAAGTCCGCCCCTACGAACCCAAAGGCCAAACCCACGGCGGACGGGGACCCCCGTGCGCGGCAACCCCGGGGTTTTGGGGCGTCGCCCGATATAGTGGACCTTGATGATTAATCCGGGCTAGCTGGCAGGCTGGCCTTGCGCCGGGCTCAGCGTTCCCGCTGTCTTCTACGGGCGAGCATCCTGTTTCTTCGCCTGCGGCTCTCCCTTTCCTTTCGTCGACGGTACTCGCTGGGCTTTTCGTAGCTTCTCTTGAGTTTGAGGGTCTTGAACAGTCCCTCGTCGTTGATTTTTTTCTTGAGCTGGCGGAGGGCCTTTTCCACGTCGTTGTCGTGGACCTCCACTTCGAGGGCTCTATAGGATGTCAAACCGTTCACCTTCCTTTCTATATTGGGCATCCCGGCAAGGCCTCGATCCTGCAGGAGGACCTCCGCCACAGCGGGCCGGTCTTCAGCGGAGGGCTGCGTGCCCCTTTTGCCCACAAAAATGGGAGTACTCCCCCAAGGGGTGCCAGACACTATAACCCAGATGCGCGTCCTGCGCAAGGATTTTTGAAGGCCGCCGGGTCAAATTTTCTTGGATCTCAGGGGAACATGAAAGCCCAGGGAAGACTCTTTTGGTTTAGGCTCGCAGGGGCCGCCAGGATCATTTCTCGGGGCCTCTGAACCTGGGAGCCAAGTTTAGACCGGGAAATGAAAGTGAATTCCAGCTTCTAAACAATACACGCCTAGCCCGCATTTTTCACAAGCAGTGGACAGTGCGGGTTATCTAAATTACATCCTTGGACAAACCGTTCCATTCTCAAAAGGACCCTGATTTATGGTTTCAGATTTAGTTTTGGTCTCAGTCTGAATATGCCCAAGCGTACCGGGAGTTTGGGGGCTTGATCCCCCGAAGTCAAAGGCTTTGGAGAAAGATACAGGCTAGGTATCAAGAAATGGGACTTGGAGCATTCCCACGGGCAAGGGCATGAAGCAGAAAGTGACTGGTCTTGGAGACTTGGGCAGGATAGGATAAAACACTTGCATGAGACTACATAAGATCTTGGGAGGCATCGTGGAATCCAAAGTTTACCTGATCCAGCTTCAGGATGGGGCCTCTGCCAAGGAGCAGGCCAAAGCCATAGGAAAGCTTTATGAGACTGCCGGAGTCTCCAAGTGCATCTCCAAAAGGGATCTTGTGGGCATAAAGGTGCACGTGGGGGAAAAAGGCAACACCACCCACGTCAAGCCCGAGATAGTGGCCGAGTTGGTCCGCAGAATCAAGAAGGGCAGGGCCTTCCCCTTCTTGACAGAGACCGCCACCCTTTACAGAGGACAAAGGGAAAACGCCGTAAAACACATTTTGTTGGCTCACGGGCACGGCTTCTGCATAGAGAAGGTGGGAGCCCCCTTTATTTTGGCCGACGGGCTTGTGGGGAATACCGAGGCAGAGGTGTGCCTTCCGCAGGGAGGCAGCGTGAAGGTTGCCAGAGAAATCCTGGCTGCAGACTCTCTCTTGGTGGTCTCCCACGCCACCGGGCATCCAGGCACGGGCATGGGTGGGTGTATCAAGAACCTGGGCATGGGCTTGGCCTCCAGGGCAGGCAAGATGCGCCAACACTCGGCCCTTATGCCCGAGGTCATTGTCGAGCGTTGCGAAAATTGCGGGAAATGCCGTAAGTGGTGCCCGACTGAGGCCATTTTGGAAAGGGAGGGTGTTTCATACATATTGACAGAGCGTTGCATAGGCTGTGGGGAATGCATTGCAGTGTGCCGTTTTGATGCCGTGAAATACGACTTTGGTAGGGAATCCCCTGAACTCCAAAGAAGAATGGCTGCCCATGCCATGGGGGTGATTCTGGGGAAAAAAGGTAAGTGTTTCTTCTTCAATGTTTTGATGGATATGACCAAGGACTGCGACTGTTTTAATGTGCCCCAAGAGAAAATATTACCTGACATAGGGATAGCGGGTTCATCTGACCCGGTGGCTCTGGACAAGGCAACTCTTGATCTGGTAAGGGAGAGGGCGGGGGCGGATCTGGGAGCCCTAAGCTATCCCAAGCTGGACCCCATGGTCCAGATTCTGGAGGCTGAGAGGCTGGGCATGGGAAGCAGCCGTTATGAGCTCGAGATTGTGGAAGGTGAAGAGTCCGCCTCTTTTGGGAAGCATGTATAGGAATGTGAGTGATCGAGGGATGCGGGGGATTCTCACAGCGGCTTGGCCTCATCCGGCCGGTATGGGGGATTGATCCTGGTGGGCTCAGGGGAGCCTGGGGATCCTGAGGCTTGGGTGTAGCTTCTCTTCCACAAGGAAGAGCTTTCCCTCTTGGGTCATCTGAACTGCTTCCATCTGCTGGAGGAGCCTGAGGGCAGTGGGCTTGTAGTCGCGGGGTTTTGACAACTTCTCCAGAAAATTTGGGGGGGTGAGCCCCAGCTCATCCAGCGTTCTGGCCCCATCTGGGTCCAGGGCCTCTTTCTCGTAAAACCTTCTTATCACCTGGTGCATGGCTCTTCTTGTGAGTCGGGCCGGAAGGTAAAGCACTATGGCCATGGCCAAGGCAAGAAGAAAAACCCCTAGCAGGATACCGTTCAGATCCATCACTGTCTTCCTTCCCTGATCCCCTGAGAGCTCTCTTTGCCGCCCTCACGAGGCTGTGGAGCCCTTCTTCGAAAACCTAAGTTCTCTCATGTTATGTTTTTCGCAAGATCCGGTCAATAAAAAGAACCAGGGGCTTGGGGCAGGGAAAGTTTTTCTGCAAAGGCAAGCATCCCCCCCCGTTCTACCCACTGATCCTGAATAATGCCGGTCTTGAGGCCGGAGCTTGACCATGAGAGCCAAAAAAGGCACCATTGGAAAGCCTTAAGGCAGGATCCTGGCTCTTGCCCAAAGGGCTGGTTCTGCTGGGTTGGGTTCAAGGTCTAATGCAAGGAGGTGTATGTCATGGAGGATAGGGTTCCTTCTTGCAGCGTGCTTGAGCCTGAGAGGGCTTTGGAAGAACTCAAGGGCATGCTCGAAGGATTCGGGGGCTCCTGGTTCTTGGACAAGGATGGTCCTTTCCGCATCAGTCTCAAGAAGGCAAGAGGGAATCTTCTTTTTCTTCGCACCCGCTACCAACAGATGGAATTGGTGCAACTGGAGGGTTACGGCCTTTGCATGATCTTGGACGGGAAGGTCCAGTTGGCGGCAAGCGATGAGAGCATATACCATGAGCTACTGGTTCATCCTGCCTGTGTCCTCCACGGGAGTCCTTCCTCGGTGCTGATTCTGGGGGGCGGGGACGGGTGTGCTGCCAGGGAACTCCTGCGTTATGAAACGATCAGAGAGATAGTAATCGTTGATATTGATGAGGAGGTTGTTTCGGTTTTCCGGGAGCAATTTCGGGAACTGAACAAGGGCTCCCTTGAAGACCCAAGGGTCAGGGTGGTGCCTCAGGATGCCATGGAGTTTCTAAAGAGCATTGGCCCATCATACGACATAATAATCTCAGACCTCACAGAGCCTTTTGACCCGGCGGAAAAAGCCGGGGAGCTTTCTGCCCACCTTTACTCCTCCCAAGCCTATGCCCTTATTTCAGACAGGCTCACACAAGGGGGAATCTTTGTTTGTCAGAGCGGAGGGATCCTCTACCAGCCTCATTACGACCAGTACCACCTGGAGATACTTAAAGGGATCCGAGCTCACTTCCCCCACGTGGAAGTGGCATACGAGTTTGTGCCCTCCTTTGAAGCCATGTGGAGCATCACCCTGGCATCCCGAAGACCGCTTGGGATCTCTTCAACAGATGTGGACAAGAGCTTGGCTGTTCTCAGGGTAGAGGGTCTTTTGCACTACGACGGCCGGGCACACCAAAGGGCCTTCAGCCCCCCAAGGCTGCTGGGGGGTGTGGCCCACAAGTGATCCCGTCCCTTGAGGCTCAGCGGGCGTACTGCACGGCCCTGGTTTCTCGGATAACAGTCACCTTCACCTGGCCCGGATAGGTCAGCTCCTTTTCTATCTTCCGGGCAATATCGTAACTTAGAAGGGAGATTCCCTCGTCGGTGACCTTGTCGCTTTCCACAACTATGCGCACCTCGCGGCCTGCCTGGATTGCGTAGGATTTGCTCACCCCCGGGAAGGAGTTGGCTATACGTTCCAGCTCCTCCAAACGCTTCACATAGCTCTCCAGCATCTCTTTCCTGGCCCCTGGTCTGGCTGCGGAAAGGGCGTCGGCAGCCTGAACCAGCACGGCGAGACTGCTTTGGGGAGGCTCTTCGTCGTGATGGGCTGCTATGGCGTTTACTATTCTGGGCGACTCGCCGTAGCGTTTGGCCTGCTCGGCTCCAATGGCTGCATGGGAGCCTTCCACCTCATGATCCACAGCCTTGCCGATGTCGTGGAGAAGCCCGGCCCGTTTGGCCTGCCGGACACCCAGGCCCAGCTCTGCGGCCATTATCCCGCAAAGAAAAGCTACTTCCAGGGAATGCTGCAGCACGTTCTGGGCAAAGCTGGTGCGAAACTTGAGCACCCCCAACATCCTTATCAACTCCGGATGTATACCGTGCACCCCCACATCAAAGGCGGCCTGCTCGCCCGCTTCCCTTATGGCCACCTCTATCTCCTGCTTGACCTTCTCCACCACCTCCTCGATCCTGGCAGGGTGGATTCGCCCGTCGCTGATTAGCCTCTCCAAGGAGAGCCTGGCTACTTCCCTTCTCACAGGGTTATAACCGGAAAGGATCACCGCCTCAGGGGTATCGTCGATTATGAGATCTATGCCTGTGGCTGCCTCCAGGGCCCTTATGTTTCTCCCCTCCCTGCCTATGATGCGCCCCTTCATCTCATCATTGGGGAGGGCCACCACAGAGACGGTCTTTTCGCTCACATATTCGGAGGCGTAGCGCTGTATGGCCAGGGAGATGATTTCCTTGGCTTTCTTGTCCGCTGCCGCCCTGGTCTCCTCCTCCAGGCGTTTCAAGGACCTGGCCGCCCTCTCTTTGGCATCCGCCTCTATGCTCTGGAAGAGTTCTTCCTTGGCCTGCTCCGCAGTCATCCCAGCCAAACGCTCAAGGCGGCTTCTGTGCTCGGCAAGCAATTTTTCCAGCTCCTGGGACTTCTCTTCATGGACGCGTTCTGCCTGGAGCAGGGCTTTCTCCCTTCGGGCCAGGTTCATTTCCTTCTGGTCCAGAAGCTCCACCTTCTTGTCCAGATTTTCTTCTTTCTGGAGAAGCCTCTGTTCCAGTTTTTGAAGCTCTGCCCTGCGTTCCTTGCTTTCCCGTTCGAATTCCTGTTTGGACTGATAAAGAATTTCCTTGGCCTGGAGTCTCGCCTCCTTCAGGATGGACTCCGCCTCTCTTTTGGCCTCCTCCTGGGCCTGGAATGCCACTTCGGCTGACCTGGAAACCTTCCTGCCTTGCAGAAGCTTGGAGATAAGGTATCCCACGGCCACCCCGAGAGCCACAGCCGCAAGGGCCGCCACCATTAGCCATTGTGTGGAGATTGACACGGTCCGCTACCTCCCGCTCCAAGTCCCTTGAACGAAACTGCAGGTTACGCAAAGGGACGGTATATGATGGTAGGGGAGAAGGGATGGAGGCAAAACCATGAGAAAGGAGCACGTCGGCGTGATTTCTAGCTCGGTGAAGAAGCCTCAGCTCTCACAGGGACCCCCAGAACAGGGCTGCTTGGGTCTCCATAAGCTTCGTATGCCATGCTCCACCAAAGTACTCAATGCGTCCTCGTGCTTCCCAAAATATCCTTCAGGGTCGCAGGCAGCCCGAAACCATCCGGCACTTCTTCCTGCGCCCCTTGGCAACCAACTCCCCCTGTAACACCCCCCAAGAGGGGATCCGCCCGGGGGTCCTGAATTGCAAGCCATCCTCCCCCACCTAATATCCTATCAACTCCTCCTGCCAAGAGGCTTTCCCGTTTTTTTAGACTTGGGCAGGACCCGCGAGGAGAGAAAATACGGGCCCTTTTTCCTGCCTCAAGGTTTTTTCGACACCTCCTTTAGGTGCAAGTCTATTTCACTGACTAACTCCTGGACTTCCTCCGCCACCTTCTGCCTCAGCAGCTCATTGGCGGATCGCTCCTGCAACAGCTCGTCGGCCAGGTTGATGGCCACTTTGATGAACAGATCCACGGTGCTGACGGTCTGTGTGGTTTCCATGATTTCCCTGGACTTGGTGTTGACGTATTGGGCCACCCTGCGCACATGCTCCTCGTCCCCGTCGGTTCTCACGAAGTACTGGTGTCCCAGCACATCTATGGGAACACGTTTGAGGGAAGGATCCTGGTTCATGTGATGGCCTCGATCTTCTCTATGATGGCTGTTATACGCTGGTAGGCTTCTTTGCGGGTTCTCTCATAAAGCTCGCACTTCTGTTTCAACTCCAAAACCTGTTTTTCGCGCAGTCGAAGCCGCTCGGCCATGCTCTGACTCTCCCTGCGCAGCTCGTCGTTAGATCGGATCAGGGCCTGGATCTTGTCCCTTAGGATCTGCATTTCCCCTAAGTCCATGGCCGCGTCCGTCCCCACCAGCACACAGACTGAAACTCTTCAAGAATAACTTTAGATCATTATAGAAGAACCCTTTGTAATGTCAAGAAATCGGTGGATTCTCCGGCTGCCCGCTTCAGCCCGGATAAGGCCCGGCCATTTCCCTTCGGGTTTGACTCGGATTGGATTCAGCTGGGGTTTGGAGAATCAGCTCCCAAAATGAGGGGTCTTGGAGAAGAACCCAGGCTGGGGCTTTTCTGGGAAAGGAAACTCCTGAGGGAATCCATTATCTGGGGCAGATTCTTGCTTCTGTTTAAGGCTGCACGCACCGCGGCGCTTCCCTCTAGGCCCTTGATGTAACGGGAGGCGTGCAGTTTGGCCGGGGCAAGGCCTCTTTGGGGGCCGTAGTGATCCAAGACGCATTGAAGATGAGTTTCCAGGACCCGACTTATTTCCAAGGGATCTGGCTTCTCAGGCCTGAACCTCCCTGACAAGATCTGGACGGCCTGCTTGAAGATCCAGGGATTCCCAACAGCCGCCCTGCCTATCATCACAGCTTGACAGCCTGTGGACTCCAGCATCTCAAGCACATCCTGGGGGCTACGCACATCCCCGTTGCCGATTACAGGAAGCGGGCAGGATTCCGCCAAGAGTTTTATCAATTCCCACCTGGCAGGCTGAGCATAACCTTGAGATCTGGCCCTGGGATGCAAGGTTATGGCATCCACCCCGCACTCCAAGGCGATCTTGCTTATCTGGAGAAGCACATTTTCCTGGGATGTCCACCCGGAGCGGATTTTAACCGTGAGGGGAATGCTCAGCTTCTTTCGCATTGCCGAGAGGATTTCCGAGACCAGAGGCAGGTCCCTAAGCAGGGCTGCCCCAGCCCCCCTTCGAACCACCTTGGGCACCGGACAGCCCATGTTCAGGTCCACCAAGTCGGCCCCCTCCTCTTGGCAGATTCTAGCCGCCTCTGCCAAGATCCCCGGGGAGGCCCCAAAGAGTTGGACAGCCACCGGCCCCCCACGTTTGAGAGGGGGCAGGAGATCTCTGGTAGGCTTGTTGCCGCGCACAAGGCCTTCGGCGCTGACCATCTCAGTGACCGACAGAGCCGCTCCCATGGCCGCGCAAATCTCCCTGAAGGGGTGGTCCGTGACTCTGGTCATGGGGGCCAGAAAAACAGGGTTTAAAAGCCTAAGAGATCCTATGGCAAGGGGCATAAGCCAGCTTTCCGGGCGCTGAGGGCCGAACTTTGGTCTCCAAAGCCTTTGAGTTTGGGGGCTCAAGCCCCCAAGCCAGCGTTCAGGTTTTCAGATATTTGAAGTCAAATCCGGGCCAACCTGAAATCAGGGTTTTTCAAAGCATTGACCCATCTATCCTAACATATCATCCAGACAGCCCGCATTACCCACTCATCATGCGCAATGCGGGCTAACCTCTTTTGCCCGTGTAGGGCCACAAGAGGTGTGCAACTTCTCCGGGGCCTTGGTATATCCTGCCGCCTTCTCTATAATGAGTTGGCCCTGTGGGTTTTTTGGCACAAGAGGATCCTCATATGCAGGATGAGTTCTACATGAAGAAGGCCCTGGCCCTGGCGGCCAGAGGGAGAAGGTGGGTCAGTCCCAATCCCATGGTTGGGGCGGTATTGGTCAAAGACGGGCAAGTGATAGGTTGGGGATACCACAAGATCTTCGGGGGGCCCCATGCAGAGGTGGAAGCCTTGAAGCACTATGGTTCCTGCCCTGCGCATGCAACCCTTTATGTGAATCTGGAGCCTTGCTGTCACCAAGGGAAGACTCCACCCTGCACCAAACGCATCTTGGAGGCCGGGGTGCAACGAGTGGTGGTGGGTGTTTTGGATCCCAATCCCCTGGTTCGGGGAAAGGGAGTGCAAGAGCTTCGTGAACATGGATTGGAAGTCAAAGTGGGGGTGCTTGAAGAGCGTTGCAGGGAGCTGAATCGGGTCTTCTTTTACTGGATGGAGAGGTCTCTTCCCTGGGTTACCCTCAAGTGGGCTCAATCCCTCGACGGCCGCATTGCCACTCGGCAAGGGGACTCCCGCTGGATATCCTCTGAGCAATCCAGGAGAATGGCTCACGCCTTAAGGTCCGAGCATGATGCAGTGCTGGTTGGGGCCTCAACTGTGCGCACTGACGACCCAAGTCTCACTGTGCGGCACATAAAGGGCCGCAACCCCTTGAGGGTGATCCTGGCCTCTGAGCTTAACATACCCTTGGATGCAAGGGTTCTGGACAAAAGCCCTGGTGAGAAGCCCTGTTGGGTGGCCTGCAGCGAGCCCCTGGACCAGCAGCGCGCTGCAGCTCTAGAAAAAAGGGGAGTCCGCCTGCTGGTCTGCCCCAGGGGCTCCCAAGGTGGGGTGGAGCTGAGTTATCTGCTCAAGGAGATGGCCCGGGAGGGAATCTCCTCAGTCTTGGTTGAGGGCGGGGCCCGCACCATTACTTCATTTCTGAGAGCTGGCTTGGTGCAGAGGGTTGTGTGCTTTGTGGCCCCTATGCTCTTGGGTGAGGGGATAGGGGTGGTGGGGGACCTGGGCCTAAAGAAAGTTTCCCAGGCTATTCCCCTTCTGGGTTGGAAGCTCAGGCGCCTGGGCCGGGATTTGGTGGTGGATGTTACGGTGCCCCTTGGGAAAACGCAACTCATGAGGGCTGGGGAGAATTAAGGAGGGGTGTCATACAGGGTAGGCTGGGGGAAGTTAAGAAGAGATTTATAACCTTTGAGGGCATCGAGGGTAGCGGCAAGACCAGCCAAGCGGCTATCCTTGCTCATGAGCTGAGGGCACTGGGGCTTAGGGTCACACTCAGCAGGGAGCCCGGGGGCACAGCCCTTGGGGAGCTGATCCGTTCCATACTTCTGGGCTCATCCGTCAGCAAGATGACCGCCATGAGCGAGCTCTTCCTGATCGCAGCCTGTCGGGCCCAGCATGTGCATGAGGTCATAGGGCCGGCTTTGGAGATGGGGGAGGTGGTCTTGTGCGATAGATTCACGGACGCCACCTTGGCCTACCAAGGCTATGGCCGGGGCGTGGAGTTGGAGGTGGTGCGGGAGGTAAGCAGGCTGGCATCCGGGGGCATAATGCCTGGTCTTACCATTTTGCTGGACTGCTCCGTGGAGATCGGACTGGAACGTTCCCGCAGGAGGCTTGTTGCTGAGGGGAAGATTCTAAGCGAGGGCAGATTTGAGCAGGAGGAGAAGTCCTTCCATCAAAGGGTCAGGGAGGGTTACCTGGAGCTGGCCAAGGGGGATCCCGGACGCATCAAAGTAGTGGACGCCACCGGCCCCCCGCAGCGGGTGGCAAAGGCAGTTCGCCAGCAGGTCTGGGAACACCTGGGGGTTTGAGGCGTGTCTTTTTCCAACATAGTGGGTCACACGAAGCTCATCGCCAGTTTGAAGAAGGCCTTGAGAACCGGACGCCTTGCCCACGCCTATCTCTTCGTGGGCCCCCAAGGTGTGGGCAAGACCACCACTGCCTTGGAGTTTGCCAAAGCTCTGCAGTGCAGCTCATCCAGGGATGAGGCTTGCGAGCAATGCAGCGCCTGCAGGAAGGTCAGAGACATGGCCCACCCTGATGTAATATGGCTTGAGCCCCAGGGAAGACAGATCCTGGTGGATCAGGTCAGGGAGCTCCAGCGCCGCCTGATGTACAAGCCTCTTGAGGGGTCTTGCAGGGTGGCGATCCTGAAGGATGCCCAAGACTTGAACCTTCAGGCAGCCAATGCACTGCTGAAGACCTTGGAGGAGCCCCCGGCTGATACGGTGATAGTGCTTCTGGCCGACTCGGAGTCTTCCTTGTTACCCACGGTGGTCTCCCGCTGCCAGAAGGTCAGGTTCGGCCCTTTGGCCACAGAGATGGTCTCAGGCTACTTGCAGGAAAGAGCCGGATGGGACCCTGAAACAGCTGCCAAGGCTGCAAGGGCCGCGCAAGGGAGCATAGGGAAGGCCTTACTTCTCAAGGAGGAGCCCGTGGGACTCTGGGAGGAAGAGGCCCGGGAGGTGCTCCTCTCCATCCAGAGGTCAAGCGCTTTGGAAGTGTTGGAGAGAGCCAGGCTATGGGCTTCCAGCCGCCAGGAGGCCTTGGCCAGGTTGGAGGCGATGAGGTCGGTGACAAGGGATCTGCTCCTGGAAGAGATAGGCTCAAACCCTGTTGAGCCGGCCTGCACTCCTTTCCCCGGCCAGGGGCGCACAAAGTGGCTCTTGGATGTTTGGGAAGTCACAGGGAAGGCGCTGGAGGCCTTGGAGCACAACATCAACCCCCAACTTTTATTGGAGGATCTTCTGGCTGGAATCAAAGAGCGGCTTGCACAGCCTCAAGGGGCGGCAGACCGGGCCAGGAAGGCGGGATGAGGAATTTATGAGGGTGCTGGGTGTCAAGTTTAGGGAACAAGGCAAGGTCTACGTGTTTGAGTGCGGGGACATGGATTGTCCCCTCAATGAGTGGATAGTGGTGGAGACCGAGCAGGGTCCTGCTCTGGGCTGGGTGGCAGTGGAGCCTTGGGAGCTCAGGGAGGAGGGGGGTAGGGGAACCCCGTTCAAGAGGGTCTTGCGAAGGGCCGAAAAAGAGGATCTGGAGAGGGCCCACAAGCTTAAAGAACAAAGGGAGAGGGCCAGGCAGGAGTGCTTGAATCTGATTAAGGAATATCAGCTTCCCATGAAGCTGGTGGAAGTGGAGCCCCTTTTTGACGGGAGCAAGATAGTCTTTTACTTTACAGCCGAGAACAGAGTGGATTTCAGGCGGCTGGTCAAGGAGTTGGCCAGGAGATTCAGATCCAGGGTGGAAATGAGACAGATAGGGGTCAGAAACGAGGCCAAGATGTTGGGTGGGGTTGCAAGCTGCGGAAGGGAGCTGTGCTGTGCTTCTTTCCTCCAGGAATTCGAGCCTGTTTCGGTTCGCATGGCCAAAGACCAGAATCTCTCCCTGAATCCCTTGAAACTCTCTGGTGTGTGCGGCAGGCTCATGTGCTGCCTGGCCTACGAGCACAAAATGTATGTGGAGCTGAAAAGGAGGTTCCCCCCACCCCGGAAATGGGTGAGCACCCCTAAAGGGGTAGGCAAGGTAAAACGCGTCAATGTTCTGACGGACAAGCTGGTAATAGAGAACCTGGAGGGGCAGGAGGTGGAGGTGGAGCTGGCGGAAATATTGGAAGTGCTTCCCTCCAAGCCGGAGGGGACTTGAGCCTTGTGAAACAAGAGCCCAAGGTCCTGGTACTTTTTGCGTTCAGCCTTTGTGAGGCCGGGATGGAAAACAACTGAGGTCAAGCAACGATGGAAGAGAAATTCTACGTTACCACACCGATTTATTACGTAAACGCCGAGCCTCATCTGGGCCACGCTTACACAACGATCCTGGCTGACGTGCTCAGGCGTTTTCATCACCTGATGGGATGCGAAACCTTCTTCGTGACAGGCACTGACGAGCATGGGGACAAAGTTCTTCAGGCAGCCAGGGACCACGCAATGGATCCAAAGCAGTACGTGGACAAGGTGAGCGAGTCCTTCAGAGAGCTTTGGCCCAGGCTTCATTGCGAGCCCGACTTCTTCATTCGCACCACAGACCCTGTTCATGTGAGGGTGGTGCAGAGCATCCTTCAGAAGGTTTACGAAAACGGAGACATTTATTTCGGCAGGTACCAGGGCCTTTACTGCACTGGCTGCGAGAGATTTTACACGGAAAAGGAGCTGGAGGGGGGGCTTTGCCCCCAGCACAAGGTTGCACCTGAGGAGAGGGAAGAGGAGAACTATTTCTTCAGGATGAGCCGTTACCAGGAGTGGTTGAAAAAGCACATCCAAGAGAATCCCGAATTCATAAGGCCTGAGAGGTACAGGAACGAGGCCCTTTCCATGCTGAGGGAGCCTTTGGAAGACCTTTGCATATCCAGACCTAAGACAAGACTGCACTGGGGGATCCCCTTGCCCTTTGACGATAATTTCGTAACCTACGTCTGGTTCGACGCCCTAATAAACTATGTGAGCGCCTTGGGCTATCCGGACCATGAGCGTTTCTCCAGGCTTTGGCCCTATGCTCAGCATCTTATAGCCAAGGATATATTGAAACCGCACGGGATTTACTGGCCCACCATGCTCAAGGCAGCCGGCCTCCCCCCTTACAGCCACCTCAACGTGCACGGTTACTGGAACGTGGAGGCCTCCAAGATGTCCAAGAGCCTGGGCAATGTGGTGCGCCCACTGGATCTGGTCGGGAAGTACGGAGTTGACGCCTTCAGGTACTTTCTGCTCAGAGAAATGGCCTTTGGTCTGGATGCCAATTTCAGCGAAGTCGCCCTGGTGCAAAGGCTAAACGCAGACTTGGCCAATGACCTGGGCAACCTGCTACAGCGCACCCTCACCATGGCCGCAAGGTACTGTGATGGGAAGGTGCCTGAAGCTCACCAAGAGGAAGGCCTGGATACAGAGCTCAGGCTCAAGGTTGAGGAAATGCTGGGGATCTATCAGAAGGAAATGGGCAAGCTGGGGGCCCACAGGGCGCTTATAGCAGTCTGGGAGGTAATCGGGCTGGCCAACAGATACATAGACCGCACCGAGCCTTTTCGTTTGGCCAAAGACCCATCCAAGAAAAACAGGCTGGAGACGGTGCTGTACTATGTCTTGGAGACCAACCGATTGCTATCCCTGGTGCTTTGGCCTGTGATGCCCAAGGCCGCAGCTGAGATGGCAGGGCAGCTGGGAGTTGCGGTTCCTGGAGAAAAGGGGCAGCTCATGGAGGCTGGGAGGTGGGGTCTTTTGAAACCAGGGGAGGCCTGGGGCCGGCCCAAGGCTCTTTTCCCAAGGGTGGACATGGAGAAGGCGGGTCTCGGGGCTTCGGGCAAAGAGCCGGGGCTCAGGGAAAAGGAGCAGGAGCTGGGCTCTCATCCTGAGATCAGCTTGGAGGAGTTCCGCAGGGTGGATCTCAGGGTGGCCAGGGTGGTTTCGGCCGAGAGGGTGAAGGGCTCTGAAAAACTTCTGAAACTGGTTGTGGAGATGGCGGGGGAGACTCGGGTCCTGCTGGCCGGTATAGCCTCCAGTTACCAGCCAGAGGAAATGGAAGGCAAGATGATCGTGGTTGTGGCCAATTTGAAGCCTGCGAAGATTTTCGGCCAGGTCTCCCAGGGCATGCTTCTGGCCGCAGTGGGGGAGGCAGGCCCAAGGCTCCTGAGCGTGGACGGTCAGGTGGCCTCGGGCACCAGGGTCTCCTAGCCCGCATTCTTCAGGATGGGCGGCTGATGTGGGTTATCGGCAAGTAATCATTGGCCGGACACTTATTCTTGGTTTCAGATTTTGGCCGGGTTTGCCTCGAAACATGTGGAAGTGTACAGAGGGGCTTGGAGGCTAAGCCCCCAAAACTCAAAGGCTTTGGAGAATGATCCGGGCTAGCTGAGGCAACAAAGAGCCGCCAACTGCAGCGCAGGGAACAGAGTCTTACATGAACGCTCAACCCATGACCGAGAAGAGAAAAGTCCTGGTGGTGGATGATGACCGCAGGATCCTGGAGCTTCTCAGGGATTTCCTGGAGCGCATGGGTATGGAGGTGGCAACAGCCTCCAGTGGGCCAAAGGCTCTGGCTCGTCTGGAAAGAGGTGACCTGGACGTGCTTTTGACAGACCTGGTGCTCCCCGGGGCGGACGGGCTGGAGCTTTTGGAGTACCTGGGAAGCATGTCCATGCCCCCTGTAGCCATCGTGCTGACAGGGCACGGCTCAATAGAGTCCGCTGTGAAGGCCATGAGGCTGGGGGCCTTTGATTACATAACCAAGCCCATTCACCTGGAGGAGATCCGGATTGTCCTGGAGAAGGCTCTCAGCTTCAGGCAACTCAGAAGGGAGAACCTGCAGCTGCGGCAGCAATTGAGGGAAAAATACCGCTTCGAAAACCTCATCGGGCACAGCCAGGCTATGCAGTCCATACAGAAAATGGTGGAGCGGGTGGCCGACACCGACAGCACGGTACTCATATTCGGAGAAAGCGGAACCGGCAAGGAGCTTGTGGCTAGGGCCCTTCATTACAACAGCCACAGAAGAGAGGGGCCCCTTGTGGTGGTGAACTGCAGTGCCATACCCCAGGACCTCCTGGAAAGCGAGCTTTTCGGTCATGAGCAGGGGGCTTTCACCGGAGCCGTAAAGACCCGCATCGGCAAGTTCGAGTCGGCCCAGGGTGGAACGGTTTTCCTTGACGAGATAGGGGACATGAGCCCTCATCTCCAGGCCAAGCTCTTGAGAGTTCTGCAGGAGCACGAGATAGAACGGCTTGGGGGGGGCAGCCCCTTGCGAGTGGATGTGAGGATCATAGCCGCCACCCACAGGAACTTGGAAGAGGCTATTAAGGAAGGTCGTTTCAGGGAAGACCTGTACTACCGCCTGAATGTGATCCCCATCAGAGTGCCGCCTCTGAGGGAACGCAGGTCGGACATCCCCCTTTTGATCCAGCATTTTGTGGAGAAATTCAATGCTGCAAGGGGCAAGAGGCTCACAGGCTTCAGCAAGGAGGCTGTGGAGCTCCTGATGAGTTATTCCTGGCCCGGAAATGTCAGAGAGCTGGAACACCTGGTGGAGAGGATGGTCATTCTCCAGGGCCAAGGGGTGGTGGAAGCCTCTGAGCTGCCGCCACCCTATTCGGAGGCAGCCCGGAGGGCCGCTCAGCCCAGCCCTCTTTTACCAGAGGAGGGGATGGACCTCCCGGGCTGGATGAGGGAGGTTGAGAAGGGTCTGATCCTGCAAGCCTTGGCCCGTTCGGGCGGGGTTAAGAACAAGGCGGCCCGGTTGTTGGGGATCCACCGTACAACCCTGGTGGAAAAAATGCGAAGGCTGGGTCTTTTGGGAGGCCCTAAGGGGAATCATGAGGCTTCAGGCAGTGTCCCGCCAATTTCCTGACTATCCCTTGATCTAAAACCTGACGGCCCAGAGGTAAATCCATTCCTAACCAAAAGCAATCATTTCATATTGTTAGGTTTTGGGTTTGGTATGGGCGGGCTTCATGCCCGCCTGGGTCTTCCGGATCTGTTTTCAATGATTTCATGCTCTTGGATGTTTGATTGGATATAGGTTGGCTTCATGCCCGCCCTGGTGTTGGGTCTGGCAGCCCTCAGGCCGAAACCCGCCTGGAGTGGGGCATATTTCTTGCAGCGCCAAACTGCCCCAGGATTCGGTTCCAAAGGGTGTTTGCATGTACAGACTCCAGGATCTGATCAGAAACTATCATCTGAGACTCAGGGCTGTTCACCTGGGTGAGCATCCGCACGGGGCCCGTGCTGCAGAGCCGCTTGAGCCCATTATGACCGCTCGCACCCGTCAGGTGATAGAACAAAGGGTGGCCTTTCAGATTAGGCGCCGACTCATACAAAAGGCCTTGGAGGAGGCATAAGCTTGGATGCGGCTTTGAAGCTGCGGGTCAGGGGCATGGAGGGCTTTGGCGGGAGCCAGGAGCCCTGCCTGGGAGAGTTCTCGGTTCTCATCGTGGATGATGACATTCTGACCCGTGAGACTTTGAGAAATATGCTCCTGCACCTTGGGGTGGGGCGCGTCCAAGAGGCCTCCCAGGGACAAGAGGCGGTTCTGATTCTTGAGCAGAGGCCCGTGGATCTCGTGCTCACCGATATCCACATGCCAGTCATGGACGGCATCGCCCTTCTGGAAAAGGTGAAGGAGAGGTGGCCTGCCGTGCCTGTGCTGGTGGTAACCGGTTACCCCACCATAGAAACGGCAGTTGAGGCCATGAGAAGAGGGGCCTCGGATTTCATTGTCAAACCATTCAAGTTGGACCAGATGGAGCTACCCCTGCAACGTGCCGCCAGGGAAAGAAGGCTCCTGCTGGAAAACTCCTTTTTGAACAGGGAGCTTGCCCAAAAACGGGAAATAGAGAGGCTCAACCGTCGCTTTCATAAAAAATTGGAAGAGCTCTCAAAGCTTTATGCCATCAGCGAATCCATGCAGCCTGGCCACTTGGTAGGGGAAGATCTCTTTCAGAGAATCATCCAGATGGCAACAGAGGTGACCGAGGCCGGGAAAGCCTCCCTCATGCTCCTGGACGAGGAGAGCAACTCTCTTCTGATCAAGGCCGCGTTGGGCATGGGGCAGGAGCTTCCAGAGAAATCCAGTATTCCATTGGGAGAGGGAATTCCCGGGAAGGTGGTCCTGGAAGGCCGTCCCCTCATCCTGAAGGCTGCTGAAGAGGCCGGATCGGCTCGCTGCGGATCACAAGGCCGCGGGTCCTTGATTTCTGTACCGCTTCGTATTGGGGGAGAGGTCTTTGGTGTGCTCAACGTGTATGAGAAACGCTCTGGAGGGAGTTTTTGCAAGGAGGATCTCAGCCTCTTGACGGCCTTGGCTCAGAAGGCGGCCCTTGCCTTGGAAAACCAGGCCCTCCATGAGAGCATCTACACCACCTTGACCGAAACCTTGGTTTCCCTTGTTTCCACCATTGAGGCCAGAGATCCCTACACTCGGGACCACTCCCAAAGGGTCACCCAGTGGGCTGTGCGCATCGCCCAGAAGATGGGACTTCCCAAAGAAGACCTGGACATGTTGCGCTTTGCCGGGTACCTCCACGATATTGGAAAAATCGGGATCAGGGACTCCATTCTCATGAAGCCCGCCAGGCTCACCGAGGAGGAGGTCTCGGTCATTAGGACTCATCCCGTAATCGGGGAGCGGATAGTGAAGCCCTTAGGGCTTCTTCCCCTGGAGCGCTCCGTGATCCGACACCATCACGAACGTTGGGACGGCCGGGGCTATCCCGACGGCCTCAAGGGGCAGGAGATACCGCTTCCAGCCAGAATCCTGGCTGTGGCAGACGGATTTGACGCCATGACCTCCGATAGGGTCTATCGCCACGGCAGGCCCGTGGGCGAGGCCATGGGCGAGATCGAGCGGCTGGCCGGAACCCAGTTCGACAAGGAGGTGGTGGCGGCGTTCAAGGAGGTCCTGGAAGAGGTAGGATCCAACCCCAATCTGCACGGGAGGGGATGAAATCGTCTATCTAGTCTATTCGGTCTATTCCGTCTATTTCGTCGGGGCGGGGTTCACCCCCGCCCGTAATAGGTCTGGCCCTTGGTTTCGT
>CAYPWF010000071.1:0-17475 GCA_964414345.1 uncultured Desulfarculaceae bacterium
GGGTCAGGGGCGGGGGGGGGGCTGTAGTGGTGATCTTTGACCCAGACGAGCAGGGCCACAATTACCCTTACTGCATGACATGGTACGGAGAGCATGAGCAGGAGTCGGATATGGCCTTCTACGCCACGCCTTTGGGGGCCAAGCTGGTTGGGCCCGGAATAAGCAGGTGCGAGTATGGGGGATTTGTGATGAGCTATCCCCCCAGGCGCATGGGGGACATCTGGAAGGACCCGGTTTACAAAGTGCTGGGATCCAAGCCTGAGGTGCTTTTGATGGCGGCCCTGGACTATAGCCTGGAGCCCTACGTGGTCTATGTGGCCCCAAGACCCCCCCGCTTTTGGTTCCACAGTCTGGCCTCCCGCATGGGGCTCAAGATAGTATATGTGCCCCTTGGGCAATTCTCCTCGGCCACCTTGAAGAAACTTAGGGGATTCCATGTGCTCTCAGGTCGCGACAAGAGGGCAATCGCAAAGGATTACATAGGCGGGGGCTAAGGCCAGCCTACCCCGCTTCCAGGGAAAGGCAGCTCTGCCGGGGGGGCGATATACTAAAGGCTCATCGCAGGCTTTTTAGAGGCTTTCTGAAGGCCCAAGAGAGGTTAAAGAAAGCTGGCTTTCAGTCGCACACAAGATCATTGAAAGGAGATCCGGAGTATGGGCAGAAAGGATCACATTGATTTGTACCTGGAGAGGACCAAGCGCTCCAGGGAGCTTTACCAGAAGGCCGCGAGGCTTATGCCAGGGGGGGTGAGCCACAGGTATCGTTTCATAGCGCCTCACCCCTTTTTTGTGAGGGAGGCCCAGGGCTCCCGCGTCTGGGATGTGGACGGAAACGAGTACCTGGATCTCTGGATGGGGCACTTCGCCCTTATCCTGGGCCACAAGTCTCCTGTAACCCAGAAGGCCCTCAAGGAGGCATCCGAGGCTGGCATCCACTGGGGGATAGTACATGAGCACCAGGTGCGCTTTGCAGAGCTCATCCAGGAGATTGTGCCTTGCGCCGAGAGGGTGGTCTTCGGGGTCTCGGGCACGGAAGTCACCATGTACGCGGTGCGCCTGGCCAGGGGCTTTACCCGGCGCAACACCATCTTGAAGATGCAAGGTGGGTGGCACGGGGGTAACAGCGAACTGCTTTGGGCCGTGAAGCCTCCCTATCATCAGCCTGAAAGCGCAGGCTTGACCCCAGGGATGGAGCGCTATGTGAGGGCTGTGCCTTTCAATGATCTGGAGGGAACTCTCAAGATCATTCATGAGGTAGGGGAGGATCTGGCAGGGATCATAGTGGAGCCCCTGGTGGGGGCAGGGGGCTTTCTGGCTGCACAGAAGTCTTACCTGGAGATGCTAAGGGAAGAGACCCGCAGAAGGGGTGCAATACTGATCTTCGACGAGATCATAACGGGCTTTAGGCTCTCGCTTCAGGGGGCCCAGGGCTCTTACGGGATAGTTCCTGATCTGGCAACCCTGGGCAAGGTAGTGGGAGGAGGCACCAATTTGGGGGTCATAGCAGGAAGGGCTGATGTGATGGCCCTTTGCGATCCCACCATCCCCAGGGCCAAAGGGGAGGCGGTGGTGGTGGGAGGCGGCACCTTCTCATGTTCACCCCTTAGCATGATAGTGGGTTATCGGGTGGTGGAGCATCTAAAAAGCAATCAAGAAAAGATCTACCCCAGCATTGAGAAAAAAGGGGAAAGGCTCAGATCTGGCATGGTGGAGGCTTTGGAGAAGGGAGGGATACCTGCCAGATCCACGGGCATGGGCTCTCTGTGCGGGCTGTATTTCCCCAAGGAGCCCTGCGGGGTTGTGAGGAATCCTGGAGAGATCCAGAGCTTAACGGATGTGGAGCTATTGGATCAGGAGTTCAGAATAAGGATGATGAATCATGGGGTTTTTGTGATGCACGGGGGCGGTGCCGTATCAACGGCTCACACGGATGAAGATATAGAGAGAATCCTTGAGGCCGCCAGGGAGGTGGCATTAGAAATCGCAGCCCGAAGGTGAGCTCTTCAAGAAGACTTCCCCCAAGGAGGAGACCTTGTGCGGTCAGGAAGTTGAGATTCTGATTCGAGACGCGCTCATAGTTGATGGAACAGGGGCCCCTGCCCAAAGGGGGGATCTGGCTGTGAGAGGGGGGAAAATAGCCGCCACAGGGCCTGATTTGGGCAAGCTTTGCGCAAAGCAGGTGTTGGATGCCTCGGGGCTGGTTCTGACCCCTGGATTCATAGACGTGCACAGCCATGACGACCTGTACCTGCTTGCAAAGCCAGAGTGCCCCGAGAAAGTACTTCAGGGAGTCACAACAGAGATTCTGGGCAACTGCGGGCTTTCGGCCCTGGAGGCCGGGGCTGAAACCAGGGAGCATCTGCTGGGAATGCTGGGGGTGCTTTGTCCCGGGGCTTCACCCGCCCCAGGGGAGATGGGAAAAGGGATCGCCTGCTATTTGGAGCGGATTCAAAGCCTGGGCCCGGCTCTAAACGTGGGGGTTCTGGTGGGGCACTCAAGCGTTCGCATGGCTGTTATGGGAATGCAAAACAGACCCCCCACACACTCCGAGCTGCTTGAGATGGAGAAGCTTGTAGCCCGGGCCATGGAGCAAGGGGCCTTGGGCATCTCAACGGGTCTCATCTATCCTCCTGGCAACTACGCCGAAACCTTCGAGCTGGTGAGGCTGGCTCAGGTGGTGGGCCGCTACGGGGGCATCTATGCAACCCACATGAGAAGCGAGGGGGATTTGCAGATGCAGGCCCTGCAAGAAGCCCTCGGCATAGGGGAGAGGGCAGGGGTGCAGGTTCAGATCTCTCATCACAAGGTGGCAGGCAAAGCCAACTGGGGGATGAGCAGAGAGACCCTCTCCCTCATGGAGGAGGCCAGGAGAAGGGGACTGCGGGTAGCCTGCGATCAGTACCCCTATGAGGCGGGATGCACTTTCTTGGCTGCGGTCCTGCCTCCCGGGGCTTCAGCCCAAGGGATTGAGGTGCTCTGCAGGAACCTGCTGGATCCAGCTTGGCGGAAGGAGACGGCTAGGCGTTTGGAAACAGAGGATGGCTGGGAGAACCTGGCCAGAGGAGCAGGGCTCGAGGGCATAGTCATATCGGTCTGCCGCAACCCTGATTTTCTGGGCAAGAGCATATCCCAGATAGCGCAGCAGACCCAGCGCAACCCCTGGGATGTGATATTTGATCTCTTGGCCCAGGAAGGGTTGGGGTGCATGGCTGTGTTTTTCATGATGTGCGAAGATGACATCTCCAGGATTCTGGGGGATCCCTGGACCATGGTGGGTTCCGACGGCATGCCCTCTTTGGGGGCAGGCAGGATTCATCCCAGAATGAGCGGAACTTTCCCAAGGATACTTAGTAGATATGCAAGGGAAAGAAAGCTTTTGAGCCTGGAGGAGGCAGTGCGCAAGATGACCTCCCTTGCGGCTTTCACCTTTGGGCTGAAAGGCAAGGGGCTTCTAAAGCAGGGCATGGACGCAGACATGGTGCTCTTGGATCCTGACAGGGTGAAGGATAGGGCCACTTACCAGGAGCCGCATCTTAGCCCGGAAGGAATCCGCCTTGTAATGGTGAACGGCCAGGTGGCGGCCAAGGATGGAGAGTTGACCGGAGCCAGACCAGGCAAGCCCATACTGCGTGGATGAGCAGGCCGGGGAAGAGTGAGGCTCCAAACTTGCAAGAGAGAGAAACTGAGCGGGAAAGTCACGCTTCTGCCTGACCGCCCAGAGGGTTCGGGGAAAAGCGAATTTCGAGTCCTGGAGGGATAGCTGGATGAAGGCAAGGGGCTTGTGGGGCGCTTTGGTCTTCTTCATGGTAAGCGCTCCTTTAGAAGGGCAGATGGAAGGTGTTTGGGCAGAGGCCGCCTTCCATGTGAGGTGCGCGGAAGGGGTCGAGGTTCTTAGGCTTAGGCTGGGGAGCTCGTTGGATGAGATCGGGATTTCGACCCCCAGTGAGGCCAGCCCCGAGGGGCCCATGAGTTTCGACTTGGGGGAAAAAGGGGAAATCTACGTTCTGGATCAGCTTAACAACAGAGTGCAGGTCTTTGCGGGGGGCTCCAGAGTAAGAAGTCTGGGTATTCCGAAAGAAGGGGTCTTTACGGACTTGGCTGTTCTTCCTGGAGGCAGGTTGGCTTTGCTGGACAACTCGGTCAAAAAGTGTGTCTTCATCCTGGATAAGGAAGGTGCTTTGGCTTGCTCAGTCCCTCTGGAAGGAAGGGGTATTCCTTCGGCCCAGGAAGTAGTTGGCATATACGTTCAAGCACAGGGGAAGCTAAGCGGGATTTGGGCCGACCTGGGGGGTAGATCCGTGCTTACAGCCGCTTTGGAAGGGAGGCCGGATCCCAGGCGGATTTCGGTTCCCGGAACTCTCTCGGCCGATGGGAGGCGGCTTCTTAGGGCGGAGAAGCTTGGTGATACGCAGGTGATGATATACCGCTCGGAAGAAGAGAGGTTCTCCCAGTGGAGGGAAATTCAGATATCGGTGCAGGGGTTGGTGGAGAGCATAATGGGGGTAAGAGAGGATTTAGAATCCAGGATATATCTGACATTGGGCCTTTTGGATGAGAAGGACAGGCCTGTGGGCATGGTAATGATTCTGGACCAGCAGGGAAGATCCCTGGGGAGCATAGATCTTTGCAGCCAGGAAATGTCCCACGAGATGCACCGCTGGCTCAGGATTACCCCTCAAGGCCAAATCCTTCAGATGGGCTTGGACAGAAGAGGCTTTTTTCTCAAAAAGTTCAAAATCCCACATCACCATCCATAAAATCAAATATTTAACCACTCTTTGGTGCCAGGCACCAATGTATCCAAGGGATCATGAAAGTCCTTTACCTGTGAGCCTGACCAGGGCCTCCAAGTACTTTTCCCTGGTGCGCTCCACCACATGAGCTGGAAGCGGCGGGGGTGGGGGGCTGTGGTCCCACCCCAGGGAGTCCAGGTAGTCCCTGAGGTACTGCTTGTCGAAGCTGGGCTGGGGACCTCCAGGCTTGTAGCCGTCCATAGGCCAGAAACGTGAGGAGTCAGGGGTCAAGACCTCATCTATCAAGATCAGCTCCCCGTTCAAGAGGCCGAACTCGAACTTGGTGTCAGCCACTATGATGCCTTTGGCCTCGGCCATCTGCCGGCCCCTCTCATATACGGCCAGGCTGATTTCCCTCAGGCGCCCGGCCAGATCCGGCCCCACCAGCCTCTCCAGCTCCTGAAAGGAGATGTTCTGGTCGTGGGCTCCCCCCTCGGCTTTTGTGGAAGGGGTGAAAAGAGGCTCCGGCAGACGCTGGGACTCCACCAGGCCCGTGGGCAGGAGGTGGCCGCACACAGAGCCGGTTTCCAGGTAGTCCTTCCAGCCAGAGCCGGCCAGATACCCCCTCACGATGCACTCCACTGGAAGCGGCTCGGCCTTTCTAACCCACATGCTCCTTCCCTCAAGCAGCTCCCTGTGGGGGGCGCACTGTTTGGGGAAATCCCCGGCATGGGTGGAGATGAGATGGTTATTGAGAATATCCCTTGTGGCATCAAACCAGAAGGCCGAGATCCGGGTCAGGATCTTGCCCTTGTCCGGTATGGGCTCTGCCATGACCACGTCAAAGGCCGAGATCCGGTCCGTGGCCACTATTAGGAGCGAGTCACCCAAATCATAAATGTCCCTCACCTTGCCCCGGCCCCTGAGAGTGAGGCCAGGGAGTTTGGTCTCCCTCACGGCTGTCACCTTCGCCTTGCTCCTTTCCTGTCGCAGTCCTCGCGAAACTCCCCCTGGATACCATGGAACATCATTGCAGGTCAAGGATCGGCCCGGGAGCTGAGCTAACCCTCATTATTCACGATTAGTGGATAATGCGGGCTAGCTTAATGACATGTTTGGACAAACCGGTCCACACTCAAAAGCAGCCTGCTTTTCGGTTTCAGAGTTTATCTTGCTTTGAGTCAGAATATGTCGAAGTGTACCGGGGGCTTAAGCCCCCAAACTCACCGGCTTTGGAGAATAATCCGGGCCAAGCCCTGCCCAAGGCCTGGATTGGGGAGGCTTGCCAGCAACTGCGGCATGGGAGAAACTGAGAAAGTATCGGAATTTGGCCAGGGAGTGGGGCATGCAAGACCTACCAGGAAGGAATCCAGGGTGCAGCAAATGCGCATTGAAGCAGGGCTGTGAGAGCCAGGCCCAGATAGGGCGGCCCTGCCCTGCGGCAGGCTCCTTTAGCATTCGGCACAGCATAATGGTGATGAGCGGCAAGGGGGGGGTGGGCAAGAGCAGCTTCTCGGCCAACCTGGGAGCGGTCATGGCTTCCCGCGGGGCGAAAGTGGGGATCCTGGATGCAGATATCCACGGGCCCAACATCCCCAGGATGCTGGGTATAGGGGATAGACATCTGGAGGGGAGCTCTTCTGGGCTTAGGCCTGTGGAGGCCATGGAGAACCTGAAAGTGGTCTCCATGGCGCTTCTTTCCTCTGATGCTGACAGGCCCATTGTCTGGAGGGGGCCTGCCAAGCACAACCTGATCCGCCGTTTCGTCCAGCAGGTGGATTGGGGCCGGTTGGACCTTCTCCTGGTGGATCTTCCACCAGGCACAGGGGATGAGCCCCTCAGTGTGGCCAAACTGGTGGGTCGCGTTGACGGCTCCGTGGTGGTGACAACTCCTCAGGATGTGGCCATCCTGGACTCCAGAAAGGCCGTGGTCTTCAGCCAGATGCTATCAATCCCCGTGCTGGGAATAGTAGAGAACATGAGCGGCATGTTCTGCCCCCACTGCGGGGGGCGAATTGACCTGTTCAGAACAGGCGGGGGGGAAAGGGCCGCCCTGGAGCTGGGGGTCCCCTTCCTGGGGCGCATCCCCATTGACCCTGAGATGGTGGAGCTGTGCGACGCGGGCAAACCCCTTACCTTGACCAGGCCTGAATCACCGGTTGGGGCCGCTTACCTGGATCTGGCCTCCAGGATATGGGGGATGCTGGAGGCGGGCACTGCCTCCTGAGGCCTGGACCAGCCTGGGCGGTTCATGTTGCCTCCTGCACCACGAAGAACCACTGCTGCTGGGTGAGCCTCCTGAGGGCCATGGCCTGGCGGATGCTGAGGCCAGCCTCCTGGATCTCTGCTCGGATCTCCCCCAGGCTCAGGCCCGGGTGTTTGCCCCTGAGCCACCTCTGTATCCCCCTGAGGTTCCATCTGGTGTAATAGGTGAGCAGGATCGGACCCTTGGAAACCCGGGCCAGCTCCCTCAGTATCTGCACTCTGGATCCTGGTTCCTGGATGCGGTGAAGGAGCCTCACTGAGATCAGGAAGGGAAAGGTCCCCTCCCGGAAGGGCAAGGCCGTGGCATCTGCCACCAGGGCTGGCCCTCCGGTTGAACTCCTGGCCAGTCTGGCCATGGCCAAAGAGGCGTCCACCCCCAGCCAACCATGCCCGGTCTCCAAGAAGCATACAGAGAGCCTTCCTGCCCCGCAAGGCAGATCCAGGCCCAGAGCCGGCCTTTCCATGGAAGCCAAAAACCGGCTCACGATGGCCCTCTCCCGCCTGTCAGTCCACCTCCACCTGCGGGAGCGGCTGAATCGGTTTTCTCTGTAAGCCAGGGCCTCCCCAGGATCTTCCCAAGTGGCCCTGAAGCGGCCATAGCTGCTCAGCCTGCTCATGGCTGCCGAAGCTCCCGGGCCCTGCCAAGGAGTTCCGAGCCGCTCAAGGGGGCGCAAAGCCCCTGGCGGGCCATGCCCTCTGCCAGGGCCTGGAGGGTCTCTTGCGGGGCGCCTCCTTGGATCATGAAGCCGAGAAACCAGGCCAGGCTTCTGGAAAAGCCAGGGTCATCTGGACCGGCCATGAATCTCACGTGCAAAGGGTCCACCAGGTACAAGGGATAGCCATCTTGGGGGCTTCCCACAAGCAGGTTCTCCCACTGGAGATCCTGGTGCACGACCCCAACCCCCCGGAGCATGCCCAGGAAACTCAGGAGCGGCTCCACGAGCTTATGACCCTCTCCCCTCAAGATGAGCTCCCTGAGAGGCCGGGCACCATCCAGAAACTCGGTCAGCATGGCACTGGCTTGCGTGAGCAGGCCCTTTCTGAGCCTGGCCGATGCCATGGGCTGCGGGCAAGGCACCCCGAGAGACCTCAAGAGCTCATAATTGGCCAGCTCCCTCTCCTCCTTGGTGGCTCTAAGGGCCCTTCCCAGGCGCCTACTCAAGGAGCCGAACTCCCTTACCTTCACGAAAAGAGATGTCCCCCCGGTCTTGACCCTGTAGAACTGCTTCACCCTTGAGTGGGCCACCAGGATCCTGTTGGACTCCACGAGCCCCTCGCCCAGGGCCCTCAGCACCTCTGCTCTGTGCTCTGGAGCCATGCCACGGCCGAAGCTCACATGCCAGCCTCTGGGCGCCTGAACCCTTTCTGCCTCAGGCCTCATCCCCTGAACCAGGTGTCGGCCATGACCACCAAGAGGTAAAGCACGCTCACCAGGCCGTTCACTGTGAAGAAGGCGTCGTTTATGCGGGAGAGGTCCTTCTCCGAGACCAGCAGGTGCTCCACCAGGAACAGGGCGCCTATGAGGCACACCCCCACCAGGTAGATGCTCCCCAACCTAAAAATGTTTCCTACCCAGAGGAATCCGCAGAAGGACAAGACGTGGAACCCCCTGGCCACCCACAGGGCCCTTCCCACCCCCATCCTGGCGGGAATGGAGAAAAGCCCCCACTTCCTGTCAAACTCCACGTCCTGGCACGCGTAGAGCACGTCAAAGCCGGCAACCCAAAGGGCCACCGAGCCCACCAAGACCATTATCTCCCAGCTCAGAGTTCCCGTCAGGGCAACCCATACCCCGGCCGGGGCCATGGCCGTGCCCAGGCCCAGCCAGAGGTGGGACAGAAGAGTGAACCTCTTGGTAAAGGAGTACGTCAGCACGAAGGCCAAGGCCAGGGGGGAGAGCATCATGGCCAATTTGTTAAGGCATGCTGCGGCCAAGAGGAACAGCCCGCTGGATACCAGCACGAACCCCCATGCCTCGCCCAACCGGATCCTGCCAGAGGGCAGGGCACGGCCGGCGGTCCTGGGGTTGGCCGCATCCAGGCCTCTGTCAGCTATCCTGTTGAACCCCATGGCCGCGCTCCTGGCACAGACCAGGGCCACAAGGATCCAGAATAGCTTTCCCAGGGTGAGCTCGCCCCTCGGGGCCAGCACCAGTGCGGAGATGGCGAAGGGCAACAGGAAGATGGAGTGGGAGAACCGGATCATTCTCCCGTACTCCCACAGCTTTGCCATGATCGTGGAGGCTCCCGCGGGCATGCTCACAAATCCAGGCCCAGCTTGCTCCAAAGTTTGTCCACCTGGGCCTTCACCTCCTGTGTCATTCGAATCCTGTCCGGCCATGGCCTTGAGACCCCCTCCCCAGGCCCCTTTCTGGTCCCGTCGATACCCATCTTGGAGCCAAAGGTGGCCAGGGCGGATGCGTGGTCCAAAACGTCCATGGGTCCTCTGGTCATGAGCACGTCCCGCTGGGGGTCCAGGTTGTTGAGGGCCGCCCACCAAGCCTCCTTGGGGTCCCTCACGTCCACGTCCTCGTCCACCACCACTATTACCTTGGCGAACATCATCTGTCCCTGTCCCCAAAGGGCGTTCATGACCTTGTAGGCATGGCCCGGGTACTGCTTCCGGATGGAGACAAAGACCAGGTTGTGGAAGACCCCCTCCATGGGCATGTGGAGGTCCACCACCTCGGGCAGGAGCATCTGGATCAAGGGGAGGAAGATCCTCTCGGTGGCGTAGCCCAGCCAGTAGTCCTCCTTGGGAGGAACGCCCACTACGGTGGTGGGGTACAGTGGGTCCCGTTTCATGGTCATGGTCTGGAGGTGGAAGACCGGGTAAGGCTCAGCCAGAGAATAGAAGCCGGTGTGGTCCCCGAAAGGGCCCTCGGTTCTAAGAGGCTCGGCAGGGTCCACATATCCCTCCAGCACTATCTCGGCCTCTGCCGGCACCTCCAAATCCACGCTTTTTGCCTTGACCAGCTCCAGGGGGCGGCCCTGGAGAAAACCGGCAAAGGCGAACTCCTCCACGTTCTCGGGAAGCGGGGCCGTGGCCGCGTAGATGGCCGCAGGGGGCCCACCCAGGGCCACGGCCACCTCTATGCGCTCCCCCCGGGCAGTTCTCTTGGCGAAGTGCATGGCCCCGGTCTTGTGCAGGTGCCAGTGCATGCCTGTGGTCCTGGAATCAAATACCTGCATGCGGTACATGCCCATGTTCCGAAGACCTGTTTCAGGATCCTTGGTTATGACCATGGGAAGGGTTATGAAGGGGCCCGCATCCCCTGGCCAGCAGGTCAGAACCGGGAGCAGGGACAGATCCGCCTTCTGGGCCTCCAGCACCACTTCCTGGCAGGCTCCGGAGCTGAGCAGCTTGGGGGAGAAGGCAGAAAGCTCCTTGAGGCGCGGCAGCACTGCCATGAGCTTTCCCCAAAGCCCGCGGCCCATCTTGAGGTTCAGAAGACTGCGGATTCTCTCCCCGATCTCCTCCAAATCCTTGCAGCCCAAGGCCAGGGCCATGCGGCTCGGCGAGCCGAAGAGGTTTATGGCCAAGGGCATGGAAGAGCCCTTGACCTGCTCGAAAAGCAGGGCAGGGCCCTGTTTCTTCATGACCCGGTCGGCTATTTCCGTTATCTGGAGAAAGGGGCTCACTTCCTGTTTAATTTTAAGGAGTTCCCCTCTTTCCTCCAGGCAGGCCAGAAATTCCCTGAGGCTGGAGAAGCCCATTCAGTCCTCTTCTATGAGATATAGCAGGTTGTCCTCCAAGCGGTACATGAGGGGGGCAACCTGGATACGGGGGTAGCGCAGCCTGAGCCTCTTGGCCTCGCTCAGCACAAAGTCCACCTCGTTTCCGATTTCGAACATGGGGGCAAAGTGCATGAAATGCTCCTCTGCCCACTGCGGGTCCCAACCCCCGTTCTTGACCAGACCCTGGACAAAACTCTCCTGCTTGGAGACAAGGTTCACCATGGCGCAGTGGTTGTGGGCTATGAGGGCTATGCCCTTGACCTTTCCTATGGCTATGGCGTAGGAGACCTGAAACTCGTTGTACCTGAGGTTCCCGCCTCCTGTGCGGATCACATAGGCGAAATTGTCAGGGATCCTAAGGCTCTTTCTATTGTCCATGCACATACCGATGAGAAGCTGGGCCTGCTTGTATGGGTCCAGGGGTCGTTGCAGGTTATGGTACTCGAGAAGAAAGCCAACTGGCGTGTTCTGGTAGCGCGGGGAGATATCCTCAAGCGTCCTGACTGGAATCAAGTGGCTCACCTGTCGTCCCCCTCCTTGAGGATCGCCACGGGGGATGATATACGAACAGGGCCTCTGCTTCAATACGGCTGGGGGCTTTCCCTCGGGATTCACCCAAACCTCCGACCAGCGGCCAGCCTCCAGGCGATCAAGTGGCCGGTAACCAAGAGGGTTCTGCTCAGAAGACCCCTGCGCACTGAATTTTTTGCAAAGCAAGAACACCCATGGCACCTGGAGCAACCCTGTGATAAGAGTTTGGACGGTTGGTAGGACCACTCGTCCAATTTTCAGACATGCAAGCCGAGATCGCCAGGCCCTCTATCCGGGGCCAGGCAAGCAACCTGGGGGTTCAGGAAGCTGTGGCGCGTCAGGGTCTCTTCTCCACGGTAAAGCCAAGAAAGGTCACGGACGTGGTCTACAGGCAGCTCGTGTCTCTCATAGCCACGGGCCGACTCAAGCCGGGCGAGAGGCTTCCCTCGGAGAGGGCCATGGCCCTGGAGATGGGTGTGAGCAGGCAGTCTGTGCGAGAGGTCATCCACAGGGCCAGAGCCGAGGGATTGCTGGAGGTGCGCCAGGGAGGGGGCACCTTTGTGATCTCTTCCTTGAAGGCAAGTCTGAATCCTCCTCTTTCAATTCTGCTTGAGGGACAGGCCGAGAACATCTTCGAATTTCTGGAAATCAGGCGGCTCATAGAGGCCTGGTGTGCCGAGAGGGCCGCTGCTGGTCCACCAGAGGGGATCTCAGGAGAATAAGGGGCTTTCTGGCCCGCATGGAGCAGGTGAAACCTCCGGAGGAAGCCTGGGAGAAGGCTGACCTGGAGTTCCACTCGGCCATAGCCGCAGCCACCCACAACGTGATTGCCATGCATCTCATGAAGGGCCTGGAGGAGAGCTTTCACGCCTACTTCAAGATGAAGCAGTTCACCACCAGGAGCGAGAGAAAAGAGGATCTCCTAAGACAGCACAAGGCCACATTCGAAGCCATCCGAAAAGGCGACGGCAAGGCCGTAAAACAGAGCATGCTGGAGCATCTGGACTACGTGCGGGGGATTATTGCAGAGGATCTTCCAAGGAGCAGGGAGAGAGCATCGGAGGAGGCGCAGTAGGGGGGTATCAGGGTGAGAAAGGAGATCACAGGAGGCGTGCTGCTCTTCCAAGAGCGAAAATACAAACATGGGGACGAGAGGGGGACCGTTCATGATAAGCTATGCTATGAGCTATCCCATTTTGGAAGTCCAAGAGGACGGCATTTCTTTGATCTGGCCGGACATTCTTGGAGGTGAGGAGAGATCTTCATGAGCAAGCAAGATTTCTTGGATCGTATCCACTCTGAGAGGCTCATTCCTGTGGTTAGGGTGGCCACCTCGAGAGAAGCTCTGAATGTGGCCGCGGCCCTGGTGAAAGGAGGCTCCCACCTCATCGAGATCACCATGACCGTGGGGGGTGCCCTGGATGCCATTCAGGAGTTGCGCCGGGAGATGCCCGAGGGCATATGGGTGGGGGCTGGAACAGTTCTGGATGGGAAAACGGCCGGGCAAGCCCTGGAGGCAGGAGCCCAGTTCCTTGTGAGCCCATCCCTGAGCATGCAGGTGATCTCGGTGGCCCGCCAGGCAGGGGTTGCTGTGATTCCCGGGGCCATGACCCCAACCGAGATATTGAGCGCCTGGGAGGCGGAAGCTGATCTTGTGAAGGTCTTCCCCGCAGGCGCTTTGGGAGGGCCCTCTTACATAAAAGCCCTCAAGGGGCCCCTTCCCCAGGTGCAGTTAGTTCCCACAGGCGGGGTGAACCCGCAAAACGCCCTGAAGTTCATACAGGCCGGTGCTGTGGCAGTGGGTATGGGAGGTGAGCTTGTGGACAAGGCCTCGGTGGCCGAGGGGGCATGGGAGCGCATAACCCAAAGGACCAGAAAACTTCTGGAGGCCCTTCATAGAGTCTGATCCCGGATCAGGGGGGTCATCTGAGGGGGGGGGAGATTGGTCTGTCTCTCGGGAGAGACCCACCAGCCCGTACTATCCGCCTACACGGAGGATCCGGGTTGAGGGGCTGAGTTGACGCCCCAGGTGGAATGCCCGGCAAAAGCCTGCTTCGGGCGGGGCTGTGGACGGCCCATACCAAAGACTGTATTGGGGGAGCTTGAAGCACCCCGAGGGGTTGGGGCTTCAGCCCCCAATCTTGTCGGCCCTGGTAGAGGATCACGTGAACCGCAAGAGTGAAACGGGTGAGCCAGGAGGAGAACGGATGGTCGCAGGCGAGGGAGCACCGGATAAGATAATGGGGTTGGACAAGGTCAGGGAGATCCTGGCCAAGGGAATTCCCAAGGAGGCTTATCAGGGCAAGAAAGTCCTGGTTCTCACCCCTGATGCCACTAGGACCTGCCCCCTTCCCATGATGGTAAGGGCATTGGCAGAGGTTGTGGGAGACTCAGCCGGACGCCTGGACTTCATGGTGGCCTTGGGCACCCATCCGCCTTTGGGGAAAGATAAGATACTGGATCTCTACGGCATCCAGCACCCAGGGGACCTCTGGTCGGGCTCCTCTTTTCTGGACCACAGGTGGGACAAGCCCGAGACCTTCTGCAGGATAGGCACCATATCAAGGGAGGAGTTGGAAAGCCTTTCCCAGGGCCTCCTGGCAGAGAAAGTGGATGTGGAGATAAACCGAGCCGTCCTGGACTATGACCTGCTCTTGGTTCTGGGTCCGGTTTTTCCCCACGAGGTGGTGGGTTTCTCAGGCGGGGCCAAGTACCTCTTCCCCGGCATATCAGGTGGGGAGTTCCTCCACTTTTTCCACTGGCTGGGAGCCGTAATAACCTGCAGGAAGATCATCGGGGTAAAGGAAACCCCGGTAAGGGAGCTCATACACAAGGCTGCGGCCATGGTGCCTGTTGCGGTCCAATGCGCAGCCATGGTGGTGGGGCAGGATGGGCGCCTCTGCGGGCTTTTTGTGGGGGATCTAAAGAAGAGCTGGAGCCTGGCCGCGGATCTTTCCTCCAAGCTTCACGTTGTGCTGAAAGAAAAACCATACGAGCTGGTTTTGGGATGTGCTGCTGAGCTTTACGATGAGCTCTGGACTGCGGGAAAGGTCATGTACAAGCTGGAGCAGGTGGTGGCCCCCGGGGGTACCCTTATAATCTACGGGCCCCACGTGCGGGAGGTTTCCAGGACTTGGGGCCGCTATATAGAGAGCATAGGCTACCACGTGCGGGATTACTTCCTGGCCCAGATGGAGAAGTTCAGGGGTGTGCCCAAGGGGGTTCTGGCCCATCTGACCCATGTCAAAGGCACAGGCACCTACTCTCATGGGGTGGAAACTCCGGATGTGAACCTGGTCCTGGCCACAGGCATTCCGGAAGAGCTTTGCCGAAAGATCCACCTCGGGTACATGGATCACAGGCATCTCAGCTTGGAGGAGTACCGGGGAAGGGAACAGGAGGGGATACTCCTGGTGGAAAGGGCCGGAGAGATCCTGCACAAGCTCAAAGAACCCCGGGAGGTGAGAAACCCATGACCCCTTTTCTCTCAGAGGAGTTCATGCTCCAAGGTGCGGCGGCCAGGAGCCTTAGTGCCGGGGACCCTGGGCAGCCCCTTTAGGTTTGGACTCACCTGCAGCTGAGACGTTCTGGAGGAACTGTAGCATGGGCCTTCATGGTGCCAAGGTGCTGGTGACCCCCACCACCTTCGGGATGCACGATCCGAGGCTTAAGACCCTTCTGGAGCAAAGCGTTGGGGAAGTGCTTTACAATCCTTTCCCCAGGGCCCTGAGCTCTGAGGAACTCATTCCCCTTGTGGCAGGAGTGGACGGCTTCATAGCAGGTCTGGACAGGATAGACGCCTCAGTTATCAGGGCAGCCGGAAGGCTCAAGGTGATCGCCCGCTACGGGGTGGGCCTTGACAATGTGGACATTGAAGCTGCAACAGCCAAGGGAATAGTTGTCACCAACACCCCTGGGGCCAACTCCGCGGCCGTGGCCGAGCTTGCCCTGGCTCTTATCCTGGGCCTTACCCGGGGGGTCTGCAAGGCTCTGGAGAGCACGAGAAGCGGCCTTTGGCCCAGGCTTTCTGGAGCCGGACTCAAGGGAAAAACCGTTGGGATTCTGGGCTTCGGCCGCATAGGAAAGGAGGCGGCCTTAAGGTTGAAAGGCTTTGACTGCCGGGTTCTGGTATTCGATCCACAGGTACAGGCCCAAGAGGCGGCCCGCTATGGCGTGATTTGGGTTGAGTTGGAAGAACTCCTGGAAAAGAGCGACATAGTGAGCCTGCATGTCCCTCTTACCCCTTCCACCAGGGGCATGGTGGACAAGGAGTTCCTGGGAAAAATGAAAAGGGGTTCTTTTTTGGTCAACACGGCCCGGGGCGAGCTGCTGGATGAGGAGGCCTTGCTGAGTGCCCTGCAGGAGGGCCGCCTGGCCGGTGCGGCTCTGGACTGCCTGAGTGAGGAGCCGCCCCCCAAGGATCACCCCTTGCTGCAAGACCCGCGGGTCATGGTCACCCCCCACATGGGAGCCCACACAGACCAGGCCACAAGCGCCATGGGGTGGATGTCTTTGGAGGCCTGCCTTGCTGTGCTAAAGGGGGAGAGGCCTGCACACGTGGTGAACCCCCAGGTGTATGGAGCGTGACCGGAACTGGTAAAGCAATGAAACCGCGTGAATGGTTCTTGGGCATAGACCTTGGCACCGGCAGCTGCAAGAGCGTGGTCTTGGACCCCCAGGCCCGCATCCTGGGCTTTGGCTCCATGGAGTACCCTGCCTGGGATGTGGAGAGCCGTTGGGAAGAACAGGACCCAGAGAGCCTCTTGGAGGCAGCGCTCAACTCGGCAGGAAAGGCTGTGCAGGATGCCGGGGTGGAGCCCGGCGGTTGCCAAGGGCTGAGTTTGGGTGGGGCCCTGCACAGCCTCCTGGTGCTGGGCCGGGAAGGCCGCCCTTTGAGCGGGGTCATCACCTGGGCGGACAACAGGGCCGTAAAGCAGGCCCTTTGGGCCAGACAGGAGGGCAAGGCCCAAAAGCTCTACCAGGAAACGGGCTGCCCAGCCCACCCCATGTATCCCCTGTACAAGATCCTCTGGCTCAAGGAGAACAGGCCCGGTCTCTACCAAGAAGCCTGGCGCTTTGTCTCTGCCAAGGAGTACGTGCTTTGGAAGCTCACGGGGGAGCTGGTGGTGGATCCTTCCATTGCATCAGGCTCCGGGCTCCTACAGGTGCAAACCCTAAGGTGGAGTCCCCTTGCCCTGGAGACTGCCGGCATAGGGGAAGCGCGCCTTTCTGAGCTTTGTCTTCCCACAGAACTCATGGGCAGTCTAAAAGAGGAGGCTGCCCGAAAGATGAAGCTTCTCCCTGGGACTCCTGTTATCCTGGGCTCTTCCGATGCTGTGAACTCAAGCCTTGGGGCAGGGGCAATCAAGCCCAGCCAGGCCACCTGCATGGTGGGCACAAGCGGGGCGCTTAGAGTCATATCCCCCAGGCCCATATTGGACCCTCATGCCCGCACCTGGTGCTACGGGCTGGATCAGGAGCACTGGATAGTGGGAGGGGCCATCAACAACGGCGGGGTGGCCCTGGCCTGGATGAGGGATCTCTTGAATCAGGCTTTCTCCCTGGAGACCACCGCAGGCCCCATCAGCTTCGAGCAGATCTTGGAGCTCGCAGCTCAGGTCGGCCCCGGTGCCGGAGGGGTTCTCTGTCTTCCCTTCTTTGCCGGGGAGAGAAGCCCGGGCTGGAACCTAAATGCCAAAGCGGCCTTTCTGGGGCTCACTTTGGAACACGGCTTGCCCCACCTGGCCCGCTCGCTCCTGGAGGGGGTGTGCTTCAGGTTCAGGAGCATCCAGGAGGTGCTCGGGGAGATCGGGCTCCAGGTGGAGGAGATCGTGGCTTCGGGTGGGTTTACCAAGTCCAGCTTTTGGATGCAGCTCATGGCCGACATATTGGGGATGCCTCTTAGGGTGCCAGCCTGGGGGGAGACCTCGGCCTTGGGTGCGGCCCTCTGGGCCCTCTGTGCTTTACAAGGGGCCGGCCCCCTTGAGGAGTTGGGCAGGCTTGTGCGGCTTGGCGTCTCAGTGCAGCCTGACAGGGAGAGAGCCGGAGCATACGACCTTCTGTATCCGATGTACAAAGAAGCTTACAGATTCTTGCAGCCCTTCTTCACTCCTCACTCTTAACTCTTCCTTCACTCTTCATTCTTCATTCTTCATTCTTCACTCTTCATTCTTCACTCTTCACTCTTCATTCTTCACTCTTCACTCTTCA
>CAYPWF010000072.1:0-17397 GCA_964414345.1 uncultured Desulfarculaceae bacterium
GCTCCAGCTCCCTCTCCCGCTTGCTCTTGCCCGACCCCTGCCGCATGGAGTGCTCAATACCCTCCAGGGCCACCTCACACCACTTCTCCACCGTCTTGGGGTGCACCCTGAAACGGAAGGCCACTTGCTCCACTGTGGACTTGCCCGATAGAAGCTCGACCACGGCCACAGTCCGCTCATCCACGCTCCTTCGCCCAGGTCGACCACGACCCAGCCCAGCTGGGCCTTCTCCCTTGCTAAGCTGCGCTGCGGACCCAGCTACCCCCATCACCTCTACAGCTAACCTCTCATCCATGACCCCTCCTCCCGTTGGTCAGAGGGGATTTTCCTATCACGAAAGTCTCAACACCTTGGAGGGGTGAGGTGGAGAGTGCCATTCAATATTCGTTTGGCTGTCACATTGCTGTAACAAAAGAGCCCTAGACTGAAGACAATGAGCTGCATGGCTCAACTTCAGAAAAGAGATTCTAAGAGTTGAGGAGGTGGCAACATGAGGAAGGTTTTGGCGGTATTGGCGGCTGGAGCTTTACTTAGCCTTCCGGCCAAGGGTATGACGGTGGATCTGGACCCCAAGCTCCAGGATTACAAGGCGGCCCAGGGAGTCTCAGGCACCCTCAAGTCCATAGGCTCGGACACCCTCAATAACCTCATGACCCTTTGGGCTGAGGGTTTCAGGTCCTTTTATCCCGGGGTGAAGATCGAGATAGAGGGGAAGGGTTCTTCCACGGCTCCTCCTGCCCTTGTGGCCGGAACGGCCCACTTCGGCCCCATGTCCAGGGAGATGAAGGCCAAGGAGATAGAGGAGTTTGAGAAGAAATACGGGTACAAACCGGCAAGGGTGCGGGTGGCCGTGGATTCCCTGGCAGTGTTCGTGCACAAGGACAATCCCATCAAGTGCCTGAGCCTTCAGCAAGTGGACGCCGTTTTTTCCAAGACCAGGAAAAGCGGGGCTCCCAAGGACATAGCCACATGGGGTGACTTGGGGCTCAAGGGTGAGTGGGCTCCCAAGCCCATATCCCTGTTTGGACGTAATTCCGCCTCCGGCACCTATGGGTATTTCAAGGAAGTGGCGCTTTTCGGTGGGGATTACAAGGATACCGTGAAGGAACAGCCTGGCTCCTCGGCAGTGGTGCAAGGGGTGGCTTCAGATCGGTTTGCCATTGGTTATTCGGGCATTGGGTACAAGACAGCAGATGTAAAAGCAGTGGCCATATCAACCAAAGACGGGGCTCAGTGTTTTGAGGCCGAGGCTGAAACCGCCTACGCAGGAGATTATCCCCTGGCCCGCTTCCTTTATATATACTTGAATCATGATCCCAAAGGGAAGCTGGACCCTTTGCGCGCGGAGTTCCTCAAGTACGTTCTCTCCAAGGCTGGGCAACAAGTTGTTATAAAAGACGGTTTTTATCCAGTGTCCTATGCACTGGCCAGCGAGGATTTGAAGGCCTTGGGGATGACCCCGTAAAGCGGCCGAGCCGGTTGATTAGAAGAAGCTGGGAAGTCCCAGCCCGCATCCTATCTCTGCTGGCCCGCATTATTCGCCGATCGTGGATAGTGCGGGCTATTTTTGGGATTCCATGGGGTAAAATGGTGCATGGGTGGAGAAGTCCTGATTCTGCATTGAGTCTGAGCAGTGTTTGAAACTTAACAAGGCAAAGTGTATAAGCGGATGAGGCCTCGGCACCCAAAAGAACCGGTCTTGGCCGGCTATACGGCATGGAGTATTTGGAAAGCCCGAGGAATTTGTCTTTAATGTGAGCCCTATGAGTGAATCGCCTAAAGAATCCCCCTCCTCAAGAGTTTACCCAAAGGGGCTGTCTTCGGATCGTCCTGTCAAGATCCGAAGGGCCAAGAGATCTGTATTGATTGCGGACTTTGTGGCCGACCGGGTGATCACACTGGGGGGGATCGCTGTTCTTTTGGCTGTGCTGGGAATCCTGGTCTTCCTGGTGGCAGAGGTGATTCCGCTTTTCCAGGGGGCCAGGATTACAAACTCGCAAGAGACCACTTTGAAGGGTTTTTCACAGACCCCCGCACTCATGGCAGTAGACGAGCAGGCTGCCTTGGCCTTTGGAATGACCTCCCAAGGAAGCCTTTTTGCGTTTCATACCTCAAGCGGAAGTCTTCTGAACACCCCACCTTGGGACTTGGGAGGCCTAAAGCCTACGGCTTGGGCTTTTTCCCAGGACAAGGAGACCCTGGCCCTTGGGTTTGAGGACGGAAGTGTTCGTATAGGCACCTTGAAGGTGATCTCAGAGCAGAAAAAGGCCCAGGAGATTCCTTTAAATCTCAGATCCCTTTCAGGCCAGGATCGCACGGACAACACGGCCATATACAGGTTTTCCCCTTCCGGTGAGGTAAAGATCTTGAAACTGGAGGCATCCCTTCAGGAGCCCAAAAGGGTGTCTGAGAATGGAAGGGCCATCCTGGGGCTGGACTACCGGCTGGGGGGGACTGAGGAGCGGCCCACCCGCGCCCTTGTGGCCTTGGACGAGCAGATGCAGATCTGGCTGGAGAGGGTGGAGTCAAAGAAGAATCTTCTAACCGGAAAACTAAGGGAATCGGTGCAAACCAGGAGCATAAAGGTTCCTGCAACCAAAGAAGAAGGTTTTCATTTGCTCTTGGGAGGCCATGGGAACATGGTTTACCTCATAAGCCGAGAAGGGGAGCTTTTCAGGTTTGATGCCTCCCGACCCGAGGGCCAGGAACTTGTGGAGAGGGCTATTTTGAGCCCTCAGGGTGTGCGCATAACTGCCGCGGCCTTTCTGCCCGGGGAAAGGTCTTTGGTTTTGGGCGGTTCAGACGGTTCTGTGGGGATATGGTTTCTTGTTGAGAAGCCGCAGAGCAACACACAGGACGGCAGGGCAGTGGTTCTTGCAAGGAGACTCAGCCCCCAAGGGGGGGCCATCCTGGGCATTGAGCCCGGCATTAGAGGCAAGACCTTTGTGACTTGGGACTCAAAAGGCGAACTCAGGGTAAGGCATGCCACAAGCATGAAGAATCTGGCCGCTATTTCTTGGAGAGGTGATCCGGCGGTTAAGGCGGCTTTGTCCCCCAGGTTGGATGCATTGGTGGCTCTGGGACCTGCCGGAGAGGCTGGCTTTTGGAGTCTTTTCGGCCCCCATCCAGAGACCTCATTTGCGACTCTTTTTGGAAAGATGTGGTACGAAGGGAGGAGTGAGCCCGAGTTTGTTTGGCAATCCTCTGGAGGCACAGAGGATTTTGAACCCAAGCTTTCCCTGGTGCCTTTGATCTTCGGAACGCTCAAAGGAACCTTTTACGCACTGCTGTTTGCAGTTCCTTTGGCACTCTTGGGGGCCATTTACACCTCTGAGTTCTTGTCCCCAGGGGTTCGTGCCAAGGTCAAGCCGGTCATGGAACTGATGGCCTCCTTGCCCTCGGTGATTCTGGGGTTTGTGGCGGCCCTGGTGTTGGCTCCGGTGGTGGAGTCCTGGATTTCCTCGGTGCTGCTGACTTTCTTGGTGGTTCCCCTGGGGCTTCTAGGCGCTGGATATATCTTCCAAGTGCTTCCGGAGGCCTTAACAAGAAGAATTGGGGGATTCTGGAAGCTGGTATTGATTGTATGGGTTGTGGGGCTTTGGATTTGGGTTTCTTTCCAGATGGCCTCTTTTTTGGAGAGGCTTTTCTTCTCAGGGGATTTAAAGGCTTGGCTTAGAGGAGGGCCTGGTGGAATTCTCCCTCCCCTTTCCCTGGTGCTTCTCCCGGTGGGAGTCACACTCTGCGCTCTTACTGTCGGGGGACATCTTTGGCCTAGGAGCAAAGGAGGACTGGGGGAAGCCGGCAGAGCTCTAGCGGTCTTACTGCTTGGGTGGATAGCGAGCACTTTGGGTGCCTGGATTTTGGATTGGGGGGGGCTGGATCCCAGGCAAGGGCTTGTGGGAACCTATATGCAGCGAAACACCCTTGTGGTGGCCTTTGCCATGGGTTTTGCGGTGGTCCCCCTTGTTTACACCCTGGCTGAGGAGGCCCTAAACGGAATCCCCGACCATCTTAGGGCCGCAAGCTTGAGTTGCGGGGCCACTCCCTGGCAAACAGCTCTATGGGTGGTTCTCCCCACTGCAGCCAGCGGGGTGTTTTCGGCAGTCATGATCGGCATGGGCAGGGCTGTGGGGGAGACCATGATAGTGGTAATGGCAACAGGGAACACCCCCATCATTGACATCAACATCTTCAACGGCTTCAGGGCGCTCTCGGCCAATATAGCGGTGGAGTTGCCTGAGGCGGTCAAGGGGGGGACCTTGTACAGGGTGCTTTTTTTGACAGCCTTGGTTTTGTTCTCCATGACCTTTCTCATCAATACCCTGGCTGAGTTGGTTAGACAGCGCTTTCGAAAAAGGGCTGCCCAGCTCTAAGCTTGCTTGCATTGGAACAACGCAATCATGAACCAGGAAAACTTGAAAACACCAAGCACCAATCGCAGAAGGAAAGAGGGTGTGGATCTGGGGGCAAGGGGAGAGCCCTTTCAGTGGTTCCTGGGCGGCGCTTTGGCCATAGGGTTGGCCATGATTGCCGGATTCCTTGTGCTCATCTTTTGGAACGGATTAGGGGCCTTATACCCTAAAGACATCCAATTGGTGGGCTTGAGGGATGGAACCCTTTTGGCTGGGGAGATTTTCAGGAGGGAGAGCTTCAGACCTGAGCCTCATCAACTGGCTGAAATGGATGAGGCGGTCCGGGAAGCTATAGTGAGGCAAGGGGGTGTAGCGGAAAGGCTCCTGTTGCGCACGGGGAACTTTGATGTTTACAACGAGGATTTTCGATGGGTGCTTCAGGCTCAGGTTCGCCAGCAGACAACGCCGAAAGAGCTTTGGTTCATCGAGCGCACCGAGTGGGGACCCTTCATAGGACTGATCAAGACCTTGAGGCTCGATGCCAGGCAGTATAAGGCCGAGGAGCTCACAGAGGCTCTCATAGAGGCTGCCCACAAGGAGGCCGAGAGAAGAAGGGAAAGCATAAGACATCTGGAGCGGGGGGAAATCTCCAGGATAAATCACAGTATGGAGGCAGAGCGGCTCGCTCTGCGAAAGGCTGGACTGAGATACGGGGAGAAGGCAGAGGAGTACCTGCGGGCCAAGAGACGGCACGACTGGGCCATGGATAGGCTCCAGGCCCAATACAATGAGCTAAGTCTTGAGATCCAGAGGCTCAGGGAGGAGGACGGAAAGTTCCAGTTGGTCTTGTCCACGGTGGAGGGGCAGGAGAAGACCTTGCGCCTCTCGGAGATAGTCAGGATGTTTAGGCCCAATGCAATGGGTGTGACAGCTCGGCTGGGTGTTTATTCCTCCAGGTGGTGGGAGCTGCTCACCAGTGAACCAAGGGAAGCCAACACCGAAGGCGGGGTCATGCCTGCCATCTTCGGAACCTTCGTGATGACGGTGATCATGTCACTGGCTGTAGCGCCTTTGGGAGTCGTGGCCGCTCTTTTCCTTAGGGAGTACGCAAGGCAGGGATTGCTTGTCTCGGCCGTAAGGGTAGGCGTCAACAATTTGGCCGGAGTCCCTTCCATAGTTTACGGGGTTTTCGGCTTGGGTTTTTTTGCGTACCTGCTGGGAGGGCATATAGATGGACTGTTCTTTCCGGAAAGACTTCCCAGCCCCACCTTTGGAACAGGCGGACTTCTTTGGTCTTCTCTGACCCTGGCCCTTCTTACCTTGCCTGTGGTCATAGTGGCGACTGAGGAGGCGGTTGCGGCAGTGCCCGGCTCCATGAGGGAAGGCTCCTTGGCCTGTGGGGCTTCCAGGTGGCAGACCATCAGATACATAGTGCTTCCCAGGGCAATGCCGGGCATTCTCACAGGGCTCATCCTGGCCATGGCCAGGGGCGCTGGGGAGGTGGCGCCTTTGATGCTGGTGGGAGTGGTGAAAATGGCTCCTGAGCTTCCCATAGACAGTATCTTTCCTTATGTGCACCTGGAGAGAAGTTTCATGCACCTGGCCTTTCACATATATGATCTTGGATTCCAGTCGCGAAACTCAGAGGCTGCAAAGCCCATGGTCTTTGTCAGCACCCTGCTTCTGGTGGGGTTGGTGGCCCTCATGAACCTGGGGGCGGTCTCTTTGCGTTCCCGCCTGAGGCGAAAATTTTTGGAGGCCCATTTTTAAGAGGGGGAAAAGGGGCGAATGCAAGGCCTGGCGTGGCAGAAAGAGGATACTGTTTATCATTTGAAATCAGGGGAGGCAGGATCCATTATCCGAATTCAGGACTTCTCCCTTTGGTACGGGACGGCTCAGGCCCTTTTCCACGTGAACATGGATGTGGAAAGGGGACTTGTAACAGCTCTAATAGGTCCTTCAGGATGCGGGAAATCCACCCTTCTTCGCTGTCTCAATCGCATGAACGACCTCATAGCCGGGGTGCGCACCTCTGGGGAGATTTTCTTGGACGGGCAAGAGATTTACGGACCCAAGGTGGATGTGATCGGCCTCAGGAAGCGCATGGGCATGGTCTTTCAGAAGCCCAATCCATTTCCCATGTCCATAGCCGAAAATGTTCTTTATCCATTGAAAGTGGATGGAGTTCGTGATAAGGCTTTTCTTGAAGAGACCCTGGAGCGTTCACTTAGGGCTGCGGCCCTTTGGGAGGAAGTCAAAGATCGTTTAAAAGAGAATGCCTTGGGATTATCCGGGGGCCAGCAGCAAAGGCTTTGCATCGCAAGGGCCGTGGCCGCAGACCCTGAGGTGCTCCTCATGGACGAACCTTGCTCGGCCCTGGATCCTGTGGCCACAGGCAAGATCGAGGAGCTCATTGACGGGCTAAGAGGCAGATACACCATAATCATAGTGACCCACAACATGCAGCAGGCAGCCCGAGTGAGCGACAATACCGCTTTCATGTACCTCGGGAGGCTGATCGAGTACGGTGAGACAGCCCGGATCTTCACCAACCCAAAGGTGCAACAGACCATGGACTACGTCACCGGGCGCTTTGGCTGATACTCGAGGGGAAAGGAGACAGCCTTGGGATATGCCACCTTTCACAGGCAGCTTGAGACAGTAAAGGAGGACCTTTTGAAGATGGCCTCCATGGTGGAAAAGGCCATTTCAGAGGCCACCGAGGCCCTTGTGCGAAGGGACCTCAGCTTGGCCAGGGCTGTTATCCAGAGGGACCGGAGGGTCAATGCCCTGGAAAACCAGATAGAGTCTAACTGCGTAAAACTCCTGGCCACCCAGCAACCGGTGGCGGTGGATCTTCGCTTCATCACATCGGCCATGAAGATCAACACCTTTCTGGAGCGCATGGGGGACCAAGCAGTGAACGTGGCCGAGCGAGCCTTGGAACTCTCGGAGATGGAGTCTTTCGACGTGCCTTCCACCTTGCAGCAAATGGCGGTTATAGCCCAGGAAATGACCCGACAGTGTTTGGACTCTTTTGTTCGCAAAGACGTCTCCCTTGCTTATCAGGTCTGCGCCAGGGACGACGAGCTGGACAATTTGAACCGCTATCTCTTGGAGGAGATGATCCAGTGGATGATGAGGGAGCACAGGCTGGTCCTGCGTGGTGTTGAGTTGATCATAGCAGGGCGCCATTTGGAACGAATCGGGGATGAGGCCACCAATATCGCAGAGGAGGTAGTCTTTCTAGTAGAGGGCATGGTGATAAGACATGCGGGTATAGGCAAACAACCTTTAGAGGAAAATGAGCTTTTGCCTCCTGATCAAACAAAAATGTAGCTATCTTCCAATAAATCATACAAAGATGTAGCTCTTCAAAGCTGGGGCGTAGGACAAGCTTTTTTGGACTTAGGCATAACTATTTAATCTTTTTCAAGATTGTCTTCCTGTCTCTGAAAAGCCTTCTTGGCACCATTCTTTCTTATGGGTATTCCAGAATAAGGGGGAAACGTGCGCCGGATCCTGGAGAAAGCCAAATACTCTCTTTCCCTAATCAGGGAAAAAGGTGAGCCCTGGGGAGATCCCGAGCCGCTCCTAGGGGAACACACCAAGCTTGTGGACGGGGTCCTGGAGGAACTGTTTAAGGAGCTTTCAAGGGGATCTGGGGTTGAAGACATGGCCCTTGTAGCGGTAGGGGGGTATGGGAGAGGGGAGCTCACCCCATGGAGCGATGTGGATCTAATGTTTCTTTGCAAGGAGACCTCCTCTCAAGAGACCTTGGAGGTCATCTACCGCATGCTCCATGCGCTTTGGGACCTGCATCTGGAGGTTGGCCATAGTGTGCGAACTGTCCAGGATTGCATAGAGGTGGCCTTGAGGGACATCCCTACCTGGACAGCCCTTTTGGATGGACGTTTCCTGGCAGGGAACCGGGAAATTTTTGGGGGGTTTCATCGCACTTTGAGCAGTGAATTGATGCTCGCCCAAAAAGAAGCATTTCTGAAGGGTCTTGTGGGCTCCATCAGGGAGCGGCATAGAACGTACTCCCGCGCTCCTTTTCTCTTGGAACCCCATATCAAGAACGGCCCTGGTGGGCTTCGCGATTACCAGGCGGCCATGTGGTTGGCGCGCACGGTGTTCCCTGTAAAGGATTTAAAGGACATGGTTCTCCACGCCCTCTTGAGCCAGGACGAGATTCGGGAACTAAACCAGGCCCGCAAGTTTTTGTGGCAGGTGCGTTTGGAGATGCACAGAATCACAGGCAGGAAGGAAGACCAGCTTACCTTCAATTTGCAGGAGCTCCTGGGAAAGGATTTCCCAGGCCGGGCTCAGGAATCCGTGCCTGCCGAGAGTTTCATGAAAGAGTATTACCGCCACGCCACCCGTGTGCGCTACTTTGTGGAGGAATGTATCCAGAAGGTCACGGACCCATCCCTTGGGGCAGGCCCCGAAGGCCCAAGCTATGCTCCTGAAACACTCGGTCCTGGCTTCCAGGTGATAAGGGGTCGGCTCACCTTGGTGGACGAGGGGACCTTTTCCCAGGATCCGGCCAGGATCATGGAGGCCATTGCCTACTCCCATGAGCATGGAATACAACTGGATCTGTTCACAAGAGACGAAATCAAGGCCTCCCTCCACATGGTGGATGCAGGGTTTAGGCGCTCCAGGCGGATCAGGGACGCCTTTCTTTCCATGCTGGAGACAAGCGACTGCGGTTACGCCGCACTGGAGATGATGCACAGGCTTGGGCTCCTGCAGGCTTACATACCTGAATTCGGGAAAATCTGCTTCCAGGTCCAGCACGATGCATATCACGCATACACGGTGGATTTGCACTCTCTTGAGACGGTAAGAGAGCTGGCCTTTATTCGCAAGAGCAAGGGGAGAGGGGCTTCGGAGCCTCTGAGCAGCCAGGTGGCCGCGGAAGTTGAGTCTTGGGGGGGCCTGGTATTGGCGGCACTTCTCCACGACATTGGCAAGGGAAACGGCACAGGACATGCCCTCAGAGGGGCCAACCTGGTCGAGGGGATACTCGAGAGATGGTGGATCCCCCAATCCGAAGCGGAAAGAACTGTGTTCCTGGTTCGAGAGCATATAACCCTAATGGACACGGCTCTGGGGCGCGATCTCACCGAGGAGAAGGTGGTGGTGGATCTGTGCCGCACCGTGGGTTCTCTGGCCAGGCTGAACGATCTTTACCTGCTGACCCTGGCGGATCTGAGGGCCACCGGGCCTGATCTTCTAACAGACTGGAAAGACCAGCTCCTCAAGGAGCTTTATCTCAAGGCAAGGAGGATGCTGGAGACAGGAGACTTGGTCTCCCCGGAGTCCACCTTGCGGGTAAGGGAGGCCAGGGAGAAGCTGAGAGGTTTCCTGGTGGGCAGGGTTCCCCCAAGCGACACGGAAAAATGGCTGGAGGTGCTTCCTGCCAGGTACCTTCTTACCACAGAGGAAGAGCTTTTGGCAGATCAGGTCCTCTTGGCCCTGGAGATAATGGAGAAAGGCCTTAAGGTAAGAATCGCCCACAGGGTCATGCCCGAGTATCAGGAGATAATCGTCTGCACAAGGGACGCCCCGAGGCTTTTCAGCCGCATATGCGGGGTAATGGTGGCCCACGGTCTAAACATACTAGGGGCGCGAATCCACACCTGGGCCAACTCCATAGCCATGGACACATTTCGAGTCGAACCCCTTGGGGCTGGTCCCAAGGAAGTGGTTGATCCGCTGAAGATAAGAGAGATGGAGCAGGACCTGGAGGCTGTGCTGGATGGTAGGCTGGCCTTGGGGGAGCTTCTGGCTAGGAGGGGAAAACCTCCGGCAGGACCCGCCGAGAGGTACCCGGCGGTCAGGCCCAGAGTCCGTATAGACAACAGCTCCTCTGATTTTTATACAGTGGTGGAGGTGCGCGCTGCAGACCGCTTTGGTTTGCTTTTTCTTATAACCAGCACCCTGGCCCAGATGGAATTGGGGGTGCATGTGGCAATCATAGACACCCGAAAGGGACAGGTGGTGGATGTCTTCTACGTGCAGGATGCCAGCGGGCAGAAGGTTTGGGAAAAGGCTCGGCTGGCTCAGGTGGAAAGGAGCCTGTACCAGGCCATGGAGAGAATGGAGGTTTCGGGTCTGGACTCGGTTATCTGAAGGGGAAGTCTCCCTTACGCGCGTACTTTTGCCTTGAGGGCAAAGCAGTCGGGGGGCCCACCGGATGGCGGCCCTGAAGGGCAAGAGAGAGCAAGAGGAGCTTCTGGAGCAAAGCAAACAAGGAGGAGAAGAAATGCTGAGGGAATCTCTAGTGCCCCTGGTCGGGATAGGTCTGGCCTGGGGGATGTGGATGGAGCCTGCCTCTGTTTGGGCCGCCGAGGCTTCAAAGCTGGACTCCGGGGACACAGCATGGCTGCTTGTCTCCACTGCTTTGGTCATGTTGATGACACCCGGTTTGGCCCTTTTCTATGGTGGCATGGCCAGGAAGAAAAACGTACTTAATACCATCATGCTTTCCTTTGTGTGCCTTTGCTTGGTAAGCGTTCAATGGGTTCTTTGGGGATACAGCTTAAGCTTCGGCCCAGATCTGGGTGGCATCATAGGGGGACTTGATTTTTTGGGCCTTCGGGGCGTTGGGTTTGAACCTCTGGAAGGACAGAGTATCCCACATCAGCTTTTCATGATGTTCCAAGGCATGTTTGCTCTGATAACCCCTGCGCTCATAACCGGGGCCTTGGTGGAGAGAATGAAGTTTTCCTCTTTTGTAGTATTTCTCATGAGCTGGTGCACGCTGGTCTACGCACCTCTGGCCCACTGGGTATGGGGTAAGGGCTGGCTGGCAGGCCTGGGTGCCTTGGATTTCGCAGGTGGGACAGTTGTGCACATAAGTTCAGGAGTCTCGGCCTTGGCGGCTTGTCTTCTCTTGGGGCGCAGGAAAGGGGTTGGCAGCGAGCCCATGCACCCCAACAACCTACCCATGACCGTAACCGGGGCTGCACTGCTTTGGTTTGGCTGGTTTGGCTTCAATGCGGGAAGCGCCCTGACAGCAGGAGCTCTTGCGGCCAACGCCTTGGTAGTGACCCACACAGCCTCGGCCATGGCGGCCTGTGCCTGGATGGGTGTGGAGTGGCTGCACAGAGGTAAGCCCACGGCCCTGGGTACTGTCACCGGTGCAGTGGCCGGACTTGTTGGAATCACGCCTGCAGCCGGATACGTAGGGGTTGGAGGGGCTCTGGCCATAGGACTCGGGGCCGGGATCTTCTGCTACCTGGCAGTGGTGAGACTAAAGCCTGCCTTGGGCTACGATGATTCCCTGGATGTTTTCGGGGTGCACGGGGTGGGCGGCACATGGGGAGCTTTGGCCACGGGGATTTTTGCCACTTCCAGCATTCCGGGTAGCTCGGATGGACTCTTGGCCGGGAATTTGAACCAATTCCTGGTCCAGGTTCTGGCCACCGCAGTTACGTGGCTTCTGAGCTTCGGTTTCAGCTTGGGTATCCTCTTGGCTGTCAAAGGGATCATGGGCCTTAGAGTGGCAGAGGAGGAAGAGATGCTGGGTCTGGATCTCTCCATTCACGGTGAAAGAGGTTACGGTCTTGAGTTGGCCGAAGGCGGGCTTTCCAGATCTGCCGGTTTGGGAACTCATACATTGGCTGCAACAGTAAGCAGGCCGGTTTCAGGTCCTTTGGGAACGTAGAGAGGATAGGGGGGAGGAACATGAAGAAGATAGAGGCCATTATCAAGCCCTTCAAGCTGGAGGAGGTTAAGGAGGCTTTGACCGGGGTGGGGATCAAAGGCATCACAGTGACCGAGGTGAAGGGCTTCGGCAGGCAGAAGGGACACACCGAGATCTATCGAGGGGCTGAGTACGTGGTGGACTTCTTGCCAAAGGTCAAAATAGAGGTGGTGGTGGAGACTGAGCTGGTCCCCAAGGTGGTGGAGGCCATCATGGATGTGGCCAGGACGGGCAAGATAGGCGATGGAAAGATCTTTGTACTCCCGGTGGAGGAGGTGATCCGGATCCGAACCGGGGAAAGGGGGGTAAACGCCCTTTGAAGTGGCCCTCTAGCCCTCATTATTCACCAAGCAGGGATGATCGGGGCTGTCTGAGGATGTCTGTTGGGAGAAACAGATCCATGCTCAAAGAAACCTTGATTTTCGGTTTCAGACCTGGCTCTGGTTTGGGTGGAAAGGCGCCAAAGCTTAGCTTGGGTTCGGGGCTTAGTCTCCAAAGCCACAGGCCTTGGAGACTGAGCCGGGCCAGCCCTGGCGTTTAAACCCAGTTTCCTACTCTGGGGGGCTTAGGGGAATGTTTCTTGTCTTAAGAACAGAAAGGATTGGCCAACATACCAATAAGGAGGAGAGGGGATGACACCAAAGGAAGTTTTGAAGTTTGCGCAGGAGAAGGGGGCCCAGATGGTGGACCTCAAGTTCATGGATTTCCCAGGACTTTGGCAGCACTTCAGCGTGCCCATGCACGAGCTGGAGGAAGCCAGCTTCGAGGAGGGTTTCGGGTTCGATGCCTCCAGCATCCGAGGATGGCAACCCATCCATGCCAGTGACATGCTGGTGATACCTGACCCAGCAACCGCTGTGATGGACCCCTTCACGCAGGTCCCAACTCTGAGCCTCATCTGTAACATAGTGGATCCCATAACCAAGGAGAGGTACAGCAGGGATCCCAGAAACATAGCCCAGAAGGCTGAGACCTATCTTCGCTACAGCGGGCTGGGGGAAGTGGCATATTTCGGCCCTGAGGCGGAGTTCTTTGTGTTCGACGATGTACGTTTCGACCAGAACGCCCACAGCGGTTACTATTTCCTGGACTCAGAGGAAGGCATCTGGAACTCAGGCAGGGAGGAGTGTCCGAACCTGGGCTACAGGCCCAGGCACAAAGAGGGCTACTTCCCGGTGCCCCCCACCGATGCGCTCCAGGATCTGCGCACCGAGGTGGTTCTGGAAATGGAAAAAATGGGCATAGTGGTGGAATGCCAGCACCATGAGGTGGCCACAGCAGGGCAGGGAGAGATAGACATGCGATTCGCCTCACTGGTGAAGGCCGCCGACCAGCTCATGTGGTTTAAGTACATCCTCAAGAACGTGGCCAGGAGATACGGTAAGACAGTCACTTTCATGCCCAAACCTCTTTTCGGGGACAACGGCTCGGGCATGCACACCCACATAAGCATATGGAAGGGCGGGCAGAACACCTTTGCAGGGGATCGCTACGCCGGTCTGAGCGAAACCGCTCTTTACGCCATTGGAGGGATACTCAAACACTGTGCAGCGCTTTGCGCCATATGCAATCCCACCACCAACTCTTACAAGAGGCTGGTGCCCGGCTATGAGGCGCCGGTAAACCTGGCTTATTCCAGCCGCAACCGCTCGGCCGCAGTCAGGATACCCATGTACTCCCCCTCCCCCAAGTCCAAGAGGGTGGAATTTCGAACCCCTGATCCCTCCTGCAACGGCTACCTGGCCTTCTCTGCCATGCTCATGGCCGTGCTGGACGGGATAGAGAACCGCATTGACCCTGGGGAGCCCTTAGACAAGGATATCTACGGACTTAGCCCAGAGGAGCTGGCTCACGTGCCCTCTGCCCCCGGCTCTTTGGAAGAGGCCCTCAATGCCTTGGAGAGGGATCACGACTTCCTGCTCAAAGGAGATGTCTTTACACCCGATGCCATTGAGATGTGGCTTAGTTACAAGAGGAAAAACGAGGTGGATCCGGTGCGTATGAGGCCGCACCCCTACGAGTTCTTCCTCTATTTCGACATATGATCCATGAGGCTGGGGCGCCCCGGGGTGCAACCGGGGTTGCCCCGCTTTGGCCCCCATTCTCCGCTGATTAGGTGAATAATGCGGGCCGGGAAGCAAACATAGGCCTGGGCTCATCCGGTTATGGCCTTTCTTGCCACACCGACCACCCAATAGGCATCTTCCTTGGCCCTCTGCGAGTCCGAAGAATCGTATTGCTCTGTTGGAAGAAAATCTATGTCCCCATAAAAAGAAAGCTCCCTTTCTTTGCGAAGCCATTTGGATACCTGGGCGCAGCGATCAAGGGAAGTTCTGACCTGCTCAGGGAATCGCTCCCTGTGCTCCAGGAGGAACCCACCCACATCGTGGAAATGAGGAGGTTCCACGCCGATAGAGCGCAGCATCCCCTTAAGAGCCAACTCCACTATCTCCTGCGCCTCCCGGACCACATCCGAAAAAGCCTCCTTCTTATGGAGCATATCCAGGATCTCCAAGCGATCCACGGCCTTCTTGAGATATGCCTGTGCCAAGGAGGAGTTGGTCAAATCTCAAAGACCTCCCCCGGTCTGAAATCAGGCTTCAGGTCCCAGTACCAGGCGTCTCCCTTCCAGATCCTGCGGGAGCCCAATTCAAGAAGTCTGAGGTGCAGTCTCTCCAGCACCTTTTCAAAGAACCTCTCCTGATCAAAAAGGATCCGGGCGTCCTCCACCATGTCCAAAAAAAGAGGACTCCCCTTTAGAGTCTCTTCAGGGCTCTTGAATATGATCGAGACCTCCCCCGAGCGGCCCAGTGCTCTCATGAGCCTTTCCAACTCCTCTTCCATGGACTCGAACTCTTTTACTCTTTTCATCCTTCCTTCCGGGAGATCCTTGGCCACTAACAATAGATCCAGATCCGAATAAGGCCCGTCCGTGCCCCTTGCCACAGACCCAAAGACAACTAAGCTAACAAGACGCCTTCCATAAAGCCTGTGGGCCATTTCAAGCAGGGGTCCCCTGATCTTTTCAAGGGTCCCGGTCTTCCCTGCTGGCTTTGTCCCCTGGTCCATGACTCCCTCACCAAGCTGTGAGTGTACCACTGCCTCATCCGGGGCTCAACAAGAATCTCGGAAAAATATTGCTAACCCGTATTCTTTTTCAAGGCCCTTGACTTGGGGGCTAGGCCCCAAACCCCGGGTATTTTTTGGCATATCCTGAGCCACACCACCTCCTAATCTCCAACGGAAAATAAGAGGTTCTTCAGCATAGACCTGCTTCTCATAGCATCCAGACAGCCCCCAATATCCACTGATCCCGAACAATGAGTGCTCAGCCCGGCTCTGTTGCCCCTTCACCCGGTGGGGGTTAGAATGCGGCCATGGAAAGCATAGTTACGAGAAACTCCTGGAAAAGGATTGCCTCCAGATCTCCGGATCCCCTGAGGGCTGTTTCCTGGGTCCAGCGTATCTGGGATGTGCTTCAGCCAGCACAAAGGGGGATGCTCTCGGAGGCGGCCCTGGCGGATATTCTTTGGTTCGCCGGGGCCTCTCCAGGGCTTCTCCCCTTTCTTCTCAAGCACCCTGAAGAGACTCTCCTGGAGTTCTTCGCAGGTGATGGTCTTCACCGGGAAAAAACCATGGAGCCTGAAAGTGAGTTGGTCAGGGCCTTTTTGGATACATGTACAAGTTGCTCTGACCTGGGGGATTTGAGCAAGCAAATAGCACGCTTCAAGAACACACATCTGGTGCGCCTTTACGGCCAGGAAATCCTGGGGCTTCGGCCTTGCAGGGAAATATGGAGGGAGTGGTCCCAGGCTGCTTGCTGGTGCATTCAGGGGGCTTTGGAGGGGGTCCAAGCCCTGCTGGGGGATGAAAGCATTGGAATAAGCATGGTGGTTTTGGGAATGGGCAAACTCGGGGGGGAGGAGCTCAACTTCTCCTCAGACGTGGATCTGGTTTTCCTTTATGAAACAGACCCACACATCTCATATGAGGCCGCCAGGACCAGTGCAGACAAATGGGCCAGGGGTGTGACCAAGGTGCTTGAGGAACTCACTGAAGAGGGCCCTTCCTTCAGGGTGGATCTGGGGCTTCGCCCAGGAGGGAAAGACGGGGCCCTGGCCATCACCGCCGAGGGAGCCGAGTCCTATTACCACAGCCTGGGATCATCCTGGGAGAGATGGGCCCTGATGAAGGCTCGTCCTGTGGCCGGACGGATTGCCCTGGGGGAGGAGTTTCTGAAAGCCATTGAGCCCTTTGTGTACAGGGGCTCTTTGGACTATACAAGCTTGGAAGACATAAGGCAGATGAAGCTCCGCATACAGAGGGAGGCCAAGTGGAGAAGCCAGGAGACTGTTGATGTGAAGATGGGCCAGGGAGGCATCCGGGAGCTGGAGTTCCTGGTCCAGACTCTCCAGATCATACACGGTGGAAAAAGGCCTGAGCTCCGGGTCAGAGACACCCTGGGGGGCCTTGAGGCCCTTGTGAGAGGCGGGATCCTGAGCCAAGAAGAGGGGGTTTCGCTCAGTGAAGCATACAAATACCTGAGGCAACTGGAGCACAGGGTGCAGATGGTGCAACTCAGACAGACCCACAGCCTGCCCTCCAATGAGATGGAGCTCAGGAGACTGGCCTTCCTTATGGGCTATGGGGACGGAAAAGGAGTGGCCGGATTGCTGGATGATCTCCGAGAGCATCAGCTTATAGTAAGAAAAGCCTTCCAGGCTCTCCTGGCCGAGCCCTCCCTGGAGGGGGGGGTGGACCCCAGGGTGGAGGAGATCCTGGGAGGGCTGGAACATGAGGAGATCTTGGAGTCCATTAGAAAAGCCGGATTCAATGAACCCAGAGCCGTTCAAGCATCTCTCGCAAGAATCGTGAGCCCCCGTTTTCCAGCAGCCCGCTCTGCCAGGGCCAGGCAGACCCTCCACAGGCTTTTCCCCAGAATGCTTTCCATGGTCCTCCATGCCCCTTTGCCGGATCAAACCCTTTTCAGACTGGAGCGTTTCTTGGAGGCCATGGGGGCCAGGGCCGGGTACTACTCCCTCTTGGAGGAGCGCCCCAAGACCATGGAGCGCCTCATGGAAGTGCTGGCTCACAGCGCCCTTCTCTCCCGCTGGTTGAGCGAGCACGTGGACTCTTTGGACGCCCTGGTCTCAGGACACTATGATGAGCCCCGGCGCAGCCTGGCAGAGCTCAGGGAGGAGGCAGAGCGGCTCTTGGGGGGTGTCCAGGACCCAGAGGAGCGGCTGGGAAGGTTGCGTCTGTTCAGGGCCCAGGAATACTTGAGGATAGGCGCAGGGGACATCTCGGGCATTCTGAGTCCGTGGGAGG
>CAYPWF010000073.1:0-17309 GCA_964414345.1 uncultured Desulfarculaceae bacterium
TGATAGTGTTCGATGGCCTCCTCGCTCCAGACATCCTCCTCGGGCTGGATACGGCTCCACTCCAGAGAGAACCTGTATGCATTGACCCCTAGCTCTTTGAGCAGACCAAGGTCCTCCCTGAATCGTTCATAATGGGCGGTCACCTGTGGGTAGGCCTGCAAGGCACAGTCCCACGAGGTCCAGTCCGCACACGGCGAGCCTTCAAGTTGAAAGGCCGAGGTGGACACGCCCCATAGGAAACCAGGTCGCACTTTCCAGCTCCAAATGATGTGTTGCACCGGAGCCGTATGGTAATCTCTTTCCAGTCAGACTGTCAAAGCGATCCACACGTCCCAAATCCAAACACACCGGCAACCCAGCCAAACCCGGCAACCCAGATTCCCGCATCTCCTCTTCATATTGGGATGGAAGCTGTCCGTGTGCAAAAACCTCCCACCTCGTTGGTTATATAAAATTACTGCTGCAAGTGTTCTATCATCCTGTAACCCAGGACCAATGAGTTCGCTCGCTTTTTTAAAGGTGAATCATGGCCGCGGGGGCTCTCTGTTGTGGAGGCTTCGTGGCTGTGCTATAAACGAATTCGGACTGGATTACTCCCGTGGACCTCTTTCAAAGAGCAAACATGGCTAAACAGGCTGCCCAGGCTCCCTTGGCCGATCGCATGCGGCCTCGCACTTGGGAGGAGCTGGTGGGCCAGGAGCATCTAACAGGCCCAGGCGGCCCGCTCAAGAGAGCCGTTGAGGCTGCAAGCCCCTTCTCCCTGATTCTTTGGGGCCCCCCTGGCACCGGCAAGACCACTATAGCTCTTCTTTTTGCCAAAGAAACAGGGTGCAGGTTGGTTGCCTTCTCGGCAGTTTTGTCCGGAGTAAAAGAGATAAGACAGGTCCTGGATGAGGCAAAGAGGATCAGGTCCCTGCTGGGGAAACCCACGGCGCTTTTTGTGGATGAGCTTCACAGGTTCAACAAGGCCCAGCAGGATGCCTTTCTCCCCCACGTGGAGAAAGGAGACATAATATTTATAGGGGCTACCACCGAGAATCCCTCCTTTGAAGTTAATTCTGCCTTGCTTTCCAGGTGCCAGGTCTTCGTACTATACAGTTTAAGCCCTGAGCAGATAGGGGTGATTATGCGCCGCTCCCTGGAGGACCCTGAAAGAGGTCTGGCCGGACTAAGACCCAGCCTGGAGCAGGGCGTTTTGAAATCGGTGTCAGAGGCAGCCGGTGGGGATGCCAGGGTAGCCTTGAACATCCTGGAATCCCTTGTGCTGGGGACAAAACCAGACAGCCAGGGAATCCGTCACATCTCGCTGGAGCAGGCCAAGAAACTCCTGCAGCAACATCCGCTTCTTTACGACAGGGCCGGGGAGGAGCACTTCAACCTGATCAGTGCTCTTCACAAGAGCTTGAGGGGAGGGGACCCTGATGCATCCCTGTACTGGCTGGCCAGGATGCTGGAAGCAGGGGAAGATCCGCTCTACATAGCAAGAAGAATGGTGCGCTTTGCCTCTGAGGATGTAGGATTGGCGGATCTTACGGCTCTGCAGGTTGCCTTGGCTGCCAAAGATGCTTTTCATTTCCTGGGTCCCCCTGAGGGCTTCCTGGCTCTGGCTCAGGCGGCGGTGTATTTAGCCTTGGCCCCCAAAAGCAACTCCCTTTACCTGGCCTACGGAAAGCTCAAGGATGCAATCCAGCGCACAGGCCCTCTTCCAGTGCCCCTTGCCTTGAGAAATCCAGTATCCGGTCTCATGGCCAAGATGGGTTACGGGCGTGGGTATCTGTACCCCCATGATGACCCTGAAAGAGTCGTGGATCAGCAGTACCTTCCCGAGGAGCTATTCTCAGAGGTTTTCTGGGAGCCCAGCGGACAGGGCTTCGAGCAGGAACTCGCCCTCAGGCTCAAGAAATGGAGGGAGCTGAGACGGAAAAGGAAAGAGGAGAACTCCTGCTCATGAGAACATGCGAGACCCTAGCCTTTTTTCTTTTCACAGCCTCTGTTCTCTTCCCAGGGCAGCTTCAGGCCAAGGCTCCCATGCGGGGTGATCCTGAGAAGTTATTGTCTTTTGCGCATCATCTGAGGGAAAAGCAGGACCTTTACCGGGCAGAGGGGGAATACATGGCTTTCTTGGTTCTTTTCCCTCAACACCCCAAGGCTGCAGAGGCTTGGTTCTTCTTGGGAAGAACTAGACAGCAAACCGGGCGCTGGGAGGCGGCCCTGGAGGCCTTTTGGCATGCAGTGAAGGCAGGAGATCCCCGCTGGTCGGGGGAGGCTGGAATGGCTGTGGGAGAGAGCCTGCTGGCTCTGGGCAGACCCTTGGAAGCAGCCCGAAATTTTCAGGCCTTGGCCGAGGATCCTTCCTGGGAGAGGCTTAGGTCCAAAGCCCTTTGGTTGGCTGCCAGGGCTTGGCTGGCTGCCAGAGATTGGGAGCAGGCCCACAGAGTGCTGCTCCAGATCCGGCCGGAGGACCCGGAGGCAGCAGAGGCCCATTTGATGGCCTCCCGCATAGAAACCGAGTCGCCTCTGCTTCCCAGGAGGAAGGAATGGGTGGCAGGGGGTCTTTCGGCACTGCTGCCCGGAGCCGGCCATCTTTATGCCGGGAGGCCTTGGGAGGCCCTGACCTCCTTTCTTCTTAACTTTGCTTTCTTGGCAGGCTCTGTTTGGAGTGTGAAAGAGGGCTGTTTGGTCAGCTCCGGCATTCTCTCTTTTCTTGAGCTGAGCTGGTATCTGGGGGGAATTGAAAGCGCGGCCGAGGCGGCCAGAAAATATAACAACCAAAAAGAGGAGAGCTGGATCAGGGAGCTTGGGCAGATACCCGCCTCGGGCATGGATTCTGCCATGCCAGATGGGGTAAAGTTCAGGCTCTTGGGGTTGCGGTGGAGGTTTTGAAGTAAGAGACTTTGTTTTTTATGAAGGTGAAATCCATGGCCACCGGTGCTTGCGGAATAGATTGCGGGGTTTGTAGGCTTCGCCTGGAGGGAAAATGTTCCACCTGCGGGCCAGGCAACAGCCAAGAGGCCAGCCGCAAGTTCGCAGCCCAAGTAAGGCTTCTTGGTGCCCCATGCCCTATTTTGGAATGTGCCAGGCAAAAAGGGTTGGCTCACTGCATGAGAGACTGTGGAGAGTTCCCCTGCGGTTGCTTCCACCGAGGCCCTTATCCCTTCAGCTCCTCTTTTCTTCTCATGCAGGAAAGAAGAAGGGAGGCTTTCATGCCCGAAAAACATAATTACGGCAAACCCATGCCCGTTGATGAAGTGCATTGGAGGAAGTTGGCCCAGCTTCAGCCCGAGGAGGTCAGTGCAAGATGCCGCTGTCATTGGGATCCTGAGATGGGCTTCAGGCTTGATTTCTTGGGGCAGAGCTACTGGGTGAACCCTTTTTCACAGACCGTGATTCCAGCAAGCCCACCAGCCCCGCTGGAACCTTATCTCCCCCTGGTGCTTGTAATCTTTCTGCTCAAGGCTTCGGACCTCCCCCTGGAGAACCGCATGGTAAGCGAAAGGGAACTGCCGGGCGGGGAGCTCTTTTTCAGGCACCTCCACAGCCTTCCAAGCCATGCAGTGGAAGAAACCTTTGGGCACAAGCCCATGGATTTTTTGCAGACAGCCTTGGCTTTAGGGGCAAAACAGCTGGAGGTCTCCCCGGCTTCGCTTGAGTTCCTGCCTTTACCACGCATTCCTGTAGCCGTACACCTTTGGCCCGCTGATGAGGAATTCCCAGCCCGCTGCACGTTTACCTTCGACGCCTCAATCCACAGGCAGCTGCCATTGGACGCCATCTGGGCTCTGGTCCAGGTGCTTGTGCAAAGGATCCTTTGGGCCGCCTTAAGCCAACAGGGCTGAAACAGCCTCTGGAAAGCGCCCTTCCAGCCCCTCTTCATGACTGGTTAGCCCCCATTATTCACAACCAGTGTATAATTAGCCCGCATTATTCACCATCAGTGGGTAATGCGGGCTATCTTTATGACATGTTTGGAAAAAGCGGCCCACACTCAAAAGCACCCTGCCTTTCGGTTTCGGCTTTCGTGGTGCTTTGACTCGGAATATGTCGAAGTGTACCGTGGGCTTGGGGGCGTAGCCCCCAAAGCTAAGAGCTAATGATCCAGGTTAGGGCTGTCTTAATGACATGTATGGACTAAGGGGTTCATACCAAGAAAAACAGCCTGATTCTCGGTTTTGGATTTGGTCCTGGTTTGAGTCGCAATATCTCAAAGCGCGAGTGGGGGGCTTGAGCCCCCAAAGTTACAGGCTTCGGAGAAAAATCCGACCTAGAATTTCAGTTCTTTTTCAGTTTCCTCAAGGGCACTACCATGGCGAAAAAAGGAACCATGTAAAGAGCAGCCACCAAAGGAGCCTGAGGATCGAAGAACCGGAAGGAGAAGACCACGATCAGAACGTTGTTGACAAAAGTGAGGCAAACCGAGCCTGTTAGGCCGTCCAGAACGCGCGGGGCCGCCTTGGCAAAGCCCAGCGCCACGCAGGGCGCAATGGCGGCCATGGCACAGGCCACCCCCAGCGCCCAAAGCACCTGGCCGGGCCTTGAGAGCAGAAACTCTGAATAGGCTGCAAATATCCCCAGGTTGATGACCAAGAAAAGACAAAGTGAGATGGGATATTGGGCCCTTGAGAGCCCTCTGACTAGGGCGGAGATCCATTTGCGAGCAGTCATGGCCGCCCCCAGGGGAAGAAATATCACCAAGGCCAGCATTCGCATCATGTGTAGAAAGGGGATGTTGAACTCAGCCCCCATGAGAAGCTTCACCCAAGCCGGAAGTGTGAAAGGAACCAGCAGAGAGCTCATGACCACAACCTGCAAGACCCTGGCGGTGTTGGCTCCAAGCAATCCTGCCAGAAAAGGGGCTACAACCCCTGTAGAGACACCCCCCACCAGAAGAACCGGTAGGGCGTATTCGGGCAAACCCCAGCTGGCCGCCATCCAAAGCAGCAGCGGCATCAGACCCAGTTTGACAAGGGTCCACAGGGCCACCTCGGCCAATTCTCTTGATTTCATCCTCACCAAGGGACCGGGCTCAATGCGAAGGAAGCTCAAAAAAAGAATGCTCATCATGAGGTATAGTACCCAGGGTCCTAAACGGGAAGCCCATTGGGGGAAGAGGACTCCTCCTGCCATGCCCAAAAGCTGCACTGCCACAAGGATCAAATCCCTGGATCTCAAACCCTCATCCCCCTTCCAGAAACCTTGTGCCCAATTCCATCTAACCAGCGCCCCCCAAAGAAATACACAATCCTAATTGACACGCAAGGATACCCCGGGTATCAGAGGCAACGTGGGAGCATCCAAGAGGCTCACGGAAGGTTGGGAACGCTCAATTGCAGAAGAACTTCCCAGGCCTTTGAGGAGTCCTGACAGGAAAGAAGAGCTTTTCTGGCCTCCTCCGTACGTAGGGCTTTCACCAATCCCCCTACTATTTTCAGGTACAGAGTGCTGGCGGCCTGCGGAATCACGGAGAAGAACAGGATACGGGTGAGCCTGCGCTCACCTTTGGAGAAGTGCACTCCTTTGCGGCTTAAGCCCACGGCCACAACCAGCCCCCCACCTTCCACACCCCGCACGTGGGGAAAAGCCAACCCGTGCTCCAAAGCGGTTGTGACCAGCTCTTCCCTTTGGATGGCAGCCCTCAGGATCTGCCTGGGCTCTGGGATCCATCCCAAAGAGGCAAGTCTCTCCACTATCTCCTCCAGCACCTCAGGCATGGTACGACCCGACAAATTGGGCAGCACCAGTTGAGGATTGGAGAAGCGGGCAAAGCCTCCAGCCCCTATCCTGGGCGCGGACTCCTTAAGGTGCAGGCCGCCTCCCTCAGGCACGTACAGAATCCTGGCACAACAAGGGCACTGATGAATGCGGGAGTTCCTCAACACCTCCTGGAACATCCTGGTTGGCACCTGTATGCGGCAGTAGGAGCAAAATCCATCCGTGGCGGGCACTATGGCCGGCTGGCCTGTGTTTTGAAGCCTCTCCATCACCCTCAGCCACTGCAAGGGGATCCCGGCCGCCAGCTCCTCTCTGGCCTTTCGGATCTCCTCTTTTCCTTTTTGGGACTCCGCCGCATCATGTTCCATAAGGGCAAAGCCCAGCTCCTGGATCCTTAGGAGCGAAACCAGCAGCTCCTGAACCGAATCCTTCCCCTCTGGGGACTTTGACATGGTTTCTTCTACGCTCTTCAAGCCGGTCTTACCACCTTCCTGACCAGACGTATCCATTCCTCTATACCCTCCCCGGTGCGGACACTGGTCTTAAAAGCCATACTGACCCCTGCCAGAGCATCTTGCACCATCTTATCAGGATCGGCGCCAACCAAATGGGCCAAGTCCACCTTGTTCACAATGGCTGCATCCGCATCTTTGAAGATGACCGGATGTTTTGCCACAATATCGTCCCCTTCGGTCACGCTCACCACTATGACCCTTAGATGCTCTCCCAAATAGAAATCGCTTGGACATATGAGGTTGCCCACGTTCTCAACGAAAAGGAGTTCCACACCTTGTAGGTCCAGTTGCTCTAGTCCGTGTTGCACCAAGTGGGCGTCCAAGTGGCATTCCTTCCCTGTGTTAAGGGGTACTACCTTCACCCCGTGTTTTCGGAATCGTTCCGAGTCAAACTCTGCTATCACATCCCCGGCCATCACGGCTATTCCTATATCGTTTTTCAGCTTCTCAATGGCAAGCTCGATCAAAGAAGTCTTGCCGGATCCGATGGCTCCCATGACGTTTATGGCCTTGACTCCTCTTTGCTCCAGCCAGGCCCGGTTCTGATTCCCCAGGGCCCTGTTGGCCTTTATCACATCATGTCCCAAATATATCTTAGACACATCATGCATCTTGCACCTCCCCAGAGGGATGCTCCTGGAATCTGGCGTGGATATCCACCACCCGAAGCTCCCTGCCTGAAAGGATCTTGGTGTTGGGGCTCTCACAGGCAGGACATTGGAACATAGGAATCTCAAAATGGGATGAGGGATCCAACTCCTTGTGACCCACGAGACCTTGGTACCCGCATTCCAGACAAAGGATGCTGGCCGGCAGGGTTCTCCATCTGATGCGCACTCCATCAGCCAGGGTGGCCTGGGTAAGCATCCGAATGTGCCACTCCAGCTGCTCCATGTTCACCAGGGCCACCTCACCCACTTCCAGGTTCACTTCCTCAACGGCTGAGGCCCCGTGCTGGGAAGCAGCCCGAAGCACGGTCTCCACTATGGATTGAGCCAGGCTGAACTCGTGCAAAATCTCCTCCCTTCCGCTCCTACCCAGCAAACAGCTCAGGGCTTGGGGGCTTGCCCAAATTGGTGTTTGGGTCTGGCTCTACACACCTTCCAAGGAGCATGGGTGCTATTTCCCCCCTTCCCAGGCTCCCCTCCCCCGGCCTCACATGAATCCAGCCCGCCCCTCGCAAAGGTACAAGCCCACCCCCAGGGAAATCCCTGGGGAGAGGACCAGCACCCAGCAGCCCACCTTGCATTACCAGCCGGGCTTCTATGAATCTGTGGCAGACCGGGTCTCGAAGGATCTCCTCTGCTACTCTGCACTCAATCCAGCGGGGCCCTGGATTTTCTTGCCTCTGCAGGGCTCGCACCGAGGGAGCCAGGAGCAGTTCGCAGCCAAGCCCCACACCTCCTGCACCCCCAGGGAGAGCTATGACCGGGGTGGATCTCACCAGAAAGGCCGAGATGGTGGATCCCGGTCTCATGGGCAGGTGTTTCCATAGGGTTTGGGCTCCATTGCCAATGAGGGCCCGGCAGACAAGATCCCTATCCGAAGGGCCGGTGCCTCCTGTTGTCACAACTAAGTTGGCCCTCCCCACAGCCTCCTCAATGCCTCTCCATATTTCCTCTTCCGAGTCAGGCACCGGGCTGGAGACCCCCGCCACCCCCCCCTCCTCCTGAATTCTCCAGGCCAGATACCTGGCGTGGGAAACAAAGGACTGTCCTGATCCGAGGCCTCTCTGTGGGCCTGCGAGCTCGCTCCCTGTGGGCAGCAAGAGCACCCTGGGCCGCTTCCCAACCCATACCTGTTGGAATCCAGCTGCTGCCAAAATGGAGAGCTCACCCGGACCCAGCCTAGTCCCAGGGCCTAAAAGTTTGGAGCCTGCCCGAAATAGATATCCCTTGCGCCCAACGTAAGAGCCTTCAGAAGGAGGTTCCCCTTTCAGCCTCACCCAAGACCTGTCCTGGGACTCCTCCACCTCCTCCTTGGGCGCTATCCCCAAGGTGCCTTTAGGCACCACAGCCCCTGTCCTCACCCCCACAGCTCTTCCCTCGGGCAACTCCATGTCCCAGGCTCTCCCGGCCATGCTTTCCCCCAAGACCTGAATGGGTTCTTTCGGGTGGCGGAGTTTCCCGAGGGCATAGCCGTCTCTAAGGGCTCGGTCTTCGGCCGGGATATCTCGCGGGCAAACTATTTCTTCGGCCAAGATCCTGCCTAGCCCCTGATCCAGGGGAACCCTCTGCGCCCCTGTAAAAGGCAGGTACGGGCCCAGCATCTCCCAGGCCTTTGGAGGCTCCACCAAGAGCATTATCAGGGCATCTCCGGGGCGGTCATGGGGGATTCTTTTTCCTGCCTTGAGCTTGCATGGGAAAGAGATTTTTTCGATGAGCAGGACATGTAGAAATCATATCAGAAGCCCGGGCGATGGCAAAGCTTATCCCGCATTCTTTACGAGCACCGGCTCATGTGGGCTATCTCATGGGTATCAATTCAGGGTCAAAAACACCCCGATTTTTGTTTTTAGGTTTTGCCCAGTTTTGAGACGGAATATGTCCAAGTGTAACAGGGGATTGGGGGCTTGGCTCCCAAAGTTACGGGCCTTGGAGACTGTTGCGGGTTAGTTTTCAGCTCAAGAGAGCTTGACATCCCGAGGGGTGCTTCATGGAGTCACACGAAGCGTGGTTCCTGGCTGCAACAGAGAGCCTCGCAGATTGTTCCATGTCATGAGGTCCTCCACCGAGACACCGTAACGACGGGCGATGCTCCAGAGGGTTTCCCCTTTCTGGACACGGTAAAGCTTTTGGGAGTCAAGGCCGGCTGATTTCCCTGGTTGGGCTTTGGGCTCAGAGCTCTTTTGAGGGCGGGGAGATGGGGACCTGCTTTCAGGCACCAAGAGATCTGTTCCGGCCCTAAGCCTGGCCCCTGGCTTTAAGGTGTTCCAGGCTCTCAGTTCCTGCTCTGTTGTCCCATATTGCTTGGCAATCCCTGCCAGGGAGTCCCCTGGTCTCACCTTGTGTGTGCGAAAACTAGAAGGGCCTATCTCATCAGGCTTAGGGGCTTTTACCATCCTCCCTCTCTCCGAGAGAAGGCTTTTGATCTCATCCCCTTTCCCCTCGGGAACCCTGATCTCCAGGCCTGAGGCCCCGGGATGCACGGTCGAACTCTTAAGATGAGGATTGAGCGCCCTGAGATCCTTTTCTGTACAGCCGGCCAGCCTGGCCACTGTGGCCAAATCTAGGTGCTCCTGGATCCTTATCTTGTCAAAGCGCCAAAGCTGCTCTTCCTGATCGGTCTCCCGAGTGCCGGTCTGCTCCTCTTGGGCCACCAGGATGGCCGCCATGACCTTGGGCACGAACTCCCGAGTGGCTTTGCTAAGCCCCCCTGAGGGATAAAGTTCCCAAAAGTCGTTGGCTCCCTTCCTGGAGAGAGAGTCCGAGATGGCCTTCTCACCCGCGTTGTAGGCTGCAATGGCCAAATCCCAGGAGAGGAACGTTTGGTATAGATCCCTTAGATGCCTTGCTGCGGCCCTTGTGGATTTCTCTGGATCCCTTCGCTCATCCACCCAGCTATCTATGCGGAGCCCGTATCTGCGGCCTGTAGCCTCTGTGAATTGCCACATTCCCACACATCTGCCCGAGGAGGAGGACCATGGATTGAAGCCGCTTTCCACAAAGGCCAGATAAACCAGTTCCTCAGGAAGGCCCTCCTCCCTGAAGATCTCCTTCATGCGCGGGATGTACTGACTGGATTGGCTTATAGGTCGGCCGCCAGAGGAATCGGCTTTCAGCCTGTACTCTCTCGCAAAGCCTTGCACCAACGGGTGATCAAGGCCCTCTAGTTCCAAGGCTGGGATTCTCTTGATCGCCCTTCGCCATGGAGGATCCAAATCAGATTCGGGTCCAACATCTGCTGGGAGGGGCTCCTGCCAAAACTCCTGGGAGATCTCTTCCCAGCGGCTTTCGGTCTCCCAGGGTTCTTCACCCCCTTGGGTAATTCCCTCTGAAGTCCCCTGACCTCCAGGCTCGTCTCCCTTCAAGCTTCTGGATGAAAAAATCCCCTCCCACGGCTTGGCACCGCCTTTGGCCGCGCACCCAGTCCAGGCACAGGCAACCAGCCATAAACAAACCATTCTAAGGAGCGCCCGTTGCCTGAGTCTTGGCCCTATCCCCTTCATCACCCCGCATCCAGATCTGCACGCGAAAAGCGTGAGTTTTCTGCATACCACGGCAAGAGGGGGTCTGTCAACTTTTGGTGGAGCAGTCTCTGCTCGGTTGCCTGCCGGGCTTTGCCCAGAGCCTACTCCAACTGCCTCAGGGCCTTTAGCCTTTCCCTTGCAAAGTCAAACTGGACCCAGCCGTCCAGAAAGGAGGCCATCACCTCCTTGTACTCTTCCAGAGCTTTCTTCTTGTCCGAGGAGCCCTCGGCCCAAGCCCCCAGCGCCAAATGAAGGCTCAGCAGTTTCTCAGGGCTCTGTGCCGCCTCTGGAAGGAGGCTCGCTTTACTCCGCTTCCCCAAGAGAGCCTCGGCTATGGCTCTATGCCAGGGGTCCCTGGTTCTGGAGCCGAAAGCTTCTAGCGCCTCCAAGGCCTCATCCTGCCGGCCCACCAGGCGCAAACACACACTCTCCAGAATGCCAAGGGTCAATCTTCTGGCATTCTCCCGGCCCGCTCTCTCCAGAAATTTCCTTGTGTAAGCCAAAGCCTTCTCCCACCTACCCTGGGCCGCTTCCAGAAACGCCATCTCCTCCATCAGCTTCCCGTTCTCAGGTTCCAGGGCCAGCATTTCCCCCAGGATCCGGATCCTCTCCCGCAAGGAAATGGATTCCTCTTGGAGCTTGGCCTGAAGCTCTTGGGTCTTTTTTCTCTTTTCTCTCTCACTTCTTTGGGCCTCTGAAAGTCTCTTTTGCAGCTCCTTGAGCTCAGCCATGTAAGCTGCCCTGAGTTGCTGCCCGGAAAGCCCTTGGAATCGCTTCTCCTGCACCGACTCAAGTGCGGCTTGAGCCAGGAAACCCTCCCAGGAATCGGCCGAGGCCTCAAACACAGCCTCCTTTAGGAGCTCTTGCGCTTTTTCCAACTCCCCCCTTTTTTCCAGCATCAGGCCCAAGAGCCACTGGATCCAAGTTCTCTCCGATTTCGTATCCCAACTTTGCAAAGAAACCCTCTCTTCCACCTGGCCTACCAGGATACGGCTCAGGTGGCCCTGGAACTCCCACGGGGATCCCCAGCCTGCAAGGACCAGCTCATCCCTGTATGGATTCTTGGAGACCCGATCAGAAAGCCAGTCCAAAACAAGGGACAGGAACTTGGCTGCAGCCGCTTCTGGATCTGTGGAGATGTATTGGGACAATAGTTGCTGGGCCCTATGGTGATCCTTTGCGCACCAATGCATTAGAGCAGAGACCAGGGTGAGGAGGGGCTCCGGACTTTGTTGCCTTTGCCTGTCGGCTTCTTCTGCCGCCTCGGCCCAGCGGGCCTCTCTGGCCTTCTCTAGTACCTTCTCCAACCTGGTCTCCAGCAGGAAATCCTGCAACCCTTTCCACTTCACCTGCCCCTTTCTAAGCTCCTCTACAAAGGCGGCCGCCTTCCCTATGGGCAAAACCATGCCCAGATTCCATAAGGGCACTACAGTGGGTAGAAGCCCCTGGGCCCTCTCGGTGGCCACACCCGAGGCGATCCCTATGACCATGCCTTTTTCATCTATCACAGGGCCGCCGCTGTTTCCCCCGTAAAGGGCTGCATCTATATGAATGGCCTCTTCAAAAGAGCGCCTGACATTTCCTCTGGTGACGCTCACGTTGACCTGCTCGGCCTGGGTGCGGCTGCCCAATGGGAAGCCCAGGGTGATGATCTTGGAGAGTTTGGGGATTTGACGAGGGTCCAAGCCGGAGGCAAGAGGCAGAGGCCTCAGGTTCTGTGGCGCGGGGGTCACCCGAAGCACAGCAAAGTCATCCCTCAGGGGAGAGAAGATGAGCTGCCGTGTGGCTGTGGGTTTCTTGGCCACCCCTTCTATCTTCACACTCGGGGACCCATGACTTTGAAAAGCCGACTCTAGGTAATAGAGATCCGTGACGTCCCTGGTATCCAAGAGCACGGCGGCCCTGTTAAAAGCCCTTGCCCCCTCAAACCAGAGGTACATCCTGTAGTCCAAAGAGGGGGCTCCCCCTCTGGCCTTGAGTTCTTCGGCCATGTTCTGCAGCTGGGGATCCTCCAGCCAAGGGCAGGCAACATGCCTGCTGGTGAGAAGATAACCGGCCGAATCCACCAGAAAAGCAGTTCCCTCCGCGCGGTTTCGATACACGGTTTGCTCAGCTTCCTTCAGCTTGTAGTCCACCAGCACAAAAGCAATGGATCCTGCATACCTGTTGGCATATCTCTCTAATATGTCCGACTCTCTGGGTTGCCGCACCAAGAACCAATATCCCGTGACTCCCAGCCCTGAAGCCAGCAACAGGGAGATGGCACCCCATCCGAGCCTCCACCAGTTTTTGGCCCGGGCTGTAACGGCTGGCTTGATTGTCTCCCTGCGTCTTTTTTGGGCCTCCAGGATCTCCTCTTGTGGTATGGAACGCAGGATTTCTTCCACCTCAGCAGCTGAGCGTGGGCGCAAATCAGGCTCGGCAGACAGCATGGTCCTCAAGAGCAGCTTGAGGCTTTGGGGCAGCTCTAATTGTTCCAACTTTCCGGAAAGGTCCTGGATCTCGAACTCCCCTGTCAGGATCTCCACAAATATTTTCCCCAGGGACCAAATGTCGCTTCTGGTGTCCAGAGGCAGTCCGTTTAGAATGTCTGGATGGCAGGAAAGTAGATGCTTCAACATAGGTGGGGGACGATCCATCTTGGGGTTTAGGAACCTTGAAAGCTTGTAGTCCAGCTTTACATGAAAGCCTCCCTCTTTTTTTCTCATGACAATTATGTCATTTAAGGTCAGGTGGGGGATTAGGTATCCGGCCTGGTGCAGCTTCTTGAGGGCGGAGACCAACTGGCCGAAGAGGTCCAGGACTCTGCTTAGGTCTTCAAGGGCGCCTGACCTAAAGAGATCTCCCCAGTTCTCTGCATCGATCCACTCGCTTACCCTATACCATATGCCGTCCCAAGAGCGTCTTATATCAAAGTGGCGCACGAAATGGGAGGCCGGAAATCTTTTCAGCTCCTCCACTTCCCTGGCAAGCCTGGCGGCTATGAGCTCGTCCACCCCAGACTGGGGCGTGAAGAGCCTAAGCATGACGTATTCCTCTTGGCCCTTTTTCCTTGCCTTGCACAAGATGCTGGAGTGGCCTTCATGAAGAATCTCCTGGATCTCATAGTCATCCACCTGGGTTCGCCCCGCTCCCACCCTGTTACCGCAGGAAGGGCAAAGCACCACCTCTTCTGCCAGCAACTGCCCGCAGCCGTAGCAGATCTTCATTGCTGCCCCCCAAGCGAAGGGATTCTTGCCTTACAGGTCTTGGGTTTGCCTGGCTCTCCTCATTCCCCAGGGAAACCCCTTGGCTGGGTTTGCAAACCCAGCCTGTTTTCCATAACCCCGATCTCAAGCCAAGTGGTAAGGCCTAAGAGCCTTGCGGCTCTTTATTTCAGTCTTGCAGTTGCTCAAGGGGGGGTGATGGTATTTCTCTTCGCTTCAAATCTTTGGCGCTTGATGTCCCAAAGGATTTGGCCACAGGGGGGACCTGTCTGCGTGCGGAGCAAGGGCAGGCAAGCCACCCAGAGAAACGGAATCACCCCTTTTCCCTTACTCAGTTTTTTGTTGGAAGTCCTTTCACTCCTTCATAGCCGAGCAATGCCTCCTGAGTCAACATCACCTCCTGGAGCAGGCTTTTTCCACCTGCCCAAAATAAGACCGATGGCCCGACCGGCAGCCAGATTCCCGGCCACAAGCCCAACAGGCCCTATCAGGTGCCCTGGCACCCCCGAGTAAAGGGCTAAAGTCGAGACAAGACAAAGGGTCAGGACGTGGCTTACCTGCCCTGCCAGCACAGTCCCAGGCCTTTTCATCCAGGCTGCCAACCCCTCTTTGTGAGAACGCAAAGCCACACAAAGGGGTAAGGCTGCAAGGGCCAAAGCCGTGATCCGCAGCATGGACAAGTCCCCTACGGGCAATTTTTGGAGAAAAACATAGTAGATCTCGGCCAGAGGAGGCACCAAGAACAAAAGCGGAATCAATCCCAGAAAAGCTCCTGCCCTCAAAGAGAATCTCTCAACAGCCTTCCCCATCCCCTCTTTGAGCGGAGGAAAAGAGAGCACCAGGCTCTGGATCCTGGAGGCGCTGAAAGCCATTGGACTTGCAAGCCCCATGGCCAGGTAATAGACCGGAAGTGTTCTTTCAGGTTCCCCTCCCCGAGCAATGAAGGCCCCAAGGATGGGACCCGAGAGGGCCAGAACAACCCCTCCGGCTGAAAGGGGAAGCACGAATTTGAAGAGCTGCCCAATGCGTGGTGGCTCTGCAGATCCCTGGGGAAGCGAGTTGATGTAAGGCCTTGCCAGCAACATGGAGCAAACCACCTCCAGACCCACAGGCAGGGTGAGGCACACAACGGCTGCCTCCACCCCCACCCAACCCAGAAACGTGAAGCCGAGGGTCATAAGAGCCGTGAGAATTATGCGGCCCATGGTGGCCATGCTGGCCTTGCCCGAGGCCCTGGCCACCAGCAAAGCCGTCTGGTAGGGGTTGCGAAGAAAGAAGAGAAACTGAAGAAGCACAGTGCCCAAGAGGGTGCGGCTGGCAGGCTCTTCAATGGATGGAGGAAGCCCGATAAGCTTCCCAAAAAGAATATGAGCCAAAGCAGGCAGGCAGAGAACTCCCTGCAGGCCCGCCACACCCAGGCCCATAAGCAAATTCATCCGCGCAAAGCTTCCCCAGCCCTCCCTGTTTCTGCCGAAAACCATTCCGGCTGTGGGAATCCCTGCCCCCACCATGGCCAGAAAGAACATCACCAGGTTTGACTGAGCCAGTCCTGCCAGGCCCAAGGGTCCAGCCTCCCCCCTGGAGGCCACCATGGCCACAAGGGGATAAGTCAAGCTCTGTGAGGTGGCCTGAAGGGCCAGGGGCACGAAAAAACGGGCCAGATCCCCCTGTGAGTAACTCACCGGCTTCTCTTTGGCGGGCTCCAAGGCCTGCTTAGGGTTTTGAGCACCCCTTGGGCTTTCCCCGGACATGAGGGTATTGTAGGCCAAGGGGAGCCTTGGGGGGAGGTGTCCTCACAAGGGACCGGAAACTTCAGGGCTCTCCTTTCCAACTTGCCCGTTTGGAGCCAAGGATCTCCCAGATGGTGGAAGAGTTTGTGCGGTCTTGGCCAGAGGTAGCGCTAAGCTCAAGAAGAGGTGAAGCGAAAAGAGGTGCCGCAACGCACCTAACCGATTGCCCGCAAAAACATGTCCCCTTGTTTCAAAGGAGCACGGGGGATACGATACCAACTCATGTTGGAGCGCCGGGTCATGATGATCGGTGGAAAGGGCGGGGTGGGAAAGACCACCTGCGCCGCCGCCCTGGCCCTGCACTGCGCCCAAAGCGGGGAGCGAACACTGGTGGTCTCCACCGATCAGACCCCTTCGCTGGCCGACATCTTCGAGTTGCCGGCGTCACTCCGCGAGCCCTGCCAGGTCACAGAAGGCCTCTTTGCGTGGGAGCTGGGGTTCGATGAGCTACGCAAGATGTGGGACCGCAAGTTCGGCCGGAAGGTCTACGAGGTCTTTTCGGCGCTCGTCTCCATAGAGTACGAGGAGTTCGTGGAATTCATAAGCTCCGTGCTGCCGGGTTTGGCAGAGGAGTTCATGGTGGACCACATCCGTGAGCTTGCCCTGGGAGGCGGGTATCAGAGGATCGTCTGGGACACGGCGCCCATGGGGCATACCCTGGGGCTCCTCAAGACCCCCAGGCTGCTCCGGGAACACCTAAAGCCGGCCCCTCGCATCTATTCCAGACTCAGGCTGCGTGACAAGAGCCGAAGGTCGATCCTGGAGACCATCAGGCAGTGGGAAGAGCTCTCGGCCCAGGACATGGCCTTCCTGCAGGAAGAAGTCAGCTACGTGCTGGTCCTGATTCCAGAGGCCCTGGCCGTGCACCAGGTGGATCGCATCCTGGCAGAGCTCGCCCCCGCTCGGCTGGCGGTCGGGGATCTGATCATAAACGCAGTGGTGATGGATGCGGACTCAGACTTCCTCTCCCGCCGGGCCCTTGAGCAGCGGCCTTACCTGGAGCTGATAGAGAGGCGATATCAGGGCCTACGGATCCATCGCGTCCCTCTCTTTGCCGAGGAGGTCAAAGGGCTCTCTAGGATAGAGCGGGTGCGCGCGGCCCTCTTTCCGGCCGGCAGCCTTCCGCCAACTCAAAGAGGCGCCTCTCTCGCCTTTACTCCCAGTGGTATTTCGGCTCCTCGTGGGTCGAGTAGATGATCAGGCGGTCAATGGTGGCTCGGGAAATCAGTCCTCCTCGGGCGGCACCAGAGGTTCGATCAGCATGCTAAGTGCTGGCAGATCGCGATGAACGGTGTCCCATACTTTCATGAGATCGACTTCGAAATAGCCGTGAACGAGTCGATGGCGCATCCCGATTACCTCCGACCAAGGGATTTCCGGATGCGCAGCGCGGGTCTCGTTGGATACCATTGCGGCTCTTTCCCCTATGATCTCAACGGCCTTGAGGAGAGCTTCTGATGCAGCCGGCTGCCCTCGAACCGCTCCCAGGTCAACCCCGGGACAAAGCTCTGTGCATCGCGGGCTGGAAGCAACATGTCCAGAAGGCATCCTGCATCATCCCGCATATATCGTTTCCGCCGTGGCGAGGATGGTTTTGCGCCGAATATAGTTTCGGCTCTGTTCTATTGCAGAGCTTTCCACAAGATCAACCTTCCGGCCGAAAATTTGCTCAAGTTCTCTTTCCATACGCGCTAGGTCCAGTAGCGTGTAGCGGGCATCATCGGAAAACGAGACCAGCACGCCCACATCGCTGTCAGGGCGAAAATCCGGCCGCAGCGCCGAGCCGAAAAGGGAAAGTCGGGTGACCTTCCAACGACGGCAGGACTCGGCTAGTTCTTTTTTGGAAAACTGCACTTGCGAAACCATTTTCCCACCCCTGCCGGCTTCAGGCTCTCGATGC
>CAYPWF010000074.1:0-16097 GCA_964414345.1 uncultured Desulfarculaceae bacterium
GGGCTAAACATGAGATCTCGCCGAGTTGTTGGCATGGGGTTGCTGGGAGCCTTGCTGTGGGGGGTTGTGTGGTTGTGGGCTAAGGATCCTGCCTTGGCTCAGCCTCCTCCCAGGGATGTAGGACTGATAACGGCGGTCTCCGGGGAGGTGCAGTACCAGGGCTATGGAGAGGCCATGGGTCTGGCAGAGCCCTTTATGAAGGTGAGGCTGGGCGACCGCTTTGATCTGGCCAAAGAGGCATCCTTGCAGATCGTTTTTTTCCAGGGCAGTCGACAGGAGCTCTGGAGAGGTCCGGTATCCTTCAAGGCGGGGGAAGCCCAGGGGGAACCCTTGGGGGGTGGTGCCGCAGCGGTGGAGGTAAAGGTGTTGCCAGCCGGCACCGGGCAGGGGATTCAAAGGGTTCCTACTTTGCTTCGCAGGGCTGGCCTCAGTCGGGTAGGCGGTATGCAGGTCAGGGGTTCCGGCTCCAGAGCCCAGGAGGGAGAAAGACCTGCCCAAACTTTGAGCCAGGAGGAGAAGGCTGAGCTTCAGGCTGCGCGAGAGACATATAAGGTGATGAGAGAAAAAGCTTCTGCTGAGGATCTAACCCCGGAGCTCTTTTTTCTGGGAGTGCTCTCGGAATACGAGCAGTATGAGGAGATGAGCTCACTTCTCAAGGAGGCTCTTTCCAAGGATCCGGGCAATGAGCTTCTAAAGAATTTGGCCGCCTGGGTGAAAACCCAAGGAGCCAAGCCCCGCTGAAGGCCATGTTTCGTAAGCCATCACATCCGTTGAGCAAGTAGGATGTTTCTGGTGGGAGGGGGTCCAGATGGGATGAAGCAGATTCGATTCCTCGAGACAGAATATCCATATGCCGAGTTCTCCACAGTTGTTTCCCCCGCCCTGGAGCGTGCAGTGGAGGAGAGAAAGGCCCCTTCCACGGCTGTGTTGAACTCTTTTCCCCAAGACAGCATCACCTTGGGATATTTTGAGGACCCTGAGAAGTGTCTGGATCTGGAATACTGCCGCCTGGCCGGGATACAGGTGCGCAGAAGGCGTAACACGGGTGGATCCATCCTGGGGGGGAAGGGCAGCGCTTTTTTGGTCTTATGTTTGGATGTATTGCAAGATTGGGTTTGCATGCGCAGCCTGGAAGAAGGTTTCAGGTGCAGCCTCTCAGCCATGGCAGAGGCCATGAGGGAGCTTTGGGGGTTGGATGCCAGGTGGCGCCCTCTGAACGATGTGGAGGTGGGGGGCAGAAAACTGGTGGCCTCTTCAGCCAGGTTGGAAAAAGATGTGCTCACCTTGAGGCTTGTGATAAACGCGGCCCGGGTAGAGCCATCCCTTTTGAAAAATGCCATGAAGATCCCTCCCGAGAAGATGAAGGACAAGCAATCACAAGATCCGGCACAAAGGGTGAGCTCCCTGGAACAGGAGTTGGGTGGTTCACTTGGAAAAGAGGAGATCCTGGCTTTGGCCCGCCGAAGCATAGGTAAGATGTTTGGTGGGGATGTCATCCTGTCGCCTGGGGAGCTAAACGCCCTGGAAAAAAGATATGCCAAAGAGTTTGAAAAGACGCTTTCCTCCAAGGAGTGGTTCTGGGGCCGTTCAGAAGCGCTCAAATCCGCTTCGCTGAGCTGTCCCTGTTGGCGGGTGGATGGGCTGCACAAGGCTCCAGCCGGCCTTATAAGGGTGACTTTGTGGGTGAAAGAGAGGACTATCCAGGATTTGCTTATAACAGGAGATTTCCACGCCAGACCCCTCCAACTGGTGGAGGAGCTGGAGGCAGGCTTGAGAGGCGCTTTGGCGGATCTGGAGGTTATCGCCTCCCGGATCCTGCCCCTCTTGGAGAGGCCCGGAGTGGAACTTCCGGGAGTGTCAAGAGAGGATCTTCTGGCACCCTTCCACCAAGCTCTAAGGAAGCTCGCCTCCCGGCAAGGGTGATGCAGAAGTTGTCTTGCCCCGGGTGATTCCCCGAGACAGCTTTCTATCAAAGCCCCAAGTAGCTTTTTCGGACCACTTCGTTCCCAAGCAGGCTTTCTGAGTCTCCCTGGGCTACGATGCGGCCTGAGGAGAGAACATAGTTTCTTACTGCCATGCGAAAAACCGCCCCCACTTCCTGCTCCACAAGCAGAATCGGGACTCCCATATCCCTTATCTGGGCTATCTTGGAGAAGACCTCTTGTCTCATTAGGGGGGCCAGACCTGTGGAGGGTTCGTCTATGCAAAGCAGCTTCGGACGAAACATCAGGGCCCTCCCTATGGCCAGCATTTGTTGTTCCCCTCCCGACAAGGTACCCGATATCTGTCGGGCCCGATCCTTGAGCACAGGGAAAAGCATATATACTTGTTCCAGATTCTGCTTGAGCTCTTTTCGATCCTTTACCAAGTAGCCCCCGGCGTACAGGTTGTCCAGAACCGTTAGTTCCCGGAAGGGTCTTCTCCTCTCCGGGCAATGGATGAGCCCCCTGCGAGCTATTTCGTGAGCGGCAAGGCGTTGGATGAATTCCCCGTCAAACCTGACCGTGCCTTCCAAGCTGATGTCTCCGGCGGTAGTGCCTCGCTTCACCTGCCTTTCCCAAGCCACCAGACCCGTGATCCCCCTAAGAAGCGTGGACTTGCCGGCTCCGTTGGGCCCCACCAAGCTTACCAGCTCCCCGCGCTCCACCTCCAGGCTTACTGCGTTGAGGATCATGGCCTTTTCGTAACAAATAGTCAGTTGCGATACCTCAAGAAGCGGCACCTTGGGCCTCCTTCCCCAGATAGGCCTCCATGACTTGTGGGTTCCGTACCACCTCTTCTGGCTTTCCGTCAGCGATGATGGTCCCGAAATTGAGCACCACTATCCGATCCACGATTTGCATAAGCTGTTGAAGCTTGTGCTCTATTATGATCATGGCTGGACCCTCGCTGTGGAGCCTGCCGAACCTGCCTCCTTTGTGAAGCCTCCTGAGGGACTTGGCCATGAGCTCTGTTTCAGCCGGGCTAAGCCCACCGAAGGGTTCATCCAAAAGCAGCAGCTCAGGGTCCGTGGCAATAGCTCTGGCCACCTCCAATCGTTTCAAGTCCCCCTGGGAGAGGGTGGAGGCCTTTTCCAAGGCCATGTCCGAGATGCCAACGAACTCTAACGCGTCCATGGCCCTGGCTTCTATCCTCTTGACCCACTCACCCCGCTTCATGGCCCTGGGGCAAAGGCAGGAGACCATCACATTGGCTATTATGGGCAGTCTTCTAAAGGGCCTCATATTCTGGAATGTCCCGGCTATGCCCAAGTTCACAACGTCCCAGGTCTTAAGTCCCACTATGTCCTTGCCTTTAAACAGAATGCGGCCCTCATCAGGGGAGAGAATTCCCAGAATGAGCCTAAGCAGGGTGGTCTTCCCGGCTCCGTTGGGGCCTATCAATCCCACCATCTCATCCCTGGAGACTTTGAAGCTCACGTTGTTGACCGCCCTTAGGCCGCCGAAGTTCTTGGATACACCCTGCACCTCCAAAAGGACCCCTCCCATCTCAGTGTTCCTCCGCCTCTTCCCTCAGCTCCCTCCTAGAGACCTTCCCCACGTCCGTCTTGGGAAGCTCTCCCCTAAACTCGATGATCTTGGGGACCTTGTAGTGGGCCAGATTCTTCTTGCAATACTCTATGATCTCCTCCTCCGAGATCTTTCCTCTGGCCTCGGACTGGAGCACCACGTAAGCCTTGATAATTTGACCCACCTTGGGGTCAGGCACTCCAACTACTCCCGCGGCCTTTACCATGGGATGCCCGTAAAGCACTTCCTCCACGTGCCTGGCAAAGACCGAATAACCTTTGTATTTTATGAGGTCCCTCTTGCGGTCGAAAAAGCGAAAATATCCCTCCTGGTCCATGCTGACCAGGTCCCCTGTGCGAAGCCATCTGCGCCCTTCCAGCTGTATCAGGGTCTCTTTTGTATCCTGGGGTCTCTGCCAGTAACCTTCCATGATGTTGGGTCCGCTCACCAGAAGCTCCCCAACCTCTCCTGGAGGCAAAAAGTCCGTGCCCTCTGGATCCACGATAGCAGCCAACACGTTGGGAATTGGAACCCCGAAGGTGCCGGGCTTGGGGCGGTGATGGGGGCTGGCGTGACAAAGAGAGCTGGTCTCAGTCATCCCGTAACCCTCCATGATCCTGGTAGAGGTCCTCCTCTCCCAATCTTTCATGGTGGAGTCGTGGAGGGTGTCCGCACCGCAGGTGATCATCTTAAGCCTCTTCCAGTTCACTTGATCTGTCTTTTCGTGCTCCTTCAGATACTCGTAAAGAGTAGGCACTCCGTAAAAAACCGAGGCTTGGTATCTCTCCAAAGCCGCCAAAATCTCCTCCATATCCGGAGTCGTATAGAGTACCAAAGTAAAGCCCTGCACCAGCCCGCTTAGCATTACCACTACCTGGCCGTAAATGTGAAAAAAAGGCAAAAAGGCCAGGATCACCTCCTTGCCTTCCTCAAGAATAGGCCAGAAAGAGGTGCCCTGCTTCTGGCATGCCACCAAGTTCCTATGGGTCAGCATGGCGGCCTTGGGAAGGCCGGTAGTACCTCCTGTATAAGGCAGGGCGGCCAGATCCTTGTCGGGTTCTATGGTGACTTGGGGGGGCCTGGGTGGATATTTTTTGAGCAAATCAAGGAACTTGTGGACACCAGGGGTCTGGGGTATGTCGGGAGCTTGAAGCTCCATCTTTCTGGAAATCTTCCCTAGGAAGCTTTTCCCGAGGAGTTTCTTGACCGCCGGGAGGAAGTCTCCCACGTTTGTGACTATGGTATCTCGCAACGAGGCTCCTGATTTCTCGACGTTTTCGAACAGAATGTCTTGACAGATGAGGGTCTTGGCCCCGCTGTCCTGGATTTGATGAGCCACCTCTTTGCTGGTGTACACCGGGCTTATTGGGGTGACAACCGCCCCTGCCCTCAGGGCCCCGAAATAGGCGATCACGTACTGGGGGCAGTTGACCAGGTACAAGCCTATCCGATCCCCCTTTTCCACTCCCAGGTCGGCCAGGCCTGTGGCGAAACGCTCCACCATATCCCCCAGCTCCTGGTAAGAAATCTTTCTACCATGGAAAATCAAAGCCGTTCGATCCCCGTACTTGCTGACTATCCCTCGGAAAAGCTCAGGCACGGACTCTTGGGGGATTCCCACCTCCTCGGGGACTCCGGGGGGATACCACTGAAGCCACGGTTTCGACAGATATGCTGATCTTGCGTCCATTTGGGTCCTTTCCTCCACTTACTGCGTTGCTAAGCTTCAGTGCAGAGCGGCCGCACAAACCCTACAATTGGTTCTGCGGGCGAAATTTCTCACCTTGCACCTGGGGCAGGTCTTCTCGATCCTGTCCCTTATCCAAGGTATGAGCCCCTCCGGCATGTAAAGCAGGATGGCCAGGATAACAACAGCAAAGGCCAAATTCCTTATCTGCGGAACAACCCTGAGTAACTCCAGAAGGGGGAACAATATAAAAACTGCGGCTATGGGCCCGTAAATGGAGACCATGCCCCCAAAAACAGCCCATATCACAGCCTGAAAGGACAAAGAGACCTCCAGGGTGGAGGGTCCGGCTATCCGCATCACGTGGGCGTAAAGGCCTCCTGCCAGCCCCGCAAAAAAGCCGCTTAAGCAGAAGGCCAGGATCTTGTACCTGGTGGTGTTCAAACCAGCTGCGCGAACCGCCAGCTCGTCTTCTCTGATGGCGTGGAATATGATGCCCGTCTTGGAATCCCCTATTTTCCACATGAGAAAGCCCGCCCCCAGCATTAGTACCACGCAAACGTAATACTCTCCAACACGGCTGGGTGCCAATCTGCTCAATCCCGACACTCCCAACTCCCCTCCGGTCAGATCCGGGAAAGCAAAGACCAGACCCATAAGGATAATGGGAAAGGAAAGGGTGGTCAGAGCCAAATATGTGCCCTTGAGCCTCAAGCAAGGAATCCCCACTACAAGGCCTGCGGCAACAGCCGCCACTGCCCCGAGGGGCACCGTGGCCCAGGGAGGCAGCTTTACATGAAGATTCAAAAGGGCTGCGCAGTAAGCCGCCACCCCGAAGAAAAGTGCGTGCCCGAAATTGACCTGCCCGGTAAAGCCTGAAAGCAGATCCCAGCTGGCCGCAAAGATGGCGAAGATACTGGCCAAGGTCAGTACTCGAAGCAGATAAGGGTCAGGCCAGTAAAGTGGGGCTGTGAGAAGGAAAACAGCGAAAAGCATCACCGCGATCCTGCTTGGCAAAACAAGGATCTCGGTCTTGATCATCACCTGGAGCCTTCTTGCCTGAGCCAGGAGCATTCTCATGGATCCCTTCCCGGATGGTTTCTCTGAAAACCTTAAGACCTCCCAGCTCTTCCCAGGCCCTCGCTGCAATGAGCAGCCGGGCCTTGGAAGAAATATCCTGCTTTTTGCGGTTCTCTCCCCAAGGCTTGCCTTATCTTCAATAAACTCCAGGCTATCTTTCCTCCTCGAAGGCTATCCCGAAGAGCCCCTCGGGCCTGACCAAGAGAACCGCTATCATGACTGAGAGGGCCACAGAACCCTTCAGAAAAGACCCCATGGGCAGCAAGAAAACCACCAGGCTTTCGGCAAATCCCAATATATAAGCCCCCAAAAAGCTCCCTTTGATGCTTCCCAGCCCCCCCAGCACTACTACAGCCATTACCATTATGAGGGGGGACAGCCACATGAAGGGGTCCAAAACGAAAAGTGGCACCACCACCGCACCCGCCACTCCTGCCATTCCTACTGAGATGGCCATGGCCAGCATGGCTATACGGGCCACATCCATGCCCATGAGATTGGCAACTTCCCTGTCCTGGGCGGTAGTGCGAATTGCCAGACCAAGGCGTGTGTGCTCCAAGAAAAGCCACACCAGGCTCAGCACCAGGAGCACCACCAGGAAAGTAAGGAGTTGCTGGTAGGCCACCTTCACCCCCAGCACGGTCAAGAAACCTTCCAGCAAAGGAGGTGTCCCCCTATAGTGGCCTTTGAAGAGCATCAAGGTCACTTCTTGAAAGACCATTGCCAGGGCTATGGTGGCTATAAGCACCGCAGCCTCATGTTCCCGGATGGGGTCTATGAAGAGCTTATAGCAAGCAAGCCCTAGGCCGACCACCAGCAGCACTGCCAGTGGCATAGACAGCAGATAAGGAATTCCTAAATTGTGAAGCCCGAAGTGGATGGCGTAGGCAGCCACCATGTAAAAAGCTGTATGGGCGATGTTGACTATCCTGGCTACCCCGAAGATGAGGGAAAAGCCTATGGCCAAAAGAGCGTAAATGCTGCCTGAGATGAGGCCGTTGACTATTATGTCAGAAGCCAACCATTTCCTCCCTTTTACTGGCTTGAAAAGCAGGGGCGGGCACACCAGCCCCCGTGTTTGGGAGACTAATTGTCAGGCCTGCAGCCAAAGCCCTCGTCATACAGAGCCTGGGTCATTTCTTGTGGTGGCTCACCACCCAGGGTGGTATCTTGTAATCCACCGAGCCCTCGTACTTGATGCCTTGCCAACCGTCCGGCCAAACGCAAAGGTTTTTCCCGTCCTGCCACTGGGTGCCTATGGCAGTGACGAAGCCCGGTCCCCAGGTAACGTCGTGGTCCTTGGTGAAAACTATCTTCCCTGCTCCACCCATATACTCGGTCTTCTCCAGTTCTTGAGCCACCTTGGCTGAATCCAAAGTTCCGGCCCTCTCTATGGCCTGGGCTAGCAAGTGCATGGCATCATAGGTGCCCGCAGTGTAATTGGGGGCCTCTTTGAACCTTTCTTTGTATTTGTCGAAGAAGGGAATGGTGGAGTCGGTCATCTTAACTCTGGCGTAAGTGTTCATTGTGAGGGTGTAGTTGCCCTTACCCCCTGTGGCAGCCCAGAACCCGTCTTTTTGTGCCTCCACGTTGATCCCAACCGCCGCTGCAGGAATCTGTAACTCCCCCCACTGCTTTGCAAAAGGTATCCCCACCGAAGAGGAAAATGATGTGAAGACTATATGGGCCCCGGCGCTTTGGATGGCCGAGAGTTCGGCACTTACGTCCGTGGCCACAGGGGAAGGCCTCCAGACCCCCACTATCTCCATGCCCATCTTGGGTAAGTTCTCCTGAGCGATGTTTACGATGGGGTCCGCCCACACAGCCTTCTCAGCTACTATGGCCACCTTGGGTTTTGCAATTCCAAGTTCCGCGGCCATCTTCTTGGCCACCATCTCCAAGAGCAGGAAGTCCACCTTGACCAAGAAGGTGGAATTGATGGGCGTCACCCTGAACCAATATTTATATTTCTCGTAATCCTTCCCAACCCTTGCGCAGAGCTCAGGGTGGGCTGCTCCACAGCCCAGAAATATCTTCTTGTACTCCATGGCTATGTCCTGCATAGCCAAAACCGCCTCTGTGCGAAAGCCGCCCATGAGGAAATCCACCTTCTCATAGGTAATGGCCCGCTCCATGGCGTTGGTGGCGTCGGTCACGTTGAGGAATTCGTTTGAGTCCACTTTCACAAGCTTAATTTGAAACTTCTTTTTCCCTACCTGCACACCTCCTTTGGAGTTTATCTCTTCGGCCGCCATACTGGCACCGTTCCAGTGGCCTTCCCCTTGGGTAAAGGCCATAGGGCCCACAACCCCAACCTTGATCTCATCAGCTCCCCAACCGGGTCCCGCAAAGCAGAGCAAGACCCACACCCAAGCCGCAACTGCCAGGAACAGTCCTCTCCTCATGGCTCCCTCCTTTGCAGAGCGTTTTTGTTTGGGCATCCAGCCTGGGAAACACTGTCCAAGATCGGCTCGAATCTTATGGAAAGGGGGGATCCCTTGTCAAGTAGTTTTAGAGGGTCTTGGCCCTCTGGAGAAAACATGGGCTTGGAATCAGAAGGGGTTTTCCTTGCTTTGGCTCCCGAAAGCATGTGGGATTCCTTGACATGGTCGGGCCGGACAGTTAGAATGCTTCGAATTTGCCGGCTGGAACATAGTTAAATCCGGAGGTGCAGCCAGATGTCAGGCACAGCAGAGGCGGGGATTCTGGTGGTGGGTGGAGGGATAAGCGGACTTACGGCCGCTGTGGAGGCGGCCGAAGTGGGCTTTCCCGTTCACATTGTGGAAAAGGCCCCTTACCTGGGGGGAAGGGTGGCCCGGAGCAACCGATACTTTCCCAAGATGTGCCCTCCACAGTGCGGTTTGGAAATTAACTTTCGAAGGATCCGGAAAAATCCCAGGATCAGGATCCACACCATGGCTCAGGTGGTGGGAGTCCAGGGGGAACCGGGAAAGATGCTGGCCCAAGTGGAGGTAAGGCCCAGATTTGTGAACCACAGATGCACTGCCTGCGGGGCCTGCGAAAAAGTGTGTCCTGTGGAAAGGCCCAATGATTTCAACTATGGCATGGATAAGACCAAGGCCATTTACCTGCCCCACGAAATGGCCTTTCCGGCCAGGTATGTAATAGACCCCGAGGTCTGTTTGGGGGCCAGCTGCGGGAAATGCGTTGAGGTATGTGCTTTCCAGGCAGTGGATTTGGACATGAAACCAGAAACCCTCAGCCTGGAGGTAGGGGCCGTGATCTGGGCAACAGGCTGGGATCCTTTTGATGCCTCCAAAGTGGAGTATTACCGTTTTTCGAAAACCCCCAACGTAATAAACAACGTGATGATGGAGAGGCTTTCGGCAGTCAACGGTCCCACCAAAGGGAAGATCCTTAGGCCTTCAGATGGAGCTGAGGTAAAAAAAGTGGCCTTTGTTCAATGCGCGGGCTCCAGGGATGAAAACCACTTGCCCTACTGCTCTGGAGTCTGCTGCCTGGCTTCCCTCAAACAGGCCCTTTACGTGAGGGAGCAGTACCCAGAGGCAGAGGTCACCATCTTTTACATTGACATCAGGGCACTGGGAAGACTGGAGGATTTCTACAACAAGGTGAAGGCCGACGAAAAGATATCCCTGGTAAAAGGGAAGGTGGCTGACATCAGAGAGGACAAGGAAGCCGGGGAGTTGGTCCTAACAGTGGAGGATGTGGAGCAGGGCAAAGGAATCCAGGCCAGGGCCGACCTGGTGGTACTGGCCACCGGAATGGTTCCCACCACCGCCAAGATCCGGGTCCCTGGGCAAGCATCATATGACGATTACGGCTTTCTGGCTGAGTCTGGATCCTCGGGGATCATACCCGCAGGATGCGTCAAGAAACCCGTTGATGTGGCGCACAGCGTTCAGGACGCCACCGGTGCGGCACTTCTTGCTATCCAGTCCTTGGTGGGGAGGTAGCGGCTGATGGACAAGATCGGCGTGTATTTGTGTGAAGGATGCGGGATAGGTGAAGCTTTAGATCTGGATGGGCTTGCCAAGGTGGCCACAGCAGAGATGAAGGCCGCCCTGTGCCGCAGACATGGGGCATACTGCAGCCAAGATGGAGTGCAGCTCATCCTGCAGGACATGGAGAAAGAGGGAATAAACGGGGTAGTGTTGGCTGCCTGCTCGCCCAGGGTTCTAACCGACGTATTTCAATTTCCTGAGAGTGTGGTTTTGGAGAGAGTAAATCTCAGGGAGCAGGTCATATGGGGGCTTCCTGCAGGGGACGAGGACACCCAGATGATGGCAGAGGACTATGTGCGCATGGGGATCGTACGGGTCCAGAAGTCCCAGCCCTTGGAACCTTATCAGGCTGAAGTGGACAAGGGAGTCCTGGTGGTGGGTGGAGGCGTGGCCGGGATGATGGCTGCCCTGGAGGCTGCCAAGACAGGCTATCAGGTCACGCTGGTAGAAAAGGAGCAAGAGCTGGGAGGATGGATGGCCAAGCAGTGGAAACGTTATCCGATCCATCAGCCGTATAGAGAGCTTGAAGACGTGGGTCTTGAGGCCATGGTCTCCCAGGTGAAAGCACACCCTGGGATAAGGGTGCTTTGTTCCACAGAGATAAGATCCATCCAGGGTGCCCCTGGCATGTTCCAGGTTACAGCGACCGGGCCAGCAGGAGAAGAGAGTTTTAGGGTTGGCTCTATAGTGCAGGCCACGGGCTGGAGGCCTTATGATCCTAGCCGCTTGGCTCATTTGGGCTATGGGCTGAGCCCGGATGTAGTGACCAACATAGAACTGGAGGAGCGTGCTGCCAAGGAGGGGAAGATAATCAAGCCCTCGGATCAGGGTGCCCCCAGCAGTGTAGTATTCATCCAGTGCGCCGGATCAAGGGATCCCAAGCACCTTCCCTATTGTTCATCGGTGTGCTGCATGGTAAGCCTGAAACAGGCGTTGTATCTAAAGGAGCAAGATCCCTCCACGGCGGTGTATATTGTGTACAAGGACATGAGGACACCAGGCCAGTACGAGGAGTTCTACAGGAAGTTGCAGAAGCAGGGCTGCGTTTTCATCAAGGGGGAGGTGGCTTCGGTAAGCGGGGATGGCTCAGGCAAGCTTTTGGTGGAGGTGGATGACGTCTTAGCCGGAGAGAGACTAAGCTTGGTGGGGGATATGGTGGTTCTGGCCACAGGAATGGTGCCCTCCATGGCTCTGGACATTGACATGGAGGGGGCTGCCGAGCCCACAGCGGGCTCAGGGGAAGCCCAGCCCCAGGCCGAGCCTACGGCAGTGGCGGATCGTCAAAAGGAAGGGATGGCCCTTTACCTGGAGTACCGGCAGGGCCCGGAGCTTCCCAAACTGCGATACGGGATGCCGGATTCCCATTTCATCTGCTTTCCTTATGAGACCCGCCGCACGGGTATATATGCTGCAGGATGTGTGAGACAGCCCATGGACACTCTGGGAGCTGAAGAAGACGGCCGGGGGGCCGCCCTCAAGGCCATCCAATGCGTGGAGATGACCGCAAGGGGGGAGGCTGTGCACCCCAGGGCCGGAGATCGTTCCTATCCGGAGTTCTTTATGCAGCGTTGCACCCAATGCAAGAGATGCACCGAGGAGTGTCCTTTTGGGGCCATAAACGAGGACGAGAAAGCCAATCCCCTTCCCAATCCCACCCGCTGCAGGCGCTGCTCCATATGCATGGGCTCCTGCCCTGAGCGCATAATCTACTTCAAAGATTACTCGGTGGACATGATAGGATCCATGATCAAGGCCATTGAGGTGCCTGAAGAGGATGAAGAGAAGCCCAGAGTTGTAGTCCTGGCTTGCGAGAACGACGCATATCCAGCTTTGGATATGCTCGGGCAATGCAGGCTCAAGTGGAACCCCTATGTGAGGGTTATTCCCCTGAGATGTTTGGGCTCCCTGAACCTGATCTGGGTGGCGGATGCCTTGTCCAAAGGAATAGACGGGGTTCTGCTCCTGGGTTGCAAGCATGGGGACGACTACCAGTGTCACATGGTCAAGGGCAGCGAGCTGGCCCAGTACAGGCTCTCCAAGGTCTCGGAGACCTTAGACAGACTGGCTTTGGAGTCGGACAGGGTACGTTTGGAGCAGGTGGAGATTAGAGACTACAAAAGGATCCCTTCCATAGTGGAGAGTTTCATGGAGCGGATTCAGGAGATAGGACCTAATCCTTACAAAGGATTCTAGGGAGCGCGAAGCTCGTGCACCTTTTTCCGGAGGAACGAGGATATGGAAGCTAGAACGCCTTTTCTGGAAGTCAGTGAGGCCATAGTAGCCTCAGGAGCAGAGACCCTTTACTGGTGTATGCAGTGCGGGCTTTGCACAGGTTCATGCCCTTGGAGGCTGGTTCCGGGTCATATTTCCCAGTCATTCAATATCCGCAAGGTGCAAAGGCTGGGGCAGTTGGGCCTGGAGGGTTTTGAGTCGGAGGAGGTTATTTATGCCTGCAGCACCTGCGGTCAGTGTGTGGTGCGTTGCCCTAGGCAGGTGAAGATCATCGACAATGTGAGGGGCATGAGAAGCATGCTGGCCTCGGTTGGAACAGTCCCTGGCAGCTACAGGCCGGTGATTGGAAGTCTGCACAGCCACGGGAACCCTTGGTCCGGCGAGAGAGCTAAGCGCACCGAGTGGATGAAGGGCCTTGAGGTGCCTGCTTTCGCGGAGGGGAGCGAGTATCTTCTTTTTGTGTGCTGTACCTCTTGCTACGACGTGCGCAGCCAGAAGATCGCCAGATCCATTGTGCAACTCTTGCAAAAAGCAGGTGTGAGTTTCGGGGTGATAGGTGAGGAAGAAAGCTGTTGCGGGGAGTCGGTGAGGAAAATCGGAGACGAAGATCTTTTCCAGAAGCTGGCCCAGGGGAACATAGCTCTTTTCCAGTCCAAGGGTGTCAAGAAGATAATCACCACCTCCCCCCATTGTCTTTTTACCTTTAGCAAGGAGTACCCGGAGCTGGGTGGTGAATTCGAGGTGGTTCATTACTCCCAGATTTTGGCCCGGCTTGTGAAAGAAGGTAAGCTGAAACCCAGCAAGGGAGCTACTCGGAAAATAGCCTACCATGATCCATGTTATCTTGGTAGGCACAACGAGGTGTTCGAGGAGCCCAGAGAGCTGCTCCAGGCCGTGGCGGACGGAGCATTCCAGGAACTGGATCGCATCCGGTCCAACAGCCTTTGCTGCGGCGGGGGGGGTGGACGTATTTGGATGGAAACCGCTCCTGGGGAGAGGTTCGGAGACCTGAGGGTGGAGGAGGCCCTGGCCAAAGGAGCCCAGGCTCTGGCCACAGCCTGCCCGTACTGTGTGGTCATGCTGGAGGCCTCAACCAAGACCATGGGCAAAGAAGAAGAGCTCCCGATTCTGGACCTCTCGGAAGTGCTACTGGAGTCCCTCTAATGGGGAAGTTTGTGGGGCTCGTGGGGAAAAGCCCACGAGCCCCTGAATCCTCTCCATTCTGTTAGCCAGGATTATTCTGCGAAGCCTGTAAGTTCGGGGCTAAACCCCAAAGCCCCTCGGTACACCTTGGCATGTTCCGAGTCAACCCCTGTCAAAACCTGGAACCAAGGCTCGGGGTGTTTTTGAGTATGGAGCGGTTTGTCCAAATATGTCAGTAAGATAGCCTGCGTTACCCAATGATTGTGAATCATACGGATTAGAGCCTGGGAAACGGCCCCAGAGGGAAACAGGCCAAGGTCTTATGATGGAAGCTCAAAAAGAGCCTGCAAGCGAATCTTCGAGGTATTGGCATATCAGTTCTCAATATCCTCTATGCGGAAACTGCCTGGCTTGTAGGTCACTTTGCCCAGCCATCGGTTGAGGATATTGTCTCGTGAGAGAAAAGGAATAGTGGGTTTTCTGCGCACCCCCATCTCCTTGAGGGCGGTCAGGAACCTTTGAGTATCGGGGCAGCCTTTGGCCCCAAGCAGGAAAGTTCTTCGGGCCTCCTGGCGGTTTCCGGCCATCTGGTAAGCTCTTCCCAAGTTATATACCAGGTCTTCGTTAAAGGGTCTCTTTTTGACGGCCTGGCGGCAAAGCTCCAAGCCTTCTTCTACGGCGTTCATTTTTATGCGTGCCAGCCCCAGATAAGACATGATGAAAGGATTCTCCGGAGCAAGCTCGTAGGCCTTTTGAAAACAAACAAGAGCACTACCAAAACGTCTCTTGTTCCACCAGGAGATGCCTTGCAAATAGAGATTCCTACTCTCCAACTCCGCCATTTAACTTGCCACCTCCAAAATTGAGATTCTCCGCCAAGACCGGCTGCAGGCCCATAAGATCAAGAGGGCTTATGGGAATCAAAGCTAATTATGGCAGAGATGGAAAGATTGTAAAGTCGCAAACCCAGGCCCCTCACGGCTGCCTTAGCCCACAGTACTCAGGATCAGTGGATGATTTGGGCCATCCCTCAGATATGTTAGGAAAGAGCTGTTCATGCTGAAAAAGAACCTTGTTTTTGGTTTCAGTTTTTGCCCGGGTTTGGTTCAGAATATTTGAAAGCGTGCCCGGGGGCTTGGCCCCCAAAGTCAGAGGCCTTGGAGAAGCATCCGGGTTAGGCTAATGTGATGGAGGGAATTGTTAATTGGATGAGCTTATGATAGGTTCCCGGGGTCCGGCTGGGATCACCGGCCGGGGCTGAGAATCTTTTAAGGGGGCCCTTGGGTTGAGGTTTGCTCTGAAACCTTGAAGTCCAGCCAGGGTCTTAGGGCAAGGCAAGAAGCGTCTTACAGGCTGGAGATCTACTCTTGGAGGAGAGGGCTTTGAAAGAGAAGATCCTGGATTTGAACGGGGCCTTGGAGATGTTGGCGGCTGCCAAGGCCCTCAAGAAGAAAGTGGTTTTCACCAACGGATGCTTTGACCTTTTGCATGCTGGACATGTGGAATATTTGGAGAAGGCCAAGGGGTTGGGGGATCTTCTGGTTGTGGGAATCAATTCCGACCAGTCCGTGCGCTTCATCAAGGGGCCCGGAAGACCCATCTGTCCCCTGGAGGAGAGGTGCCTGGTTCTGGCAGGTCTTGCCTGCGTGGACATGGTGGTGCCGTTTGAGGATCCCGATCCTTTCAAACTCATAAAAGCGCTCAAGCCCCACGTGCTGGTCAAAGGGGCGGATTGGCCCGAGGAAGCCATTGTGGGGGCCGATCTGGTTCAAGCTGCAGGAGGGCAAGTGAGAACTATCCCCCTTAGGCCCCAGATATCAACGAGTCTGATCATCCAGAGGGTGCTGGAGCGGTTTGGTTCACCAGGGAACGAAGCAGAGCCAGGTCCTCTGGGGTGTTCACATTCATGAGGGATCTCAAATCCGGATCCAGATGCCTCATCTCTTCCTCCTGAAACACCCTGACCCGCACCAGGGGATAAAGATCAAGAATTCTCCGTGCACCGGAAAGCAACAGCTTTTCCAAGAAAGCCAAACAGCGTCTGGAGTAAAGGGCATGGAGCGGCTCCAGAAACTCCCCTACCTTGGGCACCACCACATCCCACGAGCCAGGCACATTTGCCATATGATGGATCAGCTCAGGGCAAAGCAAAGGCATGTCGCAGCCTGCCACAAAGGCCCTGTTGCCCTTGGAGAAAAAGAGCCCGGCATGTATTCCTGCCAGGGCTCCCCGCCCTGGAAGCAGGTCCCCCACCATCTCCACTCCCAAAAAGGAATACTGGGAAGGGGAATTAGTGACCACCAAGACAGGATCGCAAACCTTAGAGAGGGCATCCACTGCCCACTGAATAAGGGGTTTGCCTCTTAGCTCCAGCAGGGCCTTATCCGTGCCCATGCGACGGCTTTGACCCCCTGCCAGGATCACCCCTGTCATAGGCCCCCTCCCACCATCGTTTCTTCT
>CAYPWF010000075.1:0-15893 GCA_964414345.1 uncultured Desulfarculaceae bacterium
TGAAGAATGAAGAGTGAAGAGTGAAGAGTGAAGAATGAAGAATGAAGAGTGAAGAATGAAGAGTGAAAGAAGAGAGAGGCGGGGAAGGGTGGGTTGGTTTCGGGGTGAAAATCGGTTAGGGAAGAGAGTGCGAGGCAAAGAGTATGTACGAGTCCTTCTTCGGTCTTGAGAAGAAGCCTTTTGAGATCACCCCTGATCCGGCCTTCATGTACGCAAGCCAGCAGCACAAAGAGGCCCTGGCAAGCCTCATCTACGGGGTCAAGGAAAAGAAGGGACTCATGGTGCTCACCGGGGAGGTGGGCACCGGCAAGACTCTCTTGGTGCGCTGTCTTCTCCAGATGCTGGATGAGGGGACCAAGACAGCTTACATCATAAACCCCAGGCTGAGCCTCATGGAATTCTTCCATAGCATAGCGCACGAGTTTGATCTGGGGGGGGAGTTCTCCAACAAGGCGGCTTTCTTGAATCGCATCAACGGGTTTCTCCTGGACACCGCCTCGAAAGGCCACAGGGCGCTCCTCATAGTGGACGAGGCCCAGAACCTGGGGCTTCCCATCCTTGAGGAGATAAGGCTTCTCATGAACCTTGAGACAGCCAAGCAGAAGCTGCTCCAGGTTATACTGGCCGGCCAGCCGGAGCTGCACAAGATCATAGAATTTAGCTGTATGAGGCAGTTCAAACAGAGGATAAGCTTGAGGGCGCATCTCAATCCTTTGAGCCGCGAAGAGACCGCCCTTTACATAAGGAGAAGGCTTGAGGTGGCAGGCTCGAGCAAGGGGGAGATATTCGAGAAAAGCTCTGTTTCCCTCATTCACAAGTACAGCTCGGGGATCCCGAGGCTCATCAACGTGGTTTGCGACAACTCCCTCCTCACGGCCTATGCTTTGGGGAAAAAACGAGTTGAGCCGGCGGTGGTAAAGGAAGTCATAGGCGACCTGGAAGGGAAGGGGCTAAAGAGGGCGGGCAGTCTTGTTTGGCCCAGGGATGAGAGGGACCTGGTCCAGGAGTGGACCATGCCCAGGGACTCAGGGAAGCAGTCCGGGACTCGCTGGGTCTGGGCGGCAGGGGCGCTGGCTGTGGCTTTTGCAGGGGCTTGGGTTGCCCTGGGGGGAGGCGCCCAGTGGATCCCCAGGGTCTGGGCGGGCCTCAAAAGATTCCTGGACTTGGCGGGCTGAGCCGCAAAGAAGCTCTGGGAAGATTCTCGGCCCTAGAAGGGCTGAGGCGGAAAAAGCTTCTTCTTCAAGGAGCTTGTGGTCACGGGAGGTAAAGTGATTTGAGCAAAGTGTTCGAGGCACTAAAGAAGGCCGAAAAGGATAAGGGGCTTCCTAAATCCGAGTCACCGGAATCGGCCGGGGCAGAGCAGCACTCGGAAACCGCTCCGGTCCCTGCTGAGGTGGCTTCCATGGCTTCGGTGCTGGCCATGCCCAGGGAGGGGCAAGCCGTCAGACTCAGCCCTTGGCTCCTGGTTTACGGCCAGGCACACGGGCACGTGGTGGAGCAGATAAAGCGTTTGAGGACCCATATACTGCACTCTTCCCCGGGCCCTGAAACCCCCAGGGTGATACTTGTTACAAGCGCCTCGGCCGGGGAGGGCAAGTCGCTGGTCTCGGCCAATCTTGCCGCCAGCATCGCCCAGGGGCTCAGGGAGTCTGCCTTGCTTGTGGACGCGGATCTGCGCCACGGGAAGCTGCACCGGTTCTTCGGGATGAAGTCCTCCCCCGGGCTTTCTGATTATTTGGCCGGGGAGTCAGACCTGGGGAGTGTCATCCGGGAAACCGGCATACGCAAGCTCTCCTTTGTGGCCTCGGGATCCCCCAGGGAGAACCCCATAGAGCTCATCTCCTCGGACAGGATGAAATCCCTCCTGGATCAGACCCGCTCCGGGCAGGAAGAGACATATCTGGTTCTAGACACAACCCCAGCCCTTCTGACCAGCGAGCCTCGCATTTTGGCCGGGATGGCAGATGGGGTGGTCTTTGTGGTGCGTCACGACCTGACCCCCAGAAACGGCCTCAAGGAGGCCCTGGAAGCCTTCCCCAAGGAAAAGATCCTAGCCTTGGTTTTCAATGACGTGCCCCCGCAATCCTTAAAACTCTACGGGCATGCTTACGGGGCCTACTACTACGGAGGCAGCTACCAAGACGAAAAAGAAAAGTCTGGGTCTTGAGGGCTGCCGGGGAGGCAAGGAAAAAAGGCAGGATCTATGCCGGATTCTTTTACATTTATCCAGCCCGCATTATTCAGAATCAGTGGGTAATGCCGGATATATTAAGTTTCACGGGTTCCCGACTGAATAGACTGACTAGACCGAACAGACCGAATAGACGAGATAGGGTTTACCCTCTCCCGGGGTTTTCTGGTTTTGGTTTGGCCCGTTTTGCGGGCTGGCATAAAGCCCGCCCCTACGTCCCCCAACACCCAACCTACCGAAATCAGAATGGTTTTGCGTAGGGGAGGGGTTTAACCCCTCCCGGTGGGTTTACCACCCTGTGGGTTTTGGATCTGCCTCCCTTTTCGGGCGCATATAAAATGCGCTCCCATCACTCTGTGCAGCCCCCGGGAAGCGTAGGGATATTTTACAGGTCCTTGAGAGGGGGCCGCGGCCCCTTGAGGGAGAGAACCGCTCAAGCCACAAAAAAAGGTTGAGATTTCAATCAAATTGGCTCCTGGAAGAGGTGCGCCAGGATAGAGTGTTGGGCCTGGCATGCTCTGTGCTAAAAACCTGTCGGCGGAGTACCCGTTGCGGATGGGTTAGGGTTTTGTTTGGGCAGGTGCCTTGCGGGCTGATATGAAATCCGGCGCCAACGACCACCAACACCCAACCTACCGAAATCAGAATGGTTTTGCGTAGGGGAGGGGTTCATCCCCTCCCGGTTGGGTTTACCCCCCCTGTGGGTTTTGGTTTGGGCTTTGGTCCGCGCTGTTTTACGGGTTCCCGACTGAACAGACTGAACAGACCGAATAGACCAAATAGACGGAACATACCAGATAGACCAGACACAGGGAACAGACCGGGGTCAACAAGAGCAGGCAATTTGGGCTAGAGAACCAAAAGCAGGATTCCGGCCCAGATGGAGCCGCTCAGAAGGACTCCCAGGAGGATCCCTTTCATGAACCTTGCCCCTGAGTCCAGGTCCACCAGGAGCTGGCAAGCTTGCTGGAGCGAGTCCTGCGGCAATGTTTCTTCCTGGGGGAAGCCGCAAGCTCCTCGGAGAATTTCATTTCCCTGCCCTTGGGGGGCCTCCTGGGGGAAAACACCTGAGGCGCAATTCTCCATGGCGTACCTCCTCTCGCCTCGCGGCGAGTCACTCTATCACGAACCCTCCCGGAGAAGCGGCTTTGCAAGCCCCATGAATCTCCGAGCGAATAACTACTTTGTACCCAGATCCCGGCCTGAGCTCCTGAGGCACGCTCCAGAGAAGTTCCCCTGTGTTAGGAACTTGGCTGCCTATGGAGCGAAGCCGCCTGGAGCCCTTGTGCAAAGCCACGGAGACCGAATCCCCGCAGAAGCCAAGGGGGATCCACCTTATGGTCACCAGCTCTCCCCTGGAAAGCACGGCCCCCTCCTGGGGGGCGGTAACCTGCGGCTCCAGGATGGAGAAGGTCTCCTGGGATTCGTCCCATTCATGGGGCATCTGCTTCCCTTCCACCCTCACAAGAAATCCCTCCCCGATCGGGTGCTTTTTCCTGATGCGCACCTTGAAGAGCCCATCGTTGGGAGTAGAGGAGCTCAAAGTGAAGTTGCCCGAGGGGCCTACCAGCTCCAGGGAAACACTGGAAGACTCGAATCCTGCCCAGCGGATTTCGTAAAGGCAGCCCCTGGCCCAGGTTATGCCTGCTGCGCTTGGATAAAGAAGCCTGGGATCAGAACAGAGGTCCGCCCAAACCTCCTCACTGTAGCCGCTTTCCAGCCCTTCATTGTTCACGGCGGTAACAGCGAAATACCAGCGCCCCTGCTGGAGATCCAGGGTATGCTGGCAAACTCCAGAGGAGCACTCCCTCAAGGTTACTCTTTGGAAGGAAGAGTAATTTCGAGATCCGTTCCCATAATAGAGGCGGTAGCTCCTAATGAGGTCTTCAGGGGGGGATTCGTCCCAGGCCAAGGTAACCTGAAGAGCCCTGGCCTCAAAAGCCAGGCTAAAAAAACAAACACATATGAAGCTAAGAAAACCGAACTTGAAAAGCGTCGGTTTTTTGTCGCTACAGGTCAAAAAATTCCCTCCGCGAATACTAAAAAAGCCCCGGGAGGCTCTGCGTACATGAGCGCCCCAAAAGGAGTTGAGGGCTTTTTCGCCAAGAGCCTCTTTCTAGCCCCAAATCCTTTAGCAGGAAAAATGCCAGAGCTTGGGCGCTCTCTCCCGACTGAGAACAGTGGCCTGGGCCGGAAAAAGGGCTTGGCCGCAAAATTGTTGCCGGAGCTTTTTTTTAAAGAACTGGGGGGGAAGAGAAAGGAGCACATCAGATCTGATGGGGGTAACGACCTGGGGATCGCCATCCCAAGCATGATGGCTCCTAGGTCCTCCAATGATACAAAAAATTATCTTAGTCTAATATCCAAAATTTTAGATGTCAAGCGAAGAATTGATGGGTAACCATTTGATTTCTAAATTTATACTTAACGCAATTTGGGTATAAGAATTAAGGGCCATTTTAGCTCTTACGGATACAACCGAGTCTCGGCGGGCCCACAAGGACTTTCCAGCCTCAAGAGTTAGGCGGGCGAGGCTTTGGGAATGTGGGAAACGGGATCACTTAAAAAAGCGGCTAGGATTTTTTTGGGCCCCAAAGAAGATCCAAAAAAAATGTTTGAACCGCCGAGCCAGGTCGAGTAGAATCAGTGCGGAGGTTTGGGGGGTGAATAATGGAAAGGACTGGAATAGGGATTTCGGGTGAGTGTGCTCTTTTGAGCTTTGTTGAAAGAAGAGTCGCCGAGAGGCGCATGGGGGATAGAAGGCAGGGGGAGAGAAGAGAGTCCTGCGTGGACTATAGGTTTCTACTGTTGGGGATCGCTTGCAGGCGAAGCGGCCAGGACAGGAGAAAAGCTGAAAGACGCCAGAAGGAAAGAAGAAGTCGGGCCGAGAATAATTACTCTAAAGCCAGTCTATCGTAGGAGATCTGTATAGACGTTCCTTGGTCCTTCAGCCGGAAGGGGAAGACTGAATTCAAAGAGACCCCTTCTCCAAAAGGGCGGTTCCTTTCTTTCAAAAGAAAAGGCTTGCAACCTATCTCCGGCCTACCTTAAGCCCCTTGGGGGCTGATGGGGCAGCATTGACTCTTATAGTGAAGCTCTTGGACTGGATCGCCCCGTCATCGTCCCTGACCTGGATCGTCGCTGTATAAGTGCCCTCGGCATTGTAAGAGTGTTGCACGTTGGGCTGGGTGGATGTGGAGCCATCCCCGAAGTCCCAGGTGAGGGACACCACTTGGCCGTCTGGGTCCGCGGCCGTTGCCGTGAAGGAGACGGTCAGGGGAGGGGCCCCCCTCAGTGGTGAGGCCTCGGCCGTGAGGGAAGGAGGCTGGTTGGGGGGTAGGACAGTTATTTGGACTGATTTGGAGGCCGTTGCCCCCCCGTCATCCCGCACCGTTAGGGTGGCCGTGTAGGTACCGGCGGCTAGATAGGTGTGGGAGATGTTCTGCTGGCTGGATGTGGTCCCGTCCCCAAAGGCCCAGGAGTAACCAGTTATGGTCCCGTCAGGGTCGCTCCCAGAGCCCAAGAAGGCCACGGTGAGGGGTGCATGGCCCGAGGTGGGGCTTGCCGTGAGGCTTGCCGATGGGGGCTGATTGGGAGCCGTGACCGTGACTTGCACAGAGGCAGTGGCCGTTGCCCCGTCGTCATCCCGTACCGTGACCCGGGCCGTGTACGAACCGGCAGTGCTGTACTGATGGGAAGGGCTTGCCTGGGAAGAGGAGCCCCCATCCCCGAAATCCCAGGAGTAGCTTGCGATCACCCCATCGCTGTCAGTGGCGCTGGCTGAGAAGGCCACGGTCAAGGGAGCGGGCCCTGAGGTGGGTGTGGCCGAGGCCGTGACCGTGGGTGGGAGGTTGGGGGCAAGCACGTTTATCTGCAAAGTTGAGCTACCCGTGGCCCCGTCATTGTCGGTCACCGTGAGTCGAACCGTGTAAGTGCCGGCAGCCGGGTAGGTGTGGGAGGGGCTCTGAGCGGCTGAGGTGCCGCCATCCCCAAAATCCCAAGAGTAGGAGACTATGGTGCCGTCCGAATCGGTTCCGCTGCCCTGGAAGCTCACTGCCAGGGGTGCGTGGCCCGATGATGCGGAGGAGGAGGCATCTGCCTGGGGTGGGAGGTTGTTGCGTCCGCTTACCTCGTTGGAATAGCCGCTCTCGTTGTTCTCGGTATCGTAGGCGGTCACTGCGAAGTAATAGGTGACCCCGTCCTGAAGATTGGCCACGGTGTATTCAGTCAGGTTGCCAACATCTATGGTGTGCTGGTAATTCCCGGAGGCAGTGCCATAGTAGAGCTTATAGCCGGCCAGGTCTGGCTCGGTGTTGGGGTCCCAGGCTAGGGTGAAGGTGGCCCCAAGGCAGTGATAGGGCTGGGCCAGAAAGCCCAGAAAGCAAAAAAGAGCATAAAAAATGGCTCTAAAAAATCCTCCAAGCCTCAGGACGGCTTCCGGCAGAGATCGGTGTGTTTTCCCTGCCACAGATTTCTCGATCCTTCTTGAGGCCATGGCCTTTTTCTCTCCAGAGGATTTTTCAAGCCCTCTTCAGCCGGAGCATCTTCACTGAGCAGCAAAATATCCCTCCGAATACCCGAAGCAGCCTTGGTTTGAGGAAGAGGCTATCTTGATGCGGTAGCGCGAGCTGGGTTTGAGATCTTCTGGGACCTCCCATTCGTAATAGCCGATATTGGGTGCTGAGGCGGCAATGGTCAGGACAGTCTTGCTACCCTTGAGCAGGATGACATCCACACTAGGTCCGCAGAAGGTCTCTGGCAGCCAGGTTATGCTCTGGAGCGTGGACTTCTCCACCAGGGCGCCTTTAGAGGGGGTATTGACCGTGGGGGCGACTATGCGGAAGGTCTCGTCCGATGAGTCTGTCTCGGCCTTGCCCGAGATCCTCACCGCGTAGCCTTCCCCTGGTGAGACCTTCTTGCTAACGACCCAGGAGAAGGCCCCGTCGTTGTTGGTCCCCTTGGCGATCTTCTTTACAGTGGCCCCGTCCTTGAGAAGCTGGAGGGTCACCTTGGAATCCTGGAAATTCTCCCAGAGGATGTCGTAGGTACAACCCCTTATCCAGGTAATGCTACCGTTGGGATATATCAGAGTGGGCTCAGAGTTTCCGGAAATCACGTGGAGCTCCTCGCTGTAATCGCTTTCGTTGCCCTGCTGGTCAAAGGCTGTAACGGCCACGTACCAATGGCCAGCATCCAGCTCCAGCTGAGCCGTGCAGGCTGTGGCCTCACAAATGTCCGAGCCCAGGACCAAATTGGCCTGGTACTGGCGGGGGGCTGAACCATAGTAGAGGTTGTACCCGGCGATGTCCGGCTCCGCGTTGGGATCCCACTGAAACCTGAAGCTTTCCCCCATGGCAGGGAAAGCAGCAAAAAACACAAGCACCTGGGTCAGAAATCCTGCGAGCCAGCTCACACACCATCTGTTCAAAATCGTTCTTGCTGGCACGAAATCGTAACTCACAGCAGATTCACTATCCTTGGATTCTGACTTATTACCTTTTAATATCGAATTGTTAGCCATGGTTTACATCCCCTTTACATTTTTTGCACCCATGGAATACGCAAGGGTTGTGCCCAGGAGCCCGGGGAGCTCAGCAGACCATGGCAGGGACTGGTTGGTGGGCATTCAAGAAGAAAGCGGGGTTGAGCTTTCCAAGGCTTGGGGAAATGAATTCAAGAGGAGAGTTCCAAATGGGAACGCCAAGTACGATTTTGTAACAGACTTTTTGCCTTCTAGCCCGGACTATTCTATAAAGCCTCTGAGTTTGGGAGCTCAAGCCCCCAAGCCTCTTTTTGCGCTTTGGCGTATCCGGACTCAAAGCAGAACCAAATCTGGAACCGAAAATCAGGGAGTTTTTAAGCATGGACCGGTTTGTCCAAATATGTCATTAAGATAATCCTCATCGTTGAATGATGCTGAATAATGCTGGCTACGGCCAAGATCTTGGTGCTTTTGGGCGGCATGGGGCTTGCATAGTATCTGAGTGCATGGAAAGCAGGAGAGGGCCAGATGAGCGTGGAAAACGCTAGAACATGTGAGATCCTAACCAGGCGGATTTCCCTGACCCGGGTGGAGAGCGTTGGGCAGGACCCCAAGGGGGTTGTTGTGGGCTGGGAGTATTCTCCACCCCGCAAGGGGGAGCGTTACGCCGTGTACCTAGGCAAGGGGCGGGTTCTTAGAACCAGCGTTGTGGAGGACGTGCGGGAAAACATGGGCTCCCTTCTCATAAAGACCGCCAACTCCATCTATAAGGTTCAGTACCTCAACGGTAAGTAGATGCTCTTTGCCTCTTGGGGCCTTTGGAGGCCGAAAGCCCCGAGGCTGCAGGGGATGCCCCCAAAACCACTCCTTTCTCGGGATTGCTCTTTAGCCCCAGCCTCAGGCTTTCTAAGTTGCGCTCCAAAAGAGTGCTCTTGGACAGGGCCTTAAGCCCCCTTTCCAGTTCCCCGGCCGAAAAGGGAAGCCAGCCCAAGGCACAAGCCGCTCCCACCAGCACCAAGTTGGCCCCCAAAAGAAAATTGATCTCTTGGGCCAATGAGAAAGCTGGCACAGAGACGGCCTTGATGTCCATGAAATCCAGGTACCTGGCCACGCCATCAAGCCTAAGCTTGTCCCTTCCACACTCCAGGAGCAAATACCCTCCTCTTTTCAGGTAGGCCAGATGCCTCAACCCTTCGTCCTCGTTAAGTCCCAGCAATAGATCGGCCTTGCCCTTGGGTATAAGAGGCCCAGCCTCTTTCTTCCCCAGCCTCAGGTGCGAAACCACAGAGCCTCCCCTCTGAGCCATCCCGTGGGTTTCACACGCGCAGACCGGCCAGCCCCTTTCCATCCCCAGGTGGGCCAAAAGCCCGGTTACAAAAAGGATCCCCTGTCCTCCCACCCCGGCAAGTAGCACATTCACTGGGCCACCTCCTCTTTCTGCTTTATGGCCCCCTTGGGACACACAAGTACGCAAACTCCGCAGCCCACGCAAAGGGACTCCAGAACCACGGCCCGTCCCCCGGCCTCATCCCATCCCAGGGCCGGACACTCAAAAGCCTCAACGCAATGACGGCAGGCCTTGCAGCGCTCTGTGACCATGGGGGGCGGGCCGGCCGCCTCTGTGCTCTTGCCCCTGTGAAGCAGGCAAGGGTGCCTGGCTATGACCACCGAGACTCCGCCCTGTTCCGAGTTGGCCCTTTCCCATGCTTTTTTGAGGACCTGCACAGTGGCCTTTAGGTCGTAAGGGTCGCAGACTTCCAGGAAGTCCACTCCGCAGCCGGCCACCAATCGCTCCAGGGGGATAGGATTCCCTGGTGAGCCGTCGGCCCTTTGGTCCCAGGCCGGGGTGGATTGCATACCGGTCATGGCCGTGACCTGGTTATCCAAGATCACAAGCACGAAGCGGGCCCGATTGTGAACAGCATTTATGAGGGCGGCCGTGCCCGAGTGGTAAAAGGTGGAGTCCCCCATAGTGGCTATTATGGGCTGCTCCACCCCATCCAGGTGAAAGGCCTGGTAAATCCCGCTTGCCAAGGTGATCCCAGAGCCCATATCTAGAACCGTGTCCACTCCTCCCAGGTTTGATCCCAGGGTGTAGCAGCCTATGTCACTGGGGTAAATGGCCTTGGGAAAGGCCCTCCTAATGGCGTAAAAGGAAGCCCTGTGGGGACACCCAGCACACAAGGTAGGTCTGCGCCCCGGAAGCTGGGCCTCCTGAAGGGCTTTCCCCAGCAAGGTTGTCTCATTCAGGTTTTTCTTAGATCCAGGTCTTAACCGAGTTTCTCTTAGGGCCTTCTCCACTGCCTCCCAGATGATCTCAGGGAGAAGTTCCCCTTCTTCGGGCACATGCCCGCTTTGGCGGCCCAAGACCTTAGGCCTTTCAGCCAGATGCAGTTCCAAAAAAGAGTCTGGTTCCTCCAGCACCAGGACTTTACTGCAGGCCGCCAGGAACTCCCCGGCCTTTTTGCGAGGAAAAGGGAAAGGCATCTTCACAGCAAGCAAAGGGATCTCTTGGAGCCCCTCTTCTTCAAGCAGCTCCATGGCCACCAGGGCCGGGACCCCACCAGCCACTATTCCCAGAGGGGTCTTCCCTTTTCCTTTGAACCGGCCCCTGAGCCTGGCCATTCCCTCGGAAACCGCCTCCAGCCTCTTGAGCTTGCGGTTGAGTTCCTTGTGAAGAAGAAACCTAAATCTTGGAGTTGCCGCCCAACGAGCCGGGTCCCGCTTGAAAGCGGCCTTGTTCCCTCCGGGCTCGGGAGAAAAGGTTTGAACCCTTATATCCTGCCTGCCATGGCTTAGGCGGGTTACCGAACGCAGCATCACCGGCATGGAGAACCTTTCTGAAATTTCAAGGCCCCTTCGGGCTAGATTCCTGGCCTCCTCAGGGCAGGAGGGATCCAGCACAGGCACTTTGGCAACCCAGGCCATGCGTCGGGAGTCTTGCTCTGTCTGTGAGGAGTGAGGGCCCGGGTCGTCGCAGGAGATCACTAGGAAGCCGCCCTCTACTCCTGTATAGGCTGAACTCATAAGGGAGTCGCAGGCCACATTGAGACCTACCTGCTTCATACAACAGGCGGCCCTCTTGCCCACCATGGCAGCAGCATATGCCTGATCAAAAGCCACTTTTTCGTTGGTGGACCACTCAGCATAAAGGGGGAGCCCCCAGTTTCGGCTCATCTTTAGGGCCGCAGGAAGGATCTCGGAACTGGGGGTGCCGGGGTATCCAGTTACCACCTGGCAGCCTGCCTCCAGAAGCCCCAATGCTATGGCCTCATTGCCCATGAGAACTGCCCTGTTCCTACGGGCCATGTACCTCTCCTCCTTCAGAATTTCCATCCTCTTGGCTTGCCGCTTTGGCCTTGCGGATCTCTTCCACCAAGGTTAAAGCCTTGGGCTGAGGGGGGGTCTCGAAAAAAGTTTCCCATTTCTCAGGTGGAACCAACTTGCACAAAACCTGCCTCAGCTTGGGCAGCCTCCACTCCCAACAGATGAGCATCCTGGGGCAAGGCTTTCCCTCTGGCTGTTGGTAGCAGTAGGCCAGAGGCACTTGGTTTCCCAGCCTTGGACAGCGGATTTCAAGGGTTCCCGTCTCCATGCGAACTTTCACCTTTAGGCTGCATCCCATGGAGGCCCGGGCCTAGAAAGCCCGGGCCCCCCGAGAAAGCCGGCTTGGCTTACAGATACTACTGGCTTTTAACTCAGACCGTGGGTTTTGGCAAGGCGGAGATGTCCTTGAGGGCCCTCTCAATTTCTTCTTCGGGCAGCTCGTGGTCCGCCAGCTTCCCATCCAGAAAGGCCGAATAGGCTCCCAAGTCCACCAGGCCGTGGCCGCTCCAGTTGAAAAGGATCACCTTCTGGCGCCCTTCCTCCTTGGCCTTAAGGGCCTCTCTTATGACCACTGCTATGGCGTGGGCAGTCTCGGGAGCGCTTATAAATCCCTCTGTTTGGGCGAATGTGATGCCGGCCTTGAAGGTTTCCATCTGTGGCACCGCCACTGGGGTGACAAGTCCGTCCACCACCAACTGGCTTACTATGGGGGCCATGCCGTGATAGCGAAGGCCCCCTGCGTGGATGGGTTCAGGCACAAAGGTGTGTCCCAAGGTGTGCATGGGCAAAAGCGGGGTCATGCCAACAGTGTCGCCGAAATCATAGGCAAAGGGCCCCCTCGTCATGGTGGGGCAGGATGCCGGCTCCACGGCATATACCTGGACCTCTTTGCCGTTTATCTTGTCTGCCACAAAAGGCAGGGCCAAGCCTGCAAAATTGCTCCCGCCCCCGGCACAGCCTATCACCACATCCGGATAAGCCCCCACCTGAGCCATCTGCTTCTTGGCCTCAAGGCCTATTATTGTCTGGTGCAAAAGAACGTGGTTGAGGACGCTTCCCAGGGAGTACTTGGTGTCCTCTCGGCTGACGGCCGCCTCCACGGCCTCGCTGATGGCTATGCCAAGGCTGCCAGGGGAGTTGGGATTCTGGGCTAGGATCTTCTTGCCCGCCTCGGTTTCCTGGCTGGGGCTGGGGGTGCAGTTGGCCCCCCAGGTCTGCATCATGATTCGCCTGTAGGGCTTCTGTTCGTAGGATATACGCACCATGAAGACCTTGCACTCCAGGCCGAAAAGCTTGCATGCGAAGCTAAGGGCGCTTCCCCATTGCCCGGCTCCGGTCTCGGTGGTGAGCCTTTTCACGCCCGCCACCTTGTTGTAATAGGCCTGGGGCACTGCGGTATTGGGTTTGTGACTGCCCGGAGGACTCACCCCCTCGTTCTTGAAATAGATCCTGGCGGGGGTCTGCAGGCGTTCCTCCAGTGCCTTGGCCCGCACAAGGGGGGTGGGCCGCCACAGTAAGTACTTCTCCATGACCGGCTCTGGTATGTCAATCCATCGATCCTGGCTCATCTCCTGCTCCAGGAGGTTCATGGGAAAGATGGGCGCCATGTCCTCAGGCCCTATGGGTTTCCCCGTGGCTGGATGAAGGGGCGGCTGTAGCCCCCTGGGTAGATCGGGCAGGATGTTGTACCACTGCCTGGGGATCTCGGCCTCCTGAAGCAGGATCTTCTTGGTTCCCTCCATGATTCCGCCTCCTTTCCTCAATGAGGGTTTTGCCCGCAAACGGGTCTGCAAAACAAAAAAGACCGCCTTGTCCTCACCAGCGGTCTCAAAGGTAGCACAAGCCGGGAGAGGCGGCTTGCGCGAGCTTCAGCCCATCTCTGACCACAGACCTGCCCTCTACCCCACGGCTCCTTCAAGGCTGGCAAGCAGTGGGGGGATAAACCATACCAAACAGGCCGTAAATCAGTATAAGGGCTTTACTATCACAGGGGCCATAGAGCTGTCAACCCTTTTCAGCTGAAAAGAATACATTTCATTTCCAGCTCCCCTGATCGGCCCGGCCTTGGGCGGGTTGAGGGGCAAGCCCTGACCTGGAGCATTAAGTGGTTATGAAGAAATAGGCTGGATTTCTCCATTACTAATGCTTAGCTTTTTTCTGAGCTGGTCCGGTCCAGAAGAAGGGAAGGGCCGGGGAGAACCTGGAATAGAGCTCAAAAGGAGAATAAATCAATGGACATCCAAAGGTTTACCATGAAATCCCAGGAAGCGCTTCAAGAGGCCCAGACAAGGGCTATCCGTTACAATCACCTGGAGGTGGATGGAGAGCATCTTCTCTTGGCTCTCCTGGAGCAGCAGGACGGGCTTGTGCCCAGATTGCTCATGCGCATGGAAGTGCCTATTGAGCAGGTGAAGGCCAGGCTTGAGCAAGAGCTGGACAGAAGGCCCAGGGTCAGCGGCCCAGGGGCAGAGCCGGGCAAGGTCTACCTCACCCAGAGGTTGAGCCGCCTTCTGGTTCGGGCTGAGGACGAGGCCAAACGTCTCAAGGATGAGTATGTCTCGGTGGAGCACATTCTGATGGCCATTGCAGAGGAGGGTGACTCCACTGCCGCAGGAAAGATCCTCAAGGATTTCGGGGTGACCCGCGACTCCCTCCTCAGGGTCCTAAGCGAGGTGCGGGGGCACCAAAGAGTCACGAGCGCCACACCCGAGGGGACTTACGAGGCCCTCCAGAAGTATGGAAGAGACCTGGTGGCCGAGGCCAGGGCCAACCGGCTGGATCCTGTCATCGGCAGGGACGCGGAAATAAGAAGAGTCATCAGGATCCTGAGCCGCAAGACCAAGAACAACCCGGTTCTCATCGGGGAGGCAGGCGTGGGCAAAACAGCCATTGTGGAAGGCCTGGCCCACAGGATCGTTAGGGGGGATGTACCCGAAGGGCTCAAGAACAAGAGCATATTTGCCCTGGACATGGGGGCCCTGGTGGCCGGAGCCAAGTACCGGGGGGAATTTGAAGAAAGGCTCAAGGCGGTGCTGCAGGAGATAAAGCAGTCCGAGGGGAGGATTCTACTTTTTATCGACGAGCTTCACACCATTGTGGGGGCCGGCAAGGCCGAGGGGGCCATGGATGCCGGTAACATGCTAAAACCCATGCTGGCAAGAGGCGAGCTCCATTGCATCGGGGCAACCACCCTGGACGAGTACCGCAAGTATATAGAGAAAGACGCGGCCCTGGAAAGGCGCTTCCAGCCTGTGATGGTGGAGCCTCCCACAGTTGAGGACACGGTTTCCATCTTAAGGGGCCTCAAGGAGCGATTCGAGGTGCACCACGGAGTAAAGATTCAGGACAACGCTTTGGTGGCGGCCGCAGTACTTTCCAACCGCTACATAACGGATCGCTTCCTCCCTGACAAGGCCATAGACCTGGTGGACGAGGCCTGCGCCATGATCCGCACGGAGATGGACTCCATGCCCACGGATCTGGACGAGGTGACAAGAAGAGTCATGCAGCTGGAGATCGAGGAGGCGGCCCTCAAAAAGGAAAGGGACAGGGCCTCTCAAGAAAGGCTCGAGTCTTTGAGAAAAGAGCTGGCCGAGCTACGCTCCAAGGCCGAGACCCTCAAGGGGCAGTGGGAGTCCGAGAAAGAAGCCATAAGGAGACTTCAAAGCCTAAGGGAAGAAATCGAGCAGGCCAGGAGAGAGCTGGAGCAGGCCGAGCGCCATTACGACTTGAGCCGCGCTGCAGAGCTTCGCCATGGAAAGCTCCCAACCCTGGAGCAAAAACTCAGGGCTGAAGAGGAGAGGCTTTCAGCCCAGTTCGGAGGCCAGAGGTTGCTTCGAGAGGAAGTCACGGAGCAGGAGATAGCCGAGATAGTCTCCAGGTGGACCGGTATACCGGTCAGCAGACTCGTGGAGGGGGAGAGAGAGAAACTATTGCGGCTGGATGAGGTGCTCCACCGAAGGGTGGTGGGCCAAGATGAGGCCGTGAGGCTTGTGGCCGATGCGGTCATAAGGGCCCGCTCGGGTATAAAGGACCCCAGGAGGCCCATAGGCTCATTCATCTTTCTCGGGCCCACAGGCGTTGGCAAGACGGAACTCGCCAAAACGCTGGCTCAGGCCCTGTTTGATTCAGAAGAGAACATGGTTCGCATTGATATGAGCGAATACATGGAGAAGCACACTGTGAGCCGGCTCATGGGGGCGCCTCCGGGCTACGTGGGGTACGAGGAAGGAGGTCAGCTCACAGAGGCCGTAAGGAGAAAGCCTTACAGCGTCATCCTTTTCGACGAGATAGAGAAGGCCCATCAGGATGTGTTCAACGTGCTTCTGCAGATTCTGGACGACGGTAGGCTAACAGACGCCCAAGGCCGTACAGTGGACTTCAAGAACACTGTGATCATAATGACCAGCAACATAGGCTCAGAGTACCTGCTGGAAGGGATAACCAAGGACGGCCAGATCAGGGAGAGCGCGCGCCAGCAGGTCATGACAGCCCTCAGAAGACATTTCCGCCCTGAGTTCCTAAACCGGGTGGACGATGTGGTGCTTTTCAAGCCCCTTACCCTGGAGGAGGTAAAGGCCATAGTGGATCTGCTGACCCAGGACCTCATGCTGAGGCTTCAGGACAGGAGGATCCGTCTGCAGATAACAGATGAAGCCAAAAGCTTCATAGCCGGAACCGCCTATGATCCGGTCTACGGGGCCCGGCCCCTAAAGCGTTATCTCCAGCACGAGCTTGAGACGCGCATAGGCCGTGCGCTCATAGCAGGGGAGATTTTGGATGGCTCGGTGATCACGGTGGATGCCATGGGGGAAGGCTTGGAGGTGAGATGGGGAAGGGAGGGGAATTGAGAGTGAAGAGTGAAGAGTGAAGAGTGAAGAGTGAAGAGTGAAG
>CAYPWF010000076.1:0-15853 GCA_964414345.1 uncultured Desulfarculaceae bacterium
GGGATAGGTTATGTAATGGGATATCTTGCTGAAGGGCACGTAGATGAGGAAAAAGGTGGTCATGATGAAAAAGACCCACATGCCCGCCGCATCACCTGTTCCCAGGGCCCAGATGCCGGAGAGGAAGAACAGGTTCAGCACCACCAGGGCGAAGTAGTCGTCGGGGGCGCTAATGAGCCTCAGCTCAGGTCTGGCGATCCTGCGAACAAGCCTGCGCAGCCCCACCAGGAAGGCCAGCCCCATGGCCACTACCACTACCCTGGAGAAGCCCTCCCCCGGGACCATCAACTGGAAAGGGACCAGGAACGTGGAAAGTATGGTCAAGGCCACGGCCCCGTGGAAGATCACGAACTCAACGTAAAAGAACCAGTGCTTGCGGGTGCTCTCCATGGCCCAAGGCATGAAGATGTTACCCAGAGACACCACCGCCCCCACTGCAGGATCTCCCTTAAGGGGTGCCTTGTCGCGAACCCCTGGCTTTCGAAGGAACCAGAGTACCTTTGCCACGTACACCATGGCCATGAAGGCCAGGGCCATGTACTGAACCTCCTCCATCAAAAACCGAAGTGCTCCCTCATAATGCATTGCATCCCTCCTGCGCTCGATCTTCCCCTCTCAGGGGCGTTGCTCCATCTGCGCCAGATAAGCCCTGTCCAGCTCTGCCTGCGGGTGAGCCAGAATTCCATCCAGCTTCACCACCTCTCGGAGCTGAGCTCTGCATCCGTGAAAATCCCCGAGTTTCTCAAGGCACATGGCCAGATTCAGCCTCACCAGCCTCTGGGCCTGAGGGTCCCCGTCCTGCTGGGCCAACTCCAGGCTTCTCTCATAGTGTTCCCTGGCGCGATCCAACCTCCCCCAGGCCTCATAAAGCCGTCCCAGATTGTTCAAGGCTGCCACAGAGCCCCCCAAATATCCCAACTCCTGGGCCAACTCCAGGCTCTGCCCATAGAATTTCATGGCATGGTCGAATTTGCCCCAGCTCTGGTAAACCATTCCTATGTTGTTGAGGGCCACACACTCCCACCTGGGCTCTTGGAGCTCCCTTGCGCGCACCAGGCCGGTCCAGAACTGCTCCAAGGAGCGGTCAAAACGTTGCTCCTGGTGAAACCGGTGGCCCAGCCTGTGCAACTCGGCCATTTCAAGTTTGGGGTCCCCCTGGTTTTGTTTGAGCTTCTGCGACATGGCAACTCCCCGAAGCCTCATGGGTTTCAGAAGGCTCTAACCGCCTGAGCATGGTGATCAAGCAGGGATTGTGCCAGCAGCTCCAAAACACTTTAACATATTGAAATTACAATGGATTATGTCTGAGATAAATTCCAGCCTTGTGCTGTAGGTTGCAGAATGCAACTAATGGAAGGGCATACTGTTGCGGGAATTGGCCCATGCAACAAGTTTCTTGTACCCAAGCGGTGTTGCAGAAAAGGATTCCTGGTGATGCAACATGCATCAGAGATGTTGCACATCCGGGTTCAGCTCTTTGAGCTTTCTCCACAGGGTGGTTCTGTGGATACCCAGCTCTCTGGCCGCCTTGAGCTTGTTTCCATTGTGTTTTCTGAGTACCTGTAGGATGGTGCGGGTCTGGACTTCTCTCATCTTGGTGTCCATTGCGGCTTCCAGTTCCCGCTCAAGACCCTGGAGGTATGAAGGGAGGTGATGGGGCTGGATAAGGGGTTCTTTGCACATGATGAGGGCGTGCTCCAGGATGTTTTCCAGCTCCCGCACATTGCCGGGAAACTCATATCTTTGGAGCAGAGCCATGGCCTCGGGGCTGATACCCCGGGCATTGCTTTGGATTCGACTGCGAAATTTCTCAAGGATGTGGCGGGTCAAAAGCGGTATGTCCTCGGGCCTCTCCCTCAGGGGAGGAAGCTGGAATTTCACCACGTTTAACCTGTAGTAAAGATCGCTTCGGAATCTTCCTTGCTTCACCAGGTCTTCCAACCGCCTGTTTGTGGCCGAGATGATTCTTACGTCCACCCGTGTGGGGCAGGTGCCTCCCAGAGGCATGAACTCCCCGTCCTGGAGAACCCTTAGCAGCTTGACCTGCAGGGCCTGTGTTATATCCCCGATTTCGTCCAGAAAAAGGGTCCCGCCGTGGGCCAACTGAAACATACCGGGCTTATCCTTGCGAGCGTCTGTGAAAGCTCCTCTGACGTACCCGAACAGCTCCGACTCCAAGAGTGTCTCAGGAAAGGCGCTGCAATTCAGCTTTATGAAGGGCCCTTTCTGTCTCAGGCTTAGGTTGTGGATGGCCGTGGCGAAGAGCTCCTTGCCTGTGCCGCTTTCTCCCTGGATTAAAACCGAAGCATCGGTGCGACTCACATCCGGGAGCACTTCGAAAATCTGTAGGATCCTACGATTGCGGCTCAAGATGCCTTGGAATATGTAATCCGATGGTTCCTCCCCTCCCAGGCTCCTGCTGGGCATATCCCGAATGGTGATGATGCCTCCAGAGAACTCCCCACCAGGCTCCCTTATCACTGAAAACCTAATGTGGATGGGTATCTGTCTACCTAGGCGGGTAGTTACCTGGGCTTCATAATCAATGACGCTTTGACCCTCCTGCCTGGCCTTCATGGCAGGGCATCCGTCCTGGCAATTGGTCAGCTTAAGGATCTCCCTGCAGGTTCGGCCCAGAGCCTCCCCGCGGGGATGCAAGGTGATCTGCTCGGCTCTTCCGTTGAAGTACACAATGCGGAAATGCCGGTCTATGATCAGCACTCCCTCCCCGAGCTGCTCCAGGATCTGCTCTCCAGAAAGCCCGTTCCATTGTTCCATGGGAGCGCCTCCGCTTTCCGGGATGAGCCGCCCTGGGCGACTCCCCCGCAGGGGCCACAGCCTCAACCTACCAGAAAAATCACAAATACGCAACCTATCGCCTGGCAGCGCCCTCCGGGCTGTGGTATATAAATGCCAGGAGCGGGCAAGATGGGGTTTTCTTGCGGCATCATAGGGCTTCCCAACGTGGGCAAGTCAACCATATTCAACGCTCTCACGGCAGCTGGGGCCGAGGCTTCCAATTACCCCTTTTGCACCATAGAGCCCAATGTGGGAGTGGTGGCAGTGCCGGATGGCAGGCTGGAGAGCCTGGCCCGTATGCTCCGTCCGCCCCAGGTGACCCCCACGGTATTGGAGTTCAGGGACATTGCAGGACTGGTGGAAGGTGCTCACAAGGGTCGAGGAAGAGGGAACCAGTTTTTGGACCAGATCCGCAACGTGGACGTGCTGGCGCACGTGGTTCGGTGTTTCGAGGACCCGGATGTGGTTCACGTGGACGGGGAGATTGACCCCCTTAGGGACATGGAGGTCCTGGAGACAGAACTAATACTGGCCGACCTGCAGCTTCTGGAAAGGAGAATGGAGAGGCTGCGCAGGGCTGCCAAGAGCCAGGAGAAAGAGGTGCTCAGGGAGCTGACATTTCTGGAAGAGTTGACCGAGGGATTGAACCAGGGAATGAGAGCCTCCACCCTCCTGATCTTTGAGCAAGGGCGGCCCTGGCTGGGTGGCCTGGGGCTCTTGACAGGCAAACCGCTCTTTTATGTGGCCAACGTGGGGGAGGAGGAACTCATATCCGCAGGACCTAGGCGCAAAGCTGTGGAAGAAAGGGCCCAAAAAGAGCACACCATCGTAGTGCCCATTTGCGGAAAAGTGGAAGCTGAGCTCTTGGAGCTATCTCCTGAAGAAAGAAACGAGTTTCTAGGTAGTTACGGGCTTGAGACCTCAGGGTTGGAGAGGGTCATAAAGGCCGGGTATGATCTTTTGGGGTTGGTGACTTTTTACACAGTGGTGGGTCGGGAGCTCAGAGCCTGGACTGTTCCCAAAAATACGGAGGCTCCCAAGGCTGCAGGGAAGATCCACTCGGACATGGAAAAGGGCTTCATAAGAGCTGAAGTTGTTCCCTTCGATGCCCTTATGCGGGCCGGGTCTATGGCCAAGGCCAAAGAGGAAGGATTGGTCAGGCTGGAAGGCCGCGACTACCACATCCAGGATGGGGACATAGTCACCTTTCGCTTCAATCCTTAAAAGTCTCCCCAAGGCCGGGTTGAAGGAGTTGAATTATCCCAGTCACACATTGTAGAATGCCATTATGAATAGTGAGACTGCATGACGCCTTGCAGGTCTCTCAGATAGCCCGGGCCCCTGGAGGCAATAGCTGGGGAGGTTGACTCAATGGCCGTTAGAATCGGGGTTTATGTCTGCCATTGCGGCACGAACATAGCCGGAAAGCTCAAGGTGGAGGATCTGGCCCAGTACGCCCGGGAGCTTCCAGATGTGGCGGTGGCCAGGGATTACAGGTTCATGTGCTCTGAGCCCGGCCAGGAACAGATCCGAAAAGACATTCAGGAACTGGGGCTAAACAGGGTTGTTGTGGCGGCCTGTTCTCCGCGAATGCATGAGAACACCTTCCGCAAGACCTGCCAGGCCGCAGGGATTAATCCCTACTTTCTCCAGATTGCCAACATAAGGGAGCAGTGCTCTTGGACAGCAGAGGAAGACCTGGAGGCGGCCAACCTAAAAGCAAAGGATCTGCTTAGGGCAGCTGTGGCCCGGGTTGCTTACCACGAGCCCTTGCCCTCCCAGGAGGCTCCAGTGCATCCCCATGTGTTGGTGGTGGGAGGAGGCATAGCCGGCATCCAGGCGGCCCTGGACATTGCCGAAAGCGGGCACGTTGTGCATCTGGTGGAGCGGGAGCAGTCCGTGGGAGGGCACATGTCACAGCTGGACAAGACCTTCCCCACCCTGGACTGCTCGGCCTGCATCCTGACCCCCAAGATGGTGGCAGTGGGCACCCACCCCAACATACGGCTTCATGCTTACAGCGAAGTTCTGGAAATAAGCGGCTTTGTGGGGAATTTCAAGGCCCGCATCCTGCACAAGGCCAGGTATGTGGACTGGCAAAAATGCACTGGCTGCGGCCTTTGCCAGGAAAAATGCCCCAAGAGGGTATCATCCGAGTATAACCAAGGCCTGGGCACCAGAAAAGCCATCTACACCATGTTCCCCCAGGCCGTGCCCAACAAGCCGGTCATTGACAGGGAAAACTGCATCTATTTCCAGAAAGGGAAGTGCAAGGCCTGCGAGAAGTTCTGTGAGGTCAAGGCCATAGATTTCCAGCAGCAGGACTGGGTGGAGGAAGTGGAGGCAGGCTCCATCATAGTGGCCACAGGTTACGACCAGATGGATCCGAGCCCCTTGAGCATGTATGGCTATGGGGTTTATCCCAACGTCATCACAGGCCTGGAATTTGAGCGTCTGGTCTCTGCAGCAGGGCCCACAGGAGGTCACATCCTCACAAAAGAGGGGGCAGAACCCAAGGATGTGGCCATAATCCACTGCGTGGGCAGCAGGGACAAGAACTACCACGAGTACTGCTCCAGGGTCTGCTGCATGTACGCCTTGAAATTCGCCCATCTGATCCGGGAGAAACTCAAGGCCAATGTGTTTCTTTTCTACATAGACATGCGTTGTTTCGGCAAAGGCTATGAGGAGTTCTACGACCGGGTGCAGGCAGAGGGGGCCATCTTCGTGCGGGGCAAGCCTGGATTTGTGACCGATCAGGCCCTCAGCCCCGAGGAGCAGGGCCGGCTCATGGTGGTGGGTGAAGACAGCCTTTCAGGGGAGATCCTTAGGGTGCCGGTGGATATGGTGATCCTGGCCTCGGCCATGGAACCAAGGAGTGATGCGGAAAAGGTCTCCAGAACCTTTTTGTTGAGTAGAAGCCGAGACGGCTTCTTCCTGGAACAGCACCCCAAACTGGCCCCTGTCTCCACTGCGGCCGCAGGCATATTCTTGGCTGGCACCTGCCAGGGACCAAGAGATATTCCCGATACCGTGGCCCACGCATCGGCCGCTGCTGCCAAAGCCCTCTCCCTTGCCTCCAGGGGCAGGGTGGAGATCGAGTCCATGGTCTCAGAGATAGACCCCGAGGTGTGTGCTGGCTGCCAGACCTGCATAGCACTTTGCCCTTCAGGGGCCATAACCTATCAACCCCGAAGCTCTGTCTCAAGGATCAATGAGGCCCTTTGCCTGGGCTGCGGCTCCTGTGCAGCAGCTTGCCCCAGCGGGGCCGCCCGACTTAAACACTTTACCCCGGATCAGGTGATGGCCGAGATAGACGCGCTGATGGGAGCCTAAGACATGCAAAATGAGCCGAACCCTTTGGGAGGGCTGAGCCAAGTCAATAATCCCACTGCTGACGCAGATGTGTTGGTGATTGGGGCTGGTGCTGCAGGCATCGCCGCTGCCCTGGATCTGGCCGAAACCAACAGAAGGGTTCTCATGGTGGACCAGGCCTTGGCCCACGGTGGAACAATGACCCTATTGGATCGGCAGTTTCCCACAGATAGCTGCGGGTTTTGCCAACTGCTTCCCAAAGACCCCCAAACAGCCTTGGGTTGTTTGAAGAGCTTGCTTGATCATCCTGGGGTCATTTTTCTTGCCTCTACAGATGTGGAGGAGGTGGAGGGAGGGCCAGGGGAGTTCAGGGTCAAGCTCAGGCGGAGGGCCACTTGTGTGGACCCCGTAAGATGTACCAACTGCAACAAGTGTGTGGAGGCCTGCCCCGAATCCTACCCTGATCCTCTCCATGGAGGGGTGATCCAAAGGAAAGCCATAGGCTACCGCTCAGAGCTTTGCACCAGCTCCCAGCTGGGAGTGGACAGGGAAAGATGCACCAGGTGCGGAGCCTGTGTTGCGGCCTGTCCTGAGGAGGCCATCTGCCTGGATGCTCAGGATACCTGGGAAGAGAGGACCTGCAAGGCAATAGTGGTGGCCACTGGTTTTAGACTCCACGACCCTTCGGATCATCCCGAGTTGGGCTATGGTAGTTTCCCGGATGTAGTGACCTCCTTGGAGTTCGAAAGGCTAATTGCCAAAGGTTGGGCCGAGGGTCGAAACCAAATAAGCCGGCCCTCGGATCAGAAGCCTCCCCGTAGGATCGCCTGGATCCAATGCGTTGGCTCCAGGGAGGTGGCCCACAACTACTGTTCCTCGGTGTGCTGCATGATCTCTCTCAAAGAGGCCCGCATGGCCCGGGAGCTCTTACCGGATGCCGAGTTGGAGATCTTCTACATGGATCTCAGGACCTGCGGGAAGGGGTATGAGAGGTATCTGGAAGAGGCCAAGTCCATGGGGATCCGCATGACCAGGGGAAGGCCTTCGGAGGTGCTCAAGCGAAAAGGAGGTCTTTATCTCCAAGTGGAAGAGGAGGAGGGCCGATGGAGAGAGGATCCCTTTGATCTGGTGGTGCTTGCCACGGGCTTTGAGGCCAGTCCTGAGACCAAGAGGCTGGCAAAGATTCTGAACATCCCGCTGGACCAAGACGGTTTCCTGAGTCCTGAGCCGGGCAGCCTAAGCCGTACTTCAAGGGAGGGAGTTTACCTGGCCGGAGCCGCCTGCGAGCCAAGGGATATCCCCGAGACTGTGGCCCAGGCCCATGAGGCGGCTGCATTGGCCGCAGCCCACAGCCTCCCCCAAGCCAAAGCAGTTGGGGAGGCTCCAGCTGCCTCTTTCAGAGGGGAGGAAGAGGAGCTGAGGGTATTGGCGGTTCTTTGCGACTGCTCAGGCACCCTTAAGGAATCCCTCAGGGCAGAAGAGCTAAGAGATGCTTTGCTTGCCCAGGGGGATGTGGTGGAGGTTTTCTTGGCCTCCACCCTTTGCAAGGAAAACGGACTGGAGGCCTTGAGGGAGAGGCTGGCTTCCACTAGGGCCAATGCAGTCCTGGTGGGGGCCTGCACTCCCAGGTGGCTTCAAAAGAAGCTGGAGAATGTGGTGGCTGGGGCTGGAGTTTTGCCCCAGAACCTTCAGCTGGTGAATCTGAGGGAACAATGTTTGTGGGCTCATCCGGATGATGTTGAGACCCTGAAGGAATCCTCCCTGGGGCAGCTAAAGGCCGCACTGGAGAGGCTTCGGGCCGGGACTCCCAGAGGAGAGGTGCTCTCCCCTCAAAGGCCTGAACCCAAGGTTTTGGTGGTGGGAGGCGGCCCGGCAGGAATTTCCGCGGCTTTGGCCTTGGCCCAAATGGGCAGAGAAGTCACCCTTGTGGAAAAGGAAGAGGAGTTGGGGGGAAACCTGAGGTGGCTTCGCTATGGGCTAAACCCTGATTTCCGGCCCCAAAAGCTTCTCCAAAGCGCCTTGGATCAGCTGGGACAAACCAAAGCTGTCAGGATTCTCACAGGCACGTTTGTGGCGGAATTGAGGGGGCGGCCCGGCCATTTCAAAGCCAGGCTGGCTGGTCCTGAGGGAAGTTCAAAGGAAGAGAGCTTTGGAGCCGTTATTTTGGCCACAGGAGGCAACATGCTCAGCCCGGTATCTTACCTCTATGGGGAACATCCGGGGGTAATGACCCAGAGGGAGCTGGAGATGGCCCTTTTTGAGGGAAAGCTCCAGGCCGGGCAGCTAAAAGAAGTTGTCATGATCCAGTGCGTAGGCTCCAGGGACGAGGAGCATCCTTACTGCTCCAGGGTTTGCTGCGCGGCTGCCCTGAAAAACGGCCTTAAGCTCTTGGAAGCCAACCCCAAGCTCCGTTTGCTGGTGCTCTACAGGGATATTAGAGCCTTTGGCACCCTGGAGAGGCACTACCGCAAGATCAGGGAGGCCGGGGCCTTGTTTGTGCCCTTCGATCCCTCGCAGCCCCCCCAGGTGAAGCTGCAACAGGGGCGTCTGCAGGTGAGCTTTTGGGATCCCCTGGTGGGGGTCAGGGTGCTCATGAGTCCGGACAGGGTGGTCTTGAGCTCTGGTGTGGCTTCTGTTTTGCCAAAGGAACTTCTGGGTGGGCTTGGGATAAACCCTGACCCGGAAGGTTTTCTCGCTGCCGAGAACACCAAGTTTCGGCCTTTGGATCTGGCCGAAGGGATATACGGATGCGGTATGGCTCTTGCGCCTGCCTTTTTGGATGAGGCCATGGCCCAGGGAAGGGGGGCTGCCATGAGGGCAGAGGCCTTCCTGCAAGGCATGGAAAGCAAAGAGGTCTTGGGAGGGGCCAGGGTGAGCCCTTCTCGCTGCTCTGCCTGTGGGCTTTGCGTTGAGGCCTGTCCGGTACAGGCCAGGGAACTGGACCTGGAGAAAGGACATGCAGTGGTATACGGTGGGCTTTGCCAGGCTTGCGGCACCTGTGTTGCCGTCTGCCCCAATGATGCAAGCCAGCTCTGGGGAGCCTCGGACAAACAGACCCTCTGGGCCATAGAAGCTCTCATGGAATAGAGGAGCCGCTGGAAGGCTCCCATAAGGAGTCCATCCAAATTCTCCCAGCAGAGGAAGGGGAAAGCAGATGCAGCCGTCTACTGAACCTAAGATCATTGCCTTTTTGTGCAACTGGTGCACTTACGCCGGAGCGGATCTGGCCGGTACTGCACGCATGACTTACCCGGCCAACGTGCGCACGGTAAGGCTTATGTGCACGGGCTCCCTGGATCCCATGTACGTAGTGAAGGCCTTCTTGGAAGGGGCCGACGGCGTGCTTGTGGGGGGATGCCATCCAGGGGATTGCCATTACACCAACGGGAATTTCAAGGCTCGCCGAAGAGTCACCATGTTGTGGGAGATCATGGATGGCTTGGGCTTGGACCGGAGCCGTCTTTGGCTTCGCTGGATAAGCGCCAGCGAGGGTGGGCTCTTTGCCCAGACCATCAAGGAGATGGTAGAGAGTCTCAAGGCCAAAGGGCCAAGCCCTGTGAAGGCCCAGATGATCCTGTGAGCATACCGGCGGAGGAGATCAGACATGATGCCTGCTGAAGCGTTCCAGCTGCCTGAACAAAAAAAGGGGGACCTGGCCGGGGCCGTGGAAGCCCTTTGCAAGAGCCTTTTAGAGAGCAAAGCCTTGGAGCTCATGATGGTGCCAAGGAAGCTTCCCCATGGGAGCATGGTGCAGCACGTGCTTGTAAAGGATGTGAAAGCCCTGGAAGGCCTGGACCCAGCCGCCCCGGTCATGTTGGTCAACGGGGGGACTCTATTGGCCCGGCTTTCTCGTCAGGATCCTGGAGCCTCTTTGGGGGCCATACTCAGGCCCTGCGAGATAAGGGCCTTTGTGGAGTTGGTGAAGCTCCACCAGGGGGATCGTGAGCGGGTGCTGATATTGGGCTTGGACTGCCTAGGCACCATGGAGCCTACCCAGTTTGAGTCCTGGGCCGGGAAAAATCCTGAGGCCTCCCAACTATTTCTGAAAAGCATGCTGGAGCAAGGCAATCTCCCCGAGGGTGCGCCAGGCATAAGGACTTGTTGCCAGGCCTGCGAGTATCCCACTGCCCAGGGAGCAGATATTCAATTGCTGCTTTTGGGGGCGCAGGGCACAGGCTGGATAGCTTTGGCCTCCACAGAGAAGGGAAAGCAGGCCTTGGAGGCGGCCGGGCTAAAACCGGCTGTTGTTCCCGAGGGGAGAGAGGCAGCCGTGCATGAACTGGTCTCCAAGAGGGAGAAATTCCGAGACAGTCTCCTGGAGCAGGTGGACTTGGAGCTTCTGCCTTTGGAGAAGCTCTTGGGAGAGCTCTCCCGTTGCATCAACTGTTACAACTGCAGGGATGTCTGCCCTGTTTGTTATTGCAAGAGCTGTGTCATGGACAGCTCCACCATGGAGCATCCCTCTTACCAATACATAAGGTGGGCCAAGAGGAAGGGTGCCATAAAAATGCCTGCAGAGACGCTCTTCTATCACATGACCCGCATGGCCCATATGAGCACATCCTGTGTGGGTTGCGGACAGTGCTCCAGCGCCTGTCCCATGGGGATCCGTGTGGCGGAGATCTTCCGGGCCGTGGCCCGCAGAACACAGGCCTCCTTCAATTACGTGGCCGGCAGGAGTCTGGAAGAACCGCTCCCCTTGGCCACCTTCCGAGAGGAGGAGCTGGAGCCCAAGTGAGCCGGGCAAAAAAGGCTCTGAAAGGTTTGGGAAATCGGGCCGGCTCTCCCTTTTTGCCGGGAAAAACGGCTCATCTCGGGGAGGAAAAGCATGAATGACTCCTTGCAGGAAGCCAGAGAGGGCGCAAGAACCGTGGAGGAAAGCTCCTTGGATCCGACCCTGGCCGATGAGGTGGCTCAAGAGCCGGGTGGTGAAGGAATAAGAAAGTGTTTTGCTTGTGGAACATGCACTGCCGGTTGTCCTGTGAGGCGTTTTAACGAGAGGTTCAATCCCAGAAGGATCATACGAATGGTGCTCCTGGGCATGCGGGAGGAAGTTCTGGGAGAGCCTTTTGTTTGGCTTTGTGCCACATGTTTCACCTGTCAGGAGAGGTGCCCCCAGGGGGTAAGGATTTCTGATCTCATGCGGGCCTTGAAGAACCTGGCTCTTCGCAGGGGAAATATGCCCGAAGGGATCCCAATCCAGGCGCGTCTCTTGGCTGAAAAGGGCACCCTGTACCCATTGGATGAGTTTGACAACAAAAAGAGGGTTAAAGCCGGGCTGCCGGCCTTGCCGGAAGGACACGGGGAGGTGGGCCCGTTGCTAAGTGAACTGGAAGAAATATTGAGCCAAAAAGAATCCGGCTCCAAGAGCGACTGATCTGTCTGGGGGCATCCTTTGGGGGGCGAGGAAAAAGAAATGGACCGGAGTTATGCACTTTTCTTGGGCTGTACAATACCGGCCAGGGCGCGCAACTATGAGATGTCCGTAAGAGCCTTGGCCCGGCATTTGGGCATAAAGCTGGTGGATGTGGAGGAGTTCTCCTGCTGCGGTTTCCCTTTGGCCTCGGCCGACCACAAGGTGGCCCAGAGCCTGGCAGCCAGGAATCTCAGCCTCGCAGAGCAAAAAGGCTTGGACATCTGCACCCTTTGCAGCTCCTGCACCTCGTCCCTTACGGAAACTTCCCATGAGCTGGAGGCCCATCCTGAAGAGCTTGAGGAAGTTAACAAGAGGCTGGCACGCCTCCAGCAAGCTTACAAGGGCCCGGTCAGGGTGCGCCACTTTGTGCGCATACTTTGGGAAGAGGTGGGGCTCCAAAGAATCAAGCAAGCCGTAAAAACGCCCCTTCAAGGCCTGAGGCTGGCTGCCCACTACGGGTGTCACTTCCTCAAGCCCTCAGAGGTATATGGAGGTTTCGACCCAGTGGAGGATCCTCGTGTGCTGGATGAGCTGATCCGGGCCTCGGGGGCCGAAGCTGTGGACTATGCCCGGAAGAAGCAGTGCTGCGGGGGCTCGGTGCTTGTGGCGGACGAGAACACGGCCTTGGCCATAGGCAGGGACAAGCTTGTGGAACTCAAAGAGCTTCAGGTGGACGCCCTTGTGGTGGTCTGCCCCTTCTGCGGGGTGATGTTTGACTCCCAGCAGAAAAAGATAGAGAAAAGCTTTGAGGAGACCTACGAGATCCCTGTGCTTTACCTGACCCAGGTACTGGGGCTGGCCATGGGCATGGACGAGAAAGACCTGGGGCTTTCCACCCACGCGGTAAAGACCCGACCCGTAATGGAGAAGCTCAAGTCCGCCGTGGCCTCATCATAATAGAAAAACCGCAAAGGTGGCGCGCTTGAAAGTTGTGACCTCGAGTCTCGAAAAAGGGGCTCGGGCGGCCCGTGGAACGGCCGTCATAGTGGATGTGTACAGGGCCTTTAGCTGCACAGCGCTTTTCTTCTCCCTCGGGGTTGACTCTGTGCTCCTCATGGGTTCCCCTGAGGGGGCCTTTGCTTACCGAGAAAAAAATCCCGAAGCTCTTCTGGCCGGGGAAAAGGAGGGCCTCCCCATAGCCGGCTTTGACCTGCCCAATTCCCCTTCCTGGATACTCAGCCAGCCCCCCGGGTATTTCAAGGGCCGAAAGGTTGTTCAAAGAACCTCTTCGGGCGTGCAGGGAGCACTTCTGGCCCTTGAAGGAGCAGAAAGGGTTTTTTTGGCCAGTTATCTGAATGCGCGGGCCACAGCAAGGACGGTCAAGGCCATGCATCCCCAGATGGTTCACATCGTGGCCATGGGTAGGCAGATGAAAGAACCGAGTCCTGAAGACGAGTGGTGCGCCAAGTACCTCAAACACCTCTTGGGGGCAGGGGGCTACAGTCACCTGGAAGCCTTGAGGGAAATCCTCTGGAGCCCTGAGACCCAGAAGTTCCTCAAGGGGGATAAGTCCCATTATCCAAGAGAGGATCCTCTTGTGTGCCTGCAGTTGGATCTGTTGGACCTGGCCCTGGCGGCCGAAAAAGAGAAGGAATGGGTGGTTGTGAGACCTCTGGCCCCAGTTTTCCCAGGGGAATCGGCCGGATCTTTTGAGGAGGCAAGCCCCCAAGACCCTTGACGGGGTGATTTTATGGCGTATTCTAAAGAAAACCTCCCTTCCCCTCGGGGAAATGGGAGAAGTCAAGGAAAGGAGTAGGTAAATGATCCAGGTCACACCCAAAGCGCAGGAGCAGTTCGCCGCTTTTTTCAAAGAGCGGGCCGATCTGCCCCACACCATCAGGGTCTTCCTTCAAGAGGGGGGTTGAGGCGGGCCTTCCTTGAGATTGGCTCTGGATGAGCCAAAGGCCACGGACAGTGCTTTTGATCAGGGAGACATAAGTTACATAATAGACTCGGAACTGGTGAAGAGGACCGGTCAGATTGTGATAGACTACGTGGATGCCGGATACCAGTCGGGCTTCAGCATTCAGTCGGCAAACCCAGTGGGGGGGGGCGGCTGTTCTTCGGGTGGGAGCTGCTCCTGTTAGTCTGGCGAGGGCATGAGGTCTTGGCAGGGCCCGGTCCCTTGGGGAGCGGGCCCTGGAGTTTTTGTAGCCTTGGAAAATTCTTCTGTTGCGTGAGCCCCAGTTGTTTGCAGGTCATAAACCATGTGGGCCGGGCAAGAAACTTGAAAGCGAGGCTTTGGGCTTAGCTTCTGGTTCCCGGCGAGGGCTGTTTTTGAGAGGGGAGCTGGGCGGAGCTGGAGTAATGGCCCCTGGTGTTTTCTTGAGAGCTCCACTTCTTTACTGATGTGCTGCCTGCCTCAGCCCCATTGAAGCCCCGGCTGAGCAAGTCGGCGGTGGCGTGGTTTCTGGTTTCGCTGCTTGGGGATCCCATGACCACTGCTATGAGCCGGCGGTCCTGCCTTGCAGCCGTGGCAGCAATGTTGAATCCAGCCTTGCGCACGAAACCGGTCTTAAGCCCGTCCACCCCTTGGCAGCGACCCAGAAGTTTGTTGGTTGTGTGGATGGGGTAGCTTCCTCCCCTTATGAAGGCCACTTCTTGGGAACTCCAGTGAAGTATCTCCGGAAAACGCAGCAGAGCTTTGGCCAAGATGGCCATGTCGTAGGCAGTGGATACATTGTCGTGGCCGTTTTGCGCAGGCAGTCCGTGCACATTTGCAAAGAGAGTGTCGGACATGCCCAAGCCCCTGGCCCGCTGGTTCATCAACTCCACAAAGCGGGCTTGGCTTCCAGCCACATGCTCTGCCACGGTGGCTGCTGCGTCATTGGCTGATCTGACCAAAATGGCCTGAAGCATCTCTTCCAGAGGGAGGCTCTCCCCTGGTTTGAGATCTATTTGGGTCCCCCCCACACCCGTTGTTCTCTCCGAGGCCGTAACAGGCTCTGAGAGCCTGAGCTTCCCCGCCCGCACCTTCTCCATGACCACCAAGACCAGCATCATCTTGGTGAGCGAGGCTGGAACCAGCTTCTTGTGCGGGTCATGGGCGTAAACCACATGGCCGCTGGAGGCGTCCATCACCACCGCAGCCTTGAAGGGTTCCGGAGGAGGAGCCTTGGTTTTTGCCCTTGGTTTTACGCCTGGGTTTCCGGAGGGAGCTGCTGGCTTTGTCTGCACCAGGCTCTTCTTTTGAACGGACACCTTGGAACTTGCAGAGGTGCCTGACTGTGAGCTGGCCTTGGAGGCGGTTTTGGACCCTGAGGTTTGGGCTTGGGAGGTTTTCTTGGCAGAGGAATCCGAGGTTTTCTTCTTAACCTGAGTGCTGGTCTTGGAATTTTTCGCATCCTGGCTTTCTTGGGCTAGGGCCTCAAAACCAAGGCCCATGATGCCCACGGCCCAGACAAGAAGCAAGAGGAAAAGCCGTCTTACCTTCCGGTTCCTTGCCTTCCCCTGCGGGTTTGCATCCACCTGAGAGACTCCTTTATTACGCCTCACCGAACCGACTGGAACACTTAGGCTTTCAGTGCCCGAGCCGGTTCGCCTAAAATAGCCTCCAGGACTCCTTTATGTCAAGCGCTTTTAGGCCGCATTACCCTCCAAAGTCTGTGACTTGGGGGGCTCAAGCCCCCAAACCCCGCTAAAGCTTTGGCCTATTCCGACTCAAAGCAAGGCCAAATTTGAAAGCGCAAATCAGGGTGTCTGTGAGAAAAGGATACGCCACAAGGGCCTCCTATTCAGACAGGACGCCTCCTTCCAGCACGTATTGATGGGTGCGCCTTCGAATCAGCTCCGGATCCACCTCCTTGCGGGCAACCCCGGTCTGTAGGGCAGCTCTAGCCACTGCCTCAGCCACCAAGGGCGGCACATGCAGGTTCATGGCCTCTGGAATGATGAACTCGGGTCCTAGGGCCGCTTCAGGAACGGCCCTGGCAAGGGCGTGGGCTGCAGCCAACTTCATGGCATCGTTTATGGTTGTGGCCATGACATCCAAGGCCCCTCTGAAGATTCCCGGGAAGCCCAAGCAGTTGTTTACCTGGTTGGGAAAGTCGCTTCTGCCTGTGGCCACCACGCGGGCTCCTGCGGCCTTGGCCTCCTGAGGCATGATCTCTGGTATGGGATTGGCCATGGCGAACACTATGGGATCAGGGGCCATGCTCCTTATCATGTCCTGGTTTATGACACCTGGAGCAGAAAGCCCCAAGAACACGTCTGCGTTTTCCAGGACCTTCCCCACTTCCCCCTTGATTTCCCGTGGATTGGTAATCCGCGCCATCTCCTCCTTGATGGGGTTCATGCCCTTCTTCCTCCCCTTGTGGATGGCTC
>CAYPWF010000077.1:0-15655 GCA_964414345.1 uncultured Desulfarculaceae bacterium
GCCCTGCCCCGTTCCCCACGATGGAAAAAAGCCACTTTGACGCCCCACCTGTAGACTCACGAGGCCCAGACACTACAGGGACTAAACCCCAAGTCCCCACTGCCCCTTCGGGACAAAAAGCCACCTTCCCACTCTGGCTCGCTCAAAAGATCAAAGCGGTCTCTGAGATTACTATCTTTGGTGAAGCATATCCAGAGAGCGGCCCTCATCACCCACTTCTGGTGAGGAACGTGGGTCCCCAAGACCTCCTCGTGGAAACCAAGAAGCTCTCGATCTTTTTTTTCCCAAAGAACAGAGCCTCTTTCGCCTCTTAGGCAAGACTAAACATGTGACCGGAATCCGATTATCAGGAGGCCTTGGCGCCCCCTTTGGCTTCAGGAGCCTTGGCCTTCTCCTTGGATCCGCCCTTGGCTGCCGGTTTTCTTGCCTGAGATTTCCTAGAGGTCCTTTTCTTGCGGCCTTCGGCCTTGGTGCCGGGCTGCACCAGCTCCACAAGGGAAACCATGGCCCCATCCCCGTGGCGCGGCCCCAATTTGACTATCCGGGTATACCCCCCGGCAATGTTGCGATACCTGTCGGCCAACTCTGTGAAGACCTTGCTTGTGGCCTTTCTTTCCCTCAGCACCGCCGCTGCCTGCCTGCGGGCATGCAAATCCCCGCGCTTCCCAAGGGTTATCATTCTTTCGGCAATCCGCCTCAGTTCTTTGGCCCTGGCATCCGTTGTCCTGATGCGCTCATGAAGAACAAGCGAGGTGGCCATGTTTCTGAACATAGCGAGACGATGACTGCTCGGCTTCCCAAGCTTTCTTTGCCCAACCCTGTGCCTCATGTCAGTCCATCCTAAATCCCGACGGGCATGGTCCCGTGCTTCAAGGGTTATTTTTCTTCCTGGACCGGAGCAGCCGCCACTTCACGTTCCTGTTTCTCCCGGAAGTACCTCTCGGGATCAAAATCCTCGATCTTCATTCCCAGCGACAGCCCCATCTCCCCTAAAATCTCTTTAATTTCGTTGAGAGATTTCCTGCCGAAATTCTTGGTTTTGAGCATATCATTCTCTGTCTTCTGCACCAGCTCCCCGATAAGACGGATGTTGGCATTCTTCAGGCAGTTGGCCGCCCTCACCGAGAGTTCCAACTCATCCACTGTGCGATACAGGTTCTCTGTAAGCTCCGGAGGAAGGTGCACCGGTCTTATCTCTGCCTCCTCATGGGCACGGGCGGCCTCTGGTCTGACAAAAACGCTCAGTTGATCTCTTAAGATCTGAGCTGCAATGGAAACAGCCTCCTCTGGCCTTATGGAGCCGTCTGTGGCCACCTCCATATTAAGGCGGTCATAGTCGGTGATCTGCCCCACCCTGGCGTTGGTGACGGTGTAGGAGACCTTGCGGATCGGGGAGAAGATGGCGTCCATGGCTATGGTACCCAGGGGAGCGTCCTCCTCTTTGTTACGTTCCGCCGGCACATAACCGCGGCCTTTGCAAGCCCTCATCTCCATCTTCAGATGAGCCTCCTTGTTCAGGGTGGCTATGTGCCAGTGGGGGTTGAGAATCTCAACCTGACCGTCAGTGATGATGTCCCCTGCTTTTACTTCTCCCTCCCCATGCTTCTCTATGCGAAGCGTGCGGGCCTGATCCCCGTGGATGCGCAGCCGCACCCCCTTTAGGTTCAAGATGATATCGCTTACGTCCTCAAGCACTCCCGGCACGGCGCTGAACTCGTGGGGGACTCCCTCGATTCTAACCGACACTATGGCGGCGCCTTGAACCGAGGAAAGCAGGATCCTCCTCAGCGAGTTCCCGATGGTGGTGCCGTAGCCTCGCTCCAGCGGCTCACAGGAGAACTTTCCATATGAGTCGGTGAGCGTCTCCGGATCAAACTCGATCCGTTTGGGCTTGATCAGATTAGTCCATTCACCATGCATTCCTCTCACCCCTCCTGCCGTGCCGACACCCGCTCCAGGCTGCCGCAGAGCCGGACAGGCTGATGTGGTCTTCTACCCGGCTCACTTGGAGTAGAGTTCCACTATGAGCTGCTCCCTGACCGGCATGGTCAGCTCCTCCCTTGCAGGAAGAGCCAGCACCTTTCCCCGGAATTGTTCCTTATCCAACTCGAGCCAGCCAGGTACTCCCCGGCGAACCACTGCTTCCATGGAGTCTTGGATTGACTGTATTTTCCTACTCCTGGAGCGAAGCTCTATGACATCTCCCGGGTTCACCAGAAAAGAAGGTATGTTCACCTTCCTGCCGTTGACCGTGAAATGCCCGTGGGTCACAAGCTGCCTGGCTTCGGAGCGGGAAGCGGCAAACCCCAGCCTGTAAACCATATTGTCCAGCCTCCTCTCCAAAAGCACCAGAAGGTTCACTCCGGTTATACCTTTTTGCCGTTCTGCCCTCTCAAAGGTGAGGCGGAATTGATTCTCCAATAGACCGTAAATACGCTTGACCTTTTGCTTCTCGCGAAGCTGTTCTCCATAGCTTGAGAACTTGGGTCTGCGTTGACCGTGTTGACCCGGGGGATAGTTCCTGCGTTCCACCGCACACTTGTCGGAATAACACCTGTCCCCTTTCAGGAACAGTTTTGTGCCTTCCCTGCGACAAAGCCTGCACACTGCTTCGTTGTAGCGTGCCACTTCCAACCTCCCTCAGACCCTGCGCCTCTTGGGCGGTCTGCAACCATTGTGAGGAATCGGGGTTATGTCTCTGATCAGGCTGATGGTAAACCCTGCTGCCTGAAGCGCTCTTAAGGCCGCCTCTCTGCCGGAACCCGGCCCTTTTACGTAAACGGCCACGGTGCGCATTCCGTGTTCCATGGCCTTCTTGGCTGCATCCTGGGCCGCCATCTGGGCTGCAAAAGGGGTGCTCTTGCGTGAACCCTTAAAGCCTTGGGTACCCGCACTGGACCAGGCCACCACATTGCCTTGAGGATCAGTAATGGTGATTATGGTGTTGTTGAAGGTGGACTGGATATAAGCAATCCCAATGTCGATGTTCTTACGTTCCCTCTTTCCGGCCCTTTTCTTGGGCTTAGCCATGGAACCTCCTCTCTATCTGGTAGGCCAGGGCCAAATCCCCCTGCCCCAGCCTTTTGAAGACTTCGGAGTCTATTTCCCTTTCTTTATGATCCTTCTGGGTCCCTTTCTGGTGCGGGCGTTGGTATGGGTGCGCTGACCCCTGACCGGCAGCCCTTTCCTGTGCCGCAGCCCACGGTAGCAGCCCATATCCATCAGTCTCTTGATGTTTGTGGAGACCTCCCTTCGAACATCGCCCTCCACCTTCACGTCGTGCTCCACTATTTCCCTGATGCGGGAAATCTCCCCCTCGGTCAGGTTGTCGGAGCGGGTATCAGGATCCACTTGTGCCTTGTCCAAGATCTTGCGGGAAGTGGATCGCCCGATTCCGTGAATATAGGTTAAGGCGATTTCTATCCTCTTGTTCTTCGGCAGATCAATGCCAGCAATACGTGCCAATTCAGTCCTCCATCTTCATCGGGTTGTCCGAGCCTCAGGGCTCCAGGCTTACCAGCCTCCCCCGCAAAGCTCCAGAAACCCAACAGGTAGAATTCAGCCGGGATAGGCTTCCCAAGCCAAAAATCCTCCCCCAAGCCCCCTTGCCTACCATAGGCCAGCTCAACCCTGGCGCTGCTTGTGCCTCGGATTCTCACAAATTATCCTCAGCACTCCCTTGCGCCGAACCACTTTGCACTTGTCACACATTTTTTTTATTGATGCCCTTACCTTCATCCCTTGCCATCCTCTGGGGCCTCACTTGGCCCTGTACGTTATGCGTCCCCTGGTCAAATCGTATGGGGACAGCTCCACAGTCACCCGGTCTCCCGGAAGGATCTTGATGAAGTGCATACGCATCTTCCCGGAGATATGGGCCAAAACCCTGTGCCCATTGTCCAACTCTACCCTGAACATGGCATTGGGAAGGGGCTCTATGACCGTGCCTTCCACCTCGATGGACTCTTCCTTGGCCATACCTCCTCCAGCCTAGGCTAAGGAACCTGTCTCAGCCGAGACCCAAGACTTTCTTTATGCGACTGTAAACCTCATCCACCGGTCCAAGGCCGTCAACCCGCCTGAGCAAACCCCTGCTCCGGTAGTAATCTATTAGGGGCTGTGTCTGCTTCTCGTAGGTCACGAGTCTGGCCCTGATAGCCTCTTCCTTGTCATCATCCCTCTGGTACAGCTCCCCTCCGCAACGGTCGCATATCCCCTGTTTGCCAGGTGGATTGAACTCAACATGATAGGGGGCCATACACTGTCTACAGGTCCTGCGCCCGGAGAGCCTTCTGACCAGTTCCTCTTTGTCCGCATCCAAGCAAACCACATGATCCAGTCTTATCCCTTTGCCCTCCATCATACTGGACAAGGCATCGGCTTGGGCTGTTGTGCGAGGGAAACCGTCCAGCATGAACCCCTTTAAGCAGTCATCCTGCTGGATTCTCTCCTCCACTATTCCCACCACCACCTCGTCGGGAACAAGCCCCCCTGAGTCCATATAGGACTTGGCCTTTATCCCCATGGGAGAACCGGCCTTTACCGCCTCTCTGAGCATGTCCCCGGTGGAAATCTGAGGAATGCCCAGTTCAGCCACCAGTTTCTTGGCTTGAGTTCCCTTGCCTGCCCCGGGGGGTCCCAGCAGAATCAGGTTCATGGCTCCCTCCACGCTCTATGTAGTGGCAGTCTCAGCATCTGCAGGTCTTCAACGAACGGCCCTCCCCTTGAGCCGCCCGGACTTGAGGAACCCCTCATAGTGCCTGGTCAGCATGTGGGCCTCTATCTGAGCCATTGTATCCAGGGCTACACCCACCACTATGAGAAGGCTCGTGCCTCCAAAATAGAAAGGCACGTTGAACTCGGTGATCAAAACCTGCGGCAGCACGCACACTGCAGCCAAGTAAAGGGCCCCTCCGAACGTGATTCTGGTCAACACCCTATCTATGAACTCGGCTGTGGGCTTCCCGGGCCGAATGCCGGGTATGTAACCACCGTACTTGCGCATGTTGTCAGCCACATCCACCGGGTTGAAGGTCACTGCGGTGTAAAAGTAGCAGAAAAATATTATGAGCCCCACATAAAGCAGATTGTACAGCAGGTGGGAAGGGCTCATCATATCCAGAAGACTCTGAATAAAAGGATGCGCCTCCTTGAAATCCGGAGTTATGAACTGGGTTATGGTCAGCGGGAACATGAGCACAGAGGAAGCGAATATGGGGGGTATCACCCCCGAAGTGTTGACCCTTAAAGGAAGATGGGTGCTCTGGCCACCGTAAATCCTCCTCCCCACAACCCGCTTGGCATACTGAACCGGGATACGCCTTTGGCCCCTCTCCACCACTATGATGGCAGCCACAACCCCAACGGCCAGGGCAGTTATTATCAAGACCATGAAGAGGTTTATCTCTCCAAGGCTCATCATGGCCACAAGCTTGGTGAGGGCGCCTGGGATCTCTGCCACTATGCCGGCAAAGATGATCAGAGATATACCGTTGCCTACGCCCCTTTCGGTTATCTGCTCCCCAAGCCACATTATGAAGGCAGTTCCAGCGGTAAGGGTTATCATGGTCAAGAGATGAAACCCCATCCCTGCCTCCGGGGAGACCACAAAGCTGCCGCCCACCTGCATCTGCCTGAGCCCTATGCTGATACCGAATCCCTGAATAAGGCTCAATATTACAGTCCCGTACCTGGTGTACTGCACGATCTTTTTTCTTCCAGCTTCCCCTTCCTTGGAAAGCCTCTCCAGATGGGGCACCACCACGGTCAGAAGCTGCAAGATAATCGAAGCGCTTATATAAGGCATGATCCCCAGCGCGAACACCGAAAACCTTCTTAGGGCCCCTCCTGAGAACATGTCTATGAGACCGAATATGGTGCCCTGGCCCTGGGCACTGAAGAACTGCTCCATCAGAGCCGTGTCTATGCCCGGAGAGGGAATGAAAACCCCTATCCTGTATACCGCCAGGAGGGCCAGGGTAATAAGCACCCTTCTTTTCAGCTCAGGAATCTTGGCTATGTTCTGGAAGCCGCCTATCACCTCAGATCACCTCTACTTTGCCGCCTGCAGCCTCGATTTTTTCCCTTGCCTTTGCGCTGACCTTCTGAACCCTCACAGTGAGAGCTCTGCTGAGCTCTCCATCCGAAAGCAGCTTCACTCCGTCTTGCAACTTCTTAATCAAGCCGCTGCTAACAAAGGCTTCCGGATCCAAGATGCTTCCAGACTCGAACCTCTCCAGGTCTCCCACATGCACAATGGCGTATTGCTTCTTGAAAGGGGACTTAAAGCCCCTTTTGGGAAGCCTTCTCTGCAAGGGCATCTGCCCTCCCTCGAAACCTGGGGGAACCTGCCCTCCGGAGCGAGCTTTCTGTCCTTTGGAGCCACGGCAGGAGGTCTTGCCGTGCCCGGACCCCTCTCCTCGGCCTACCCTCTTGCGCCTCTTCCTGGAACCGGGGGCCGCTCTCAGATCATCCAACCTCATGCTCTATTCCCCCTCCACTGGACTGATGTGCAGCAAATGGGAAACCTTTCGGATCATTCCCCGAACCTCTGCAGTATCATCCAGTATCACGCTGCGGTTAAGGCGTTTTAGCCCGAGTCCTATCAAAGTCCTCTTCTGAGTCTCGGGCCGGCCTATACCGCTCTTGATCAATGTCACCCTTATTTTGCCAGCCATCTCCTGTGCCTCTCGCCAACAGGACAGCACTCTCAGGCTGTCTCTTGAGTCTTCCTGCCCCTCTTCTTGGCCACTTCCTCAGGGTCCCTCAACCTTCGCAGTCCTTCTATGGTGGCTTTCACCACATTGTGGGGATTGTGGGTCCCCAAGCACTTGGTCAGGATATTACGCACTCCCGCAGCCTCCAAGACCGCCCTCACCGCTCCTCCTGCAATGACCCCGGTTCCCTCGGAGGCAGGCTTCAAAAGAACACGCCCCGCCCCGAAACGGCCCAGCACTTCGTGCGGGATAGTGCCTTGCCGCAACGGAATCTGAACCATGCTCTTCTTAGCGCGTTCAATACCCTTGCGTATGGCCTCTGGAACCTCATTGGCCTTGCCCAGGGCCGCGCCCACCAGGCCGTTTTCATCCCCCACCACAACGACCGCACTGAAACTGAAACGACGGCCTCCCTTTACCACCTTAGCCACCCGGTTGATGTGGATAACCTTATCCACAAGGGGTTTTTCCTGGCTCTCGAAGGGTTCCACCCGCTTCCTCCTTTGGCCACCTAGAATTGCAAGCCGCCCTGGCGAGCTGCATCTGCCAGCGCTTTGACCCTTCCGTGATACCTGTACCTATTCCGATCAAAAACAACCTTCTCCACTTTGGCCTCCACAGCCTTTTTGGCCAAAAGTTCACCCACTTTGGAGGCGGCTTCCACAGAACCAGTGGAGCGCAAGACCCCCCTCAACTCCGGACTGAGGGTACAAGCGCTTACAAGGGTTCGACCAGCCGTGTCATCTATAACCTGTGCATACATATGCTTATTGGTCCTAAACACGGTCAGCCTGGGCCTCTGGGGAGTGCCCAAAACCTTCTTCCTGACCCTTTTTTTTCTCCTTAGGACCGGAGATTTCCTCTCTGTCTTGCTCAGCACTGGCACACCTCGTTTCCCTTATAGAATCAAAGGCCTTCCAAGAGCCTCAACACCATTGTCTCAACCTAATTGCTACTTGCCCCCGCTCGAGCCCTTCCCCACCTTCTTGCGAACCTTCTCGCCAACGTACCTAACACCCTTGCCCTTATACACATCCGGCCTTCGGAATGCCCTGATCTCAGCCGCCACCTGCCCGACTCTTTGCTTGTCAATACCTTCCACTGTGACAAGCACGTTTCGCTCCACCGTCACCGAGATCCCTTCTGGGATCTCATACCTAACCGGATGCGAGTATCCGAGACTCATCTGGAGCACCCCGTCGGCTACCTCGGCCCTGTATCCCACTCCCACCACTTCCAGGGCCTTTCGAAAACCTACGGTCACTCCGGTCACCATGTTGGCCACCAGGGTGCGAGTCAGGCCGTGGAGAGCCCTCACCTGTCGCAATTCGTTCTCCCGGCTTACTCGAATCAGATTTCCGTCCAACTCCACCCTGATGTTGCGCGGGATTCGGTGCTCGAGAACACCTCTGGGGCCCTTCACCCGCAGCACCTCCCCCTCCATCTGCACCTCCACCCCTTCGGGAACAGGGATGGGTTGTTTGCCGATACGCGACATCTTTCCACCTTCATGCTGAAATGGGCCGGGCCATGGCCCGAACCTTTCTCACAACTCCCCACAAGCCACCAAATCTCACCACACGCAGCAGAGGACCTCTCCCCCCAGGTTAAGGCTCTTTGCCTGCTGATCCGTCATGATCCCCTTGGAGGTAGAAAGAATCGTTATGCCAAGACCTCCCAACACTTTGGGAACATCCTCTGCACCGGCGTAGATGCGCCTTCCGGGCCGGCTCACTCTTCTTATCCCGTCTATCACGGGTTTTCTGTTCTCCTCATACTTGAGAAAAATCCTAATTACCCCTTGCCTGTCATCCTTGCTCAGCTTGTAGTTCTTTATATAGCCTTCTTCCTTCAGGATCCTGGCTATCTCCAATTTCATCTTGGAAGCCGGCACATCCACCTTCTCATGGCGGGCCGTTGAGGCGTTGCGGATCCTGGTGAACATGTCCGCCAAAGGATCTGTCATACTCAAGGTCTTTCCTCCTCTGGTAGCTTGCTGCTGTTCCTACCAGCTTGACTTAATAACCCCTGGGATCTCGCCCTTGAGGGCCAAATTACGGAAACAGATCCTGCACATTTGGAACTGTCTCAAGAAAGCTCTGGGCCTTCCGCAAAGGGGACAACGATTGTACTGACGGACCCTAAAACGAGGTTCTCTCCGGGCTTTAATCATCAAGGATTTCTTCGCCACCGCGCCACTCCTTGGTCTATTCCCCAATCAAAGCGGATCTTCCGGCTCAGGAGGATCCAGCCCGTTGCCGGACAACGAGTCTCAACTTCTGAAAGGCATCCCCAGGAGGCTCAGCAAAAGTCTCCCCTCTTCGTCTGTCCGGGCTGTGGTCACTATTGTTATATTCATGCCCTTCACCTTATCCACCTTGTCGTAATCAATTTCAGGGAAGATGATCTGTTCCCTGACCCCGAGGGTGTAGTTCCCCCGACCATCAAAAGCACGGCTGTTCAAGCCCCTGAAATCTCTAACCCTGGGAATGGCCACATGAATAAGCCTGTCTAGGAACTCGTACATTCTCTCCTTGCGCAAGGTTACCATGCACCCTATGGACATGCCCTCCCTCAGCTTGAAGGAGGCTATAGACCTCTTGGCTTTGGTGACCACCGCCTTTTGTCCGGTGATCAAGGAGAGCTCCTCCACCGCACTGTCAAGCACCTTGATGTTTTGTATGGCCTCTCCCAAGCCCATGTTAACAACTATCTTTTTCAGCCGAGGCACCTCCATCACGTTGCGGTAATTACGCTCCCGCATCATAACAGGAACCACCTCGCGCCAATAAAACTCCTTGAGTCTTGCCATCTGCTTTGCCTCCGGACCCTGCTCCATGCGCCTTGGACACATGGGGACTGCGGGCATCCCCTGCGCTTGCCTACCCGGTCTTTATTTGTCCAGTAGCTCCCCGCACTTTCGGCAGACACGCGCCTTGGAGCCATCCTCCATTATACGTTTCCCTATACGAACAGGCACATTGCACCTTTGGCAGATGATCATTACGTTGGAGACGTGGATGCTGCCTTCTTTTTCCACCACACCTCCCTGGGGCATCTGCTTGGTGGGCTTCGTATGCCTTTTGATCATGTTGATCTTTTCCACCACCACCCGCTGCCTCTTGGGCAGAAGCTTCAAGATCTTGCCGGATTTGCCCAATTCCTTCCCGGCAATCACCATTACGACATCGTCCTTCTTCAATTGGGTCCAACCACGCTTCATGATCCGCCTTCCTTGAAGTCTCAGAGCACTTCTGGGGCTAGGGAGATTATCTTCATGAATCCCTTGGCTCTGAGCTCCCTGGCCACAGGTCCGAAGATGCGCGTACCAATGGGTTCCCTCTGGGGATTGATTAGCACGGCCGAGTTATTGTCAAAGCGGATATAGGACCCATCCGGTCTGCGCGTCTCCTTGGCGGTGCGAACCACCACCGCCTTCATCACGTCACCCTTCTTCACCTTGGTGTTGGGAATCGCTTCTTTCACGGATACAACTATTATGTCCCCCAAGCCGGCGTATCTTCTTCGGGTGCTGCCCAACACCTTTATACAGTAAAGCTTTTTGGCCCCCGAGTTATCGGCAGCATCAAGGATTGTCTGTGTCTGTATCATGACCACCTCTCCCCGACCGGAACAGGGCCTGAATCCCTCTGAAGCTACCGCACCCCCCGGTCTCCCCTTTCACCCTTGGCCCCTAAAGCTTCTTATACGGCCTTTTCTATCATCTTGATAACACGCCACCTCTTGTCCCTGCTAAGCGGCCTTGTCTCTATGATCATCACCCGGTCTCCCACCCGACATTGCCTGCTTTCGTCATGGGCCTTGTATTTTTTCCTTCGCCTCACGTATTTCTTGAACTTAGAATGCACGGTCAGCCTTTCCACCTTGACCACCACGGTCTTGTCCATCTTGTCGCTGACCACCGTCCCCACCAGGGTCTTTCTATGCCCTCTCTCGCTCATTTTCCTCTCATCTCCCCGGCCCGGCCTCTTCCCACCTCTCTCTCCTTCAGCAAGGTCTTTATCCGGGCGAGTTCCCTCCTGAGTTGCCGAAGTCGGGCCGTATTGTCCAACTGCCCCGATGCGTGGCGGAAACGCAACCTGAACAATTCCTGGGCCGTCTCGTTCTCCTTGGCCCTAAGCTCCTGATCACTCATCCCCCTAAGTTCGCTAGGCTTCATGGAACTCCCCCCGCTTCACGAACTTAGTGGAAACCGGTAGCTTGTGAGCAGCCAATCTTAAAGCTTCCCTTGCCACTGGCTCGGGAACCCCGTCCAGCTCGTACATCACTCTTCCAGGCTTCACCACAGCCACCCAAGCCTCAGGGGCGCCCTTGCCTTTGCCCATTCGGGTTTCTGCAGGCTTCTTGGTGATGGGCTTGTCCGGAAAGATTCGGATCCACAGACGCCCGCTTCTCTTTATATGCCTGGTAATAGCAATACGTGCAGCCTCGATCTGCCGGCTGGTGATCCACCCACACTGCGCTGCTTTCAGCCCATAGGTGCCGAAGGCCAGAGTCACTCCGGCCGAGGGCTTCCCCTTCATGCGGCCTTTCTGTTGTTTTCGGTACTTGACCTTCTTCGGTGCAAGCATGAGCTCTCTCCTCAGGAAACACGCCTTTCAGAGCCTTCCGGCGCCATGATCTCCCCGCGGAAAATGTGGACCTTCACCCCTATGACTCCATAGGTGGTCCTGGCCTCCGCAAAGCCATAATCAATGTCAGCCCTCAGGGTGTGAAGAGGCACACGTCCTTCCCTGTACCACTCGCGTCTGGCCATCTCCGCTCCCCCCAGGCGGCCTCCGCAGTGGATCTTGATCCCCTGGGCCCCGAATTTCATGGCCGTGCTCACGGCCCTCTTCATGGCCCTTCGAAAAGCCACCCGCCTCTCCAATTGCAGGGCAACGTTTTCCGCCACCAGTTGGGCGTCCACCTCTGCCTTGCGTACCTCCTTGATGTTGATCACGATGTCACGAGAGGTCATACGCTGTAGCTGATCCCTCAAAGCGTCTATCTCAGCCCCTTTTTTTCCGATCACTATACCCGGCCTTGCAGTGTATATGTCTATGGTGGCCCGGTTGGCCGTCCTCTCTATTTCTATGCGCGATATGCCGGCATTATGAAGACGCTGCTTGAGGAATTTGCGGATCTCTATATCCTCGTGCAGGAGTTTCCCGTAATCCTTTTCGGCAAACCAACGGGACCCCCAACTTCTAATGACCCCAAGCCGAAAGCCAACCGGATGCACCTTTTGACCCAATTTCCACCTCCTTGCTCTTCAAACCTCAGACGTCCCCCAGTACTACCGTCACATGACTCATACGCTTTCTGATTCTGGTGGCCCTGCCCATGGCCCTGGGCCTCCATCTCTTCAGCATTGGGCCACCATCTACCAGGACCCTCTTGACGAACAAATCATCCACGTCCACTTTGTAGGCCTGCACGGCATTGGCCACGGCCGAGCGCAAAACCTTGGCCACAAGACGGGCCGGTTTCTTAGGACACAAGGCCAAAGTAGCCAATGCATCATCCACTTTCTTGCCCCTGATCAGGTCCACCACGAGGCGAGCCTTCTGGGGCGACATCCTCAAGTAACGGGCTACAGCTGTGGCTTCCATAGGGTCACCCACTCTCCCCTTCCATCGGCTTATTTCTTGCCCTGGAGCTTGGCCTTGCGCGCCCCGGCATGACCGAAGAACGTCCTGGTGGGGGAGAACTCCCCGAGTTTGTGGCCCACCATGTTCTCTGTCACAAATACGGGTATAAACTTCTTACCATTGTGCACCGCAAAGGTCAGGCCCACGAACTCCGGAACCACTGTGGAGCGCCGGGACCAGGTCTTTATAACCTTCCGACTGTCAGTTCTGCGCGCCTCATCGGCCTTTTCCAACAATTTAGGATCCACATAAGGGCCCTTCTTAACCGACCTGGCCATGGATCTCTCCCTTCCTCAATTGAAACTTAGCATGCAACAGCCCCTTCACTGGCCTGTTCACTTTCTTTTCTTCACAATATATTTGTCGCTTTGGCGGTTCTTCCTAGTCTTGTATCCCTTGGTGGGAACCCCCCATGGGGTGCAAGGATGCCTTCCCCCGGAGCTTTTCCCTTCTCCACCCCCCATGGGATGGTCTATGGGGTTCATGGCAACACCCCTGACGTGAGGCCTACGACCCAACCACCTCTTGCGACCAGCCTTTCCCAAGGAGATGTTCTCATGCTCCACCTTGCTGACCTGCCCCACGGTGGCCATGCACTCCTGAAGAACCATTCTGACTTCACCAGAAGGAAGCTTTATCTGCGCGTAGCGACCCTCCTTGGCCATTAGCTGCCCGTAGGTGCCGGCGCTACGTATGAGTTGCCCGCCCTTGCCGGCCTTCATTTCCACATTGTGAAGCTGTGTGCCCAAAGGGATCTGGCTGAGAGGCAAAGCATTGCCGGGTTTGATATCAGCATCAGGCCCTGCCATGACCGTGTCGCCGGGCTTCAGCCCCACCGGAGCCAAGATGTATCTTTTTTCTCCGTCCGCATAGTTCACCAAGGCTATATAAGCCGATCGGTTGGGATCATACTCTATAGAAGCCACCCTGGCCGGAATCCCCTTCTTGTCCCGCCTGAAGTCAACAACCCTGTATCTTCTCTTGTGGCCACCCCCCCTGTGCCAGGCCGTGACCCGGCCATAACAATTCCGCCCGCCGGTCTTGGGAAGAGGCCTCAATAGGGACTTCTCAGGTTCCTTTCGAGTTATCTCCTCAAAGGTTGAAGAGGTCTGAAAACGGCGACCAGGTGAAGTCGGCTTGTAGCTCTTTATGCTCATCTCCCTTACCTCATAAAGGGTAAACCCAGGCACTGGGCCTCAAAGAATCTCCGGCCCCGACTCAAGCTCCCTCAAAAATCTCTATGGAACCTTCCTTCAAGGTCACCCAGGCTTTTTTCCAGCGGGGCTCTCTGCTCAAGTGTTGACGCACCCTCTTCATCTTGCCCAACATGTTTTGGGTGCGCACCTGGGCCACTTTCACTTTGAAGAGTTTCTCAACGGCTTCCTTAATCTCCACCTTGTTGGCCCTTGGGTCCACCACAAAACCGTACTGATTCATGTTCTCCTTGTTTCTGTTGCTTTTCTCAGTAACCAGGGGCCCCTTGATCACCTGGTAGATGCTTTTCATCCCCTCACCACCCTCTCGGAGATACGCCCTAGGCAGTCCTGAACAATCACCAGATGTTCATGCCTAAGCAGGTCGTACACATTGAGCCCTTCCACCAAGGTTACCTGAACCTTGGGGATATTCCGGGCTGAGCGTTCCACATTCTGGTCCTTCTGCGGGATCACGAACAGGCCGTCTTTAACCCCTAGTGTCCTTATAACCTCCGCCATTCGGCGGGTTCTCATCTCCGGGAGTTCCATTCGGTCCAGTACCTTGAGACGCCCCTCCCTAAGCTTCTGAGTGAGCACCGAACACAGGGCGGCTTTCCGGATCTTGCTGTTGACCTTAAAGGAGTAATCGCGAGGAGAGGGCCCGAAGACCACCCCACCACCCCTCCACAAGGGGGACTGGCGGTTTCCGGCCCGCGCCCTACCGGTGCCCTTTTGCCTCCAGGGCTTCTTACGGCTCCCTGTCACCATTGCCCTGTTTTTCACGCACGCTGTACCGGCTCTCCTGGAAGCCAGCTGCATCCTCACCACCTGGTGCACCAGATGCTCCCTCACAGGCGCGCTGAATACCCTTTCATCCAGCTCCACCTGGGAGACCACCTGGTTTTCCATGTTGATCACATCCACGATTGGCATGATGCTTTTCGTCCCCTTGACTTGTCAGGCCCCTTGCGCTTGCTCGGCATCCCCCTCAGGGGTGATGGGGCTGGGATAATCCCCCTGGGCTTGGATAATCACTAGTCCCCCTGTGGGGCCGGGCACTGCCCCTTTCAGCAAAAGCACATTGTCTTCAGCTCTTACATCCATTACGGTCAGATTACGGGTGGTCACTCTTTGGGCACCGTGCTGACCGGCCATCCTCAAGCCCGGGAACACGCGTCCTGGGAAGCTGGTGGAACCTATGGAGCCTCCGTGGCGGAAATACTCGTGTGTGCCGTGTGAGCCGGGAGCACCCTTAAAATTGTGCCTCTTCATGACGCCGGTAAAACCACGGCCCTTGCTCTGCCCGGTCACCTTCACCTTTTCACCCACCCGGAAAGCCTCCACAGTTATTGCTTGCCCAGGCTGAAAACCCGCTGCATCCTCCACAGGGAACTCTTTCAAGTACCTGCAAAGAGGAGCTCCGTGGCGCTGGAAATGTCCCGTGCGCGGGCGATTCACTCTCTTGGGCTTGGCCGATTCAAAACCCAACTGAATGGCCTCATATCCATCCCGGTCTCGGGTCTTCCTTTGGACCACATAGCATGGACCGGCCTGGATGACCGTCACTGGTACAACCTGTCCTTCATCCAGGAAAATCTGGGTCATGCCCAGCTTTCTTCCGATTATCCCTTTCATGGACATCCACCTTCCATTGCCTGGGCCCGGCCAGCCGTTAGGATCCGGGTCCGCCCCACCTCTTGACTCACCTCAGCCCAGCTTGATCTCCACATCCACCCCGGCCGAGAGTTCCAGCTTCATGAGTGCGTCAATGGTCTGCTGGGTCGGCTCCAGAATATCCAAGAGTCTCTTATGGGTTCGGATCTCGAACTGCTCCCTGGACTTCTTGTCTATGTGCGGAGAGCGAAGAACACAGAACTTGCTGATGGCCGTAGGCAGTGGAACCGGCCCTGCCACCCTGGCCCCTGTCCTTCTCGCTGTCTCCACTATCTCCAAGGCAGCTCGATCCAGCACCTTGTGGTCGTAAGCCTTCAGGCGGATGCGGATCCTCTGGCTTTCCATCATAGCCCTTTCCCCTACTCCACGATGTCGCTTACCACGCCGGCGCCCACTGTACGACCGCCTTCCCTTA
>CAYPWF010000078.1:0-15634 GCA_964414345.1 uncultured Desulfarculaceae bacterium
TAAGGGAAGGCGGTCGTACAGTGGGCGCCGGCGTGGTAAGCGACATCGTGGAGTAAAACGGGAGACTGGCTCATGAGGGAAATCGTCACCCTCGCCTGCACCGAGTGCAAGCGACGGAACTATACTACCACCAAGAACAAGCGCACTACGCCTGACCGTTTGGAGTTCAAGAAGTACTGTCGGTTCTGTCAAAGGCATACGCCCCACCGTGAGACCAAGTGACCGCTTGACGGGGTGGCGTTGAGAGAGATCGGGGAAACAGGCCAGTAGCTCTAACGGCTAGAGCACCGGACTCCAAATCCGGGGGTTGGGGGTTCGAATCCCTCCTGGCCTGCCATTTATATTTCTGGCGGGTTGTAAATCAGGGGTGGTGTGATGGCGGGTTTCGGAGAGATTTATGGGAAGGTGGTCCAGTTCTTCAGGGAAGTTAGAGCCGAGCTGAAACGGGTTACCTGGCCGACCCGCAAAGAAACCCTGGGGGCTACCTCGGTGGTGCTTGTTTTGGTGGCCATAATGGCGTTTTTCTTGGGGATGGTGGACGTGGGGCTTCATGAACTGATGCGAAGGATCCTCCACTGAGAGGCGAGGAAAAGGGTTCCCTGACATGGCACATCGCTGGTACGTGGTTCACACTTATTCGGGGTACGAAAACAAGGTCAAGGCGGCCCTGGAAGAGAGGATCAGGGCTTACGGCCAAGAGGAAAACTTCTCCGAGATTCTGATCCCTTCGGAGAAGGTTGTGGAGCTGGTAAAAGGAGAAAAAAGAACCTCCAACCGTAAGTTTTTCCCTGGTTACATTTTCGTCAAAATGGAGTTGACCGACGAAACCTGGCATATAGTGAAGAACACCCCTAAGGTAACGGGATTCATAGGGAGCAAAACCGAACCTACACCAGTGTCCGACAGGGAGGTAGAGGAAATCATCCAGCAGATAAATGAGGGTGTTCTGAAGCCCAAGCCCAAGTTCGTCTTTGAGAAGGGTGACAGTGTGAGGGTCATTGACGGGCCCTTTCTGAATTTCAATGGTATAGTGGATGAAGTCAAACCTGAGAAGGGCAAAGTTCGGGTGCTGGTCAGCATCTTCGGGCGTGCTACTCCCGTAGAGCTGGACTTCGTGCAGGTAGTGAAGAACTGACACAACCAGAGGAGACTAATGGCCAAGAAAGTTATAGGCATGGTGAAGTTGCAGGTTCCGGCAGGCCAAGCCACTCCATCCCCGCCGGTGGGCCCTGCTTTGGGCCAACACGGGGTGAACATCATGGAGTTTTGCAAGGCCTTCAACGCCAAGACTCAGGGACAAGAAGGTATGATAATCCCTGTGGTGGTGACCATCTTTGCTGACAGGTCATTCACATTTGTCACAAAGACCCCTCCGGCTTCCATCTTGCTAAAAAGAGCTGCCCAGATAGCCAAGGGGAGTGGACAACCCAACAGGGAGAAGGTGGGGCGGGTGACGCGTTCTCAGGTGGTGGAGATAGCGCGCACCAAATTGCCCGATTTGAACACCGAAGACCTTGAGGCAGCCGTTCGTTCGGTGGAAGGCACAGCCAAGAGTATGGGTTTGGAGGTGGTTGAGGATTAATACGCGAAGCAACCCGGAGGCACCTTTTCCCAAGCCCCTCCAGGGAAGGGGTCCGTAAGGGTCAGACAACGTGTCTGACGCCCAGGGTTGCGGAGCCTGGCAAACTGGAGAGGGAAATGGCGAGAAGGGGTAAGAAGTATAGGGCTGCCAGGGAAAAGATCGACAGCACCAGAAGATACAGCTTGGAAGATGCTTTGGATCTGGTGTTGCAGACCCATTACGCGGCCTTTGACGAAAGTGTGGACGTGGCCATAAGGCTGGGGGTTGATCCAAGACACGCCGACCAGATGGTGCGAGGTGCAGTGGTGTTGCCTCACGGCCTGGGCAAGCAGGTGAAGGTGCTGGTGTTTGCGAAAGGCGAGAAGGAACGGGAAGCTCAGGAGGCTGGGGCGGATTATGTGGGGGCAGAGGATCTGGCCGAGAAAATCCAGAAGGAGGGTTGGCTTGATTTCGACAAGGCCATCGCCACTCCGGATCTAATGGGTATGGTGGGCAAGCTGGGAAGGATTCTGGGGCCAAGAGGTCTCATGCCCAATCCCAAGGTGGGCACTGTCACCTTTGACGTGGCCCGGGCAGTGAGGGAGGTCAAAGCCGGAAAGGTGGACTTCAAGGTGGACAAAGGCGGAGTTCTGCACGCTCCGGTGGGAAAGGTTTCTTTCGGGAAGGAGCCTTTATTGGAAAACATAAAGACTCTTCTGGAGACCATCGTGCGGTTGAAGCCCGCCAGCAGCAAAGGGGTTTATCTGAGGGGTATGGCCCTGTCAAGTACAATGGGTCCAGGTGTCAAGGTGGATCCAGCATATATTCGTAATCTGGTTCGATGAGTAAAAGGGGTCACAGGAGTTCATGCCGTGCTGATTACCCGGATCTTGATAGATTGGCGCCGGAAAGGAGACTCTTTCGGTGAACAGAGAGGATAAACAGAAGGCTGTACAGGAGCTGAGGGACAAGTTCGCCAATTACGACGTGGCTGTATTGACCCGTTTCTCGGGCCTTAAGGTTTCGGAACTGGGGGAGCTGAGAAGGGGACTTAAAAAGATCTCAGTAGAGTACCAAGTGGTCAAAAACACCCTGGTTAAACGAGCCATGGAGGGCTCTGATGTGGCCCTGTTGAGGGAGCATATAAGAGGTCCCGTAGCAATAGCCTTTGCAAAAGGAGATATTGTATCTCTGGCCAAGGCTTTGACAGGATACATGAAGGAACATCCCAAGTTCCAGATAGAGGCCGGAGTGGTAGGGGGAAGGTTGCTGGAGGCTAAGGCTGTGGAAGAAGCAGCCACCCTGCCGAGCCGGGAAGAACTTGTGGCCAAGTTGATGTTTCTCTTGAATGCTCCGGTGGCAGGCCTTATGAGGGTGATAAGAGAGATCCCAGGCAAACTGATCAGGAGCTTGGATGCTGTGAGGCGGCAAAAGGAATCCGGGGCATAAGAGGGGATTTGGAGACAAAGCGCAAGCCAAAAAGAGGCTATCTTAACACCGGATGATAGATTACCCTAAAAATGAGTGTTTCCGAGTTGAACCTGGTGTGCTGCGGGAATATCTCTGCCTTAGAACAGGAGGTCAGGTTTTGGCCCCCCTTCATCACCGGCTTGGAAAGAATCAGGGTGAGGTGAAACCAGAATAAGGGTTCCCTAATGCTGTGGGCATGGCACTTGACATGAGGCGGCCTCGTGCCTCTGGCGGGTGATCTTGATTAAAGCCCGGCAGAACTCCATAAGGCTGCCAGGGCGGCTCAAGTGCGAGAAAGAATTCAGGCAACAGGAGGATACAGGACATGGGAGAGATCAGTAAAGAGCAGTTCATCGATTTCATCAAGAACGCCACAGCCATAGAGTTGGCAGAGATCGTCAAAGAGCTGGAGACGATCTTCGGTGTCACGGCCGCCGCCCCGGTGGCTGTGGCCGCAGCAGGTGCGGCTCCGGTTGCAGCGCAGGTTGTGGAAGAAGAAAAGACCGAGTTCGATGTGGTCCTTAAGGGCTATGGGGACAAGAAGATTCAAGTGATCAAGGTGGTGCGCGCCCTTACCGGTCTTGGGCTGAAGGAAGCAAAGGACCTGGTGGAAGGTGTGCCCAAGCCCGTGAAAGAGGGTGTTTCCAAGAAGGAGGCCGAGGAAGCCAAGGCCCAACTTGAGGAAGCAGGCGGGACTGTGGAGATCAAGTAGCCAGTTCCCCCAAGAGGTCCCCAGAAAAGACCTCTGTGGAGCTGTTTTTACAAAGAGATTTCTTGGGGTGGGGCAGGCCGGAGAAAGATGCGGCTTTTGGGATCAACGGCCCGTAGCCGTCGGGCCCTTACCTTTTCCGAGAGAGGTGTCTAAAGCATGGTAGGCACAACTGTCCAGCCGGGTGGGTGGCGAAAGAGCTTCTCCAAGATAGAGAGGGTCGTGGATCTACCCAATCTCATAGATATACAGCGCAAGAGCTATGAGCGCTTTCTCCAGGCAAATGTGCCGCCAGCTCAGAGGGAGGATATCGGTCTTCAAGGAGCCTTCAAGAGCGTTTTCCCAATCCAGGACTTCAACGAGACCGCATCCTTGGAGTTCGTAAACTATTCCCTCGGAGAGCCCAAGTACAGTGTGGAAGAATGTCTGCAGCGCGGGATGACTTACGCCGTACCTGTCAGAATAACGGTTCGCCTTATAGTCTGGGATGCTGACAAGGAGAAACGTGGCCAGACCATTCGGGACGTCAAAGAGCAGGAGGTGTATTTCGGTGAAATCCCGCTCATGACAGAGAAGGGAACCTTCATAATAAACGGCACGGAGCGGGTAATAGTCAGCCAACTCCATCGCTCACCGGGCATCTTCTTCGAACATGACAAAGGCAAGACTCAGGCCAGCGGCAATGTACTTTACTCGGCGCGCATCATCCCCATGAGGGGTTCCTGGTTGGACTTGGAGTTTGACGCCAAAGACATTCTTCATGTGCGTATCGACAAACGAAGGAAATTCCCGGTCACAGTGCTTTTAAAGGCCCTCGGTTACACCGTGGAGGATCTGATCAGGTATTTCTATCCGGTGGAGACCTTGGAGTTCCAAGACGGGCGGATCTACAGGAGGTTGCCTTTGGATCTTCTCTTGGGCACCAAGGCATCAGAGACCATTTTCCTGGAAGGGGAAGAGGAGCCTCTTGTGAGAAGGGGCGGGCTTATCCGGAAAAAGCACCTCAAGGCTCTTCAGGCTCGCGGGGTGGACAAGGTGCCTTTGAACCCCGAAGACCTTCCAGAGAAGTTGGCCGCAAGCCCAGTCCTGGATCCCGAGACAGGCGAGATCCTTGTGGACTGTTTACAGAATCTCACCAAGGAACGTGTAGCAATCTTGGAGGAGAAGGGGATAAAGCGGGTAGAGGCCATTTTCATAGACGAAAGGCGCTTCCTGCGGGCCATGGTGGACACCTTGATTTTGGATAAGGTGGAGGGGGAACGTGATGCCATCCTGGAGATCTACAAAAGGCTTAGGCCGGGGAATCCCCCTACTGAGGAGACTGCAAGGGAGTTTTTTCAGAATCTGTTTTTCAATCCCAGGTACTATGACCTCTCGGCCGTGGGCAGATGGAAACTGAACAGGCGCCTGGGTATCCCCATGGAACAGGCCCCCTTGAGCCAGACGGCCTTGAGGCGGGAAGACATAATGGAAGCTGTGCGCTATTTACTCGAGTTGCGTGCAGGTCAGGGGCAGATCGACGACATAGACCACTTGGGTAACCGCAGGGTGAAAGCCGTTGGAGAGCTCATAGAGAACCAGTATAGGATCGGGCTTGTACGGATGGAAAGAGCCATAAAGGAGCGCATGAGTCTTCAGGAGGTGGAGACTCTCATGCCTCACGATCTCATCAATGCCAAGCCCGTATCAGCGGTGATCAAGGAATTCTTCGGAAGCAGTCAGCTGAGCCAGTTTATGGATCAGACCAACCCTCTTTCGGAAATAACCCACAAGAGGCGCTTGAGTGCCTTGGGACCTGGGGGTTTGACCAGAGAACGGGCTGGATTCGAGGTCAGGGACGTACATCCCACCCACTACGGAAGGATTTGTCCCATAGAGACTCCAGAGGGCCCCAACATAGGGCTCATTGTCTCCTTGAGCACTTATGCTCGGGTCAATGAGATGGGATTTATAGAGACTCCATACAGAGTGGTAAGGGACGGGGTTGTGACCAAAGAGATCGAATACCTTACTGCTCTGGATGAGGAACAACACGTAATAGCTCAGGCCAATGCTCCTTTGGACGAGAACGGAAGGTTTACCAGGGAGTTGGTCTCGGTAAGGTACAAAGGGGGTGAGTTTGCCCTTAAGAGGGCCGAGGAAGTGGACCGCATGGACGTCTCACCCAACCAACTGGTGAGCGTTGCGGCTGCGCTGATACCTTTTCTGGAAAACGATGACGCCAACAGGGCCCTCATGGGCTCCAATATGCAGCGTCAGGCAGTGCCCTTGGTGGTGACAGAGGCTCCTCTGGTGGGCACAGGTATGGAGCATTCTGTGGCCAGGGACTCTGGAGTGGCTGTAGTGGCAAAAAGATCCGGCATGGTTGAGAGTGTGGATGCCTCCCGCATAGTGATCCGGGCCGATGCACCTACCCAGGGCGGTCAGGACCCCGGTATAGACATCTACAACCTCATAAAGTACCAACGCTCCAACCAAAACACATGTATAAACCAAAAGCCCATAGTGCGCAGGGGCCAAAGGGTGCAGGCAGGGCAGATAATAGCGGACGGGCCTGCCACCCGTCAGGGGGAGCTGGCACTGGGCCGCAATGTCTTGGTGGCCTTCATGCCCTGGAGGGGCTACAACTTCGAGGACTCCATAGTTGTGAATGAGAGGCTGGTCCGGGAGGACGTTTTCACTTCGATCCACATAGAAGAGTTCGAGGTGATGGCCCGTGACACCAAACTCGGCAAGGAGGAGATCACCAGGGATATCCCCAACATAGGCGACGAGAATTTGAAAAATTTGGATGAAAGCGGCATTGTGGCCATAGGGGTGGAGGTCAAGGCCGGAGACATCCTTGTGGGCAAAGTCACGCCCAAAGGTGAGACCCAACTCTCCCCAGAGGAGAAGTTGTTGAGGGCCATTTTCGGGGAAAAGGCCGGTGAGATAAGGGACACCTCCCTTAGGGTTCCCCCCGGCGTGGAGGGCACGGTAATAGCCGTGAGGGTTTTCTCCCGTAAAGGAGTAGACAAGGACGAGCGCACCAGGGAAATAGAGGATGAAGAGATAACCCGTCTGGTCAAGGATCAGGACGACGAGATAAGAATCATCCAGCGCAGCACCATGGAACGCATGAGAGAGCGGCTGGAGGGCAAGCGCTTGTGCGTGGAGATCAGGGACCATTTCACAGACGAGGTGCTGGGAAAACCAGGGCAGGTGATAGACCGGGCTCTCTTGGAACGGCTGCCCATGCACAGATGGATGGAGCTCAGGGTGGAGGAGGAACCTGATTTAGCCAGGGAGATCAGAGAGCTTTATCAGCACTTCCAGGAACAGGTGGATTTGATCAAGGTGGTTTTTGACGAGAGGATTCTCCGCTTAAAAAGAGGTGACGAGCTGCCCCCCGGGGTAATCAAGATGGTGAAGGTGTACGTGGCCATCAAGCGGAAGCTCTCCGTGGGAGACAAGATGGCTGGTCGCCACGGCAACAAAGGGGTCATCTCCAGGGTGGTGCCTGAGGAGGATATGCCCTACTTCGAAGACGGCACACCTGTGGACCTGGTGCTGAATCCCCTGGGAGTCCCATCCAGGATGAATGTGGGTCAGGTCCTGGAGACTCACCTGGGTTGGGCTGCCAAAGGCCTTGGAGAGCAGGTGGGGAAACTCCTGGATGCTCATGCGGGAGCCAAAGCCATCAGGGAGAGGCTTTCTCGCATTTACTCTTCGCCCAAGTTCGATGCGTTGCTGGAGCAGATGAGTGAGGAAGAGCTTCTGGATGTGGCCGGGAAGCTGCGGGACGGGATTCCCATGGCCACCCCGGTGTTCGACGGGGCCGTGGAAAAGGAGATTCAGGCTGCCCTCAGCGAGGCGGGCCTGCCCGTTGTGGGGCAAGCCACTCTTTATGACGGCAGGACCGGTGAGCCTTTCCAGCGGCCCGTTACTGTTGGAATGATGTACATGATGAAGCTCCACCACTTGGTGGACGACAAGATTCACGCCCGCTCCATAGGTCCATATTCTCTTGTGACCCAGCAGCCTTTGGGCGGAAAGGCTCAATTCGGGGGTCAGCGGCTAGGGGAGATGGAGGTTTGGGCCATGGAGGCATATGGGGCTGCTTACACCTTGCAGGAATTCCTGACAGTGAAATCGGACGACATAGCCGGCAGGAACCGGATGTACGAGTCCATAGTCAAAGGGGACTATCGCCTGGAGCCGGGTCTGCCCGAGTCCTTCAATGTGTTGATGCGGGAGTTGCAGAGTCTGGGACTCAATGTGGAGTTGTTGGAAGACGGGGATGGGGCGTAGCAAGGTGCGTCCTGATGGCCTCCTTGGTGGGGCAAAGGGGCAAGACTGCAAAGATGGTCCATCTGACATCTTGATGGGAGGGAACCTTGGAAGATCTATACAGCCTTTTTGAGAAGCCCAAAGATCCCCTAAGTTTCAATGCAATCCGGATTTCCATAGCCTCCCCCGAGAGGATCCGCTCCTGGTCCCATGGGGAGGTGAAAAAACCGGAGACCATAAACTACCGCACCTTCAAGCCCGAGCGGGACGGATTGTTTTGTGCCAAGATTTTCGGGCCTACCAAAGACTATGAGTGCAATTGCGGCAAGTATCGCCGCATGAAACACAGGGGAGTGGTCTGTGAAAAGTGCGGAGTGGAGGTTATTCACTCCAGGGTCCGGCGGGAAAGGCTTGGACACATTGAGCTGGCTTCACCCGTGGCCCATATCTGGTTTTTGAAATGTCTCCCTAGCCGTATAGGCACCCTCCTAGGCTTGACCCTAAAGGATCTTGAGCGGGTTCTTTACTTCGAGAATTACATTGTGACAGATCCTGGGGATACAGATCTGCAGGTAGGGGAACTCCTCTCAGAGGAACGTTACAGGAAAAAGATACAGGAGTTCGGGGAGGGTAGCTTCAAGGCGGGGATGGGTGCCGAGACCATCCGGGATCTGCTCAAAGGCTTGGATGTAGAGAAAGAGGCTGAAAAGCTCCGCGAAGAGATGAAGCTCACCACCTCAGAGGCCAAACGCAAGAAGGTGGCCAAGCAACTGAAGGTAATGGAGGCCTTCAGGGACTCGGGGAACAAGCCGGAGTGGATGATCCTGGAAGTGATACCGGTGCTCCCTCCGGACCTAAGGCCCCTGGTACCTCTGGACGGTGGTAGGTTTGCCACCTCTGACCTGAATGACTTGTACAGGAGGGTCATCAACAGGAACAACAGGCTGAAACGGTTGTACGAGCTGAATGCTCCTGACATAATAATCCGCAACGAAAAAAGGATGCTCCAAGAGGCTGTAGACGTCTTGTTCGACAATGGCCGCAGGGGCAAAGTGATCACAGGTCCCAATAAGAGACCGCTTAAGTCCCTAAGCGACATGTTGAAGGGCAAGCAGGGCCGGTTTCGTCAGAACCTTCTGGGCAAAAGAGTCGACTACTCAGGTCGAACAGTGATCGTGGTGGGTCCTGACCTGAGGCTTCATCAGTGCGGGCTGCCCAAGAAAATGGCCCTGGAGTTGTTCAAGCCCTTTATTTATCAAAAGCTTGAGGAAAAGGGTTATGTGACCACCATCAAGGCGGCCAAAAAGTTGGTGGAAAAGGAAACCCCGGAGGTTTGGGACTGCCTGGAAGAGGTGGTGACCGAATACCCGGTCTTGCTGAATAGGGCCCCCACGCTTCACAGATTGGGCATCCAGGCCTTTGAGCCCATCTTGATAGAAGGCAAGGCCATTCAGCTCCACCCCTTGGTGTGTGCGGCTTTCAACGCCGACTTTGACGGGGATCAGATGGCTGTGCATGTTCCCCTTTCGGTGGAAGCCCAAGTTGAAGCAAGGGTCTTGATGCTATCCAGCAATAACATACTGAGCCCGGCTCACGGCAGGCCAATCATTGTGCCTTCCCAGGAGATAGTGTTGGGCCTGTACTACCTTACCAGGCAAAGAGATGACCTGGAGCAAGGCCAGCAGATCCCCCATTTCTTCGGACCTGAAGAGGTGAGGGTGGCCTATGATGCGGGTCAGGTGGGAGTGCACCAGCCCATAGTGGTGAGGATGAAAGACCAAAAAGTGCGCACTACCGTGGGGCGTGTCTTGCTAAGTGAGATAGTCCCGGAGGAGATCCCCTTTGAGGTCTACAACCGCACCATGAAGAAAAAAGATCTGGCCAATCTCATTGACCACTGCTACAGGCTGGCAGGGCACAAAAAGACTGTGGTTCTGGCCGACCGCCTCAAGGATCTGGGTTACCAGTTCGCCACATCGGCCGGAGTATCCATTTCCATGAAGGATCTGATCATTCCGGAGACAAAGGAAGAGATTCTACGCAAGGCCCAGGCGCAGGTGCAGGATCTTGAAGAGCAATATGCCCAGGGCTGGATCACCGACGGGGAGCGGTACAACAAGGTGGTGGACATCTGGGCCAATGCCACCGAGCAGGTGGCAGAGGATATGCTTGAGAGATTGCGTAAGGAGAGGGTCACAACCCCCGACGGGAAGACCTTAGAGGTGGAGAGTTTCAACCCCATATACATGATGGTGGACTCGGGTTCCAGGGGCAGCCATCTCCAAATTCGGCAGTTGGCAGGCATGAGAGGGCTGATGGCCAAGCCTTCCCAGGAGATCATAGAGACGCCCATTACAGCCAACTTCAGGGAGGGCCTCACGGTTTTGCAGTACTTCATCTCCACCCACGGAGCTAGAAAAGGACTTGCTGACACTGCTCTCAAGACAGCCAACTCAGGGTATCTCACCAGGAGATTGGTGGATGTGTGCCAAGATGTGGTGATTCAGGAATTGGACTGCGGCACCACAGACGGCATAGAGATGACCTCCCTGGTGGAAGGCGGCGAGATAATAGACGAGGTGGGGGATCGAGTCCTAGGCCGAATAGCCTTCGAGGACGTGGAGAATCCTCTAGCAGAGTCAGATGAGGATAAGTACATAGTCAGGGCCAATGAGATGATAGACGAGGAGGCGGTGCGCAAGATTAAGGAAGCAGGGATAGACAAGATAAAAATCCGCTCCGTGCTCACATGTCGATCTCGATACGGGCTTTGTGCTTTGTGTTACGGCAGGGACCTGGCCCATGGCCGGCTTGTAAACATAGGAGAGGCCGTTGGGATAATAGCTGCGCAGTCCATAGGAGAGCCCGGCACCCAGCTTACCATGCGTACCTTCCATATCGGGGGTGTGGCGGCCGGCAAGGCCGAACAAAGCAAGCTCTTCAACCGGCACCCGGGCAAGGTGGTCTATTCCAATCTGCGCACCGTGAAAAAAGGAAATCAATTCGTGGTGATGAACCGCTATGGGGAGATCACAATAGTGGATGAAAGCGGCCGCGAGAGAGAGCGCTACCCTGTCATCTACGGGGCCTACCTCAAAGTGGCAGACGGGCAGGAGATAGGAAGAAATACCCTCCTGGCCGAGTGGGATCCCTTCAACACACCTATCTTGACGGAAACCCCGGGCAGGGTGAAGTTCGGGGACATCATAGACGGTATCACCATGGCCGAGAAAAAAGACCCTGTCACCGGACACTCCACCAAGGTGATAGTGGAGACCAAAGATCCGGATTTGAGGCCCAGGGTTTCCATTAAGGACGAGAAGGGGCGTACTTTGAGGGTACCGGGAAGCGAACATCTGGCCCGCTACCCCATGCCCGTGGGGGCTTTTATTGCAGTGGAAGAGGGGGACGAGGTCCAGGCCGGGGATATCTTGGCCAAGATCCCCAGAGAGACCACCAAGACAAAGGATATCACAGGGGGACTTCCGAGGGTGGCCGAGTTGTTCGAGGCCAGGCGGCCCAAGGAGTTTGCCGTGATAAGCGAGATAGACGGAGTGGTCTCCTTTGGAAAGGACACCAAGGGGAAGAGGAAGGTGATAGTCACCCCAGAGGTGGGTGAACCCAGGGAGTACTTGATCCCCAAAGGGAAGCACATAGGGGTTCATGAAGGGGACCGGGTTCAGGCTGGAGAGCCTCTCATGGACGGCTCTTCCAATCCTCACGACATTCTTAGGGTTAAAGGCGAGAAGGAATTGGCCAAGTTCTTGGTGGACGAGGTGCAGGAGGTGTATAGGCTTCAGGGGGTCAAGATAAACGACAAGCACATAGAGGTCATAGTGCGGCAAATGCTCAAAAGGGTGCGTGTTAGGGATGTCGGGGACACGGACTTTTTGGCAGGAGAGGCAGTGGAAAAGCAGGTTTTTGAAGAGGTCAATGCCCGGGTGATGGCAGAAGGTGGAAGGCCGGCCATAGGGGAGCCTTTGTTGTTGGGTATCACCAAGGCGGCCCTGAGCACAGAAAGCTTCATATCTGCAGCCTCCTTCCAGGAGACTACAAAGGTGCTGACTGATGCAGCGGTGCAAGGCAAGGTGGACTGCTTAAGAGGCTTGAAAGAGAACGTTATCATGGGGAGGCTTATTCCTGCCGGCACCGGGAGGCGGGAGTATAAGCATCTCAGGTTGGAGATGGAAGAGCAGGAAGAAGAGGATCTGGAAGAAAGGACGCTTGACAGCCTCTTCGAAGAGGGCTATAAATAATAATTTCAGTTTTCTGAGCTTCAGGGGCTCTTCAGGAGGGGGGGCGATGCCCACGATCAACCAGTTGGTGAGAAAGGGCCGAACCAAGGTCCAGCGGAAAAACAAGGTGCCGGCTTTGCAGGCTTGTCCGCAAAAAAGAGGGGTTTGCGTGAGGGTTTATACGACTACTCCCAAGAAACCCAACTCAGCCCTCAGGAAGGTGGCTAGGGTAAGGCTCACCAACGGCTATGAGGTGACTTCCTATATCCCGGGAGAGGGGCACAATCTGCAGGAGCACTCGGTTGTGTTGATCCGCGGGGGTAGAGTCAAGGATCTGCCCGGGGTACGCTATCACATTATTCGGGGCACGCTGGATTCTTTAGGTGTGCAGGACAGGCGCAAGTCCCGATCCAAGTACGGGGCCAAGAGACCTAAGTGAGGTAAAAAGGGGTTGGTTTCGGGACAATAAGAGCCAGAGACGAAGCTTTATGTGGTCTCGGCTTTTCTGAGGAGCAGGGAGTATGCCCAGGAAAAGAGAGGTGACCCGTAGACCGATTCCTCAGGATCCGGTCTACAATCGGCCGCTGATTACGAAGTTCATCAACGTGATCATGAAGCGGGGCAAGAAGAGCGTGGCCGAGCGGATAATGTATGGAGCACTGGAGATTATCCAGAAGCGCACCAAGCAGGATCCCTTACCGGTGTTTGAGAAGGCTGTGGAAAATGTCAAGCCCCTAGTGGAGGTCAAGTCTCGCAGGGTGGGCGGGTCCACTTACCAGGTGCCTGTGGAGATAAGGGCAGAGCGCAGGGTGTCTTTGGCTATAAGGTGGTTGGTGCAGTTCAGTCAAAAAAGGCCGGAGAAGACAATGCAGGAAAGACTGGCTGCTGAGCTGATGGAAGCGGCCAATCACAGGGGTGCAGCAGTCAAGAAGCGGGAAGATACTCACCGCATGGCAGAAGCCAACAAAGCTTTCGCCCACTACCGCTGGTAACAGGCCTACGGCAGCTCAAAGCCATCAGCGGTCAGCCGTGGAGGCCGTGCGTTGCTTGGGGGCTGAGCGCTGGTGGCTGCTTGTTGTCTCAAGGATGTTAAACGGTTTTGTCTTGGGGGAAAGAACGGTTAGAAGATTTGAAGGTGGATCTGGTCATGGTTCTTGGGGGCCATGGCAGTCAAAAAGAGTGATTGAGCAAGGCGAGAGTGCCACTTGGATTGCGGGGAGGCCCGCTTTTAGGTGAACAGGGAAGATGGATCTCAACAAACATAGAAACATAGGCATCATGGCTCACATAGATGCCGGGAAGACCACAACCACAGAGAGGATCCTTTATTACACAGGGGTCTCCCATAGGATGGGCGAGGTGCATGAGGGGACCGCTGTGATGGACTGGATGGAGCAGGAACAAGAAAGGGGGATCACCATAACCTCGGCTGCCACCACTTGTTCCTGGCGAGGTCATAGGATCAACATAATTGATACACCGGGTCATGTGGATTTCACCATAGAGGTGGAGAGAAGCCTCAGGGTCTTAGACGGGGCAGTAGCAGTCTTTTGCGCTGTAGGGGGTGTGGAGCCTCAATCCGAGACAGTCTGGCGCCAGGCTGACAAGTACAGAATTCCCCGCATTGCCTTTGTGAACAAGATGGATAGGGCAGGGGCTAATTTTCTCTGGGTGGTGGATTCCATAAAACGCAGATTCCAAGTGCAGGCTGTTCCTGTCCAGCTGCCTTTGGGAGCAGAGGACGAGTTCTTGGGCATAATCGACCTTGTGGAGATGAAAGCCTTGGTCTGGGACGGAAGTGAGCTGGGGGCGCGTTATGAGGCAATGGAAGTGCCCCCGGACCACCAGGAGGTTGCCCAAAAATACCGAGAACAGCTCATAGAAAGCCTTTGTGAGACAGACGATGAGCTCATGGAGGATTACCTGGGCGGGGAGTTCATAGAGCCTGAGCGCTTGAGGAGAGCTATTCGAAGAGCCACCCTGGGTCTTGAGGTGGTGCCCGTATTGTGCGGGGCTGCTTTCAAGAACAAGGGGGTCCAGCCTTTGCTGGACGCCATTGTGGATTATCTTCCTTCTCCACTGGAAGTGCCTGCTGTTGAGGGAACCGGCCCCGGAGGGGAGATTCAGGTCAGAAGGGCTGAGGAAACAGAGCCGTTTTCAGCTTTGGTTTTCAAGGTCATGAACGATCCTTATGTAGGCCATCTTAGCTTCTTGAGGGTTTACTCCGGAAGCGTGCAGACCGGTGCCACGGTGCTCAATGGATCTACTGGCAAGAAGGAGAGGCTGGGGCGGCTTCTCAAGATGCACGCAAACAAGAGGGAAGAGATCAGCCAGGTAAAGGCCGGAGATATTGTTGCTGCAGTGGGTCTCAAGCAGGTGCGAACCGGGCAGACTATCTGCTCCTTGGAACATCCCATACTGCTTGAGTCCATGGAGTTCCCGGAGCCTGTGATATCGGTGGCCCTGGAGCCTCAATCCAGGCAGGATCAGGACCGCATGGGAGACGCGCTGCACCGCCTTGCCCAAGAGGATCCCTCTTTCCGTGTCAGACAGGACGAGGAGACTGGCCAAACAATAATATCCGGTATGGGCGAGCTGCACCTGGAGATCATCGTGGATCGCCTTTCCAGAGAGTTTGGAGTGAAAGCAGAAGTTGGGGCGCCTGAGGTGGCCTACAGGGAGACCCTCAGAAGGCCGGCAGAGGCAGAGGGGCGTTTTGTGAGGCAGTCAGGGGGCCGGGGTCAGTACGGACACGTGTTCATAAGAGTTGAACCATTGGCTCCAGGGGAGGGCTTTAGGTTCGAAAGCTCTGTTGTGGGAGGAGCCATTCCCAGGGATTACGTCCCGGCGGTGGAGTCAGGGGTGCTGGAGGCCATGAACAAGGGGGTCATGGCAGGATACCCGGTGGTGGATGTGGCAGTTACGCTTTTGGACGGCTCATATCATGAAGTGGATTCCTCGGATCTAGCCTTCAGGATAGCCGGTTCCCTTGCCTTCCAAGAGGCCGCCAGGCGGGCGGGGGTGATCCTCTTGGAGCCTATCATGAAGGTGGAGATAGTGGCTCCTGAAGAGTACCTGGGTGAGGTCTTGGGTGACCTTGGGGGCCGTCGCGGAGAGATACAGGGGATGGACCTCAGAAGCGGTTCCAGGGTAGTGCAGGCCAGGGTTCCGCTGAGTGATATGTTCGGGTATGCAACGACACTGCGTTCCATAACTCAGGGTCGGGCTACCTTCACCATGCAGTTCGGAGAGTACAGGCCCGTGCCGCAGAACCTGGCAGAAGAGATCCGGGCCCGGGCAGCCCGTTGCTGAGGAGAGCAGTTCGCCTCAACAGTGGCTACCACAAGGAGGGTGACCGATGGCGAAGAAGAAGTTTGAGAGGAAGAAGCC
>CAYPWF010000079.1:0-15087 GCA_964414345.1 uncultured Desulfarculaceae bacterium
AGGTGGTAACCATGGTGTTGCCCACAGCTGACGCTCGTATCTTAAAGATCCGTTGCGCCCAAGGGGAGGGCTTTTTTGAGACAGAGCCCGCAGCCAGCCTACCTCCAATAAAGCTTGACAAGGGCTCCCAAGAGCGTGTTCCATGCAGTTAAGAAGAAAAAGTGGGGGGTGAGCCATGAGAAAAGCTGCCACAGGGGCTTTGGCAATGGGACTGATTCTCATAGTGGGCACAACGGCTCAGGCCAGGATAAAACTCGTGGCCTTGCCCCAAAGGGAGGCCACCTTGTTAAGGCTGGACAACCCGGCCTTCACCCTTGTGGAAGAAGAGCGCTTGCTGACCCTTCAGAAGGGCACCAACCAGGTGGATTTTTCCTGGAAAGGGGTAAACATAGATCCGGATTCCATCCGCCTTCAGATTCTGGATCATCCCCAGGAAGTCAGGCTCATAAGCGTCTCATACCCCCCCAACGAGGCTGCTTTAGTCTGGCAGATTTACTCCCCGCAGCCTTTCAATGAGAGGGTCCGGGTCTCATACCTTCTCTCCAATATAGACAGGCTCGTAACCTATGAGGGACTTGTGCCCACGGACGAATCCGGCATGGAGCTCAAGTCCTACCTGGTGCTTCGGAATTTTTCAGGCGAGGATTTCCCTGAAGCCAGGCTGCAGCTGGACTACGGGGAGTCTTTTGAGAAATCCATCCAACACCAGGAGACAAAGCGAATGCTTTTTTTCTCCAAGGCCAAGCTGCCGGTGGAAAAAACCTTCACCTGGGACGACCGCAAAGAGCCCTGGGACCCGGAGAAGATGGATAGGAACGTGGGGATCCCGGTCTTCTACACTCTTTACAACACCAAGGAAAAAGGTCTTGGGGAAAAAGCCCTTTGGGGGGGCAAGGTAAGGGTGTTTCAGGAAGACGGCCGAGGCTCCACCATCTTTTTGGGGGAGGATAGGGTGGAGCTTGTCCCGGTGGGGGAGAAGCTCAGCCTGTATATCGGGGAGAGCCGCGACATTGTGGTCACCCAGCGCAAGATGAAAGAGGAAAGAAAGATCAAGGAGCGAAACAGTTCAGGGCAGCCAATTCTTTGGGATACGGAGGAGATATTGGAAGTCAAAGTGGAGAACTTCAAGGACAAGCCCGCTCTTTTGATCTTGACCGAGCACATCCCTGGCCAGTGGGACATGGCCTCCTGCACCCACAAGTATGAGCTCAAGGACTTTGAGACCTTGGAGTTCCGCATTGATCTCAAACCCAAAGAAAAAGTAAATCTCACCATGCACTACCACAGGAGGAACTTGAGATGAGCACTCGGGCGATCTTGGGGGCCCTGGCCGGGTTGCTGCTCCTTTCACCAGGTGCATGGGCGGGTGTGGAGCTGGTGAGCCTTCCTGAGCGGGAGTCAGTACAGCTCACCATATACAACTCGGCGGATTTGACCCTGGTAAGAGAGCTTCGGAGATTAACCCTCAGGAAGGGAGTCAATCGCCTCTCTTTCGGGTGGGCCAACACAGTAATTGACCCCACCAGTTTGAACTTGAGGGCCCTTGAGCGCCCTGATGCGGTTCAGCTCTTGGACGTGGCCTATCCGCCTCGCATCAACACTCAAGGGATCTGGACGGTCCAGTCCCAGCTGGAGGGCGAGGTGCCTGTGGAGATCACCTTTTTCACAAGCGGCATAACCTGGAGGGCTTTTTACGTGGCCACCCTGGCCTCTGATGAGAGATCCATGCATCTCCAAGGATATGTGCGTGTAACAAACAATTCCGGGGAGGACTATGAGAACGCCCGGACTCGTTTGGTGGTGGGCAAAATTCACCTGCTGGACCAAATAGCCGAGCTGGCAAGGCGCCCGGCGCCATACGGCATGCCGGTGGGAGCCGGGGTAAAGCCCGCGGCAGAAGAAAAGCGGGTGCTCATGAGAAAAGCAGAGGCGGCCTTGGAGGCAGCTGCCGCCCCTCAGGCCCCCACAAGGCCCAAGGAGATCATCAAGGAGGGCCTTTCAGAGTATTTCCTTTACACCATAGAAGGCACCGAAACCATCCCCAATTCCTGGTCCAAGAGGCTCCCTTCCCTGGAAGTTTTAGAGGTGCCGGTAGTGAACCTTTACAAGTTCGAGGAGGAGCGTTACGGGAAAGAGGTGGTGCGCTTCTTGCTTTTCGCTAACGACACCCAGCACAAACTGGGGGATACTCCTCTTCCTGAGGGTCTTGTGAAGGTCTTCCGCAGGCTGGACAGGGGGGGACATCTTTCTTACGAGGGTGCCGACAACACCAATTACATCCCTGTTGGCCAGAAGGTGGAGCTGAATCTGGGGCCGGCTCCCAAGGTGAAGGTGGAGCCCAAATTGATGAAGACCCGAACCGAGAATTTCAGTTTCAACAAGGACCGAAACATAGACGGCTGGGAGGAGGTCCAGGATTGGAAAGTGGAGGTCAGAAACAACCGGGAGGTGGCCGCCCGGGTGGAGGTAAGGCGCAATTTCAGGCACCAGCACTGGGATCTCAAGTTGGGCGGGGAGGAGCACGGGAAGTTGGAGAAAGAGGATCTGGACACTATAAGCTTCACCATGGAACTCAAACCCCACCAAAGAAGAGAGTTCAGCTACACCGTGCGATTTTTCGAGGGTGAACGCCGTAACAGAAAGTGACCCCTCCTGATCCAAAAATCTATCCCGGGTTATTCTCCAAAGCCCTTACCTTTGGGGGCTCAAGCCCCCAAGCCCCCTGTAGGCTTTGGCTTATTGCAACTCCAGCCAGGGCCTGATCCAAAACCGAAAATCAGGCTGCTTTTGATTATGGGCCGGTCTGTCCAACCATAGCATTAAGATAGCCCGCATTATCCACCAATCGTTAGATATCCTAAGCCTGCACCTTCGGCGCATACTAAAGTCTTGGCCTAAAGCCGAGGGTTTTTCTCCCATTCCCCGAGTGGGGCAATAATGCAGGCTTGGGGGGAACTAATTAAGGCTTGACCGATTTGATTTTGCATGTTCTAATGTAGTCGGTTAGTTCTTAGGGGTCTGGGGGCAGTTGAGTCTTGAGCGTGCATGTCCTCAAAGCCATTGCGGATGAGAGCCGCTGGCAGATTTTGGAGCTGCTCCTGAACCAGGATCTTTGCGTAGGGGCCTTGGCGCGCAGGGTTGGGCTCTCCGAGGCGGCTGTATCCCAACACCTGCAGGTGCTGCGCAGGGCCGGGCTGGTCAGCGGGGAGAAGCGTGGTTACTGGACCCACTACAGCGTGGACAGGGAAGCCTTAAGAGGGCTTGCCAGGGAGATCCTGGCATTGGCCGAAAAGAGCAGTTTTGGGGATTCCATCTGTTTTCGAACAGCCCTCCAACTGGAGAGCACTTGGCAAGAAAGGAGGACACTAAAGATGTGCTGCAAGGACTGCTGTGAACACCCTGAGAAGCTCAAGGGAAAGCCACAGGAGTGCACCCCGGAGCAGATAAAGGAGTGCCACGGGGAGGTCAAGGAGCATCCCTGCGAATCCGAGAAGAAGGACTGAAAAGGATATCCCGGGCCATGGGCGTCTTGTTCAGGGAATTGATGTGAGGGCAGGGAAATGAGCCCCCAAAAGGGGGTTGGGGGGAAGCTCTTCCTCCCACCCCTGTTGGGCCTTTGAGCAAGCCCCGTGGGTTGCTCCAGCAAGTCACAGGGCTTCCGAAAAGACCATGCTAAGAACTTTTGGAGGGTCTACACCCACGGAGTGGTGAGCTCATGAGGGGTTTTTCCGTCTTCATTATTCTATGTCTCGTGGTCTCCTTCATGGCGGATCGCAAGCGCACCCTCTCCGGCCTCAAGAGAGGAGGCAGGATGTTTCTCAACGTGATGCCCACACTCCTCGCTGTGATGGTCCTCATGGCGGTGGCCCTCTATCTCATCCCGGCCCCGCTCATAGCCCGTGTGCTGGGCGAACAGGGGGGAGCACTGGGCTTTCTCTTGGCAGCCTCCATAGGCTCCATAGTGCTGCTTCCGGGCTTCATAGCCTATCCCCTCTGCTCGACCCTCATGAAGCAGGGGGCAAGCGTTCCCGTCATAGCGGTATTCGTCACCACCCTTATGATGGTGGGGGTCCTGACCCTTCCCATGGAGTCCAAATTTTTCGGCCTCAAGGCAGCCCTCTTGCGAAATGGTTTCAGTTTGCTCGGCGCTGTGATTGTGGCCCTGCTCATGGGCTTGAGCTATGGGAGCTTCTGAGGCGAAGCCGAAGGGCCGTACGCTTAGGGGTTATATTCCCTTTCTGCTTTTTGGGGCCGGGGCTATTCTCTCATTCCCGCTCAATTGGCAGCCAGGCCAAGAGATGCTTTGGGGGTTCTGGGAATTCGCAAGGGAGATCCTTTTGGTCTTTCCCCTTGTTTTCCTGCTCATAGGCCTTGTGGATGTCTGGGTCCCAAGAAAACGTGTTGAGCAGGCACTAGGGGAGGGCTCTGGGCTCAAGGGAGTCTTGCTTGTCATATTGCTTGCCTTTTTTAATGTCGGACCCCTTTACGCAGCTTTTCCGGTGGCCTTGATGTTGAGGAAAAAGGGCTGCAGCCTGAGGAACATCTTCGTGTTCCTGGGGGCCTTTTCGGCCATGAAGATCCCCATGATCTCCTTCGAGATAGGCTTCATGGGTCTCAAGTTCTCCCTGCTTCGACTTGTTTTCACCCTGCCCCTTTTTGTGGGGATAGGCTTTTTACTGGAAGCCATCCTGGGCCGCAAGTACGAAACGAGGCCCGAGATTTGAGGCGGATCAAAGAGGAAACCAGCCTCGGATCCCTGGGAATCCCTTTGGCCTCAGGAACAAGCCCGCCCCTGCCCCGCTCATATCCTGCCCTTTCGGAGGAGACGCCCCCGGATAAAGCTGTTTCTTAAGTGCTCTTGATTAGCTTCCGAAAAGATTCACGGAAGTAAAAAAAAGACTTGACAAGGGGAAACACCGATGCTACACATACACTCACCCTGGGTTAGGGCCTGCTTGGGTGGCCCTAAAGATGAGTCCCGGGGGGCTGCAGAGGGAAGGTGTGTCTGCGGCTTGTAGGTGTTTTTGAGAAAGGCTGACAGGGAGTCTTTCCAGGAGAAAGGAGGTGATGCGAGGGTAATTGGGAGTGTTTCCGGGCCTTCCTTGGGAGGGGAGGGCCCAAGCTGGGTGTGTAGACCAAAGTAAAGGAGGAGGAGACATGAGAAAAGCATTTCTGGTGCTCTTTGCCGGGTGTGCCCTGGTTCTGGCCTTTGCCCTTCCCGGCCAGGCGCAGAATGTGGGCAAGTATCTCGGCAAGGCCGATTTCAACATCAGGGGTGATTACTGGATCGCGGGCGGGTCGAACGACAACAATTTCGATTTCGACGATGACATCCACGACGCCCGCAGGTATGTTTACCAGCGTTTCCGCTGGTGGATAGACACCAATATCGAGGGCAAGTACGGCGGCACCTTCGGCTTTGAGCACGACTGGATCTGGGGCTCCAACGTGACCCAGACGGGCACCACGAGCAACACCGCAGTGGGTGATGTGGCAAGGGGTGACGACCTCAACAACACCAAGCTCAAACACGCCTACATCTGGTTTTTGATCCCGGGCACACCCGTCAAGGTCACGGCCGGTCTTCAGGGCTTCGGGGGCCTCGAGCCCAACAACATCATGTATGCCCGTGACGACTATTTCGGGGTCAGGCTGGATGCCCCCATCATCAAGAACGTGCTAAACGTCTCTGGGTGGTGGATCAAGCTGAACGAAGGGGAGGGCTCCATCCTCACGGGCTCCACGGCAAGCCCTGTGAACCTCCATGATTTCCTTGGGGGAGCGTATCACGGCGACAGGGATGATGCTGATCTTTACCTGATCAACGTCTCGGGGGCGCTCACCAAGTGGTTCCGCTTCGGGCAGTACAACCAGTGGGTGCACGTGGCAGAGGGCGGCCAGCACTGGCTTGACTTCGGGGCCCGCACCCCGCAGCTGGGTGGCCGCTATGGCGCCCAGATGATCGCCGGCGACTATCTCTGGCACGGTCTTTGGATAGCCATAGAGCCCACAATCGGCTCCCTGCCCGTTTACTTCAGGGCCCATGGAAACTATTTTTGGGGGCAGACGGACGAGGGCGATGACGATGTGCCCGGAGTGCCGGACGGTTACTTGCCTGTCCTGGATCCCAGCGGCTGGGCGGTTTTGGCCCATGCCGGGATCAAGCCCGGGCCCTTTGATATCGGTGTGAGGTTCGCCTGGTTCAGCGGTTTGGATTTGGAGGATCTCGAAACCGACGGGGAGTGGAAGGGTTGGTCCAACGTGGATGCCTTCCACGGCCAGTTCGAGATCTTCGAGGGCGGGTACAGGAGCTGGTCCCAGGGGTGGTCCACTTTCACCTCCGCCCCCCGTGGCCATGCTTACCTGGCCCTGGATGCCACCTGGCAGACCACAAAGCAGTTGAGCCTGAACCTGCTGGCCGGCTACATCTGGTCCACCAATGCCTGGGATAAGCCAGTCGGTGCATTGTTCGAGCCGTCTGGTGACTGGAACAGGAGCAAGGATCTGGGTTGGGAGATTGATCTTACGGCAACCTACAAGATCTACCCCAACCTGACCCTGGATCTCCTGGGCGCCTATTTCATAGCCGGCGAGGGTCTGGACCATAACCTGGCTCTGGGCGAGGGATTGGCCGCGCGGGGCGGTGCTGATGATGCCTGGGAGCTCTTCTGGAGGTTGAGGTACGTGTTCTAGAAGAGCCTTTGGGCCAAAGCCAAGGGGGATCCTCGGATCCCCCTTTTTTTGTGGCCTAGGCCAAGGAACAGGGGCTGACCTTTTGTGCTTTGGGGGCTCACTCCCACCCCGTCCTTGGTCAAAATCGGTTTTCTCGGAGGGAGCCGCTTCTGGATGCCTCGGTGATGTGGGCCCTCCTGCACACGGAAAGCATCCCCCCACGAGGCCCGTTTTCTGAGGTTTGAAAGCCTGTGCCTTCTTGGGAACTCGCCTGGTTGACTCTGGGCCGCCCAGGGCGTACCATCCCAAAAGCGAGCTTGAATATCAAATGCGCGTGCCTGCCCAGGCACACAAGGTAAACCCTTTGTATGGTCAAAACGATCAAACATGAGGAGGTTCCGTCGCAGGGCTCGGACTTGGGGGGCCACCCGTATCCGCGCCCCAGCTTCTCGCCCCAGGCTTTCCCAGGAGGTCTTATGCCATGAACAGGAGAAGATCGGTTTTCACGCTCGGCTGGCTTCTGGTGGCCGCCATAGTCTCACCCTTGGTGGCACAAGGGGCCACGATCCGGGTGGCGATACTCCCCTTCCAGGTCCACAGCAGCGAGGACCTGAGTTACCTCCAAAAGGGCATCCAGGACATGCTCTCCACCCGCGTGGCCCAGCAAGGGGGGGTGCAGGTGGTGGACCGGGGGCAGATCATTGCCCTGGAGAAGGAATACGCCTCTGGGGTGGATGCGGCCAGGGCCGCAGCCCTTGGCAACAAGCTGGGGGCGGATTTCGTGGTTTTCGGGAGCATCTCCAAGCTTGGGGCCCAGGTGAGCCTGGACGGGCAGGTGGTGGATGTGAAATCAGCATCTCCCAAGGCCAGCCTGGCCGCCGAGGCCCCCAATCTGGATGGGGTCATACCGCAGGTGGGCCGCCTTGCCCAGGAGATTAGGGCAGCCGCCTTGGGACAAGCCCAGCCTGTGGCAAGGGGAGTGCAACCCCAGCCCGTGCCGGCCGCCCAGGGGCCTCCGGCCTCCGGCCTTCCCCAGCAGCAACTAGTGACACCGGCCCCGGGGGTCAGCTACCCGGTCCCGCCAGGGGGCTACCCTGTGCCACCAGGGGGCTTCACAGGAGGGAAGGCAGAGGAGCTCTTCAGCCGCTCGGATGAGGAGGGGGGCATCACAGTGAGTGCCGGCCCAAGCATCAACCCGGCCTTCATCATGGCTTACCAGGCCGACAAGATGAGAAGGGGCTACGTGAAGACCCCGGAGCTCAACCTCTCGGACATCCAGTCCCTGGACGTGGGGGATGTTGACGGCGACAGGGCCAACGAGGTGGTCATAGCCGACGAGGAGAAGATTTACATCTACAAGGACATCTTCGGGGATCCCACCAAGAAGGTGGTCCTGACCCCCACCCCCAGATACGGCAAGATCCTCTCCATGGACGTGGCGGACGTGAACAGAAACGGTGTGGCCGAGATCTACGTCACCTGCATAGTGGAGAGGGGTGAGACCGTGGCCTCGGCGGTAGTGGAGTACAGGGACGGGAAGTACCAGGTTCTCGCCAAGGAAGTGCCTTACCTCTTCCGCGTGGTCAGAAGCACCCAGGAGGGCCAGATCCTCTTCGGCCAGGAAAAGAGGCAGCGTTACATGGCGGACAGGGCCAGGGACAGCATGTTCAACCCCTTCCTGAGCCCTGTGAGGCTTAGATGGGAGGGAGGCAGGCTAGTGGCCGGCGAGGAGCTGACCCTCAAGGACCCGGTCTGCGTGCTGGGCCTGACGGCCGTGGATGTGGACAGGGACGGCACCGACGAGTACCTGGGCTTTGATCAGAAGGATTACCTCAAGCTCTTCAACGCCAAGGGTGGAATGGTGTGGGTGAGTTCAGACCCTTACGGCCGCACAGCCAACTTCTTCCTCAAAGACTTCAAGCAGGAGTTCCCCAGCACGGTGGACGCCCCTGACCCGAGGGTTTGGCTGCCCCCCAGGATCGTGACCGTTGACCTGGACGGGGACGGCATCGAAGAGGTTGTGGTTTGCCACAACTACGAGCCCCTCAGGCTCTTGGCCCAGAGCAGGTTCTTCACCAAGAGCGCTGTCTTCAGCCTCTCTTGGGACGGGGTGGACTTCATGGAGAACTGGCGAACCCGGGAGATGAAGGGGTATGTGGCCGACTACCAGGTAAAGGATGTGGACGGCGACGGGAAGCCCGAGCTCCTGGTGGGTCTGGTGTACAAGAGAGGCACAATGGATTACCTTAAGACCAACGCCGCCCTCATAGCCTTCCAGCTCAACGTGGAGAAGGCCAAGACGCCCATGGAGCGGGCCCTGAAGATGCCGGCCCCTCCACCCAAGAAGGAGGAGGGCTCCATCTTCCCGACCATAAAATTCTAAGCCGGTTCGTTTATCCATCACATGCCCCCGGGAGATATTCGCTTCTGGGGGCATCCTTTTCGGGGGGGGGGACGCTCTTCTCAAGCTTCCGAGACGAGAGGCTCTGCCTCTGCCAGGGCTGGCCTGCGCGCACTCCGAAGTGTGCCCTCCTCCTGGAACCCTTGGAGGTTGATGGTTTGGAGTTGGGGGTTGGCGGGGCGCTCCGTTGCCGCGCTTGCGGCCCCAAGCCGGCCTGCCGGGGCTAAGCCTTGAACCTCTCCCTGCGGGGGGAAGGCCGAGGGCCTTTGACTCGCCTGTTGGGTCGGGTGATTCCAACGGCCTTCAGGATCTCGCTCAATTGTTCCCTGGCAGCCCTCTCCCCGATCTTCACGTATTCGGGCATCCTCTGGAAATCGTACCATTTAATGTTGCCCACTCCCGGATGGATGAGAATATCCGCTTTTTGTGTTTGTATCCGGGTGAGCTCGGCCGCCATGATGTCGTCAGCCCGAAAGAGCACCTCTATACCCGAGAGTCCCTCCACATCTTCCCCGATGCACTTCTCAACGTTGACCGCCAAAACCAGGTCAGCCCCCAAACTCTTTACGGCCTCCACAGGCACCATGGCCACAACCCCGCCGTCCACCAGAAGTCTTCCCCCAAACCGCACTGCCTCCACTACCCCCGGGTAGGTGCAGCTGGCATATACCGCATCCCTAAGAGAGCCCTCTTTGATCCAGACTGCCTCCCCGGTCTCCAGATCCGTGGCCGTGGCGGCAAAGGGGATGCGGGTCCCCTCCATGCGCACATCCGGGAGAAAATAGGCTAGATTCTCCAGGAACTGCTCCCTGGGGATCAGGTGCGGTCTGGTAAGGGCCATGGCCAGTAGAAACTCCTTCTTGATGAAAGAGGCGATGCGGCTGAACAAGGGGGCGTCTTTCAGGCCGTCTGCCTGGGCCATCAGGTTGAAGCGGGCCCTGCGGAAGGTGTCACTGGAAAGGTAGCTCTTGAGTCTCTCTTCCAATTTCCCACCGCTAAGCGAAAGGGCATAAAAGGCGCCCACCAAAGCTCCTATGCTGGTGCCTGCAACAAAAGATACAGGGATCCCCTCCTCATCCAGCACCTTGAGAACTCCTATGTGGATGCCTCCCCTGGCCCCTCCCCCACCCAGAGCCAGGCCGAGTCTGGGCGGCTTTTTTCTCCAGAAAAGCACGAGTCCCCCTCTTTCCTGCCAGCTTGAGCAAGCCCGGGAATCTGCAGGCAAGTCTAACCCGGATTCATGTTTACAGGAAAGGGCAGGCCCCCGGGTCCCGGCTCAGGCATATCCCGATTCCAAGCAGGCCCAAATCTGGGAATGGAATTCAAGGCGCTTCTTGGCATTTAGCGTTTTATCCTGGCATATGGTGAAGAGAGCCTGTGCATTATCCACTCACCGTGAATTATGCGGGCAAAATGTAGTTTTGGACTGTTAGGAAAGGCTGACCTGGATCTCGGCCCCTGGAGGCGATATGCTCAAAGAAAGGGCCTTGGGGGCAGGGCTTAGCCTCGACTTGGTTATGTGGGAAGGGAAGGATGTCTCTTTTTGGTCTTGTCTACGACTTCTTCATGGAACCCCTGGACGCCTTGAAGCTGGGCACTTGGCGAAAATGGGTTGTTTCGGTGAAGGGGGAAAGGGTCTTGGAAGTTGGGGTGGGAACAGGTTTGAATCTTCCAAGATATGAGCCCGACAAGAATCTCTTTGTGCTGGATCCCAGGCGGGATTTTCTTCGCAGGGCCAAAAGAAGGGCCGCAGTCTTAAGTTTCGTGAGACGGCCCGGGTTCCTGCTGGGAATGGGTGAAGGACTTCCCTTCAGGGAGGCAGTATTCGACGCGGTGGTTTCCTCTTGGGTTCTTTGCACAGTCTCGGATCCCAAAAGAACCCTCCAGGAGATAAACCGCGTCTTAAAGCCTGGCGGGGTGGTCAGGTTACTGGAGCACGTGAGGCTCAAGCAAGGATCAGGAGCCCGTTTTCAAGACTTGTTGAGCCCTGCTTGGGGCAGGCTGGCCGGTGGGTGCCATCTCAACCGAGATGCTGTAAGCCTGGTCGAAGAGGCTGGTTTCCAGAAGGTGCAAGTCTTAAAAAGGCTTGGAGGATTGGTTGTGAGCGTAGAGGCTTTCAAGCCGAGCCCAAGCCCTGAGGGGGCCGCCCTCGCCCTGTAAAAAAGCTTTTCTTACAACCCTTGAATTCCGGGAAAATTTTTATGTCTCTAGGTGGCGCGCTTTCGCGCCCCAGGGAGAAAGGCCCCCTACCCGCCCCGGAGCAGACCTTTACGCTGGCGCGGAAGCGCGCTTTCTTTGGGAATGTTTTAAAGGTTTGGGGAGGGGGGATCCGCAAGGGGATCCCCCCTGCCAAGCTCTCTACTCTATCTTCTTGAAGGCCTTGGCCTTTGCCCCGCACACAGGGCAGGTCTCAGGGGCCTCCCCCTCGGCCGTGTGGCCGCAGATGCTGCAGACCCAGTAGGGGTAGTTTTCCTGGGTTTTGCCCAGGCTGTTCAAAAGCTTCTGGTAAAGGGCGGCATGGGTCTTCTCCACCTCGTTGGCATAGCTGAAGGTCCTCTCGGCCTCCTTGTTCCCCTCGGCCTTGGCAGCCTCTATCATCTCGGGGTACATCTTCTTGAACTCGTGGGTCTCCCCCGCGATCGCCTCTTCCAGGTTCTCCTTTGTGCTCTTGATGCCTTTGAGAGCCCTGAGGTGGTTGTGGGCGTGGACCGTTTCGGCCTCTGCCGCGGCACGAAAGAGCCTCGCAACCTGGGCAAAACCCTCCTTCTCGGCCTGGGCCGCAAAGGCCAAATATTTTCTGTTGGCCTGTGACTCGCCTGCAAAAGCCTCCTTCAAGTACTGCTCGCTCTTGCCCATTTCTCCTTCCTCCTTCTCGTCGAATCGGGGAACTCTTTCTTGTTCCCTTTTCAATAGGCCTCGCCTGAAGGCACGGCCTGGGACTTCATCCTGGCTGCAAAGAGCCTGTACACCCATGTCTGATAGAGTATCACAACGGGGACGAAAACCAGCGCCACAATCAACATGATGGTCAAGGTAAGGGGGCTGGATGCTGAATTGAACAAGGTCAAGCTGTAGCGAGCGTCGAGGCTTGAGGGGATCATGGCCGGGTACATACCCACCACCCCGAACAGGGTCGCCCCTGCGATGCTCACTGCCGAGAAGGCCCAGGCCCTCCACCACCGGCCCCCTGCCTGGCTCACCCGAGACATTAGCAGCCCGACCACCGCCAGTGCCGGCAAGACAAAGAGAATGGGCATGGAGAGGTAATTCTGGTAAAGGCTCGTGGCCTTGGCAGTCACCACCAGAAAAAGCGCAGCCACGATCAGGAGCACAACCCAGGTCCTGCGGGCCATTGCGGCGGCTCTCAGCTGGAGCTCCCCCCCCGCGCGGATGCAAAGCCAAAGGGCTCCGTGGTGGGCGAACAGAAGCACAAAGAGCACTCCGCCTAGAAGCCCGTAAGGGTTGAGAAGGGTGAAGAGGGTCCCCTGGAAGACCCCTTGCCGGTCTATGGGGATGCCCAGGAATAGGTTTGAGAAGGCCACACCCAAGAGAAGCGCGGGCAAGAAGCTCCCCAGAAAAAGACAGGCATCCCAAAGCCTCTTCCATGCAGGGCTTGCGACTTTCTCCCTGAACTCGAAGGCCACGGCCCTAAGGATCAGGGCAAACAACAGAATCATAAGGGGGGTGTAAAGGGCGCTGAACATGACGGCGTAGGTGGTGGGGAAGGCTGCGAAGGTCACCCCACCCGCGGTGATCAGCCAAACCTCGTTTCCGTCCCAAAAAGGAGCCATGGCCCTGTAAATCGCTTGACGATCCCCCTCGCTTTTTCCCAAAAAGGGCGAGATGCTCCCCAGGCCCAGATCAAAGCCGTCCAGGACAAAGTAAACCGCCCAGAGGATGCCCCAGAGAAGAAACCAGATGCTCTCCAGCATGTTCTCCACCTCCTTGCCTCAGATTCTCTCCACAGAGGGTTCCGGCTCCGGGCCTCCCTTTATGTGCCTGGCCATGAGCCAGAAGGCGAGAATTCCCAGTATTGAATAGAGCAGGATAAAGCCCACCAGGGTGGAGCCCACCTGAGCCGGGCTGATGGGGGAGACGGCCTGGGAGGTGCGCATGAGCCCGTACACTATCCAGGGTTGCCTTCCCACCTCGGCCACTGTCCAGCCCAGGGCGCAGGCCAGGTAAGGCAATGGGGTGGCCCACAGCATGAGCCTCAGGTATCCCCGGCTGGCTTCCAGCCTGTGGCGCTTGAACCAACCCACAAGACAAAGAAGCAGGAACAAGGCCCCCAGTGTGACCATGAGCCTGAAGGCTAGAAAGGTGAGCAGGACCGGGGGCCTGTCCTCCTTGGGGAAATCCCTAAGCCCCTTGACCGTTGCCCCTGGATCGTGATGGGCCAGCAAACTCATGGCCCCTGGGATCTTGCCCCACTGGAGGAGGTTCCCCTCGTTGGAGGGGGAAGGGAGGGCCACCAGGTAAATGGGAGCAGACGGCCCTGTGTCCCACAGGGCCTCCAGGGCTGCCAGCTTGGTGGGCTGCTTCTCTGCCAGATCAGAGCCGTGCAGGTGACCTTCCACTAACTCGAACAGGGAGAAGATGAGGGCCATGGCCAGCCCCATGCGGAAAGACTTGGTGAAGAAGCTTGTGTGCTGCTTCCTCAAGAGGTGGTAGGCACTGGCCCCCATCAGGACAAAGCCCGTCAGGACATATGCCCCGGCCACTGTGTGAAAGAAGGTCAAGATGGCGTATTTCTGGGTCACCACAGCCAGAAAGTCTGTCAGCTCTGCCCGGCCGTTGCGGATAGCATATCCAACTGGATTCTGCATCCAGGAATTGGCTATCAAGATCCAGACCGCAGAGAGGTTGGAGGCCATGGCCACCAGCCAGATGCTTACGGCATGGGCCTTGGGGGAGAGCCGGTTCCAGCCCAGGGCCCACACTGCTATGAAAGTGGACTCCAGGAAAAAGGCTGCTGTGGCCTCTATGGCCAGGAGGGAGCCAAATATGTCCCCCACGTAGCGGGAGTAGCCTGACCAGTTGGTCCCGAACTGGAACTCCAGCGTGATACCGGTGACAACCCCCACCACGAAGTTGGTCAGGAAGACTCCTCCCCAGAAACGGGCCATGCGCCGATATTCTGGGTCTCCCTTTCGCACGTATATTGTCTCCATGATGGCTATGAGCACCGATAGCCCAAGGGTCAGCGGCACAAAGAGAAAGTGGAAATAGGTGGCCACGGCAAACTGAAGCCTGGATAGGATCAAGGTGTCCATGGGGCCTCCTCCGTTTCTCAGGTGTCTTTATGCCCCTGGTGGGGCCCATCTTGCGAGGCCTCCTGGGTCTCGCCACGGGGGGTACCAAAACAGGTCTCACCCTCCAGGAGACTTGCGAAACTGGCCTGGGAGAGGGTCTGGCGCAGCTGATCTCTGGCCTTTCTCCATATCTGGTGAACCATGCAGTGCGAACTTCTGGAGCAGCTCTCGGGCCTGAGAAGGCAATCGTTCAAAAAGAGCTCCCCCATTACCGCCTCCACCACCTCCAGGAGGCTGATCTCGTGGGGGGAGCGCCTGAGGCGATACCCACCCTTGGCCCCCTGGAGGATCTCCAGGATCCCGGCCCTGGCAAGCTGCTGCCCGATCTTGGCCAGGAAGGGCTCTGGGATCTCCATGGCCTGGGCCACTGCCCATCTGGGGACCACGTCCTTGGCTGGCCTGTTGGCCAGGTATAGGACACACCTCACAGCGTATTCCCCGGCCCTGGATAGTCGCATCCCCGATCCCCAAAGACTGGATAAATTGGATCTGGTTAGTCTTATATCAGCTCCCCAAAAACCTGTCAAGCATTTTTTGCAGTTGGTCAAGGGGGGTGATGGCATTTCTCTCCGCTTCAAGTCTTCAGCGCTTGATTTTCCAAAGGATTTGGCCTCCGGGGGATACTTGCCCCCTCCCTCGGTCGCCCTCAGCTTAGCTTCGGGCGAGAGGGTTTCCCCCAGGTCCAAATCCTGGAAAATCAAA
>CAYPWF010000080.1:0-14637 GCA_964414345.1 uncultured Desulfarculaceae bacterium
CCCCCCACTTTTTCACTCTTCACTCTTCACTCTTCACTCTCAATTCTTCACTCTTCACTCTTCACTCTCCATTCCCCTATCCTCTCCGCGTCCTTCTCTCTCCCCCGCCTCATTCCCTTCGGCTTCCTCTCCTCAAAGAGCTTGTGCCTTCCTCATCCAGCCAAAGGGTGGTTGGATCTATGATAACACCATAGTCCCTTCTGGCCCCTTCCAGGGTAACGTATCCCATCTGCACGTCCTTTAGCACCGCCTCCGGGTCCCTCTCCAGAGGGTCTCCAAACCCACCACCCCCTGCGCTGTGGAACTCTATGATGTCCCCCGGGTTGCAGCGGGTAAGACCACTTGGGTCCCCCGGCTTCCCGTTGATGAGAAAGCGGGCGCGGGAACCCGCTCCACCTCCGAAGAGCCCTTCTGGGGGGTAGCGGAAGCGCCCTGCCTGAACCGCTATGCTCACCGGGCCGTCCGGCCCATCCTCCCCCTCGGGCACCCTCACCACGAAGCGCCTGCCCAGCCCACCGCGGGTGCGACCCGGCCCCCCCGAGTCGGGGAGCAGTTCCCGCGCCTCCACAAGCAAGGGGGTGTCGCTCTCGAAGATCTCCACAGGGGTATTGGCCCCATTGGCTGGGAATATGGCGCAGTGGTGCCCGTCGCGCAGACGGCTTGCCCCCATGCCTCCCCCCCTGATTATCATGGTGAGCCACGGTTTCCCGTTGCGCCGTTTTCCGTGAAATATGTTGGTCTGGGCAGGGGTGCCCCCGCTTCCTGCCAGAATCCTGTCCGGGATGGCCTGGGCCAGGGCCCTGTAGACCATCTCGGTCATGAAATGGCCCACCTGCATCCTGGCAGCCACTGCAGCCGGGAAGCGGCAGTTTACCACAGAGCCCTCAGGAGCCCTCATTGCCATGGGCCTTATGGCCCCCTCGTTGATGGGGATATCAGGGTCGCATGCGCTCTTTATGGCCATGAACACGTACGCGTATGTGAAGTTGTAGACAACATTTCCTCCCCAGTCCACCTGGGGGGAGGTTCCGGTAAAGTCCACCAGGACCTGGCTTCCTTCCACCTTGACCGTGAGCTTGATTCTTATGTCCGGACGGTTCCCAGCCCCTTCTATGATCCCCTCGTGGGGATAGATCCCGTCTGGCACCCTGGATATGGCCTCCCTCATGGACCCCTCGGTTCTCTGGATGATCTCCTCTGCCAGCTCATCCAGGGTGTCAAGTCCCTCCTGCTCCATCATCTCCAGGATCTTCTGGCCGCAGACGTGGTTGGCGGCCACCTGGGAGCGTATGTCGCCTGTGACCTCATCAGGGGTCCTAACGTTCCAGCGGATCAGATCCATGACAGAACTGTTAAGCCTGCCTTGATCATAGAGTTTGACCAGGGGTATGAAGAGCCCTTCCTCGTAAACCTGGTGGTTGTCAGAGGAGATGCGGCCTCCTATGTCCGAGTGGTGGAAAACGCAGGCTGTGAAGGCCACAAGCCTTTTGTCCCTGAAGATGGGACTCAACACGCAGATGTCGTTCAAGTGCCCGGCCAGAAGCCAGGGATCATTGACTATGAACACATCCCCCGGGGCCAGTTCTTTGGGGTCCAGTGACTGCACTATCTTTTTGACTCCCAGTGCCATGGCCCCTGCCTGCCCAGGGGTGCACAAGGTGCCCTGGGCCAGCTCCCGGCCACGGCTGTCCGTGAACATGCAGGTGTAATCGTGGGCGTCCCGAAGAAGGCTTGAGAAGGCTGTCCGGGCCACCGAGGCGTCGGCCTCGTCCACTATGGAGATGAGCCTGCGCCAAAGAATCTCGAGATGGATTGGGTCAAAACTATGTGTCATGGCTGACCTCTCTTCTGGCCTGGGTTGTTCTTTCTCTGAAAAGCCGCCCGCACCCTCCTTGCATCAAAGGGCTGTCTTGAGATCCATCCACACGAACCCGTGCTCATCCACCCTGGCCCTGGCGTCCTCCCCCATGATTATGGTGGACTCTTTCTCCTCGATTATGGCCGGACCCTCCAGGGTGGCCCCGGCAGGAATCCTGTAGCGGTCGTATACTTTGAAAGGAATGAACTCCCTGCGGATCATGGAGAAGGCCAGCCTCTCCCCCTTGAGAGCCTCCTGGGCCCCCTGGGCCTTCACGGCAAGAGAGGGGAGCCTGAAGGGCCTGTCAGGCAGCCTGGCCCTCACCTTGAAGGTAACGAACTCCACCGGGGTATCGGGGTACGTGCGGCCATAGAGCACCTGATAGGTTTCGTCGAAGAGTCTCCGGATCTCTTCCTTGGAGAACCTCTGGAAAGGCCTGCTATCTATGCTGAGATGCGTCTCTGAACCCTGACCCACGAACCTCATGTCAATGGAACGCTCGAAGCTGAGCCCTGCTGTTTCCCTCTGAGCCCCTATGGCCAGAGCAGCCTCCCTTTCCAGCTCTCCGAAAAGGGACTCTATGGTCCGCAGATCAGCCTCCTCCAGCCCCACCTTGTGACTTCTAGCAACATCGAATGCTATTGGGGCGGTGAAAAAGCCCAGTGCAGAGCCCACCCCCGGCATCAGGGGAATCAGGACCCTGGGAGCTCCTATTTTGCGGGCCAGCCCGTACGCATGCACAGGCCCGGCCCCCCCGAAGGCCACCATGGTAACCAGCCTGGGGTTCCCTCCCTTTTCGGCTATATGGGTCTTGGCAGCAGCCCCCATAACCTCGTTTATGAGATCATGGATCCCGTATGCCGCCTGGGTCAGGGAGACCCCCAGGGGCCCGGCCACTTTCCGCAAGATGGCCTCTTGGGCTCCTTTAAGGTCCAGGGGCATGGTGCCGCCAAGGAAGTAATCTGGGTTGAGGTATCCCAAAACCAGGTCAGCGTCGGTCACCGTCGGCTCCTGCCCCCCGCGGCCGTAGCAGACAGGACCGGGGTCCGCACCGGCGCTCTCGGGCCCCACTTGAAGGGTCCCCATGCGGCTTATCCTGGCGATGCTGCCCCCTCCCGCCCCTATCTCCATTAGATCCACGACCGGCACCTGGATGGGCAGGCCGCTGCCTTTCTTGAAGCGCTGCACGCGGCCCACCTCGAAGGTGGAAACCAGGCCTGCCTCACCCTTCTGGATGAGACAGCTCTTGGCCGTGGTCCCGCCCATGTCAAAGCAAAAGAGGTTCTCGATCCCGAACATCTTTCCATAGAACTGGGAGGCGATCACCGCGGCCGTGGGCCCAGACTCTATGATCCTGACAGGAAACTCCCTGGCCACCTGGGCCGAGGTTATCCCCCCGCTTGAGAGCATAATGTAAAGCCTTCCAGGGATGCCCAGACCTCTTAGCCTTTCTTCCAAACGCCCCAGGTACCGGCCTGTGATGGGCTTCACGTAGGCGTTTGTGACCGTGGTGCTGGTTCGCTCGTACTCCCTGATCTGGGGCAGAACCTCGCAGGATGTGGACAGGGACAGCTCGGGATATAGCTCCCTTACCAGTCCCTGGATCAGTTTCTCGTGAACAGGGTTTTCGAAGGAATTGATGAGGCACACCGCCAAGGACTCTATGCCCATGTCGGAGAGGGCTCTCAGGACCCGGCGCACCTCCTCTGGATCCAGGGATTTGAGGATCCGGCCCGAGCTGGTTATGCGCTCCTCCACCTCCATCCTGAGGGGCCTGGGCACCAGGGGAGCCGGGTACTCGGCAAAGATGTCGTAAGCGTCGTAGCGCACCTCCCGACCCAGCTCCAGCACGTCCCTGAAGCCCTTGGTGGTTATGAGGCCGGTCTTGGCGCCTTTTCTCTCCAGGATGGCGTTTATGACCAGGGTCGTGCCGTGGACCACCTCCTGGAGGCTCCCCAGGTACCCAGGCGCAGAGTCCATGAGCGCCCTTATACCTGTTTCCATGGCCTCGGAGGGATCCTGGGGAGTTGTCAAACACTTGTGGATGTAAAGTTTGCCGCTTGCATCATCGACGAGGACGAAATCCGTAAAGGTCCCGCCGATGTCGCATCCCAATCTGTAGGATGCATCGTTCAAGGTCCACCTCCCTGCCTGGGCCTTTTGTAAGCCTAAGCCTGCCCTTGGGGGAGCCAAAGCCATGGTCTCTCTTAGCCCCCCGGCCCGGGCTTCAAACCGGCCCTGTTTCCTCTTGCTTCTTGACCTTCCTGTTTAGGCTTGCCTATATTAGCAAAACATTGTATACAGAGCCAACCCGTAAACAGTTGGGAGACAAACTGGCCTAATAAGCCGGGCAGGGGGAGGGTCCGGGCCATGGCCCAGAGTTTCATGCCTGCATTGAGAAGCCGGGAGGAACTCAGAGAGCACCAGCTCAAGGGCCTCCAATGGACGGTGGCCCATGCTTACAATGGGTCTTCTTTCTACAGGGAGAGGCTGGACAGGGCAGGGCTCAAGCCCCAGGACATCCAGAGCCTGGAAGATATCCGAAGGCTGCCTTTCACCACTGCCAACGACCTGAGGGAGGGATATCCCTTCCCTCTGCTCTCTGTGCCCATCTCAGAGGTGGTTCGCGTCCATGCCTCCTCGGGCACCACTGGCAAGCGAAAGATCCTGGCCTATACAAGGAAGGACCTGGAGGACTGGGGTCAGTTCTTTGCCCGTTGTTACGAGATGGCCGGCCTCACCCGGGAGGATCGGGTTCAGATAGCAGTGGGCTACGGGATCTGGACCGCCGGGGTGGGGTTCCAGTTGGGATGCGAGCGGTTCGGGGCCATGGCCATTCCAGTGGGGCCAGGCAACATAGAGATGCAGTGCGAGTTTTTGGTTGACCTGCAATCAACTGTCATGTGCTGCACCGCCTCCATGGCGCTTCTCATGGCAGAGGAGATCCAGCGCCGGGGCCTCAGGGACAAGATAGCGCTTCGAAAGCTGATTTACGGCTCCGAGAGAAGCAGTGAGGCAATGAGGAGGCGTATCGCCGAGCTCATGGGCCTGGAGGAGATGTTCGATATCCCTGGGATGACCGAGCTTTACGGCCCTGGAACCGGTCTGGAGTGCCGGCATCATCAGGGGATCCACTACTGGGCGGATTATTACATCCTGGAAATCCTGGACCCAATTACACTGGAGCCGGTCCCAGAAGGGGAGATAGGGGAAATGGTGGTGACCACCCTGTGCAAGGAGGCAGCCCCCCTGATCCGCTATCGCACCCGGGACCTCACCAGGGCCATCCCGGGCAACTGCGGGTGCGGCTCCATCTTGCCCAGGCACGACAGGATCCTGGGTCGCTCCGATGACATGATCATCTTCAGGGCTGTTAACATCTATCCGGGTCAGATCGACCAGGTGCTCTCAGAGATCCCTGGAATCGGAAGCGAGTACCAGGTGATCCTGGACAGGAGGGATGACGGCAGGGACTACATGACCATCCGGGTGGAGAGGGCGCCTGAGCTTGGGGAATCCCAGCTTCGGGAGATTCAGAACCGTATAGAGGCGGAGATAAAGAACAGGCTGCTTGTGAGCGCGCAGGTGGAGGTGGTGGATTACGGCTCCTTGCCAAGATCAGAGCGCAAGTCCAAGCGAATTTTCGACAACCGTCCTGTCTGAGGGTGGATCCGGGCAGGGGCCCATGACGTGCAGGGTGGTGAGGGGGCCCGTTGGGGGCCCGAAAACCGTTACCAAGAAAAGGAGGAAGAGCCATGACAGCGAAGGCGAGAAACATGGTCCTGGCACTGGTGGTGGCGGGGGTCGCTCTTTGCGGCCCGGCCCTGGCAGCCGAGCCCATCAAGATCGGAGCCTTTTTCGCCCTCTCGGGCCCAGCTGCCTTCATCGGGACCCCCACGAAACTGGTGGCAGAGATGGTCACGGAGAAGATCAACAAGGAGGGAGGGATAAACGGCAGGCCCATCCAGCTGGTCATAGGGGACACGGAATCTGACCCCACCAAGGCGGTGATGGTCTTCAAGAAGTTCGTCAACGTGGACAAGGTGGACGCCGTCATAGGCCCCACCCGCACAGACACCGGAATGGCCGTCAAGAAGCTGGCCCATGAGTCCCAGATGCCAACGGTCATGACCGTTGGGGGGGACCCGGTGATCATGGGAGGGGAGAAGCTGGGCCCCTTTGACTGGGTCTTCAAGACACCCCAGAGGAGTTCCGTGGCCGTGCAGAAGGTGTACCAGTTCCTGAAAAAGAGAAACGTCAAGAAGATCGCTCTTATCACCTCCTCGGACGGCTTCGGGAAAGACGGGAAGGGGTGGCTGGTGAAGTTCGCCTCAGACTACGGCCTTGAGATAGTGGCGGATGAGAGCTTCGAGCCCTCTGATACGGATATGACCCCCCAGCTTACCAAGATTAAGGCCAGCCCAGCCGAGTATATCGTTTGCTGGACCATAGGCCCTGCAGGCTCCATAGTGGCCAAGAACGTGAAACAGCTGGGCATAGACAAGCCGCTTTTCCAGTGCCACGGCCTGCCGGACCCCAAATATGTTGAGCTGGCAGGAGCAGCTGCCGAGGGTAACCTAATGCCTTCCACCAAGCTCATGGCAGCTGACCAGCTGCCTGATACGGACCCCCAGAAGAAGGTCATCCTGGAGTTCATCCGCCTTTACAACGAGGTCTACAAGTTCGACAAGCAATTCCCAATAAATACGCACTCGGGCTATGCTTGGGACGCCATGTACCTGATAGCTAATGCCATGAAAAAGGTGGGCACGGACAAGGCCAAGGTGAGAGAGGCCATAGAGAATACCAAGGGCTACGTGGGGATCAGCGGGGTCTTTAACCTCACCCCAGAGGACCACAACGGCCTTGGGGTGGACTCCATGATCATAGTGAAGGTGGAAGGCGGGAAGTGGAAGCTGGTGGAGTGAACCTCGGTGAGCCGGCCCGGGCCACCTCAGGGTGGATGGGTCGGGCTCGGCATTGGGGCTGACATGGTATGTCCCAGGCCAGGGGGGGGCGCGGGAGGCCAGGAGTGGGCCCCTGCGCAGAAGAGCCGGGCCCCAAGGAGAATCAGGCCTGAATTGAAGGGGCCTCAAAACGAGGAAATTCCAAGAGGTGCAAATGAGGAAATTCTCCTATCTGACGCCCAGAAGCCTGGATGAGGCCATATCCCTGATGGAATCTTACGGGGAAAGGGCTCGGTACGTGGCTGGCGGGACGGATGTGCTGGTGAAGATCAAGGAGGGGAAGCTCCGTCCGGAATATCTGGTCTCTCTCAGGCGAATCCCTTCCATGGACCGCATCTGGTGCGAGCAGGGGCCCTCCGGGGAGCTGCGCATAGGGGCCCTTGCCACCCACCGCGCGCTGGAGTGCTCTGCCACCATCAGGTGGCATTACCCAATCCTCCACGATGCTGTGTCTAACATAGGCTCGGTCCAGATAAGGAACGTGGCCACCATAGGGGGGAATCTGGTAAACGCCGTTCCCTCGGCCGACGGTGCCATCCCCTTGGTTACCCTGGATGCCCAGGTGAGGCTCCAGGGGCCCAAGGGGGCCAGACAGATGGAGCTACTGCACTTTTTCATGGGGCCCGGTCAGACGGTACTGGATCGAGGGGAGGTGCTCACGGAGATCATAGTCCCACCCCTGGCCCCCAGGACAGGTAGTGCCTACATCAAATTCGGCCGCAGGGAGGCCATGGAACTCCCCCTGCTGGGTGTTGGGGTGCTCCTTAGTCTGGACCAGGAGATGAGAAGGTGCCTCAAGGCGCGCATTGGCCTTGGGGTGGCGGCTCCCACACCCATGCGGGCCCACGAGGCCGAGGCTTTCCTGGAGGGAAGGGATTTGGATGAGGCTACTCTCAGGGAGGCGGGTCGGATAGCGGCAGAGGAGTCCAGGGTGAGGGATAGCGTGCGCGGGGCTGCCTGGTATCGAAGGGAGATGGTGAAGGTGCTGGTATGCCGGATGGGCCTAAGATGCCTGGAGCGGGCCCGTGCTCCCCATTGATGCCGGAGATCCGGCCCTCCTGCGGTGGGCCAGTTCGGATCATCCACCAGCGATGAATCACCTGGTTTTGTAGACATGGAGACATGGAGGAGGTATGGCGCGAAGGATATCTTTTCTCCTGAACGGGGAGCTACAGGAGCTGGAGGTGGAGGATCACTGGACACTGCTCCATCTCCTGAGGGAGGAGCTGGGGCTCACAGGCACCAAGGAAGGATGCGGGAGCGGTGAGTGCGGAGCCTGCACTGTGCTGGTGGACAACAAGGCGGTCAACTCGTGCCTGTTCCTGGCAGCCGAGGCGGAAGGCAAGGAAGTGCTCACCATAGAGGGACTGGCCTCCCCCGATGGGACCCTCCACCCCCTCCAGAGGGCCTTCGTGGAACATGGGGCTATCCAGTGCGGCTTCTGTACCCCAGGGATGATATTGTCTGCCAAAGCTCTGCTGGACGAAAACCCAAGCCCGACTGAGGAGGAGATCCGCCACGCCCTGGCCGGGAACCTGTGCCGCTGCACCGGGTACCTGCAGATCTTCAGGGCGGTCCGCGCCGCGAGCGGGCAACTCAGGGGAAGCTCTGTTGAAGTGATTGCCAGGAGCACGGAGTGAGGCAAATGGAAGATTTGACCGCCGTGGGGAAGCCCATCCCCAAACTGGACGCAGTGGACAAGGCCACAGGCAGGGCCGTTTACATACACGACGTGAAGGTCCCTGGCATGCTCTATGGCAAGATCCTTTACAGCAAGTATCCCCATGCCAGGATAGTCCACATGGACACCTCCAGGGCCCGAAGGCTTCCGGGTGTGAGGGCCGTGCTCACGGGCGAGGATATCCCGCCTGTGAAGTTTGGGTTTTACAAGGACAATACCCCCTTGAAGCGGGGGAAGGTGCGCTCTTACAGGGACGAGGTGGCCGCCGTGGCAGCCGTGGACCCTGATGTGGCGCAGGAGGCCCTGGATCTCATAGAGGTGCATTACGAGGCGCTCCCGGCAGTGTTCGATCCCGAGGAGGCCATGGGGGAAGGGGCTCCTCTGGTGCACGAGGAGCACCGCACCAACGTGCTGAGGCTTCCCTGGAAGATGCACCTGGGGGACGTGGAGGAGGCCAGGAAGCAGGCTCGATATGTGGTGGAGGACCGCTTCAGGGTCACATGGGTGACCCACTGCTGCATGGCCACAAGCGGCTGCATAGCCATGTTCGACTCCTCAATGAACCTGACCATGTACAGCAACACCCAGATCCCCTCCCTGGCCCAGAAGGACTACCTGGAGGCCCTGGAGGCCATGGGCCTCAGGGGCAAGAGGGTCAGGGTCATAAAGGCCAGCATCGGTGGGGCCTTTGGCAGCAAACTGGACACGTACCCTTACGAGTATGTGGCCATCCTGCTGGCCCAGGCCACCCGAAAGCCCGTGCGAATCCTCTTCGACCGCAAAGAGGAGTTCGTGGCCACCTCCGGCCGCCAGCCCGCCATCATAGAGATAGCCCAGGGCTGCGACCCAGAGGGGAGGCTGCTTTTCCGGGATGTTTCCATGATCCTGGACAACGGTGCTTACACCTCCTGGGGAGCCACCACCCCCTCGGTGATGATGATGCCCATCTCCTCCCTTTACCGGGTGCCCAACGTGAGATACGAGGCCCGCTGCGTTTACACAAACAACACTTACTCCCAGGCAATGAGGGGCTACGGGAACCCCCAGGCCACCTTTGCCATAGAGAGCTCCATGGACAGGCTGGCAGAGGAGGCCGGCATAGACCGGGTGGATTTCAGACTAAGGAACGCCAACGAGCCAGGGGATGTGACCCCCCAGGAGTTCAAGATCACCACCTGCGGACTGAAGGCCTGCATAGAGGAGGTTCGCAGGAAACTGGGTTGGGATGAGCCCAGGGGTCAGGACGAGGGTGTGGGCATGGCCTGCCTGATCCACGTGGGTGGTGGGGCCCGGGTGTACAAGTCCGATGGCTGCGGCACCATCATCAAGGTGGACGATTACGGGAAGGTGGACGTGTTCACCGGGGCCACGGACATGGGCCAAGGGGCGGACACGGTAATAGCCCAGGTGGTGGCGGAGGAGCTGGGGGTGGAGGTGGAGGACGTCCGGGTCATCCACACCGACACGGACGTGTGCCCATGGGATGTTGGGGCCCACGCCAGCCGCACAACCTTCGTGGCCTGCAACTCCGCCCTGGGGGCGGCCCGCAACATAAAGGAGCGCATCTTGGAGATAGCTTCCCGCCAGATGGGGGAGCCTCCAGAGAAACTGGCAATACGCCACAGGGAGGTCTTCTCAACCCAGGAGCCGGAGAAGAGGCTGGAACTGGGGAAACTCCTGCGAAAAGCACATTTCAGTCCCTCTGGCCAGATGCTAATGGCAGAGTATTTCTACGACCCGGCCAACGAGAACCTGGACAAAACCTTCAGGGGGAATCTTTCCATGACCTACACCTTCGGGGCCCATGGGGTGCGGGTGAAAGTGGACAGGGAGACGGGAAAGGTCAGGGTGCTAAAGTATGTGGCGGCCCACGATGTGGGCAAGGCCATCAACCCCATGCTCCTGGAGGGGCAGGTTTACGGTGGGGCGCTCATGGGCATAGGATACGCCCTCACAGAGCAGCTACTGCTGGACAAGGGCGAGGTTATGAACCCCAATTTCCGGGACTACAAGATTCTCACCGCCAAGGACGCGGTGGAGATAGAGACTCACATAGTGGAGACCATGGACAAGGATGGGCCTTTCGGGGCCAAGGGGATCGGGGAGCCAGGCTGTGTTCCCACGGCCCCGGCCATAGCCAACGCCATTTACCACGCAGTGGGCATCCGCATGAGGGAGCTGCCCATGACCCCTGAGAGGGTCTTGGCTGCAATCCTGGAGAAGCAAAGGGGAGGATGAGCTTCCCTTGTGTTTCTCTGCACTCTCTCACCCCAGGACCGGCCTTCTGTGCATCCAGGGCCTGGCTCGTTCCAGCTGTGCTGCCAGGCGAAAGAGAGTGGCCTCATCACCGAAGCGGGCCACGAAGTGAACACCTATGGGGAGCCCCTCTTGGCTCCAGTGAAGCGGTACTGACATGGCCGGCTGCCCGGTCATGTTGCAGATGGGTGTGAAGGGCACGAAGTGGGCGGCCCTTCTTAGCCCTTGAAGCGGATCCTGGGGGGTTGGCTCAAAGCTGCCCAGGGGCGGGGGGGGCTCGGCCAGGGTAGGGGTGAGCCACAGGTCGAACTCTTGAAAGAAGCGAGCCACCTTCCTGGAGAGTTGCTGAAGAGTGTTCACAGCCAGCAGGTAGTTGGCCGCGCTTTGGGTGCGGCCTATCTCGTAAAGTGCCCAGGTGGTGGGCTCCACGCGCTGGGCAGAGAGCTGGATCCCAGTGATCCTGGAGATCCCCTCCAGGGTTGAGGCGCAGCCTGAGGACCAGACAACCATAAAGGCCCCATTCATAAGTTCATGCTCTATCTGAGGTGAAGCCTCCTTTACTCGATGGCCCAAGTCTTCACAAAGGGCTGCCGCTTCCTCCACGGCCCTGACGCAGTCGGGATGCACGGGGAAGCCTCCCGGGGCAGCTTTTGCAAAAGCTATGCGTAGCACTCCCGGAGACTTTCCCACCTCTTTCAGGAAAGGCCCTCTTGGGGGCGGGGCCCAGTAAGGATCCCCGGTGTCAGGGCCGCAGGTGGCATCCAGTAGGGCAGCGCTGTCCCTAACCGATATGGTAAGGGCGTGCTCTGCCACCAGTCCGCTCATCAAGTCCCCGAAGGCGGGTCCCAGGGGATTCCTGGCCCTGGTGGGCTTGAGGCCAAAGAGCCCGCAGCATGAGGCAGGGATCCTGATGGAGCCTCCCCCGTCATTTCCATGGGCCATGGGGACCATGCGGCCTGCCACGGCCGCTGCCGAACCCCCGCTTGAGCCCCCTGTGGTGCGATCGAGAGCCCACGGGTTCCTGCAAGGGCCAAAGAGCCTGGGCTCTGTGGTGGGCAGTATCCCGAACTCCGGGGTGTTGGTCTTGCCCAGGATGACGAGGCCCGCCCTCTTCAAGCGCCTCACAAGCTCGCTGTCTTCCCCGGGCACAAATTCCTTCATGAGCTCTGAGCCCATGGAGAGAGGAGCGCCGGCCATGGAGGCCAGGAGGTCCTTGAGCAGGAATGGCACACCAGTGAAGGGCCCTTTTGGAAGCTCTCCTTTGGCTCTCTCGCGCGCCTGTTCAAAAAGGGTCGTGACCACAGCGTTGAGCCTTGGGTTCAGCCTCTCTATGCGTTCTATGGCCGCATCCACCAGCTCCAGGGCTGTGAGCTCCCCTTTCTTGACAAGCTGTGCCTGGGAGGTGGCATCCAGTTTGGCTGTCTCATCGGCTATTGCCATGGTAAAACCTCACCGAGCGTTTCTGGGCCCGGCACCACGCGGGGCCCGAGTCTTCTCAATGTTCACCCAGCTCATGCCTCTTTGGCAAGAGTTCCTCGATCCTTTTCAAATCCTCCGGGGTGTCCACGTCCATGAGCACCTCAGGGTCCGGCACTTGCACCTCCAGCACCTCTTCCGGGTGGGCCTCCAGGATTCCTCGCCCCCCCACATCCCCCTTGAGGGCCAGTAGCTCCTCATAAAAGCTTCTCCCAAAGATGACCGGCTGCCCCCTCATGCCCCTTCCAAAAGGCACGCAGATCTCCTTGGTGGAAGACCAGAAGGTCTTCAACAGTAGCTCGATGGTTGCAGCATCAAGAAGAGGCTGATCCCCCAGAATCAGCATGCAGGAGGGGAAATCATCCTTGATCTCCCTGAGCCCTGCCCGTATGGAACTGGCCATCCCCTCTGCGTAGTGCCTGTTGAAGATGAGCTTCAACCTGGGCCCCTGGGGCAAGAACCCCAGGGCACCTCTGACCTCCATGGCGTTTTGGCCCAGCACGAGCACGATGCGTGCCAAGGGGGAAGCCATGGCTGCCCCCAGCACCCTAAGCAGCATTGGTGTCCCACCCACCTGCAGGAGCTGTTTGGGTTGGCCCATGCGGCTTGAGGTTCCCGCCCCAAGCATGATCCCTGCTGTCGGCCCCCTGCCCAATGACTCCCCCCTGAACTCTCGCAGCCTTTCCCCAAGCCTCTCAAAACCTATAACCTCTTGCGGCTCTCACGTCAAACAATAGTTGGTCACGGGGGGTGGCGGCATTTCCCTTGGCTTCAAGTCTTGGGCGCTTGATTTTCAGAAGGATTTGGCCTCCGGGGGACAGGCGGCAGGGGGCAAGCCGCTCCTAGAAACGGAATCAGCTTCTGATCGCTTGTTGCGCCAGGAAAAGCCTGGCTCAAGGGGAAAGGAGGAAGCCTGAAGGCTTACTGAAACTTGAGGTTGATACCCAGTGGGTGAGAGCCCCACACGGCTAAAGCGAAGCCAGCAGGCCGCTAAGCGAGTCTTACCCAAAACAGGTATGACCAGAATTGGGTAAATTTACCCAAAAGCGGTATGACCGGAATTGGGTAGCATGACGTTTTCTGGAAGGTTCCCTGACTTCGCCAAGAGCTTTATAGCCCTCTTCTCCACCCGAGCCGAGCGGCCCGATCCGTTCTTGGAAGCGGCGGTATCACGGCAAACTCGCTACCAACACAGAAGCAAGGGAACTCGGTGGGGAAGCGCTGACCCAGATAGAGTTCGCCTCGAGCAGGGACGGACAGCTCCCGGCTTTCTTGACCACAGAGAGCTGGGACCCAAAGGCATACGAGGCTCAAGGGACGGACATATTCTTCGGCATCAGGCATCAGGAGAGCCGGGTTGTGGAAGTTGCTTCTCTGGATGAACCCACTTTGAAACGTCTGAACGATGGAAAACTGGCGGTCAGGGCAGTAGTCCATTCATCCGTCAAGTCTGACAAGGAACCCGGGGCAGCGGCTTACGACCCTGCCAGGGAAACCGGAATCCTGCTCACTCTGCGGGATATTTCGTCAAACTCGAATTTGGTCTGGACCCTACATCGAACCGGCCTTCACCCGTGAATCATCGCATTTCGTAAATCAGTGAAACTCCAAGATGGCGGCTCAACGGCTACGATGGAGCGGCGCATCTTCCGGGAAGACCGCGACACCAAGGGCGACATCTACGAGGTACATGCTCGCCAAGATCGCCACCGCCTGGCAGAACGGCCATTTCCCCACCCCGCGCCACATCATCCGGCAGATGGTGGAGCTGACACCTTCCCCCTTTCAACCTTCTTCCTTGCAATTCTGGAACTTCATGCCATAATTGCAAGCATGATTCCGCGCCGACTTCTGCCTACGATCACCGCCGCCCTCGCCGAGGTGCCGGCGGTGGCACTTCTCGGCCCGCGCCAGGTGGGCAAGACCACGCTGGCGCTCGAGGTGGCCACCACGCGGCCATCGGTCTATCTCGACCTCGAATCCGAGGCCGACCGCGCCAAGCTCGCCGAGCCGGAGCTCTATCTGGCGCAGCATGCGGACAAACTCGTGATCCTCGACGAGATCCAGCGGGCGCCGCAGTTGTTCCAAAGCCTGCGCGGGCTGATCGACAGCGGCCGGCGGCGCGGGCATGGGCGAGGCCGGTTCCTCATCCTGGGCTCGGCGTCGATGGATCTGCTCAAGCAGTCGAGCGAATCGCTCGCCGGGCGCATCCGCTACCTGGAACTTTCGCCCCTAAATGCCGGCGAGGTGGGACGAGGGCGTCTGGATACGCTTTGGCTGCGCGGCGGCTTTCCCGAAAGCCTGCTGGCGCAGAGCGATGCGGCGAGCCTGCGCTGGCGCATGGATTTCATCCGCACCTATCTGGAGCGCGACATCCCGCAGCTCGGGCCGCGCATCCC
>CAYPWF010000081.1:0-12486 GCA_964414345.1 uncultured Desulfarculaceae bacterium
CCCTTTTTTCCCCCCTTGCTTTTTGCCAGCTTCCCAGAGCCCCCAGCACCAGGATAAGGGCTATTTGAAGCAGAATCACCCCTTCCTCCCTTTTGAGGGATTCTCCAATGCCCAGCAATGCCCCCCTCAGCCCGGCCTGGAGCCCAGGCCAGGGGGAACTCCTGAGGTGCTCCAGAAAACCCCTGGTGAAAAAGGCAGGTTCTGTCCTCCTGAAAGTCTCGCCCCGCATTCGATTGAAGGTGGCCTCGATGGGAGCTGCGAGGCCTCGGTTTTCCTCTTTGATGCGGCTTATCCGTTCCTGGAGGGCCAAAAGAGTGGAGGCTCCTTTCGAGATTTCCTGGACAACCCCTTTGGCGGTCTGCTCGGCTTTGGAAAACACCTCTGCAGGTAAATCCTCCTTGCCGGCAGCCAGGCTCTTTTTCCATTCTTTCCAAAAAGATAGCTGCTCCTCCCACTCGCGGCGAAGAACCTCCAGCTCCTGAAGCCGCGCAGAGATGGAATCCAGTTGTGCATCCAAGGCCCTTCGTTCGCTCTCCAAGGGTGTTCGGGCATCCTGAAGCTTCTGGAAATCCCACTGGATGGGATCGCCCATTTCCCTTAGCCTTGCAGCCAAGTCTTTGAGCCTAGCTTCAGCCTCGGTCATGGCTTTTTCGAACTCCCCGGTTCTTAGTTTTGCCTCCAGCTGCTCTTTTGTTTCCTGGGCCTTCCTGGCCATTTCCTCTGCCCTGGGGACGATTTCGGCCACCCCTGGAAAAGACTGATTCCTGGGCTCCTGGAGGCTCTGGGAAGCCTCCTTGGGGGCTTGTTGTAAAGGCTGGGCCCAAAGGGTTGGAAGACTCAAAGTGAAAAAGCAAAACCCTAAGAGCAAGGTATGGCCCAATGGTCCTAGCCCTCTTGGCTGTGGGCTCTTATTTCCCATTGTTTGTCTCCTAAGTATCTTCTTCTCGCATCCTGAAACCAACTGCAAACCGGATAGGACCCTGTGTCCAAGGCCTCAAAAAAGGAACATAACCCCATCTGCCTCATTTGGCTGGAGTCCCCCTGGTTTTCTTATTGGAGCTGGTCTTGGTCGTGGGAGCTTGGGGCCTCACCAGCCTTTTCAGAAACTCCTTGGGGATTTCCCCTGGCTGGAGCATGTGCACCCGGGGCTCCTGGAAAGAGCCCTCCAAAGCCAAAGCCGCAAGAGGTCTTCCCGGCTTTGATGCTTTGGAACCCCCGGACTTGATCCCTTTGGGCTCAATCAGTATCTCCATGTGCAAGCCACCTGATAATAGGTCCAGATCCCCTTGGGCCAGCACTTGCATGAGGCTTCCATCCAGCCAAAGCTCCTTTATCCTGAGGTTCCCTTCATTCAGCTCCAAGTTTGTACGGCCTTTGTCCCAACCAAGTCCTCCAGGCCCGGCCCTCTTAGTCCAATCTCCAAATTCCGGTAAACCTTTTAAGACCTCCAGGATCCGAAGCCAGAGCCTGCCTGGCTGGATTTCCCCCTTATGGAGCAGCATCTCAATGGATCCGCTAGCTCTTTCCATGGAATGAGGTTCAAATCCTTCCCCCCGTATTTCCCCATCCAGATCCACCTTGCCCGACAACCCAATAGAAGTCACTCCCAAACAGCCCAAGAACTCCTTGAGGTGAATAGCCCTGGCCACAGGGTGAAGAGTCCAAGTAAGGGGCTCAGTTTTCTGAACTCTTCCTGAAAGGGTCACCCCACACAGAAGAGCATATTTGAGATCCAGTCCCGAGCCCGAAGGATCCAGCTCCAGATCTGCATGGAAAGGTCTGAAAGAGGCCTCTCCCACCCTAAGCTGCCCCAGCCTAAGCCCTAAGCTGCCTGCAAGGCTCGTCCCCACACCACTTGTAAGCTCCTGGGTTATCTCCCCAAGCTCCTCCCATCCCAGGGCCACGGTTTCCAAGCTGACCCGCACCTGGGCTCCGGTTTTCCAAAAAGAGCCTTCCCCTCTGAGGAGGATCTCTTTGTCCATCCAAGTAAGTCGGGCACCCTCAAGAAAAATCTCACGGCCCTTTCCCAAAAGCCTGCCTTGAATTAGAGCCCAAGGCCCACCCTCAAGGAAACGGGCCAAAGGGATAGCCTCGGCCATGATCTCCCCGTGGAGCACAAGGCTGCCTGCAGGATCCCTTTTTATCTTGGCCTCCCCACTCACCCAGCCCCTGCCCAGGGGATTTTCCTCTGTAAAGAAATCCAGGGTGCTCCCTGAGATATACCCCTTCAAGCCCAGCTCCCATGAACCTGGAGCTGTATCCAAGGAGAAAAAAATTCTTGTTTCAGGGTCCTGGACCCAGAGTTCCCGGACTTTCAAGCCGCCCTGCCCTAGGAGCAGGTTGGCCGAGACACGCATTTTATCCGCCCATGCCAGCTCTGCTCCAACAGACACCCCCTCGGGGCTCCAGTTGAATTTGGAAGGTAGCAGCTCTGCCCTGGGAAGTTCCCTCCAGTTTATCCCTGTAAGCTCGGTCAGAGGTTTCCTCAAGATGCCCCAGGTTTCCGGGCCTATGTGCCCCCAGAGGAGCAGTTCCCCCCTTTTCTCCTCATTCATCCAGTGGAGAAGATCCCCCTCCAGATAGAGCCTTTCTCCTTCCACATCCAAGCCGGCTTTTCTCAAGGAGAGGCTCTCCTGGCTGAGTTCCAGCTCCGCGCCCTTTATTTCCACCTGTACGCCTAGAAGGTCCCGGGCCAGCCGGCCCTCCATACTTGCTGAGGCCCGGCCCTTCCAGGTTCTTGGTTCCAGGAGCGGGCCGTTGATCTCGGCCTCCCTGATCTTCAAACGCCCTTCCAATGAGCTCAGGTTCTCAGGGAGCCCCCAAGCAGCCTTGCTCTCTTGGAGAATTGCCCAGATCTCTTCCAGCTCCAGCACACAGGGCCCCACCCTAAGGTCCAACCAAGGCTCTGCTGAGAGATCCAGGCTTCCGCTCAGTTCAGAGAAGCTGGAGCTCCCGAGCGTGCCTCTCAGGCCTTCAAAAGCCAATTCCCCAGGCCTTGCAAGAAGACTACCGCCTCCTATTGCGATTGCATAGGGAAACTCCTTGTGGCGTGCAATAAAATCAAACTCTTGCACCTCCAGCCAAACTCTTGGGGAGGCCCCAGGGCCTTCAAGCACCAGCTTCCCCCGGGCTCTGCCCCCTACCTTGTAAAGAGCGCGGATCTGCATCCCCAAGGGTTCCTCTGGAAGCCATTCCCCGAGGATACGGTGAAGCTGTCTCAGATCCGCCTCAAACCAGGCTTGTGCAAAGAGGTTGTGCTCCGGGCTTGTGAGCCCCAGCCTCAAAGAGCCGCTCTTGAGGCTTCCTGCACCTGCCTTGGCCCTTAGGGAAGAAAGCTCCAATGTGTCCCCGGAAAGCTCAAATGCAGCCTCTAGGTCTTTAAGAACCCCCCAGGGAGCGGGCAGAAGCAGCTTGCCCTCTTTAAGCCGGCCTCTGAGCTGTGCCTGCTGGCTCCCCCGGGAGAGATCCTGGCTCTTGCCAGGGATTTTGGCCTCCAGATCCAGAACTATTCCCGCCTCAAGCCGTTCCCAAAGCTCTGGGGGAATCGGTAAGGCCCTCTGAAACACTTGAAGCAGGCTTCTGGCCGAGCCCAGATCCAAGGGGGGGCTTGTAAGAAGAAACTCATCAAAGCTCTCACGGGAGAGGCCCTTAATCTCTGCGGTCAAGTCAAAAAGAGGCTCCTGAACCCGGATTTTTCCCTTAAGGGCCGATCCAAGATCTCCTGAGGCGGAGAACTGCAGAACCACACCTCTTAGGAGCAGGCCTTTGCCCCCGCCCTCCAGATCAAAGCTGAGCCTCAAATCAACCCCTGAAAGCCTTCGGTTCAATCTGCCCCCGAGATTGGAGAGCAGCACCTGTTCTTCCCCCGCAAGCCTGGTGTTGACCTTCCCATTGCTCAAGCGCAGGTCAAAAAAAGGGACTTGGAGATTTCTTTCCATTGATGCCCAAAGCCCCTCCAGCAGTTTCCTCCCAGAATCATGGGATGCCTCCAGTCCGGTCAACTCCAGGTAAGAAACGCGAAGCCTTCCCATGGCCATGGAGAGAAGATCCGGACCGGCTCCCAGACTCTCAACTTGGGCATGGGTGTTTTCCCCCCAAAATAGAGAGGTTTTCCCCCAAAGCACCCTGGGGAAGGGGAATTTTCTAACCTCTGTTTCTTGGACTTCCAAGCGGCACCCGAGGGCTCTGGCGGTTTCCAAAAGAAGCCCCCGGGAAAGCTGGGCAGGCTCCCAGCTCCATATTCTGATGGAAAAAACAAGCAGCCCCAAAAGGGCTCCAAGACCCATCAAGCACATCACAGCCCGAAGGAAGTTTCCGAGTTTGTGCTTCACCTTGGACACAGAGCCAACCCCTTTTTAGCCCCTATATCGCAAGCCACCGCCCCCTGACCAACTGCGGCCAGCCAAATCTGAAACTCAGGGTGTTTTTGAGCATGGCGGTGCTCCCGCAGGAAGGCGCGCTTTTGCTTGAGTTCCAAAACCGCACGTTCATTGAGCCTTGAGCCCCATTTTACCCCACAGGGGCCTCCCCTGTGAGGGGTTTGAGGCCCTCCGGGGAAACAAGCCCTGACCCGGAGTATTCTCCAAGGCCCGTAACTTTGGGGCTCAAGCCCCCCCTCACGCCAATGCGGCTAATAGCGTTTTTTGTTGAAGCTGTTTTGAGTTTGTGCTGATGGAAGCGCTTCCGCACGCCCGAGAAGGGAGGCCTTACAATCCGCTTCCCCCTCTTTGCCCTCTGCCTGTAGCCTTGCACCAAGAATACAAGGCTGCCAAGCTCTTAATGGCCTTCTCCGGGCAGGGGAACACAGGGATGCCCCTGTCTTCCAGCCACTTGAGGGGAGGCTGCTCTCCTCCGTGCATTCCAGGCACCCAGACCACCACAGGTTTTTGCCCACCGGTTACCTGCTGGAAGGGCTGTAAGAACTCCTCAGGGAGCCTGGCAACCCACCTAGGAAGCATGACAGCCACTGCGTCTACTTGCGGATCACTCAACATGGCTTCCAGGTAGGTCTCGTAAACCTTGGTCGGGGGGTGGAACTGTACGCACACCCCCAGATCGAAGGGGTTGCCTCCCACCTCCCATCCAGGGAAAACAGGCCTCAGTTTCTCCAGGCTGGAGGCCGATATGCGAGCAGAGGAAAGCCCCATCATCTCGCACAGATCAGTGACTATCACACCTTCACCCCCTGGCAGCGTGGCCAAGGCCACCCTTGGACCTTTCATGCAGAAACCACTTAACCTCTCCAGCCCTTTACATATGTCGAAGAACTCTTTTATTCCTTGAGCCCTGAAGGCCCCCGCCTGCCTTATGACTGCATCAAAAAGAGCGTCATTCCCCCCGGCCATAACCCCGGTGTGGGAGGCTGCGGCCTTCACGCCCGCCACTGTGCGGCCGCTTTTGAGCACCACCACCGGGAGCCTCTTGGCAGCTTCCCTTAGGGCTCCAAAGAACTCCCTTCCACCCCCTTCTGCACTCTCCAGATGGATCCCTATGACGCGCGTGTCCGGATCCCCGGCCATGTAGGAAAGGGCCTCCACTTCGTGGACGTCCATCTTGTTGCCAAGATCCAAGAGCTTGTGAAGCCTCATGCCGAAAGGTCCCAGGAGAAACTCCAGCCTGGGCTCGTAAAGGCCTGACTGGAAGATGAGGCAGAGGCCCCCCGGCTCTATCCTCTCTATGGGGTGAAAGCTCACTGCCAGGCCGTTTCTGGAGTTTATGGGACTCAGGGCATTGGGACCTACGGCCCTCATCCCGAATCTGGAAAGCAGGTTCTTCATGGCCGTCTGTGTGCTTCTGCCTTTTTCGCCTGTCTCGGAAAAACCGCCTGCCACCAGGACGGCCCTCTTAACCCCTTTGCGGGCGCATTCTTCCAAGAGTGCGGGGGTCAGCTCCTGGGAGACCCCGATCACCGCCAGGTCCACCACCTCAGGTAGGGCTTGGATATTTGGATAGGTCCTGAGTCCCAACATCTCCCCCGGCTCTGGGTGAATGGGGTAGATGCGGCCCTTGAAGCCCAGGCGAAGCAGATTGGCCAGGAGGTGGTGACCGATGCGGGTAGGATTCCTGGAGGCTCCCACCACGGCCACGCTTTGGGGATTGAAAAAACCATGAAGGAAGTGTCTTTCATGTCCCATTGATTCCATCTCCTTGGGATTGATCCGTAAGGGCTTCAGGCTCAGGGTTCCAAGCCCAGCAAGGCCCGGTCTTTTAGACGCACATACCCCCTGTGTGTTATCCGCAGGTGAGGGATGGCTGCTGTGCTGAGGGTGTCTATGGTAAGAAGGCTTTTCTCCCAGGCAACACCCTGCTGCGCCATGGCTTCTTCCAGTTTCTTGACCCGGTCTCCAAGCACTTGCATGGGCTCCTGGGATATGATGCCGCAGATAGGGGCAGGGTATTCTGCCACCACCTCTCGGTCTATGGCATACACCGCGCCGCCTCCCAGTTCCCTCAGGCGGCCCAGGGCTGTCTCCATGGATCTTCTGTTGCATCCCACCAAGATAAGATCTCCTGTGTCCCAGCACATGGTGGATCCGCAGGCCCCTCTTTTGAGCCCGAAGCCCTTCAGAAGTCCTAAGAAGGCGGCTCCTTTGCCCAAGCGATCCACAGCCGCAACCCAGTTGAGATCATCCCAAGCCCCCGGTGCCTGGAGGTCTAGGATCAACTCCCGGGTCACCAATCGAGTGATCAGCTCCATTGCCCGCACCCTGCCCCTTAGTTCAGGGAACTCGGGAAGGCCTAATGGGGGGGTCACGGTGTGATAAGAGGCCTCAGGGAAATCCACCCGGCAAGGCTCGGCCAGGAGCCTGCCTTCCTGGTACACAGGATTCCCAGCCACTCCCACGGAAAGGGGTTTGTAGTCAGTTGGGGAAGGTATGAGCACCCAGTCCGCCCATCTCCCGGGAGCCAAAGACCCCACCTGGGCTTCCAGCCCGAAATGCTCGGCTGGGTTCAGGGTCACCATTTGGTAGAGAAGTCCTGGCTCTACACCCATTCCCAGGGCTCTCCTCACCGAGCCGTCCAAGGAGCCCTCGCTCAGAAAACCCTCAGGATCCACGCTGTCGGTGCAAAGCACCAGGCGCCTCAGATCCAACTCCGAGCTGAAGAGATCCTTCATGCCTTCCAGCTCCTTTCGTATGCCCCCCTCGCGGATCATCACCCAGTAGCCCAGGCGCAGTCTTTCCAGTGCTTCCCCGGTGGAGATGGGTTCGTGACAGGAGGAGATCCCGAAAGAGGTGTAAGCCTGAAGTTTCAGGCCTCCTGCCCCAGCCGTATGCCCTTCAACCCTTTTCCCCCTCTTCAGGGCCAGCTCCAAAAGCCTTCTCACCCGGCTTCCCTGGGAGTTCTCCAGTAGCATGTTCCCCCAGTAGATCTCCCCCAGGCCCACGCATGCAGGATCATCCAGAAAGGGGATCATCTCCTCGGGCTTAGGGGCCCTCATCTCCTCCTCCTGGGTGAGGCCGCATATGGCCGGCACCGTGTAGAAGAACCTGAGGGGTTGACCCTTGAGTGCTTCCACCAGTGCGGTTATCCCCTCCATGCCCAGCACCCCGGCCATCTCTATGGTCTCTGTGACCGCGGTGGTCACCCCCCCGGGTAGGCTGTAGCGCACAAACTCCTCTACCCCGCAGCGGTTCACTATGTGCGTGTGGGACTCCACCAGGCCAGGCAAAAGCAACATCCCGTCGGCATTAATCACCTGAGTGGTAGCATCTACTGGAGGCTCCATGTCGGGCCCTGAGTATGCCACCCTCCCCCCTGCAACCCAAATGGCATGATGTGGGAGAAACTCCCTGGTAAAAGGGTTAAAGAGCACGGCATTGCGAATGACCAGCTGGGCGGCCTTCTGGCCCATAGCAACCTGACTCAGCACCTTGTACCCCCTCCTGGCGGATATCCGATCCAGGTCTCTTACCAGAGAGGGTGGGCTATGTCAACGGAGCCGCGCAACCCAAAGCTCTTCACCCCAAATTCCCGCCTCTCCGTACTGGATATGGAAGCTTTCCTTGTGCCATAGTCCCTCACCTGGTTGATGATAAAACCCGTTTGCAGAAAGTATTCCATCATCTTGTAACCAAAGGGCCAACCAGGTCTTACACAGCCCACAAACACACACCACAGCTAAATCCTTCAAAAGGGAAAATGGCTCGGCAAAATGAAGGCAACCGACTGCTGGAACAGGCCTCCAGCTCGTTTATAAGGAAATTCCTCATCGTAAAATAGGGAAATTTCTGATATGCTGCCACGCTTTCATGTGATAAAAGGTGCCCCTTTCCAATAGGTTAATGGGCTATCGGTCTTCCTGCGTAAGGGCCTAGAGCCAAGGGGTAATGGACATGAAATTACGGTTGAATGCATTAGCGGCTGTGGCTTTTTGTGTGGCTGCCACTTTTTTGAAAGGATGTGTTTTCGACACCTCAGGGCTGAACCCCCCTCCAGTCGAACCGTCCGGGCCAAGCTTCTCAGCATGGGCCGTTATAGAGAGGGATCTAAGCAGCCACTATGTCTCAAACCCGCCGCCGATGGTGATCAGATGGGCTTGCGAGCCATGTGGCGTGCAAGACCTCAACCAGGACCTTGGCATAACCTCTGAGGACGCCGAGCTCGCTGCCGATGCGCTATCGAACCGGTTTATCAATGAGGAGATAAGAAGCAACCACAGCTCGGCAAGGGTTGCGGCGAGAAATGTTTTTTTTAATGGGCCCCAACTCCCCGCTCCATTGGCTTACAGTGTCACACAAAGCAATATCAACAACCTTCCGGTTTGGGGAGGGGTTTTCGGCTCTGAAGTCGTGATTCCAGGTTCTGCGAGCGCCCAAAATGAAATTCTCATAGACATGAACTTGAACATAGGGAGACAAAGTCGCCGAGTCATCGGCAACACTAAGGTAGTCGATGGGAGAATTATTTTAGATTATAAACGCCTTTACACCTCAATGGATTCAAATGTTCCTGAGGAACGTTTGATCGTAACGGGGATGAGACTCCTTGGAAATGATTTTGATGCCTTCATTGATGGAAAGAAGCTCCGAGTCTCAAATGTGGCCTTGATATCTTATCGCCCTTTCGAAATGATCATAGCTGGGACCCAAGGCGGCATCATATCAGGATCCACCAACTGGGAATTTTATCAGGTTCAGGCCTCTCCTCTTTTCCTTTCAATGGATGTGGAACATCTTGGACCTGTGCGAAGTTACCTTGGTTTATCACTGCCTTTCCATTTCAAGCTTGACTATACGGCAAGCCCCAACGCCCAGGCCCCTGCTCCTTTTGAGGCCAAGATGAGCTTTCGACCCAAAGACATGCAGTTAAAAGGGGAAGGTGAGATTCTGGTGTCATTGGCTGGCACTTGGGCAAACCGGGCCCCAATTGCCGATGCAGGTCCGAATAGTGTGGAGACGTGCCTTGGAGATGGCGTGGCGCAAGTGACTCTGAATGCAAGCGGGAGCCAAGACTTCGATGGCCAGGTGAGCCCCCTGGAGTTCATGTGGGTCAAAGATTACAATGTGCAAGGGCAAGAGGATTTACTCTCCATTCAGAAGAGCAGTACTGTCACCCTCCCTGTCGGGACACACCAGCTCACCCTTTTTGTCTGGGACAGTCAATATGCCATGGGCCGTGATGAAAAGATCGTGACCGTGGAAGCGAAGCCTCCAGGCGTAAATCTTCAGGTAAAGCCAGCAAATGTGAAGGTATCCAAGACGCAGTTCGGAAAGATGATAAGTTTCGATACCACGCTTCTTCTCACAAAATACTGCCACAATTTGGCCCAAGCTTCTATTCAAATTTGCGGAGATCTAGCACCAAGGTCGAGCTACGATAACGATCCGACCCAAGACTATGACGCTGAGGTCAACGGGATTCAGTTCCACCAGCAGAAATGTGGTTCGGTCAATTTGAGCGCATCCCCTGTGGTCCCTGTACAGCTAAAGTTAAGACAGAGATATGATGGCCCCAACAACACCTTCAAGTACCAAATAGACGTACGTGTCCAGGACACAGGCGGTGCGGTGGGAAGCGCCAGTGCATTCGTTCTCATGACCAAAGGCCTGTAAGAGCCTTTCAGGGAGGAAGCAAGTGGCAGGGAAGATAAAAGTCCTTTCAAGAAATGGCCGCCTCTTTCTGGCATTGGCGTGCTTGTTGCTGCTTGAGTGTTCCTGTGAATTCGATCGAAGAACTGTTTCACTGGTTTTCCCAAGGGAAGAGGGGGTGAGAGCCCGTGTGTTCCAGTGCGAGGCGCTGGTTATGCGTCCTATCCAAATAGGAGAAGGCGAAGGCGATGCGGAGGCGCGGGTCACGGTAAAGTGGAGCGCACCTTCACTGCCGGTCCACGATTTTGACGGAGACGGCGAGGTGAATCTGGCAGATGCCGAGAGGGCAGTGGCTCACCTTGTTGATGCTTTTATCGAGTCCCAGTTCGGTAGTTATGCGTCTCAGGCCGAGGTTATCAGTGTTTCGGTCTCGGAACTTCCTGAACCCTTTCAGGCAGGAACGCGTGGGGTCAGTTTGCAGAATCTGCCTGAGATGAAAGAGCGTTTCAAGAATAATCTGGCTGGGTTTGTGGTGGGCATGAATCCCTCTACTGGGGAAGCACGGAACACAACTTCCCTTCGTGCCAGGGTGAGAGGACGCGTGTTCACGGCTACAACAGGGGTGGCAGAGGGGCTCCTGGAGTTGAGCATTCAAAAAAGAATCGGCCAGGAGGGTGAGGAGAGAGAAGTGGTCCTCATCAACGGCCTATATGCAAGGTTCAATAGTTTCTCGGCCTTGTTGGGGAACCAGGTGCTGGAGGTGACCGAGATGGCCCTCACCTCCTCAGAGCCAATCATTTTGGCTCCGGTTCCGCAGACTGGCTTGAGCACCAAGCGGCCGGCCATATGGCAACTGGTTGGGGGAGCAAGGGGATTGTTCTTGTCATGGAAGGCTAATGGAGAGTCCTACGGTCAATACATTGATCTGGAGGAAGAAATCCTGACGGCCCAGGTAAACTTCATTGCAGGCCCTGGCGAAATTGGAAATCCGGCCTTTCAGCTTGATCTTGGCCTCCCTGCAAGACTTTTTGGCATTCCGGACCGCAAGGGACAACTGGAGATTCGCGCACAGGGACACTGGATCAACCGAGCCCCAATAGCATGGGCAGGTAGCAGCATGGTGGTTGAGGCGGAGACAATGGATGGAACAGCTTTGATTGAGCTCAACGGGTCAGGGACTGTGGATTATGACAATGATGAGTTGTTATTTATTTGGATCAAGGATTACCAAGTGGAAGGCAAGGAGAAATTCCTTTCCAACCAGCGAATCGTCAGCAATTTGGAATTGGGAATGGGAATTCACACCTTCACGCTTATTGCTTCAGACAGTCTGGGAACCTTGAGCTCTCACACCATAGAAGTAAAGGTCCAGCCAAAAGCCCCCCTGGTCAGCCTATTAATAGATCCAGATGTGATTTATGTGCTCCCGGAAGAGATGGGGCAGATGGAGCAAGTGCGTACCAGGTGCCGTTTTCGGCCTTCAACGTTACCCGTCACGAGCCTACAGGCTCGCGTATGCGGGGAATCTTCGCCCAAGAAGAAATTGGGCGGGTTTGACGTCCAGCTTAATGGGGATCCCATTTACGGGCAGTGCGGGGAGACGACTTTGAATCTCAGGGAGCCGATTTTGGACTTACAGCTGAGAAAACGGCTCTCGGGCTCATCCAGGAGACCCAAGCCTTTCCTCTATAGAGTGGAGCTAAGAGCACAAGACGGTTACGGTACTATGAGCGTTGAATCAAGGATAGTCTTGATGAGCCCTCCATCCCAGGAGTGACTCCCGCCCCTTTGTGAACTGGACTATAACTCCTTAACTTCTGTTCGGACCCATGGAGTGCAGGCCCACCCTGGTCCCTTGAGGCGCGCGGTGGAGCAGCTCAGCCTGTTCAGGGCCCTGGGGGTTGGAGCCCCCCAGCACAAAGAGCTGGGCGCAAAGCCCCTGTAGTGACGGCTTAAAAAACAACTTTGTTGAAATCCTTCAACTGTTAGCTAAAGACTAATAATCTCCGGATTTCTAGTGGATTTCGTCTATTTGGTCTGTTTGTCTGTCCTGCAAATTGTTTGGAGGGTCTTGATGGCGCAAAGATAGAGAAAGATAGAGAGCAGAAGCCATGAGACCACATTTTACCCAAAAACGGTATGACCAAAAATGGGTAAATTTACCCAAAAGTGGTATGACCTAAATTGGGTAAGTTTCGTCTATTGGGTCTGCTTGGTCTGTGCAGTGGGTCGTATGGGCGGGGTTCATCCCCGGCTGAAAATCCGACAGGCCAAAACAAACCCAAAACCCAACCTCCGAGAGGGGACAAACCCCTTACCTACGGCTGTCTGATCTGTTCCGTCCATATCGTCTGGAGGGTCTTGATGGCGCAAAGCTAAAGACGATCAGCCACGAGGCGCCATTTTACCCAAAAACGGTATGACCAAAAATGGGTAAATTTACCCAAAAGTGGTA
>CAYPWF010000081.1:12586-14481 GCA_964414345.1 uncultured Desulfarculaceae bacterium
TGACCTAAATTGGGTAAGTTTCGTCTGTTCGGTCTATTTCGTCCGTCTCGTGTGGCTGGTCTGGATGGTCGGCCTTGGAGTTATCGAAAAATGGTATGAGCGGAATTGGGTCAAGGTCCCCTCAGCGGGTGCTCCAGAGGCTCTCGCTTCAGAGGCCTGTGGAAGGTAAGACCCAGGGAAGACGCATCAGGGTCTTTTGACACCCGGCCCCGAGCAGCTCAGCCTTTTCAAAGCCCTGGGGGTAGGGACCCCCCAGCACAAAGAGCTTGACGCACAGCCCCTGTAGTGACGACCAGAAAATGACCTATTTGAAATAATTCAAGTTTTAGCCAGAGACTGATAATTTCCGGAGTTGCATGACATGTAGTCACGAATGGTCACATTCAATCAAATGATTCCAAATAGTTACAGTCCCAGCTGTTAAAGTCGAGGTGGAGGGAGTGGATGGCCTACACCAAAGTTTTCAAAGTTCGACCAGAGATAAGGGCGCAGTTGTGCCGCACGTTCATTGCCAGCACTCAGGGCGGGAAGTCTATCAGCCTACTGAGTAGCCCTAAACTACTGGTGACAGACTGCCTTTCTGGGTGATGAGACTGGCGGGATGGGGTGCAAGGATTCGGCCGAGTTGTCAGCGGCCGGCCAGTCCTGGCAAAGAGCTTACGACGCGGCTGGTTCCGAAATGAGCTGTGCGATTCGGAATCAATCGACTTCGTGAGCAGCAAGGAACATGGCCTTTTCAAGGGCGGCGAAGAAATCCTGATAGGGCTGTGGATCCACCACAGGTTCCAACTGATACTGGGCGTTCGCTCTTACCAGTAGTTGGCTCTGTCCGCGTGGTCGGACGGTCACAGTCATACGAAGGGCATATTTGTCCAGCTTGGTTGCCGTCACCGAACCCAGGGTCGCATCTGCCTTGTCCACCACAAAACCCAGGTCTTGAAGGGTTGCCATAATGGTCCTGAGCGTCTTTTCTTTATCGGCTGTGTCAAAGGCTCTTGTCTGAATCGACCTGAGCGCGACCTGGCTCTTGTCCGATTCTAGAAGCCGTTCTTGGGTGGTGGCACACCCCACCACACAGACACAAACGGCGATAAGCGAGGAAGTAAGGATGTCCCTAGTCGTCATATTTCATGAGCCTCCAGAAAAAGAGCCTTAGATAATTTGTCGAAAAATTCCTGATAGATAGCTGGATCACCAATCCGCTCCTGAGTAGTTACTTGACCATAAGTGTTCCAGACTATCCTCTGGAACGTCACCCTCACCGCCGTTCTTTTCTTTTCCTCTCCCACGGGTCTACACACAATCGATACTCTCATCTTCTGGTTCTTGTCCACCGGCGTTACTACGCCAGTAAGGACTGCGATTATCACGGAGGCCGCCACCTGGCCAGCATTAAGGGCGCTCCTGTCTTTCGAGCCCGTCAAGACTCCAAGTCTTGTTTCGCTTTCATCGATTGAGAAACCCAGGTCCTGCAGGAGGGCGGAGCACGCAGCCAGGATCTTGGCTTCTTCCTCGGTATCGAAGACCCTGGTCTGCAATTGTCTGTCTCGTAGCGACTCAGGGCTCAACTTGAGCGCATCCGCTGGTATTGAAGCACAACCAGCAACAACAAGCACCAAAGTCAATGCCAAACCCAAAGGGAGAAGCCTAGAGTCATGCATGGGTGTTCCTCCTAGAATCTGGAGGAATGATAAGCAAAATCTCTCACCCTTTTTTCCTCGTCAAATTTTATTATGACCGTAAGGGTTCTCTGAGTTGTTGACACTGCCCCTGCGCTGCTGCTATAGCCAGCACCAACACCTCCTCCTGCAACACCTACACCAGCTAAGGCACCCCCTAGGACCAAGGCGGATACCCCCCCCGAACTCGTCGAGTAGACCCTGTCTGTTGCTATT
>CAYPWF010000082.1:0-14377 GCA_964414345.1 uncultured Desulfarculaceae bacterium
CCCCAAAGCCCCCGGTACACTATGACATATTCCAACTCAACCCCTGGCAAAATCTGAAACCAAGACTCACGGTGTTTTTGAGCATGGACAGGTTTGTCCCAATATGTGATTGAGATAGCCCGCATTATGCCCTGATCGTGAACAATGCGGGCTAGGGGGAGTAGCCGGGTCTTGGGGCCAGCTTTGTTGAGAAGTGGATCCCTTGGCTGTAAGTCATCACCCCGGTGACCCACCAGCCTTGGCCGGTCAATTCTCCAATGTGCTCGGCCTTGCTGAATATTTCGGGTTAATATATCATCCAGACGTATTTCTTTTTCTGACTGGAGGCCTGGTATGTACAGAGAGACGCAAATAGTGGCTTTTCTTAAGAACGCTCCTGGTCAACTGGCCGGACTGTGTGAGCTGCTAAGGAACAAGGGGATAAACATCCTGGGCATGAGCATACAGAATGCCGAGGATTACGTCCGCGGACTGCTCAAAGCCCGAGAGCTTACAGGCAGGCGTATTGCCACAGCCGCCAGCTACGGGTCCATAATTCGGGACTCCGAAGACTACTCGGTGATTCGCTTTGTAGTGGAAAGACACCAGACCAGCCAGGCTGTCGGGGTGCTGGAGGAAGCCGGTTATCCGGTGGACACAACCCCGGTTCTGGTAATTGTGCTGGAAAACCGCCCGGGGAGCCTTGGGGAGACGGCTGCCACCTTTGCCCGGGCGGGCATCAACATAGACTATGTTTACGGCTCTGTGCTTAGCGGATCAGAACGTTCCCTGTTCATCGTGCATGTGAAGGAGGAGGATTTGGAGCGCGCGGCTGCGCTGTTCGGAGCCGAGTGAGACCTGACCCGCGTTATTAGCTAAGGCCGGTGATTTGGGGGGGCTGCGTGCAAAAGGCTTGGGCAGATCAGGCCCTTTGCAGAGTCAAATCCCGGCCGAGCTTGAAACGGAAAAAAAGATGGCTGACGAGTTTTTTTTCGAGAGTGTGGACTCCGCCCTGAAGCGGTTTCCTGACGAGCTTTGGGTGGCCAAGGGAAAGCCAAAGCTATGGGTGAAGCTATATGATGCCGACGGAATAACGGTTTGGCGGGACCTAGGCTACGGGCTGATACGTTTGAGGACCTCCGAGGGTGTTGCAGAAGGCAAGGAGCAAGTCTCGGTGGGGCGCACCTTTGCTCTTTGTCGGGATCAGAAGGTGGAGGTGTACGTGAGGGATCCGGACCTGTCCATTTCACCTGAGGAGGACACGCTGGAGTTGGATCTGGAGGCAGAGTTGCTGCTTCCGGAAGGGGAAGGGGATCTGGAGTTCACCCTGGAGGAAGAGTAAGCTCGGCAGAAGCTGGGACCACTTGCCCCCATTTCTTGCGAAGCCGGTGCACGTAGGAGCTCCAAAGGGGGCAGGTGTCAGAAGAATCCAGGTTGGTGCTTAAGCAGAGGAGGGAGCGCCATGAGCCCGCAATACAGGCCCACCAGGGAGGATGCCTGGAAAGTGTTTCTTGAGTTCAACGGGAACGAGAGCCTCATCAAACATGCCCTTTGTGTCGAGGGTGTCATGAGATATATGGCTCGCAGGCGGGGAGAGGACGAGGAGAAATGGGGTGTAATAGGATTGGTGCATGATCTGGATTACGAGAAATACCCAGAGGAGCATTGCAAGAAGACACCTGAGATTTTACGGGAGAGAGGGTGGCCTGAGGAGTACATAAGGGCCGTAGTTTCCCATGGATGGGGTCTTTGCAGCGAGGTGGAGCCCAGGGAGGAGATGGAGAAGGTGCTTTATGCTGTAGACGAGCTCACAGGTCTCATAACCGCCGTAGCCCTGGTGAGACCCTCCCGCAGTGTGATGGATCTTGAGGTTAAGTCGGTCAAGAAAAAATGGAAGGACAAGGCCTTTGCAGCAGGTGTGAATCGCTCGGTCATAGAAAAGGGAGCAGCCATGCTGGGCATGGATGTCTGGCAGTTGGCAGAAGAAGTGATCCTGGGGATGCGAGAGGTGGCCCACTCGATAGGACTAAAAGGAGAGGCCTGATCCCATGCTACTTGCCACGCACCTGAAAGAGCAAGAAGATGATACAAGCCAGGGCCCTACCACCTTCTAAAAAAGGGGTATCGGCCCTGTCTTTTCACCTCCAACAGGTTTCGCACCCCAACTACTCCCTCAACCCTTCCTGCAAGGGACTCGGCCAAGCTCCGGTCTATCCCATCCTCGACCACCCCCCTAAGGACGACTATGCCTTGGCTGGTTTGGACGCTGATGGCGGCGTTTCGCAAGGAAGGCTCGAGGCTTAGCCTCTCACGTACCTCCGCCGTGATCAGCTCGTCGTCCAGTGCGGCCACAGGGGAGGGAGTCGGGCTGCTAGTACAGGAAAAAGTGAGCCCTATTAGCAAAACAGCAATAAGCCTAATTGGATCGATCCCTTTCAAAGAGCACCTCCCCGTTTTCTGCTCAGCGCATATGGTGTCTGCGTCACCATCTGCTCTTAAATAATGGGGGCTAGCCCGGATTATTCTCCAAAGTTCGTAACTTTGGGGGCTCAAGCCCCCAAGCCCAGGTACACTTCGACATATTCCGACTCAAAGCAGGACTAAATCTGGAAACCAAAATCAGGGCGCTTTTGCACACAGACCGGTTTCTCAAAACATGTCATCAATATAGCACGCATCATTCGCTCACTTTGAATAATGCGCGCTAGATGAAGCCTGATGCAAGTAAAATTGAGACGGCCAGGGACAAAGCAATCCTGTAATAGCCAAAAATATGAAGACCATGCTTCTGGAGGTATGTCACCATCCACCTAACTGCCAGGACCGCCGAGAAAAATGCAGCCGCAAACCCTGCGGCCATTGAGACTGGCTCAAAAAAACGGGCCATGAGGCTTCCATGGGCCAAACCGTCGTAAATGGTGGCCGCCCCGAGAGTCAGCATTCCCAAGAGAAAGCTGAATTCCACGGCTGCCCCCAGTGACAGCCCGGCCGCAACCCCGCCCAGGATTGTGGCCAAACTTCTGCTCACTCCCGGCCACATGGCCACACATTGTATGAGGCCTATTGTGAGTGCCCCACTCCACTCCAGATCCTCAAGTTCGCGGCGTGTTTCCCCAGCAGCTCCTTGGGCCCTGCCGGAAAACCAAAGGATGAGGACTCCCCCAGCAAACCAGGCTGTCACAACAGGCCATGGCCCGAAGAGGTGTCTCTTTATGGGGCCTTCAAAAAGAACTCCTATGACGGCTGCAGGGAAAAAAGCCAAGGCCAGTCTAAATACTAATTTTAGGCCCTGTGGGCTTTTCCCCAGCAGCCCTTTGGCCATGAGCCGGACCCTGTTTCGGTACAAAACCAATACCGCCAGGATGGCTCCCCCCTGAATGCAGACCGCGTAAGCGTCCGAGGCCTCTTTGCGAAGTCTGCTCTCTCCTGAGGGGTCCTTCCCGCCGCTTATTCCCATTGCCTTTTGGGCTAGAAGCAAGTGCCCGGTTGAGCTTACCGGTAGATACTCTGTCAGGCCTTCCACCACACCCAAGACCAAGGCCTTTAGTAAAGACATGCCTGCCGGGGCCGCCTCCCCATGTGGCCGGCCGTTAGTTCCCGGATGGGCTTGGGAAACCGCAAAAAACAAAAGGGCAGCCCAAAGCCAACTTGTGACTATTTTTTTCATTCCGACCAAAATCCTTGCAACAGGAACTGACCCACCTGTAACTTGATTCAACCCTCCCCCCAGGCCCCTGCCGCCTTTCAAAGCCCAATTCGGGAACCCTTACTCAAGTTTAAGGGCTCTCCAGAGGCTCCCAAAAGCCTCTTCAGATTTGTCTAACCTGGATTATTCTCCAGAGCCCTCAGCTTTGGGGGCTACGCCCCAAGCCCCCTGTACACTTCGAGATATTCCGACTCAAAGCACGACCAAAGCTGAAACCGAAAGGCAGGGTGCTTTTGAGTGTGGACCGTTTTTTCCAAACATATCATAAAGATAGCCCGCATCACTTACTTATCGTGAATAATGCGGGCTAAGAAGGGGATCTAACAGGCATCATTTCACCTCGAATTTGGCCTCTTGAATAAGACTCTTTCCTGAGTTCTCGTCCTTCACCAGGAACTTAGCGGTATAGGTCCCCTTGGGGATCTCATCTGGGAAATCCACCCAGGAGGTTACGCGGGCGAAAAAAGTGGGAGGGTGGTACACCAGTGGATCCCTAAGCTCCACTATCCCAGGCTGATTCAAGACCAAATCTCCTTCAGGATCCAATACCTGCATATCCACCAAAAGAGCCGGGCGGTCATCCTTAAATACCAACCCGGCCACTTTGAAGGCCATATAAAGCCTCTGCCCCCCCTGCACCTGTGCTTTGGGAATGGGCGGACCGTCTTCGCTGGAGGAAAAAGCGAAATCCCTGATTTCCAACCCCTTGGGAATTGCGGCCTGGGCGGACTTGACTGAAAACTCCTTCATGAGTTGTGTCTCAACACCCTTTAGCTCGTCTTTGACTCTGATGAGAAGCTTGTAAAGGCCCGAAGGAGCGAAAACAGGGATGTCCATCTCCATGCTGGCCGGGATGACTTCCCCAGGGGAGCCTGGAGATCCCTCAAACTTGGGCCTCCAGTTCTCATATAGGGGAAGCCCCTCTGGATCCAAGGCGACTACGTCAAAAGAGAGCTTGGCCGTCCCCTTGGGGTCTGTGCTGAAGCCCACTACCTGGAAACTGGCATAGAGCTTCTTGCCGGATTCAAAAAATGCATCCGGCCGCTGGGCTTTGCCCTTTCCCTCTGAGAGTTCCAGGTTAATCACCGAGAACTCTTGGGCGGACTGTGTCAGGCTTGCGCCTTGGAGCTGACCGGATTCAGGGCCAACATGTTGTTTCTTATCCTCTGCAGAGGTGCCCTTTGCAACCGGCACAGGGGTTCCAGACAAGGCGGCCTCCCGGTGAATGCTGTAGGAGAACCAGGCTCCCGAACCCACGCCAAGAATCCACAGGAGGACCGCCACTGCCTTGAGAACTGTGGAAGTCGGATACTCGGCCACCACTGTTTTCCCCAAATGGTCCCCTAGTCTTTGTCGTTTTTTGGAAAAGATTGCCACTAGCAGCCCTATAAGATAGAATCCGAGTCCATCCACCAAACGCAAGAGGTTTCTTAGCAGGGAAGGTTTTAGCCCGCAAGGCTTCCCTGAGGGTCCCACCACGCGCAGCCCCATTATAAATTTTCCCAAGGTAGCCCCGGCCAGGCCCTCCAGGAGCCAGTGATAGGCGAAGCCCGCCACAAGAACTGCGGCCAAAGATATCAGAGCGGGCTTCCCCTCCAGGGAGAAACCCTCCTGCGTGATCCCTCCCCACTTGGAGGCCGAATACATGCCCACAACGGCCAGAAAGCCCAACATTAGAGCCGAGTCCAATGCAATGGCTATGAGGCGGTCCCCAAGTCTGGAAAGCACAAGATCTGCAAATCTTCTCTCCTCGGTTGAGGTGCTCTTTGAGTCCCCATCGGGTGCTGCGCGAGAAATCCCCGGCTTTGCCAGAAAAGAGGCTCCTAGCTTGCTGTTTCCCTCTTTTGTCCCATTCGGTGCTTTCTTCTGGTCCTGTCCCTGGAACTCATCCATTTCGGGCCTCCTGGAGTTTTTCAGGGAAAGAAAAAAGAACTCTTAAGGCCTGCTCCAAGTCGCTTGCCTTGGAGTGTTGAGGAGTAAGAATCCTGTGATTCAAGAAAATACCCTCTCTGAAGGCGGGGTGGAAGCAAAGTTAGCACAGAGTTTTTCCCATGACAACACAGAATACAAGATCAGGTCTCACTTTTTGCTTTCTTTCCCCAAGAGCCGTATCCTTGACCCTGGGCCTGAAACCCTGTATCTATTCAGCCTGAATCTGATGCAACCAGTATTTGCTCTGAGAGGGGAGAGCAAAAGGGTAAGCCATCACCCAGGCGGCCAACTACTTAAAAGGCATCGGATGAGGCAATGTTGAAGAAGAGAGGAGGAGAAAAAAGCAATTAACTCGGATTATTCACCAAAGCCCATGACTTTGGGGACCACACCCCCAAACCACTGGCATGCTTCGGGATATTCCGATTCAAACTAGGAAGGGACATAAAATCAAAACCAGGGTGTTTTTAAATATAGAACGGTTTGTCCTAATGTGTCATCAAGACAGCCCGCATCATCCACTGGTCCTGAATGATGCGGGCTGAGCAGGTGGGAGCCGATGATCCCCCTGGGCCTGAGCCAACCGCCTGGGAAAAGAAGAGAGTCCTCATGGAGAGCCAAAGTAAGAAGCCTGCAGACTTAAGAATAACCTTGGGACAGCGTTTGGAGATCCTGGGGAATTACGCCAAGACCAAGATAATAGAGCAGCTTAAGTCCGTAGCCCTCATTATCTCCTATCTTGTTTTTTTTCAGACACTGATTTTGGGAATGGAAATCTTGGATGCATGCAGTATTGCTTTGGGGGTGGTGGTGATAGTGGTGGGCTTGGCGTTTTTCATGGAAGGGCTGGTCCTTGGAATAATGCCTTTGGGGGAGATAATCGGCCTTAGGCTTCCAGAGAAGAGCAGCCTTGGGGTTGTCTTGCTTGTGGCCTTTATCCTGGGAGTTGGAGCCACTTTCGCCGAGCCTGCCATAGGAATACTGAAAAATGCAGGTTTGGGAGTCAAGCCGTGGGAGGCTCCTTTACTTTTTTTGGTCCTGAACAAGTATCCTCACTATCTGGTTTGGGCAGTGGGATTGGGCGTGGGTTTTTCGGTGCTGCTTGGAATGTTGCGCTACCTGCACGGGTGGTCCCTAAAGCCATTCATATATCTTCTTGTGACGTGCCTTTTGGGCCTGACCGGTTGGGCTTACCTGGATCCCAAAATGAGCCCTGTTTCGGGGCTTTCCTGGGATTGCGGAGCGGTTACAACCGGTCCTGTCACAGTCCCCTTGATACTGGCTCTAGGGATAGGGGTTTGCAGGGTGGTGGGCCGAGGGGGTCTTGAGAACTCAGGGTTTGGCGTGGTCACCTTGGCCTCCCTTTTCCCAGTGGTGAGCGTCTTGGCTCTGAGTATAGGCTTGGCCGGCCTGAGCCCCCAGCCCATGAGCAGGGAAGAGTTTTACAGCCCTGCAAACCGTGGCAAGATTCTCCCTCTTTTCCTGGATGAAGACCATCTGCTCAAATACCTCATGGAAAACGGAACTGAAAGAGACCAACTTGTCTTCTGGGATCAAAACAAGGAGGAAATGGAGGCCTTCTTTAGATCATTGGTGTCAGACCCCAAGAAAGTTCGAACCATCTTCGGGGAAGATCCCGGCGCTTTCTTCCATTGGGTTTCCCAAAGGGCCACTTCTCAACAAAGGAACTGGATTTCGGAAGCCAAGCCTGAGTTGTTGAGTTCCTCCCAGGGGCAGGTCTCAGCACAGGAGAGCCGGTTTGCCGAATTGGTCTACAGAAACATTCTGATTTCGCTTCAGGCAGTGATTCCGCTCGTGGGATTTTTGCTCTTTGTGCTGTTGCTGGTCTTGCGGGAAAGACTGCCTCAGGCAGACGAGATCCTCTTGGGTGTCTTCATGGCCTTGATAGGTATGGTGTTGTTCAATACAGGTATGGAGACAGGGCTTACAAGGCTGGGTAATCAGGTGGGGGATAGATTGCCTGCCTCATTTAAGAGCGTGACACTGCCCGAAAAGAAGGTAATCATAGAAGGTTTTGAGGAGGAAGCAATACAAAAGGCCATTGATGAACATGGGAAGGAACACAGGTTTTTTTATTGGAAAAAAGACGACAAGATCATGGCAATTCCTTTGGATGAGAAGAGCATTGACCGTGAGGGAAAGAGGTACGTTTATGTGCCTGTCAAAGGACCGATTCTAGGTAAGGAGAAGGGTTTGGAGGGCATACTTCTTGTGGTGATCTTTGCCCTCATAATGGGTTATGGGGCCACCCTGGCTGAGCCTGCCCTAAATGCTTTGGGTTTGGCCGTGGAAGAAATCACGGTGGGTACCTTCAGAAAAACCATGCTGATACATGCTGTGGCTTTGGGAGTGGGGCTGGGCATGGCCTTGGGAGTCCTAAAAATTGTGCTGGGAATCCCATTGTTCTTGTTGCTGGCCCCCTCGTATGTTTTGGCTTTGGCTTTAACCAGGTACTCCAGTGAAGAAATGGTCAACATCGCCTGGGACAGTGCAGGGGTGACCACCGGTCCAGTCACTGTGCCCCTGGTCCTGGCTATGGGCCTGGGCCTGGGTGGGCAGGTGGAGGTGGTGGAGGGCTTCGGGATCTTGGCCATGGCCTCGGTGGGGCCCATTCTAACGGTCTTGATCGTGGGGCTTCGCGTGGCCAGAACCGAGAGGGTGATTCTGGAAGAGAGCTTGAAGAGTGAAAAGGGGCTTTAAGTTGTGAACAGGACAGGAGCCTTCTTGATAACCTGCATTCTCAAGAAGAGATTTACCTCGAGCCTTTTGTCCCGTCTGGCTGAGGCGGGGGTCAAGGATTATGGGATCACTCCTGTTAGAACCCTTACATTGCATGAGAGCAGGAGGGGTTTGGATTTGCTCCATCGCTTTCGCCTGGTAGAGGAGCCAGGGGAGATGGTTCACTTTTTTGTGGGGCCTCATCAGGAGGAAGCGGTCTTGGACTACCTGGCCAGAGGGTGCGAATTGACCATACCGGGCCGCGGGACTTTGTACAGCGAGGAAGTGGAAGTGCTGGGCTCTCAGCAAAACATTCCAGAGCTCGGATTCCCGGTTTTAGAGGGCAGGCCCGCGGTGAAGCAGTCATCCCTAATGGGGATCTGTTGTGTCTTGCAGAGAGGCCAGGCCAACGAGGTGGCAAGAGTTGCATTGGATATGGGTTTGTGTGTTCCGGCCGTATCCTTCGGACAAGGCATGGGGATTCGCGACAAATTGGGGCTGCTTCGAGTAGCCATCCCAGGGCAGAAAGAGATCATCCACATTGCGGGGAGCCGGTACGATTCTGAGACACTAATGAGGATGATGATCCGAGCCGGACAGCTTGATCGCCCAGGGAAGGGTTTCATCTACATGTACCCCATAAGGAAAGGTGTGGTGGACACAAAGATAACCCAAGGACTTACAAGACATGTAGCCAGTGTGGAACAGATCATAGCCGCCTTGGATGAACTCAAGGGGGACATGGGCTGGCGAAGACGCGCCCACAAAGAATTGGTTCAGGTGAATCCGGATTATTTCCTTGCAGATCTCCTTGACTTGTGGGTTGTTTGCAATGAAGGCACAGGAAAAGACCTGGTGAAATCGGCCATGAGGGCCGGGGCAGGAGGGGCTACCATAAGCAGGATGAAACAGTTTTTTGAGCAGGATTCGAGGCCCAAAGGCATGTCTTCGGCCCGGGAAGTCTGCGACATCTGTGTTGCCCAAGATTTGCTGGAGGATGTGGTTTCGGCCCTGGAGAAAGGCGGACTTTTCCAAGAGGAGGCAAGCGGTGAGATCTGGCTTCGCAAGGCCCCTAAGGCATACACCTACAGTTAATTTGTTGAGAGGTTCGGGGAAACCTGCCCCATTTGCATGGGAATTCGGGACATGCCTTGGAGCCCGGTGAGCAGGGTCCATGTTTTGTGTTCGGGATGGCTCGACTTCTTGAGGAGAAGCCGCTGGGGGTTCGAGTGGCGCTATCTCAGGGGGAAGACCCCCTGGGACACCAACATCACTCCTCCAGAGGTGATGGAGTTCATTGGCCAACACCCTCCGGGAAGAGCTCTTGATCTGGGCTGCGGCACGGGCACCAACGCCATAACCCTGGCCCGCAGAGGCTGGGATGTAACGGGGGTTGACTTTTCGGGAAAGGCCATCAGGAAGGCCGCAGACAAGGCCAAGTCCGCAGGGCTTGAGATCCGCTTCATCCAGGCTGATGTGACGGACCTGTCCATGCTTCGGGATCCATACGACTATGTGCTGGACATAGGCTGCCTTTCAGGGATGGCGCCGGAGGCCAGGGGAAAGTACGCCTCCCAACTGGTCCGCCTGCTCAAACCCGGAGGCTTGTACATGCTCTATGCTTGGCTTCCGAGGCAATGGAGGGGATCCACCTGGGGCATCTCCCCAGAGGAGGTGGAGGCCTTGCTAGGCCCTGCTTTGGTCAAGGTGAGAGAGGTCATAGGGGAGGAGAGGGGTTTTGCTTCGGCCTGGTACTGGTTTAGGAAGTTTTGAGAGACCCTGGCTGAAAAGCAAAAGCAAGCCGCTCAAGGCCCTGGAGACGAGAGCTAATCGCGGCTATGAGGCCGGATGCGGGATACCACAGAGACACGGGTTGGAAGACACTGGAACCCACGGCAAGTTGCCTTGGTATTCCGGCTTTTCGGGCAAGCCAGCGCAAGCAGATCCGCCTCAGCACCTCAACCCGGTCTGTGAGCCTTGTACCATCAAGCAAAGGTTTGCCTCAATCGGGCCTTGACCCAGATGAGGGCCAATCCTGCGCAAAGCAGGGCCACGGTCATTTGGGCTGGGGGAAAATCCAAGTGGTTCGCCAGGACGAACCCCGGCACACCTGCCGCCAAGAAGACCATCGGGGCTACCAGAAGCATGGTATCTGATCAGGAGGTATGTGGTATCTCAGTCCTGAGCAATCCACGCCAGATCAGGGGTCTGGCCCTTAAAATAGCTCCTTTTGGCATCCACCAGGATGGGGTAGGTTGGGCGACCTTTGACCCCATGGGTATCCCAAGGGCCCTTCTGAAATCCTCCATCATCATGGGGGGCTGGGCGAAGAAATAGAGATGGGTCTTGCATCTGCAGTCGGTGGAGCCGAATTTTTCAGCCACAACGATCCCGCCTATCTTCTCCAGGGCCTTGCTCTTCTCACACTCCTCCCTCCTGGGAGAAGGCATGGCTAGGAGCGCACAGACCCGCGCCTTCTCGAGGAAAAAGTCTATGTGCCAGTGTTTCTTCTTTTCCTGCCTTGCGTGTCTGGCCATCCTCTTCTCCAAACCTTTCATGGCAGAGCCCACGTACGCGTACCAGCCTCTGGGGAAGAAGGCCGTGTTTTTTCCGAACTGGATGGTGCAGGCCTCAGGTAAAAAGGCGATTAAGCAGTAGCTGCCGCTCGCTTTTGGAAGGCCAAACATGACTTTCTCCAGGGGGTGGCGGATCCGGCCTTCGCTTCAGTCTACCAGATGGACTGCAGGCGGAACACCCGTTGAAGCGGGGCACAGGGGATCGCCTAGGCCGGTCTCAGGCCATCTGGAGGGCCGAGGCCAAGGTGGAGAGCGAGACATAGGCAGGTAGAAACGAGAGAAGCGCTTCGGGGTCTGTGTGGCCGGCCTCTTCGTCAGAGACTTTAGGGTGAGCGGGCAGTGGCGGAGGCTAAGATGCCGCGAGATGCGAAGAAGTAGGTTGCCCATCCAGAAGATGTGGCCGCAGAGCTCTTCCGGCCCGCCCCGAGCCATGATTCGCCCTCGGCCTCGCCACACTATGGCATGAGCAATAGGGTTGCTTCATAACCGAGACCCGGGTGAAAATCACAGGAAAGTGAGCTAAGGGGAGAGCGCTCCAGGGAGGGTGTGGTGTCCCTTTGCCAACCCGATTCCATAAAATCGTGCGGGGCCTGTTGCGGGCTTTACAACTGGCAGGATCACGGCCGGGAGACCTTGGTCCGCCTCCTGAGAGGGAGGACGACCCTTTTCCGGTCCTTCGGACAGGACTTCGAACTGGAGGCGTATAGCCTTGCGGCAAAGGAGTTGACTCCTAGGTGGAAACTCCTTGAGGACATTTACAACTGCGAGTTTCTGGGTTTCCTGGACAAGGAGGAGAAGAGGGTAGGATGCCTCCTCCACCCGTCGGTCAACAACGGCCGAGACCTCAGGGACAGCTCTTTTTACGGGCCGGGCCTTTGCGCCGCTCATATGTGCCCCAGCCACGAGCATCTCACGGAAACAGAAAAGCTCTCCGTGATAGGGGCGCTGGAGGATTGGTATCTGTACGGGTTGGTGATAACGGACATCGATCTAGTGAAGGAGTTCTCGACGCACGCCCGGGACCGCCTAGGGGACGTGATTCGCCCTGAATGCCTTCATGACGAGGGGGTCAGGGCCGCCCTGCGGGCGTTCTTCGAGCTCAAGCTGGGCTGGAGGTTCGCCTCTGCGGAGCCGAGGCTGGGCAAGTACTACTTCACCCACTCCGAATATCGGGTGGCCAGGATAGATTACGAAAAAAGGTGGAAGATCAAGCCCTCGCGCTTCGACAGGATACTCGTGAGCCTCTCCTCGGAGTTCCAGACCGAGGCAGAGCTTCGCGAGGCAGAGGCCGTTATCGAGGAGAAGCTGGGGCGTTTCGTCCAGGCCTACCAGAGATCTTGTTGCCTGACACCAAATCTCGCCTAACTCATTGAAATTGTGTGTCGGTCTCTGAGTTTTGCTGTTTTGGCGCCTGAAACCGATGCGGGAATGGAAGAGCGTCCAGTTGAGATCCCCGTACTCAAAGTGTGCGTCCTGGTAGAACTCACGGTCACTGCTCGCGGCCCAAGCCCGGGGCCAGGCCCCCGATAGTGCCCACCATCACCCCAACCACGATCAAAGCCACCGACCCCCTGACCCGGATTGTTCTCCGAAGCCCCCCAACCTTGGGGTCTTAAGCCCCCAAACCCCAGACACGCTTTAAAATATTCCGGGTCGAACCAAGACCAACTCTAAAGATGAAAAAGAAGGTGATTTTGAGCACATACCGGTTTGGCCACGCATGTCCTTAAGATAGCCCGCATTGTCCACTGATTGTAAAAATGCGGGCTAATCTCGCACCTCCTGGCTCTTTGGAAAAGGAAAGCATATGCTCTCATTGAGTTTTTTCTTGTCCGGATGGTCTTTAAGGATGAGAAGGGGGTTCAACCAACCAACGGGTCTCTGACCGTGGGTCCAGGAAACCGGCCGAAATCCCTGTCAGCGGTCCACAGTTTTCGCACGCCATGGAGACGACACAGCGCTGCAACCCGGGCGTCGTGGACCAGAGGGCCTGCGATGCGCCCTTCCTTCAAGGCGTTTCGAAGTTCCGGCCAGTAGCCATCGGCTGCGGCCAAGAGGATCAGACTCGGGGACTCCAGCCAGGCCCCGACCTGGTCGATGGCACGGGCCAAGGGGTTGGAGGTGCACAAATCCTGGGATGGGTTACGATGGCCAGGAACTCGTGCAGACAAGGCCAGGGTATAGCCCACAGGTTCTCCCCTCTGCGAGCTCGGCGAGTCGCCGGTAGGCGACATCATGCCGTGGGGAGTTTTCCTGATGGGCGCATACGAGCAAGTTGGGCTCCAGGGCCATCACCCGCCTCGGCCCTCGTACGCCATCTACCGGATTTTCTCCCAGGAGGCACCCGAAACCGCGGGCTGGATCCATTGCCCTTGAACGACGCCTTGCGAAGTCGAAAAGCCTTGGCGGCCTTGCGCTGTTCGAGGACCTGTCGGAGACCCTGTTCCACCATCGCGCGGACGGTCGTCCCTTCGCGAGCCGCAACTTTGCGCGCTTCCTTCAGAAGCTCATCGGATATCTCTCCAGTCGTCTTCATACATAAATATGTGTCACTGGATATGGAAAGATTTCAAGGGTAGGAACGGCAAAGAGTCATATGGTGGTTTGAGGCTCTTGGGGGACATGAGAGTCAGGGGGTTTGCTCCATACGAAGTCCTCCCTCGCCTCTATTTGCCACGTTCCAGCAAGCCATGGATGAACTCCACGTAAGCCTCCCTGGGGACCGGACCCAGGGCCATGACGCGGCCTCCCGGAACCGAAAGGGAAAGAAGGAGCCTTAGAGGGAGGCGGATTGGTGTCTTCTTGACAGTGTCGGTTGAGCCGTGGATGATCTGAGTTAGGATTGCGATTGCCGCAGTTCCCGCACTGCAGGAAACGGAAGCCGTGAGTTTGTTTTGCAGCTTACGGAGTGAAGGAAGTCGTGCTTTACGAAGATTTGTTTCGCAAGCTGGAGGAGGAGCAGGTCCGCTATGTTGTTGCCGGTGGAGTAGCCATGGTCTTGCATGGGGTCATACGGTTTACTGCAGACCTGGATCTTATCGTGGATCTAAGCGAAGAGAACGTAGGCAGATTCCTGTCCTGTATGAATGGTTTGGGGTTCAGGCCGAGGTTGCCTGTAAAAGCCGAAGAAATTTTGGATGCACAGAAGCGCAGGCAATGGCTCCACGAAAAGAATGTGAGAGTTTTTACCTTCCTCCATCCTCATCGTCCCCTGAGCGAGATAGACATGTTGATGGAGGAGCTGGTCCCATTTGCTGAGCTTGAGGCCCAAGCAGTTATCATGCACTCCTCGGGTGTTGTAATTCCTGTTGTGTCAAGAAAACATCTAAAGCTGCTAAAGAAGATCTCGGGTAGGGACCAGGACATGGCAGACATAGAGGCCCTTGAATATCTCGAGCGCCTGGAGTCGAAAGATGACACAGAACCGTAGAGAAGCCTTGCATTT
>CAYPWF010000083.1:0-14230 GCA_964414345.1 uncultured Desulfarculaceae bacterium
CAAGCCCCAAGGGATTTTAAGTCCCTTGCGTCTGCCTATTCCGCCACCCAGGCCCATAAGGCATTATGGGAAGCTCTCTGCAGGAGAGTCAAGCGAAAAAGGATCTCACCGCATTTCCTGGGGCAAGTAAAAGACGGGGTTTCTGGCCACATTCCTTACTCTTACCTCGAAGTGGAGGTGGGCTCCCTCGCTCTGGCCGCTGTTGCCCACAGTGCCTATGGTTTCTCCCTGCCTGACATGTTGATGGTCTGAAACAAGAATCTTGCTTAGGTGTGCATAGACAGTGGCCAGCTCCTCGGAATGTCTTAGAATGAGGATGTTTCCATATCCCCTGAGCTGTCCTTTGTAAATCACCTCCCCGTCCGCAGCTGCCACCACAGGGGTTCCCATGAGGGCCTTAATGTCTACCCCGGAGTGCTTCATGCCGTTTCTAACTCCAAAGAAGGAGGTTATCTGACCCATGACAGGCCATATCAGCTTCCCGGCAAAGAACTGTATCTTGGGCTCGGTCTCCCCCGGAGAACTCTTGGGTATCTCCACCCTGGCCGTGCCTGAAGCTCCTGGGATAAAGATCTTCTGCCCTTCCCGGATTTGGGAAGGATCCCTGATGTTGTTGACCTCCGCCACCTGCTGAAGATCAGCTCCGTAGGCCCGACAGATGCGCCAGAGAGTCTCTCCTTTCTTGACAATGTGGTAAGTCCCCTGTGCTTTCTCCTGAGGAGTGTCCAAGGCAGGGACTTGGATGGTTTTTGTTTTTGGGGCTGGGGGCCGGCTGACCTGTCTTTTGGCCTCGCATCCCACCAGCAACAGGCAAACCGCTGCCACCGCGCTCCAGCGCATCCAGCCCTTCATGGAAAAATTTCCAAGAGGCATCCGGAACTATGGATTCCAACCATATCTTCCCACCAGATCCACGAAACGACACCCCCCAAGATCCTCCTGATGAAACTCCCCCCCTTTTCTGAGAATCTTGTACAGGGATTGGGAGAACCGGTCACCCACTGGGATCACCAGGCGGCCTCCCTCGGCAAGCTGTTCTTTAAGGGGTTGTGGGACTTCCGGGGCCCCCGCAGTAACCAGAATTCCATCGTATGGTGCGTTTTCAACCCAGCCCTCGGTGCCGTCCCCTATACGGATTGAGACGTTGTAAAGCCTTAACTGGTCCAGCACCTTTCTGGCCTTGAGGGCCAGGGAGCGGATTCTCTCCACCGAGTAGACCCACTCGCACAGGTTGGCCAGTATGGCAGTCTGGTAGCCGGAGCCGGTTCCGATCTCCAGGATCCTGTCTTTGGGGGTTGGTTCCAAGGCCTCTGTCATGAGGGCCACTATGTAAGGCTGGGAAATGGTTTGCTTCTCACCTATTGGGAGGGGATGGTCCTGATAAGCCTGCTCCCACATCCCCTCGTCCAGGAAGAGATGGCGCGGGATCTCCCTCATGACCTGCAGGACCCTGGGGTTTCTTATGCCGCGGGCCGCAATCTGGGTCTCCACCATCTTGCGGCGGGCCACTTCGAAGTCTTTCAAAGAAGACCCTCCAGCAGGCATCTCTCCTTAAGACGGGCCATGCTCCCCTCGTCCGTCAGGTCCAGGCGCAAAGGGGTCACCGAGACCCAGCCTTCCATAACAGCCTCTATGTCAGAATCTCTGAGCTCCTCGTGACCGGGCTCCTCCCCTCCGATCCAATAATACTTCTGTCCCCTTGGGTCGGTCTTTTCCACCACGGCTCCGTTGTAAAGTCTTTTGCCCTGTCTGGTAATACGAACTCCTTTTATCTGTTCGGGGGCAAGGTTAGGGATGTTCACGTTCAAAAGCAAACAGGATGGATCATTGCTCTCCAGGATCCTGGCGGCAAGCTTCCTGGAGAAGCTGCATGCAGCTTTGTATTTGAAATCTTTCCTGGCCACCAGGGAGACCGCAAAAGAGGGTATACCCATTCTGGCCCCCTCTGTGGCTGCTGAAACGGTACCTGAGTAAAGAATGTCATCCCCCAGGTTTCCACCTTTGTTTATGCCTGAGATGAGCAGGTCCGGCTTTCGTCCTGCAAGCACCCTGTGCACGGCCAGCAGAATGCAATCAGTGGGAGTCCCGTCTACGGAAAAAAATCCAGGGGCCGCCTGCTTGAGCCTAAGCGGCCTGTGCATGGTCAAAGCATGGCTGGAAGCGCTCTGCTCCCTGTCAGGGGCCACTGCCACCACTTCCCCAAGTGGAACAAGGGCCTCAGCCAGGGCCCTGAGTCCGTCTGAGTGGATTCCATCGTCGTTGGAAATCAGGATAAGGCTCATTCAGGGCAAGCCGCTCCAGGCCATTGGTTATGGCCTTTTATACCACGGCACCCCAGGACCATCAACCGCCCAAAGCTCGGCCTTAAACCCCTGGAGGAGCCGAGAACGAGTTGCGTACCCGGATCCAGGCAAGCCCCAGGTACTCGTGGATGGCTCGGCTGGTCTTGCGTAGATTCTCAGCGCTTGGATAGTGGCGGGTGGGGCTTTGCTTCCGGGGGTCCCTCACCGTGTGGCCTGTGGGGGCAGCTATCGGGCGCATCCCTTGGGCCTGGAACAGCTCCATGGCCCTCGGCATATGAACAGCCGAGCTCACAAGTACAAAGGGTTCATCCCCCACCAGCCGCCTTATCTCCACAGCCTGATCCTGAGTATCCCTGGAATTGGCCTCCAGAAGCATGTTTTTGGGATCCACTCCGAGGGATGCCGCCGCCTCGGCCATGACCTGGGCGTGAGAGACAGGATCGTGAAGTCTCCCACCTGAAAGCAACAGACGGCTGCGGGGAAGCAGCCTGTGGATTCTAATCCCTTCGGCCAGTCTTACCAAAGAGGCCTCATCCAGCTGCCCTGTGGGAGGCAACATTGGATCAGAGACGTGCCCGCCCCCCAAGACTACCACCCATCGCACATCTCTGAGCCCCTGATGGAACACCAGGGGGCGGTATTGCCTCTCAAGCGGTCTTACGAGGCTGTCGGCCACAGGGCCCCAGCTGAGCGCCCCCAGAAGCACTGCGCCCAAAGTCACAAAAAACCTCCCAGCCCTCTTCCAGGGGGTAATCCAAAGGAAAAGCACTCCCAATCCCAGGGCCAAGAGCACGGCCAGCACAGGATAAAGCAAAGGGGTCAGAAGCTTCTTAGCTGCGAACCAGTCCATCTAAGCCTCCTTATTAGCCTCCAGAGTCCTGGCCGGGATCCCCCAGGGCATCTTCCACCTGCCGCAGGGGAAAGGAAAGCAGCCTGCAGGCCAAAGATACATCCAGGCTCAGGTCCCTGGGGCGTAGCAGATGGCTTTGGGAAAGTCTTGCCCTTGGAACCAGCCCTGGCTGGAAGCCCAAAGCCCTGGCCAGGTGACAGGCCAACTCGTAACGGCTTAGGGGCCTTGGGCCCGCCAGATGGAGAACCTGAGGCAGGCTTCTTTGGGTCTCTGCCAGCTCTGCCATGGCCATACACAGATCCTCCACGAAAACCGCCGAGCGCATCTCGTCCTCGAAATAGGGGTAATCGAAGCTGCCCTGAGCGAGCCCCCTCTTGAGGGCTTCTGTGCGTGGATCCGGGGGTTCCAACCCGTACACCAGAGATGTCCTGAGCACCATGGCTCCTGCCCCCAAAGCCATGGCCTCGGCCTTGAGCTTTGCTTCTCCATAAGGAGTAAGGGGCCTGGGCTGATCCGATTCCCTGTATGGAGGATTCTCCCCGTCGAAAACCATGTCCGTGGACATGTAGAAGAAACGCCCCTGCCTTCCCAAGGCCGCCCATGCCTCAAGCAGGTTTCTGGTGCCCTTAAGCACGCTCCCCTCCAGATCCTCCATATCATAGGCCAGCTGGAAGATCACAGTGGGGCTGATCTCTTTGAGGACCCTAAAGACCCCTTCCCGGTCTCTCACATCCAAGAGAATGGCATCGGATCCGAGGGCCTCTGGGTGTCTAAAGAAAGTGGGCCGCGCATCAAAGCCTCTTTTCCTAAATAGGCCAAGCAAACATCGTCCCACGTATCCGCTGCCCCCTACGATGAGAATCCGTTCCATGAATTTCCCCCGGGCCCCAAGCGCCCTTGTTGCATTAGGAAGGTCTTGGACAGGATCTTAAGGAAGGAGCTGCCTCGGGTCAATCCAGTGCTCTTTCCCGCTATGTGGGGAATGGCTCATCGAGCTGAAACTCAAGCTTTTTGCAGCTTCAGTCCACGGGATCCGAGCCTTGAGGGCCTGGATGCAGGTTTACATTCGTGGGGGTTGCGGCGGCTCCCCAAAGAAATCATAATAGCGGCCTCGGGGCCGGTTTGGCTCTGAGAAGGCCCCCCCAAGAAGACACAAGGAAGGTCTCGGGCGATTGCAGGAGAGCGAGGCTCCCAGAAAAGTACGCATTTGGCTCAGGCTCCTCATCCTGGCGGCATTGGTGGGTGGCGCCACATGGTTACTGTATGAAACCGGGGTCATAAGGATCTTCCTCCACAAGGAAAAGCTCCTCCAGCTTCTCAAATCCATGCGTCCATGGGACGTGGTGGTATTCATCCTGCTTCAGGCCTCTCAGGTGGTAGTGGCCCCCATCCCCGGAGAGGTGACCGGTTTGGCAGGGGGATATCTTTACGGCCCCCTCTTGGGGATCCTCTGGTCCACCATCGGCCTTACCATAGGCTCATATTTGGCCTTTGCCTTGGGGCGGGCTTTGGGCCGCCCGGCCGTGGAGAGGTTCGTGCCCCAGTCCACCATGGCCAGGTTTGACTATCTCCTCAAACACAAGGGAGCCTTCATCGTCTTTCTTCTCTTTTTGATCCCGGGCTTCCCCAAGGACACCTTGTGCTGGTTCTTGGGGCTGGGGCATCTAAGCAGTATGGAGTTCTTGGTCATAAGCAGCACCGGGAGGCTCTTGGGCACAGTGCTTCTAACCCTGGGTGGGGACTTTATCCGCCACCACCAGTACGGCAGGTTTTCGGTGCTGGTGGGCGCGGCCCTCCTTTTCATATTGGCCGCCATGGCCTACAGGGACAAGCTGGAAAGGATGTTCCGAATTTGGCATATCAAGAGAGCCAGGCGAGGGCGCAGTTCCAAGAGCCAGGACTCACCTCCCCCCAAGCTGGACTAATTCCTTGAAAGGATCGTAGGGGCTCATGCGTCCCCTATCAAAAGACAAACACATGAAATGAAGATGCGTGGGGGACCTACTGGGGTGAGCATTCTTGCCTGTTCTGCCAACTGTTCCAAGCCTTTGACCTGCTTCAACCCATTCACCTACCCTCACAAAAACATCCTTTAGATGCGCATAATAGCAGTAAAGCTCCCTGGATGGGCTGAAAACCCAAGCATAGTTGCCCCCCCTGATTTGGCTGCCCGGCTCCCAGCCCACATTCAGCCCAACCACCACCCCGGCGAGGAAGGCCAGCACTTCCACCGGCCTACCCGTCCTGTCGTGGAGAGAATCCCTGTCCCTGTCCGGGAAGAAGATGTCATGGGCGGGATGCCCTCCGTGGCGGTTCCCCTGGTAGAAGTCGTAGCCCTTGGCCACAAACCCGCTTCCTGCCTTCCCTCCCAAATCTCTCCAGGAGCCCCCTTCCAAGGGGAAGGCCGCCCTTTGTGCATGGTCTCTTCTCCCAAAAGTTTCAAGGAGCTTCCAGTGAAGCTCCACCACCTTTTGCCGCGCCTCCCCGGCAGATAGCTCCCCATCTCTGAGAAGGGTCTGGAGCCGGTTCCACTCCTGGCAAGGATCCGACAGGCCGAAAGCCGGTTGGCCCAGCTGGGCAAGCAGGCAAGCCAGACCCAAAACAAAGCCCCTCACTCCTGCCAGAAACAGATTGCGCCGGCTGCACAGCTGCCAGATGCGGCCCGAAGGGACCAGGAAGACAGCAGCAAACAATAGGAAACCCTTTGCCATCCAGCTAAGCGAAATAGTCTTCACCGTGGGCTCCTAGGCTACGGCTGGAAGAGCCGCCAACACCGAGGGACACCCAGGGTGTAAGGAAAGATGCCTTTGTGGCGGCCAAAAGCCTCATTGCCCGAGCTCTTAGTGCCACTGCGCCTCAATCCCCTTGAGCCGAGCCGCTTAGGGCCAGATCCACCTCCTGGCGCACCAGTTGGGAAGAATCTCTCCTGGCCGTCTCCAAGGCCCCCCTTGCCTCCTTGCCCCCTATTCGTCCAAGCGCCCAAGCACACATGGCCCTGAGGTTCTCGTGAGAGCTCTCCTTGAGCTGCTTTCCCAGAAGGGGCACGTCCTGTGGGTCGCCGCGGTTGCCCAGGGCACGCGCTGCATTCACCTGCCATCTTTGCGGCCTGGATCTGGAGATGTAAAAGAACTGCGGCCACACCTTTTCCTGATAGTGCTCTGGGGACATGCTCAAAAGGGAAGCAAGATCCCAGTTGCCGGCCCGCTCCGCCAGCTCCTGGTTCAGAGGCAGGCTCCTTCGGGTCCAGGCCCGGTTGATGGGACAAGCCTCTTGGCACAGGTCGCAGCCGTAGACCCAAGTACCCATGGGCTTGCGCAGCTCCAGGGGGGTAAGTTCAGGGCCGTAGTAAGTGAGATAAGCTATGCAGCGCCTGGGATTCATTCTCAAGGGCTCGTAAAGGGCCCCTGTGGGACATGCCTTGAGGCATGGCATCTCACAGGCCTCTGGGCAGCTCAGGGCCACACTGGGCTCATCAGGCTCCAGATCAGCATCCAGAAGCAGAGGGATTATTTCCAGCCAGGAGGACCTGCCCATGGACTTACGGGCAAAGGCGAAGCAGTTTTTCCCGTACTGGGCCACCCCCGCCCTGGCCGCAGACATGCGGGCCGGGATTTCCTCGTCGTATAGCGCTCTGATCCCAAGGCCTCTGAGGAACTCCAGGAAGGACTTGAACCTAGCGTGTTCTTTACCCTTAAGTTTTCTCTCGTCCACCAGATAACATCTCCCGAAGCGACCCAGCAGCTCCTCAGGGAAAGCCTGCCTGTGGTAGTTACGGATGAGCACCACCATGGATTTGGCCCACGGGTGCTTGCGTGAAGGCTCTGCCCCCCGCAGGGTGCTGAACCCCTCGGTCTGGATCCAGTCATACATGGCCGGCCTGCACCGGATCTCCTCCATGTACAAGCCAAATGGGGCAAGGTTGGTGAACCCCACATCCTCGAAACCCAGACTCAGGGCATGTTCCCGTATGTGTTCTTTAGACACCCGATCCATGCAGGCCACCTCCAAAATTCATGTTATGAGCCTATCCGGGCCGGGGCTTTATTTCAACCCATTTCCAGACACAAGCTTCCCCCCGTTGCTGATTCCCTATTGCCTATCCTGTTTCCCCCCGCTATCCTGCATCAGGTGCTCAGGGGGCCTATGGAGCTGAGTGATGCAGGAGATATGGGTCTTCCAGCAAAGGGGAAGCGGTCTGGGGAAGATAAGGGCCATATCGGCCCGCGGGAAAGGCATAAGAATCGGCCGGATAATCTCCTTGGATGAGCCCTTGCCTCCAGTAATAGAGGAGCCTGGGGACCATCTCCCTCCGGAGATTCATGCCGATCTGGTGCTGGATTTCCTGCGCCACCCGGACCTTTCCCTGGAATTGGCCCTAAGGTGTCAGAGGCTGGGGATACCGGTTGTGGCCTCAGGCAAGAAGCTCAGGGTGGAGGGGACCATCACTCCCCCCACCTGATGCGGGCTGAACAGGCAGGTCTGCCTGGGAAATTATGGGGAACAGTTCGGGGCTCCAGAGCTGGAGGTAGAACTGGAGGCCGGACGGATCCGCAGGGTGCGGGTATTGAGAGGGGCCCCATGCGGGGCCACCTGGGAGGCTGCCGGGCGGATAACAGGGCTGGAGCTGGAAGAGGCTCTAGCCAGAATAGGGCTTGAGACCCAGTTCCACTGCATAGCGGATCCTTCAGGATGGGATCCCCTTTGGGGGAAGAGCCCGGTGCATTTTGCGGCCGATGTGCACAAGCTGGCCCTGGAGAGGGCCTTGGCCGGGCTCAAAAGCCGTAGCCCCCTGTGCGGATGCGATCCAGAACCCCGTTTTCGAACTTGAGATAGTAAATCAGGCTGTGCGGGCCGAAATTGTATGTCCACTCCTCTATGACCACCTGCTCCACCACCCAGGGTCGGCTGTAACGTTTCTCCAAGGGGTCATACATGTAGAGACGGCCTTCGGCTACTCCTAGACGGTCCTCATATCTCTCCTCCACATAGTTCGGGGGGCCGCACTTCTCCAGCACCTCGTAACGGGTATCCCCCACAGACACAACCCTCCCCTGGCATCGAAGCGCCCAAAGAGGAGATGGCCCCAAGACCGCCAAAACCAGAATCGTCCAGATTGCGATTCCTTTCATGACCCCTCCCCAGGCTCCAAAACCCAAACGCTATCGCCTCTCATATTATACAAGATCGCAGCGCCCAGCCAGAGCTAGGGCGTGGCTAGGAAAGCCGGGCTAAGGCAGCGTTTTGAGCTTGACACTTTAAAGCCCATTCTCGTATGATTCGCATGTTCTTGTTTCCAAAAGACAGGGCCCCAAGCTGATCCGCCTTTAACCCGGGGAAATCTTTGAAACCGGTCCAAGGTCTCGGTGGGATCCCACGGAATAAGAGAAAGGAGGAAGGATTGTGATGAAAAAGACCTGGAAGTTGTTGGGGTTGGCTTTGGTCTTGGTCCTTTTGGGCATTGGGCCCTGCTTGGCCCAGCAGAAGGTGGACCTCAAGATGATGACAGGCCCCATGGGAGGGTCTTGGTATCCATTGGGAGGGGCCATAGCGGAGCTCATACAGAAGGCTGTCCCTGGCTCCAGCGTCTCGGTGCTCCCGGGAGGGGGTATAGCCAACGTGGTGGCAGTGGAGGAGGGCAAGGCCGATATCGGATTCGGCAACTCCAGCTCCAGCGTGGACGGTGTGGCAGGCCGGGATCCTTTCAAAGCCCCCACAAAGAACGTTATGCAGCTGGCCACCCTTTACCCTCAGTATTTCCAGATGGTGGTCATGGAGGACTCTGGCATCAAGAGCCCGGCCGAGTTCAAGGGTAAGGCCATATGCCCAGGGCCCAAAGGGTTCACAGGGGAGCTCCTGGCCAGGCAGGTCCTTCAGCTCTACGGCCTCTCTTACAACGACATGAGCAAGGTGAACCACGTTAGTTACTCTGATGCAGTGTCCCTTCTCAAGGACAACCACGCCCACGTTTTCCTCCTGGGAACTACCATCCCGGCCTCCTCCATTTTGGATTTGGCCACCACAAGAAAGATCCGCATGATCCCCCTTCCGGAGGAGAAGATCAAGGAGCTCCAGAAGATGAACGCCGGGTACCTCAAGAGGGTCATCCCTAAGGGAACTTACCCGGGAGTGGACTACGACGTGCCTGGGGTGGGCTACTTCACTCATCTGGTAATAAGCGCCAAGCTTCCCGAGGACCTGGTCTACAAGATCACCAAAGTGTTAGTGGAAAACGTGGGGCAATTGAGCCAGGTGGTCAAGGACATGGAGGGTGTCAAGGCCCAGGACCTGGCCCTGGACATAGGACTGCCCTTCCACCCTGGGGCACTTAAGTATTACAAGGAGATAGGGGCCATAAAGTAGGGATCTGGGAAAGATTGGGGCAGACTCCTTTGGCGGAGCCGCTGGAGTCAGAACTCTTGATCTAGCATTCATGCAGGCGGGGCATGCTTGCCCCGCCTTGCTACTGGATTAGCTATGGAGAGATTCCAGAGGGCAGTAGGTTCCCTTCTCAAGGTGGTGGCTATTTCCATGTCCCTGTACCACCTCTGGGCAGCCACTTTCGGTTCCCCGGAGGCCATGATGCACAGGTCCATCCACCTCACCTTTACCTTCGGCCTCATTTTCCTGGTTTCCATCTCTGGCAGAAAGAGCAACCAGAGCATAAGCCTGATTACAGACATCCTGCTTTTGGCCGGATCCATCCTGGCCATGGGCCACATCTTCCTGAATTACGATTACGTGGTGACCCGCTACCCCTATGTGCAGTCCCTGAGCGGGTGGGACTTCTGGCTGGGGATCCTGGTCACCTTGCTGCTCTTGGAAGCCTCCAGGAGGGCCATAGGACCGGCCTTGCCCCTTACAGCGGTGGCCTTTCTGCTCTACGGCCTTTTTGGCCAGCACCTGCCCGGAATACTTCGCCACACCGGATTTAGCCTGGAGACCCTTGTGGACCAGCTATATCTCACCACAGAGGGCATCTTCGGGATCCCCCTGGGGGTTTCGGCCACCTACGTCATACTGTTTGTGATCTACGGCTCTTTTCTGGAAGAGTCAGGCACAGGGGAGGCCTTTACCCAGTTTGCGGTCTCCCTGGTGGGAGGGACCCGAGGGGGCCCAGGGAAGATCTCCTGCGTGTCTTCTTCTTTGTTCGGGACCATATCGGGAAGCGCCGTGGCCAATGTGATGGTGGACGGTTGGCTCACCATCCCCCTCATGAAGAGGGCCGGATTTCGCCCTGATTTCGCGGCGGCCGTTGAAGCCACCGCCTCCACTGGGGGCCAGATAATGCCGCCCGTGATGGGGGCTGCGGCCTTCGTCATAGCCGAGTTTACGGGCATCTCCTACATCGATATCTGCAAGCACGCCCTGGTGCCGGCGCTTCTTTACTACCTGGCCTTGTTCATGGCCATCCACTTCGAGGCCTCCAGAAGCGGGCTCATGGGCATCCCCAGGGAGGAGAGGCCCAGTCTCAAAGCGGTGATCCTGGAAAAGGGCCACCTGTTCGTGCCCATCCTGGTCATAGTGTATTTCATGATAGGGGGCTACACCCCCATGCTGGCCTGCCTTTACGCCATAGCCTCAGTGCTTCCCATGTCTTTTTTGAGGAAAGAGTCCCGCATGGACCTAAAGAAGATCCTAAGGGCCCTCGAGGGCGGGGCCAGAAACATGCTGGCTGTGGCCGCAGCCTGTGCCTGCGCCGGGATCGTGGTGGGGATCATCAATTTGACCGGCCTTGGCCTCAAGTTCACGGGCCTGATGCTGGATGTGGCGGGGGGGAGTCTGGCCCCTGCCCTGCTCCTAACCATGCTGACTGGGATCATCCTGGGGATGGGGCTTCCTACCACTGCGGCTTACATAGTCCAGGCCGCGCTTCTCATCCCCGGCCTTATAAAGCTGGGGGTGCCTGTCATAGCCGCCCATCTGTTCGTGTTCTACTTCGCCATCATCTCTGCCATAACCCCGCCGGTTGCCATGGCAGTGTACGCGGCAGCAGGCATAGGCGGCTCCAATGTCTGGAAGACCGGGATCCAGGCCGTCCGAATAGGGGCCACGGGCTTTGTGGTTCCATTCATGTTCGTTTACGGGCCATCGCTTTTGCTCATAGGTTCCTTGGGGGAGGTGCTCACCACCATCCTGTCGGCCTCGCTAGGTGTCATCCTTCTCTCAGGTGGCCTCATGGGATGGTTCATGGGGGAGACCAGGAGATGGCAACAGGTTGTGCTCGTGGCTGCGGCCATCCTCCTAATCAAGCCTGGCCTGGTGACCGACCTGATGGGGGTCGGCCTGGTCGTTTTAGTGGGCCTCTGGCAGCGATTGGTCCCAGTTTCCCGAATGCAAACAACTTCTCGGAGCGCATCAGGTCAGGGTAGCTGAGCTCTGTCAGCTCAAGAAGAATTCCATCAAGACGCGGTTGACCTCCTCGGGCCGCTCCTGGAAAAAGAGATGTCCTGCACCCTCTACCAGGTGGAGCCTTGCCCCTGGGATGCGACCGGCCAGGAGCCTGGAGTTCTCAGGATCCATCATGCGGTCTTGGCTGCCCGTGATCACAAGGACCGGGCAGCGGATCTCCCCCAACCTCTCCCTCACATTGAAGCGTGAGAGGGCCTTCATCTGAAGCGCTGCCCCCTGGGGCGTAGGGGCGTACTTGACCGCCATGCGCACCCAGTCTTCCATGCGCTGGGCTTCTTCTTGTAGAAACCTCTCCCCGAACAGGATGGGCACCCTCATGCGGACAGTCTGCTCAGGCGAAAGGGATGGGTCCGCAGCCTTGGCCATGAGTTCCATCACCTGCGGGGCCGGAGCCACTGCCTCTTTGCCGCCGTGGGTGGTGCATCCGAGGGCCACTTTTCTGACCCGCTCTGGGTAGTCCAGGGCCATGACCTGGGCTATGAGACCCCCCATGGAGATCCCGAATATGTTTGCACAGGATATTCCCAGCACATCCAAAAGGCCTATTGCGTCTTGGGCCATATCCGAGATGCTGAAAGGCTCCTGAGGCACGGTGCTCTCCCCCACGCCCCTGTTGTCAAAGGCTATAACCTGCAATCTTTTGGATAACCCCGCCACTTGGTGTGCCCATGCCTCCTTTACCATGGTGAACCCCCCTATGAGCAGAAGGGGATCTCCTTGACCGTGCACCTCGTACGCCAGTTCAACGCCGCCCAGGTTTACTTTGGCCATGCCCAGCCTCCTATTCTTTTCTGCTTGCGCATTTTGTGGGGAGAGACTATCAATGCAGCCCGAGCCGGTCAACTCAATTTGTCTCTGGGCTGTATGGCGGAGAGCCTCTTGCCCCGTATTATTCCCCATCAGTGGATGATGTGGGCTATCTTGGGGGCTTGAGCCCCCAAAGTCACGGGTTTTGGGGAACAGTCCGGGTCAATCCGGCCTTTGGGTCCTGAACTTGAATCTACGGACAACACCTGTATGATTCCTTTGTCCGCTTGGAACTTCTGGGGCCTTCAGGTTTCGGGAAGGGATCTGGCAGGGGAAGAAAAGCAAATCGACCCTTTGAGAGAGGAGGGAGCCATGGCATCTGCTTTGGAGGGGATTCGGATTTTGGACCTCTCACAGTTTCTCTCAGGCCCCAGGTGCACCCAAATTCTTGCTGACATGGGAGCAGAGGTGATCAAGCTTGAGCCTCCCGGACACGGAGAGACCCTGAGGCTCATGCTTTCCCCCATAGCAGGAATGGACAGGATACTTTCCAACTGGCACAGGAACAAGAAGGGCATAACCTTGGACATAAAACACCCTATGGGTCAGGAGCTGTACTGGAGACTTGCCGGGCATGCGGATGTGGTAGTCGAAAACCTTACCCCCGGCCTCATGGAGCGACTGGGCCTTGGCTGGGAGGAGCATCTAAGGAGATACCCCAAGCTCATCTATTGCTCAATAAAGGGTTTTGGGCAAAGCGGTCCTTACAGTGACAGGTTGGCCTTCGACTTGATAGCTCAGGCCTCAGGGGGAATAATGTACGCCCAAAAGACTCCCCACATGACCCCAGGGGTCTTCTTCGGGGACTTTGTAAGCGGGGCTTACGGGGCAATAGGCATCCTGCAGGCCTTGATAGCCAGATCCCGAACCGGGGAGGGACAGGTGGTGGATATCTCCATGCAGGACGTGATGTATTTTCACAATTTCCGCGCCTTTGACTGGAGGAGCACACAGGAGATACGGCAGAACGTGAGGGATATCCTGGGGGAGTCCTTGGACGAGGTGCTCACAAGCCAGGAGAAGCCTTTCCCGTGCTGGTACTCCTATCGGGTGAAAGATGGTTATGTGGCATGTGTGATCCTTACCGACAGGCAGTGGGACGCCTTTGTGGTGGAAGTCCTGGGCAGGCCGGATCTCTCAACACGCAATCCCCGGTATTCCAACTTCATCTTTAGGCTCAAGGCCAGAGAAGACTACCTGGAGACGTTCCTGGAGTGGTTCTCCGGCCGCAACGCCAAGGAGGTGGAGGATACCCTGACACGTCACCGCATCCCATGCTCCATTGTGAAAGACCTGGAGCAGGTGAACCAGGATCCCCAGCTGCAGGCAAGGCAGATGTGCGAGATCTTGGAGCACCCCAGATATGGAGAGGTGCCGATTGTGGGCATACCCATAAAACTGAGCAAGACCCCCGGAGCCCTCAATTCACCCGCCCCGGACTTGGGAGAGCACAACCAGGAAATCTACGGAGGCCTGCTGGGCCTGGTGGAGCAGGAGCTGGAGGAGCTCAGGAGGGAGAAGGTTATCTAAGCCCAAGGCCGGATCATCTTGCAAGCCTCTTTCTCATCAGTGGAGCGCTTTGAGGGCAGAAAACTCGGCTGTGTTTTGGAGGGCCTCTGGGGCCAAACACCTCTGGATTCCCTCATACCCCATCTGCTCGAAAAAAAACCTGGCCGAGATGGTTGGAAGAAAGAGCTCCTCCGCCCCCTCAAGTCTTGCCTTTGACTCCGCAAAGGTCACAAGCATCTTTCCCAGGCCCCTTCCCCTGAGAGGGGGGCTCACGACAAGGGAGCGCACAAGCCCCACCTTTCCGCAGAGCTCAAATCCCACTAGGGCCTGGGGATTCCTAGCCCGAATTATT
>CAYPWF010000084.1:0-14187 GCA_964414345.1 uncultured Desulfarculaceae bacterium
GCCGAGAGGGCTTCCCCCAGGTCCAAATCCTGGAAAATCGAAGCGCCTCCGCCAAACCGCTCCGAGAAACACCGCCACCCTGTAATCACTTACGATTCTCCAAAACCTGCCTCTTTAGGGCTGGGCCATTTCGGATAAACTCCAAGCTATTCTCACTCAAGCCAACTCCAGACCCGAAGCCAAGGGTGTTTTTTGAGCATGGATCAATTCATCCTACCATATCCTTGACACAGCCTGCATTAACCGCTGCTCACCAACAAGGCAGGCTAGGCAGAAAGGAGCCCCCGCCCTCAGCAGCAGCTCTTATGGCTACGGGTTTTCTTGAACACCTCGGGCTTGAGCTTACTCCACCCTGGAGTTGATATAAATCTGCTGCACGATGGACAGCACGTTGTTTATCAACCAGTATAGCACCAAGCCAGAAGGAAAGGAGATGAACAGAAAGGTAAAGAAAATAGGCATCAGCATCATTACCTTGGCCTGAGTGGGATCCCCCATGGTGGGAGTCATTTTCTGCTGGATCACCATGGAAGCCCCCATAAGAAGCGGCAAAGGCCCTATCCCCTCTATGCCAAAAAAACTGACTCCAGTCGGGAAGTGCAAGAGATAGTCAGGCGCGGACAGATCCTTCACCCAGAAGATGAAAGGGGCGTGTCTAAGCTCAATTGAGTCCAGAAGGGCCTTGTAAAGAGCAAAGAAAACCGGAATTTGAAGCACCATGGGAAGGCAGCCCCCCAAGGGGTTCACCTTGTGCGTCTTGTAAAGAAGCATCATCTCACGATTGAGCTGCTCCCGGTCGTTTTTGAATCTTTCCCTGAGCTGTTTGATGCGGGGCTGAATCCTTTGCATTTCCTTCATAGAGGCGTAGCTCTTGTGGGTAAGTGGCCAGAACAGAAGCTTGATGACTATGGTCAGCACTATGATGGCGATTCCGTAATTGTGGGTATAGTCGTTGATGAACTTCATGGCCAAGAGCAGGGGCCTGGCTATCACATCGAAGAGGCCAAGGTGAAGAGCTTTGTCCACGTCCTCCCCTGCAAGCTTTAGATCCTCTATGGACTTGGGCCCCAGGTAAAGCCGGAAGAAATGGTTGCAGCCATCCTGTTCAGAGGCCCCTTGCCAGAGACTCATGCGAACTCTTCCATCCTTTTTTTCCAGGAAAAGATCGCGGCGGCCAGGGGCCTGGGGCACTATTGCAACCACAAAATACTGCTGCGCAAATCCTCCCCATTTGGCCTCCAGGGGCTTGCCGGCAAGCTTTTCCGGGTCCTTCAGCTCTTCTAGGCCGTGAGAGGTGAGAGCCACGGGTCCTGAAAAGGAGGTGGAGGAGGAAGAGAGCCTAGAGGCCTCATAAGACAGCACAAGGCCTATTCGTTCGGCTAGGGGCCTACCTTGGGAGTCGCAGACAGAAACCTTCATGTCCACCGAGTACCTGTCCCCGTAGAAAATGAATTCTTTGACCACCTGCCCGCCATCTGCCAAAGGCAGAAAAGCTCTAAGCACGGCCTTCTCGAAGGGCTCTTTGATGTTTATCTGATCTTGGTCAAAGTTAAAGGCCGCATTGTTGATGCCCGCCCCCTGCGGATGCTCAAAGGCAAGCTCCAAGCCCCGCTCCCCTTTTTCCGATCTGATCAGCTCTATGGGCGAAGCCTCCGGGGAGAGGGATTCCTTGTATTTCTTCAACTGCCAACTCTCAAGTGTTGCCCCTCGGGCCCCAATGAGGGCCACATAAAATGGAGTCTCTACTCTGACCACTTTCTCCTCGAGCCCCTCCTTGCCCTGCTCCCTCAGGGGAAAGGAAGCCTGTGGGACTGGGGCTTTCTCAGGGGGAGGGCCCTTGATTTGTCCTGTCTGGTCAGGCTGTGACTGTTTTTCTTCAACCACAGGAGATGGAGACTGGGGGACGAACCAGTAACTCCAGATGGTCAGAATGGCCACCGAAAGTATGAAGGCCAAAAGTGCCCTTTTTTCCATACCCTATACCTCTTTGTCTATCCGAAATGAAACGCTGAAACCCTTCACATCCAGTGCTAAATAACTGCGCACGTGAATGATGGCTTACGGTGCTAAAGCCCCGGCTTTATCTTACATTTTCAGTTCAAACTCAAAACAAAGCGAAAATTCCAGGATTATAAAGCGTTGCACCACAAATCAAGTTAGCGTACGATAACTTGAAGTAAGATCACCTCTTTCCATCTACAATGAGACCGGCCAGTCCCATTCCTGAAAACCCCTTCTGTTGGGAACCGCCTCCCAGATGCCCACAGAACTTCCTCCAAGATCGCTTTTGCAAACCCAATTCAGATCAGCTTCAAGAGCAACCCAGCTTTTGGGACAACCTATAGAACGGATTCCCCAGTCTCAATTCACCCGACTCAAGCTTCGTGCAATTTAGGGGAACTAATATTGTGTTCGGGGCCTTCCCTTTCAAGGAACCGGATCATATCCCCCGGGGTGAAGGGGATGGCACTTGAGAAGCCGCTTTCCACCCAGCCAAAGGCCTTTTAGGGCTCCGTATTTGGCAATACATACCTTTGTGTATTCCGAACAGCTAGGATAGAAGCGACACCTAGGGGGCAACAAAGGCGACAGGAGCCTCTGATATCCCCATATAAGCCCCACCATCAGCCTGCGCACAGCCTTCCTTCCTGATTCCGCGTGAAAGCCTGCAAAGCGGCTCTGATCTCCCTAAACCCCAGATGAGGTCCGGCTCTTCGCACCACCACCACCACGTCCAGAGGAAGAACACGAAGTCCGGCTTCAGTCCTAAATGCCTCTCTTATCAGCCTCTTGAGGCGGTTTCGGCAGACCGCTCCGCAAACTTTCCTCCGGATGGATATGCCCAGCCTAGCCATGCCCTTGGAGTTGGTCCGAGCCAGGATAAGCAGATCCTCTGCTTGAAAAGCTCTTCCTCCCCGCATCACCCTTCGGAACTCCCCCGGCAAGCGTATTCGACGCTCTTTGGGGAAATCCATGGGGATCCTGTTTTTCGATTCCCCCACGCTTCTCTCAGACGCTCAGCCGTTTTCTGCCTTTGGCCCGCCTTCTACTGAGTACGGCTCTTCCGCCCCGAGTCAGCATACGCACTCTAAACCCGTGGGTCCTCTTCCGGCGAAGATTATTGGGCTGAAATGTTCTTTTCATACCTTCTCTCCTCTGCTTCGGAGAATTGGAATTTTTTATTATCCCTCATTAAGCCCTCTCGGGTCAACCGCGATTCCCAGGGCTTGGGATCCCAAAAGATACGCAATTGCTCTCGGTCTTTGTAAACCAACAGCCAGCCTAATATCTGGGGGGATTCAACATTCAAAGAAAACCCACCTCAGAGGCTTGTCCCCTAGCTCGCATTATTCACAATCAGTGGGTAATGCGGGCTATCTTTATGACATGTTTGGAAAAACCGGTCCATACTCAAAAGCAGCCTGCTTTTCGGTTTCAGACTTTGTCTTGCTTTGAGTCGGAATATGTTTAAGTGTACCAGGGGCTCGGGGGGCTTGAGCCCCCTAAGTCACCGGCTTTGGAAATTAATCCGGGCTAGGCCTTCCTTTCATATGCTTTGCTCAAGAGAAGCCTGCGCACCCCTTTCTCCATCTCCACGATCAGGTAACCGGCTGCGGCCAGAAACATGATTCTGCCCCAGGACTCCAAGCCAATAGGGGCCGAGTGGAATACAGTGTTCATAAATGGAGCGTAGGTAAAGAACAGCTGGGCTAGAATCATGCTCACACTGCCCAGGATTACCCAAGGGTTTGAAAAAAGGCCGATACTCCACATGGATCTTGTCAAAGATCTGCAGTTGAACAAGTAAAAGAGCTCTACCAGAAAAAAAACATTAACCGGCACGGTGCGGGCTTGGGCAGTGTCGGCTCCCAATTTCTTTTCTATTACAAAAAGCCCGAAGGCTCCGGTCAGCAATATGGCGCTTACCAGCACCACCCGCCACAGGAGTTGCCCGGAGAGAATCGAAGCTTTGGGGTCCCTAGGGGGTCTTTTCATCACGTCTGGCTCCATGGGCTCGAAGGCCAGCATAAGTCCCAGAAGCACCGCTGTGGTCATGTTGATCCAGAGTATTTGAACAGGCAGTATGGGAAGCGCGGCCCCCACCAGGACCGCGGCCAATATAACTAGTCCCTCGCCCCCGTTGGTGGGAAGAGTCCAGGTTATGAATTTGATCAAGTTATCGAAAAGCCTCCTTCCCTCTTCCACCGCAGCCACTATGGTGGCGAAATTGTCGTCGGTGAGGATCATGTCGGCCGTGCCTTTGGCAACGTCTGTGCCTGTGATCCCCATGGCTATTCCTATGTCGGCCTTCTTGAGTGCAGGAGCGTCGTTGACCCCGTCCCCGGTCATGGCCACGACGTGTCCCTTTTCCTGAAGCGCCTCAACGAGTTTTAGTTTTTGTTCGGGTGCCACTCTGGCAAAGACCTGAGATCGCTCTGCCACCTCTATCAGCTCTTGGTCCGTAAGCTCAGAAAGCTGTGCTCCGGTCAAGGCCTCTGTTTGGGTCTCTGAGTCCGCAAGTCCAATTTCGCGGGCTACGGCCGATGCTGTCAAGGCATGGTCTCCTGTTATCATCTTGACCCGCACACCAGCCTCCTTACATTCCTCCACGGCCCGGATCACCTCCGCCCTGGGCGGATCGATCATGCCCTGAAGACCTATGAATGTTAGATCAGAGGCCACATCCTGATGCCCGAATTTAAGATGACAGTCCAGACACGGCTTTCTTGCGAAAGCCAACACCCGCAACCCCCTGGCCGCCATTTGCTCTGCAGCCCTAAGGGGTGAAATTCTATCCAAAATCTCAATAGTTCCCTGGCTGGATATCTGCTGGGAGCAGCGCTCCAGCACCCTCTCTACAGCCCCTTTCATATAAATGAGGGTCTCCTGCCCACCGGTAACCCCGTGTAAAGTGGCCATGTACTGTCTTTCCGACTCAAAGGGGATCACGTCCACACGGGGCAGCTTTGTCTTTAATGTCTCTTCACTGAGACCCAGTTTTCTGGCAGCAACAATCAATGCCCCCTCAGTAGGGTCTCCCTGAACGCTCCAGCGTCCGTCTTCCTGCTGGAGTTGAGAGTCATTGCATAAAATCCCCGCTGTTAAGCATTCTGAGAGGGCTGGGGCATCTTTGGCCTCCACCTCCCTGCCGTTATAAAGCACTTGGCCTTCAGGATCATACCCGCTTCCCGTCACACTGTATAAAACCCCACCTGCCCATATCTCCTGCACTGTCATCTGGTTTTCTGTAAGAGTCCCTGTTTTGTCCGAGCATATGACCGTGGTGCTTCCCAAGGTCTCCACGGCGGGGAGTTTTCTAATAATGGCCCTCCTTTTGGCCATCCTTTTAACCCCTATGGCCAGGGTGATGGTCAGGGCTGCCGGGAGACCCTCGGGGATGGCTCCTACTGCCAAAGCGACGGCTGCTTTGAACATCTCTAGGGCCGGCTCTCCCCTTATCCAACCTATGAAAAATGTCAAAGCAGCCAGCGCAAGAATCACCAGGACCAGCCATTTGCTGAAAGCTGCAATCTTCCTGGTCAAGGGGGTTGCCAAGCTCTCTGTCTCGGATATGAGCTTGGAGATCCGGCCCGCCTCTGTATGGTCCCCCGTTGCTATAACTATACCCCCTGCCTGCCCCGAGGTAACCATGGTCCCCGCATAGGCCATATTGCGCCTGTCGGCCAAGACGGTCTGCGGGGCAAGGGTGACCGATGTCTTCTCCACAGGTACCGACTCCCCCGTCAAAGCCGACTCGTCTACCTGAAGCTCTTTGACCTGATAAAGGCGGATGTCCGCAGGAACCCGGTCCCCTGATTGAAGGAACACAATGTCCCCTGGAACCAACTCCGCTGAGAGCACACGCATTTTTTTTGCATCCCTGAGCACAGTGGCCTCTGTGGTGACCATTTTTTTTAAGGACTCCAGGGCCTTCTCGGCCTTGGATTCCTGGATAAAACCAACCACCGCGTTAACCAACACCACCCCCAGGATTACCATCGCGTCAACCCATTCCTCCAGAAAACCTGTAACACCTGCTGCCACCAACAGTATGTACACCAAAGGCTGATGAAATTGCAGCAGGAACCGCACCAAAGGGCCCCTGCCCTTCTTCTCGCTCACCGTGTTGGGCCCGAACTGCTTTTGCCTGCGCTTTACCTCAAAAAGAGAAAGCCCCCTTTTTAGATCCGTCTCAAGAAGCATGGCAGCCTCTTCAGCCGGAATCTGGTGACAATGCCTGCAGATCAACTCCTCCATAGCCCCTTGTCCCCTTCACCCATAAAGCGTCCAGCCCCAAGCTACCCGCCAAGACCCTTCACTTGGGGGGGCCCAGGCCCTCGATAAGCTCCCAAATTTTCTCATCTTCCGGTTCCAACTAAGGCCACCCCCAAAAAAAACATCCGTGCTTGAGCATGACTTTCTGATCCCAGCCCGGATTATTTTCCAAAGCCTTTGACTTAGGGGCTACTACCCCTAAGCCCTCGACACGCTTTGGCATATATCCACCAAGAGCAAGCCCGAAACTAAGACCGAAAACCAGGATGTTCTTAAGCATTAAGGGCCTTGTCCCAAGATATCCTCAAGAGAGCCCGCATTGTCCCCTCATCCTGAGTAATAAGGTCTAGGTGCCGGATCCGTTGCTCCTTTTCATGAGGAAGTAGCCCACGGTGAGCCCTACGATCAGGGCACTGACTCCAAGCAGCACAAAGGCGTCCATCTGCTTTACATCCATGATGATCACCTTGCGGGCCACCGCTATTATGGCCACTATCAAGACCACCTCGTGATGGGGCTGGCCCTGAGTTATATAGGTTTTCATAACAGTCTCAAGAAGCTCTAGTCCTATCAGAACAAGGAGGAAAAGCCCGAACAACTCCAAGAGCTGCTCCACACTCAAGAGAAGATAGCGGGATTCAAGAATATCCTTGGCTATGACCCATCCCAGATCTATTACTGCCAAGGCCAAAACAATTCCCATCATGACTATGAGGATTCTTACCACCAGGATCTCGAATTTTTTTGTCCACAAAAGCATACTATGTTCCCCTTATGATAGGTCTTCCGGGTTTCATGACACGGTATTGCAAAAAGTATAAAACCTTGACTCTTCAGCCTTTTCGGGACAGGAAGGCTTCCTCAGGACTCCAAGCCCCCAAAATGATGGTAATAAAATCGCCTTCCTTTCACAAGCAAGAAAGCCCCTTACCCTCTTTTGCCAAAGGCATTCCCGGAGGGCATACTGGATTTATGCTCAAGATTGCCAGGTTGGGAAGTGGGTCATCGATGCAGGAAGCCCTGGCGGATAGTCCGGGGGGTACGAGTATCAATACGTTTCCACTTGTCCTGAAGGATGCGGCTCCATTAGTCCGCACTATTCGCGATCAGTGGATAATGAGGGCTATCTTAAGGACATGTTTGGAGAAACCGGTCCATACTCAAGAACATCCTGAGTTTTGGTTTCAGGTTTTGCCTAGGGTTGACTCGAAATATGTGGAATTCTACCGGGGGTTTGGGGGCTTGGCCCCCAAAGTCACAGACTCTGGAGAATAATCCGCGTCAGTGGAGTAATCAAACACACCCGCCCCTGTCTTTCGTCCCAACCGGCCTTCTTCCACTAGTCTAACCAGGAGGGGTGCTGGTCTGTATTTCTCACCGAGCTCTTTGTGCAAAACCCACATGACTGCCAAAACCACGTCCAGCCCGAACGCGTCTGCAGCTCTCAAAGGACCCGAAGGGTGCGCCAGTCCGACTCTGCAGGCTTTGTCTATCTCCTCTGCCTTTGCAACCCCTTCTTCCAGGGCAAAGAAAGCCTCATTGATGAACGGAATAAATAATCTGTTGATGGCGAACCCAGGGGAGTCGTTTACAACCACCACGTCCTTACCGCAAACCTTTAAGAATTGCAATGTCTTCCTGAGGGTCTCATCCGAGGTCTCTTGGGCCCGTATCACCTCCACCAGGGGAATGGCCGGTGCAGGATAAAGGAAGTGTGTGCCCAGGACCCGTTCAGGTCTCTCAGTGGCAGAGGCCAGAAGCCCTATTCTGATGGTGGAAGTGTTGCTGGCCAGGATTGCCTCGGGAGCACAGAGCCTGTCCAGCTCTGAGAAGACCCTTTTTTTGAGTTCAAGATCTTCCGGCACGGCCTCTACCACCAGGAAACAATCCCCTAGGGAGGAGCCCATTTCCGTGCCTGCGGAAATTCTGGAAAGCACCTCCTCCATCTCCTTCCTTTGGATCCTGCCCTTGACCAAAGTTTTCTCCAGCCCCTCTCGGACCCTCTTCAATCCCTTCATCAGGGCTTCCTGGCTTACCTCCACAGCTTTGACCTTAAAGCCCGCCTGGGCCACAAGCTGGGCAATGCCGCTTCCCATGGTGCCCAAGCCCACAACACCCACTGGCTTCTGCTCCATGCCCACCTCCGGGAGAACCGGACCTCGGGTTCTATCCCCATGCAGCCCAGGCAGCGCTCCCCTGGCCCATCAAGCCAGCCACCGCTTCCTGCGCTTGTAGTGCTTGACCTCCTTGTAGCTTTTTCTGCTTCCAAGCTCGCTTAGGCCCAAATAGAACTCCTTTATGTCCTCGTTTTCCTTGAGCTTGGGCGATGGGCCGTCAAGCACTATGCGGCCGTTCTCCATGACATAGCCGTGATCCGAGAGCCCCAGAGCGATCCTTGCATTCTGCTCCACGAGGAGGATGGAGACCCCTTCCTGCCTGTTTATCTGGCCGATGAGCTTGAAGATCTCCTTGACCAGAAGGGGGCTCAGGCCCAAGGAGGGCTCGTCCAGGAGCATCACCTTGGGCCTGGCCATGAGAGCTCTTCCCATGACGAGCATCTGCCTTTCGCCGCCTGAGAGGTAGCCGCTTGTTCGCCTGCGCATGTCCAGGAGCTTGGGGAAGTAGCCGTAGACCTTTTCCAGGTCCTTGCGGATTTCAGCTTGATCGCCTCTGGCATATGCCCCCACCAGCAGGTTCTCCTCCACCGTTAGATGCTGGAAAAGCCGGCGACCTTCCATGACCTGGACAATGCCCAGCCTCACGATGGCCTCCGGGTCCAGCCGGTCTATGCGACGGGAGTCCAGCTCTATGGAGCCGTCTGTGACCTCCCCGAGCTCGGTGCGAAGCACCCCTGAGATGGCTTTGAGGGTAGTGGTCTTGCCGGCCCCGTTGGCACCCAGCAAGGCCACGATTTTGCCCTCCGGCACCTCCAGGGAGACCCCCTTGAGCACCAGGATCACGTTGCTGTAAATCACTTCTATGTTGTTGAGCCTGAGCATCGAAAAGGGCTCCCTGGATTTTTTGTTTTTCTCACTGCTTGGGAGGATGCAATATTTCTATTGTTGCTGCACCTACTGCGTCCGACTCCACCCCCACAGCCTTGAGTTGGTAGGTTCCAGGCGGCAGCGGGGTAGCTTTTTTCATGTCAGGTTTCCCGTCAGGGGTCCATTCCACTTGGAGGAACCAGTTGAAGATGGCCGTGGGAGCCATCTTTGCCTCGAACTCGCCCCTCTCGTTTGCTTTCCCAAACGCTATTCCAACTGAAGGCTCCCCTTCTGGAACGCTCTTAATCTTAACTCCCTTGGGTATCACAAGATCAACTGTCACAGCCTCTCCCGGCTTGAAGCCCGAGCCCTTGAAAGCCGGTGGAGATTTGAGAAGATCGGGTGAGATTACAACCTTTTGTGGAACTGCCTCGAGCTGTGCCTTGTGGGTCGTATCCATGGTGGCGCAACCTCCTAAGCCCAGGCTCAAGCACACCGACATTACCAACATCGTGTGGCTCAAATGGCTGAAGCATCTCATGGCGTTGTCCTCCGTGCCTTAGCATGTGGAGAGGTTGGGGCTTCTCACCACTTATGAAGGGAAACCGCATCCGGGGTCCTCACCCAGTCGGTTATGGGAACGATTTTGCCGTTGGTGCACCTGTAAAACTTAACTTCCTGACTTCCTCTCCGGGAGCTGGGGCTATAGGCGCAGGAACCCGTTATGCCTTCCCGGCTCATACCGGTTATCCGTTGATATGATTCATAAATGACCTCTCTGCTGAGCTTCTCTGCCCCAACCCTCTTGATGGCATCTTTGAGGGCCGCCTCAAAGGTCATACCCCAAACAATACCCATCCCATAGGTTTCATTCATCTTCTCGGCAGGATCTTTCCGGTAGGTGGTCCATATACGCTTGGTGATGGGGTGATTCTTGGCCTCTTCACCCCTTAGAAAAAATGAAACCACCACAGCACCCTCCACGGCCTGCGGGTGGGTGCCGACCCCCAGAGCTGTGGGACCCCAGTAATCGGTTATGAACTGGATCTTCTTGTGGAGCCCCATGGCCGCAGCATCCCTAAGCACATTGGTGGGGGCGGGATCAACGCAAGCCACGTAAATGTAGTTGGCCCCGGCAGCTTCCAAACGTGAGAGGTACACATCATGCTTTGGGGTGCCCGAGGGGAAGAATTCGGGATTCAAGAGATTGATCCCTATCTTTTCAGCATGTTCCTTACCGCCTCTGAGAGGCTCCCTTCCGTAAGGAGAATCCCAGGCCAAATGCCCCACCACCGGTTTTCCGGTTTTGCCCTGTTTCTTCCAATCATCTATAACCCAATCCATTGCCGCAGCGAAGGCATCCTGGTAAGTGGGCCCCCACGTGAAGAAGTTGCCAGGGCTGGCCTGATACTCCCCGTCTCCAGGGATCGTTATAGCCATCTTCTCCTTTGCCGTGATTTCCTTGAGCACCTTCCCAAAGGGGGTGCTGACAATGTTGATCGCCAGGACAGAATCGTCTCTCCTGTATCTCTTGAACGAGGAAAGCATCCTGGCCACATCGTATCTGGTGTCCACCCCCAGATACTTGACCTTCACTCCCTGAACACCTCCTCTGGCGTTTATATCCTTGATGTAGTCCTCTAACCCAAGACTTCCTGGCAAGGCCAGACCAGCCACAGGGCCAGTAAAGTCCGTCAGGTCCAGAAAGGTGACCTCACGGGCCGAGGCCAAGCTGGGTATCGTTGCCCAGCCCGCAGCCATTAGCGCGGCCAAGAAGACCAACAAAATCCTCCGAGCTCTCATACCAATTCCCTCCTTTCAGTTTGGTGCGGCCGTACCCTTGCATCCTTTCAATGCACGAAAGGGTACAGCCTAAGAGAAGCCTTCAGGATCTCCCAACGGTGAGCCAGGCCCCGAGGCTCCCAGATCAGGAAAAAGGCCAACACCAAGCCAAACGCGGTGACCCCCAATCCAGCTGCAGGAGCTGAGCCTAACCAGGGGAACCATGCTGCCAGGAAAGGAGATACAACCATAACCAGCTCGTCTAGAATTCTCACCAGGATCACGCCGAAAAATACCCCTGGAATGCTTCCCATGCCCCCGACTATGAGCATTCCTATGTACCACAAGGCGTGCAACAAGGTGAACTGCTCGAAATGGGCTACAAGAGTCAGATGAGCCCAAAGACATCCGGCAACCCCTGCGTAGAAACAGGAGATAAAGAAGGCCAGCAGTTTGTAATAAAAGAGATGGATTCCCATCACCTGGGCTGCCAAATCATTATCTCGCACCGCCACAAGAGCTCTTCCGACCCTGGTCCTGACAAGGTTCCTGGCCCCGTAAGTCATCAAGATCATTACTGGCATTATGATATAGAACATCCTCTCGTCTGTGTCGAAAATATATCCAGCCAGGCTGGGCGGCTCCACAGTGAGTCCCTGCGACCTTCCCGTGAGGTCCAGGTGAAGGATCAGCCACATGGTCACAAAGTGAACTGCTATGGTGGCCACTGCCAGGTAGAAACCTTTTATGCGCAGGGAAGGAGCACCTCCTACCAGCCCGAAAAGGCCCGTGAAAATTCCTGAAAGAGGTAAAGCCAGCCAAAAAGACAGCCCCAATTTCTGGGTAAGAATGGCCGCAGAGTAAGCCCCCACAGCCATGAAGGCAGCTTGGCCGAAAGAGATCTGCCCGCAATAACCGCTCACTATCTGAAGCCCCATCACCAGGATGACCGTTATGGCAAGGTTGTTTAGGAAGCTTACGAAATAGTAAGGAACCAAAACCGGCAGCAACCCGGTAAGAGTAAGGGACACCACAAGCACCGCCCAACGAAGCGGGGTACGCACTATGGCCATGTCCTTTTGATAGGTCTCGTCAAATGTACCGCAGGGCCTCCACATTGCCTCAGATCCTCTCTATACGCACCAGTCCGAACAAGCCGTAGGGCTTCACCAGCAATACCAAGAGAAGCACAACATAGGCGGCCACTTCCTTGATCCCCCCGCCCACCAGGGGATCCAGGTACCCGGCACTTACGTTTTCAAGGACCCCCAGAAGAAGGCCCGCCAGCAAGGCCCCGGGTAGAGATTCCAGGCCGCCCACAAGGGCCACCACAAGCCCTTTTATGCCCATGTAGGGGAGTGTGTAATAAATGTCCGTGACATTGGCCAGAGCCAGGCCTGCAAATGTCGCAGTGGCAGAGGAAAGCACCCATATGGCTGAGAAGACTGCCCGCACTGATATGCCGGTGCTTTGGGCCAACTGATGGTCCTCGGCCGTGGCACGCATGCCAAGGCCTAGCTTGGTCCACCTGTAGAAAAGGGCCAAGCCCAAGAAAACCAGCAGGGAGCCCAAAAAGCTTACCAACTGTGTGATGGGAAAAGTGATGCTTCCCCATGAGATGTTTCCCTTGGGCAGATAAGCAGAGAAGCTATAAGATTCCCCCTTCAATATGAGCTGAAACATACCGTCCAGTATCAGGAAAACTGCAAAGGTGTTGAGAAACGACGCGAATAGAGGCTGCCCTATTAAAGGCCTCATAGCGGCTCTTTCAATGAACCAACCCATGGTAGCCGAAAAGCCCAAAGCTCCAATGAGGGCAAGGATTAAAGGCAGTTGGAGCTGCACCACGCCTATCCAAAAGGCCAGGGCACCAAAGCCCATGATCTGCCCGTGGGCCAGGCTCACTACATGAGTGGACTTAAACACCAAGACCATGGCCGCAGCCACTATGGCATAAAGTCCCCCCTCCATCAGGCCCAGCATCAAGAGTTGTAAGAAACCCTCCATGGCCCTACCCGCCCTCCAAACTCTTTAGCGCTATGGGTCCCAGCCAAATCTTTCCGGGCTCCCCAAGCTACTCCAGTCTGCTAACCTAAAACACCTCATTCACAGAGATGAGCGTGCGGATGACCCCCTGCCTCCCATCCCTGTAAGTCACGGTAGCCTCCACCGCCAGCTCCTTCTGCCCGCTGTACAGAGCCTCTATGAGGTCTTTATATCTTTCCTCTACAAAGGATCGGCGGATCTTGCGGGTGCGGGTAAGCTCGGCCTCGTCGGCATCGAACTCCTTGTGCAGGTTCACGAATCGCATGACCCGGGCATGCTCTGGAAGAGTGCGGTTCACCTTGCGGATCTCCTCCCGGATCAACTGGATCACCTGGGGCTTCTGGGAGAGGTCCGTGAAGGTGGTGTACGCGATGTGGTTACTCTCGGCGAAGCGGCCCACGTTCTCCAGATCTATGTTCACCAGTGCCCCCACATAATCCCTTTCCTGCCCTCCCACCACCAGCACGTCTCTGATGAAGGGGCTGAAGCGAAGCCGGACTTCCGTGTATTGGGGCGAGAACTTCCTTCCCCTGGAAAGGGGCTTGAGATCCTCCATCCGATCTATGACTATGAGGTGGCCTTCCTCATCCAAGTACCCGAAGTCCCCGCTGCAATAGTAGCCGTCCTTGAGCTTGGCTGCCGTAGCCTCAGGATTCTTGTAATAGCCCGAGTACATGTAGCGGCTCTTGACCAGGATTTCCCCCTCCTCGGAGATACGCACCTCTGCCCATGGCATGGGCCTTCCAGAGGTCTCGGGTCGGATTTCCCCTGTCCTGGGGATGGATACCACCCCCATCTCGGTGCTGCCGTAAAAGAGCTTTATCTCTATGCCCAGGGCCAGGAAATATCTTATGATTTCCGGACTTAAAGCCCCTCCTGCCGAGTAGACCACCTTGGCCCTGGAAAGCCCCAGCCTGTCCCTAAGGGCCCTAAAGCAAGCCTGGTAGGCCAGCCACCAGAGGGCTCCCCAGAAGAGCCCCACTCCTTTCTTGCCTATCTTTTTGTCTGCCACCTTCAGCCCCACGCTGAGGCATCTGTGGTAAAGCCATCTCCTCAGGGCAGTGCTGTCTAGAATCCTGGCCTGCACCATGCTGTTGAC